>NZ_JBFUJU010000003.1:0-582129 GCF_056401215.1 Tardiphaga sp. P4_G1
CAGACGTTTTTCTGCGATCCCTACGCCCCTTGGCAGAAAGGTGGCGTCGAGAATACCATCGGTCGCATGCGCCGCCGGCAGACGTTTTTCTGCGATCCCTACGCCCCTTGGCAGAAAGGTGGCGTCGAGAATACCATCGGTCGCATGCGCCGCCGGATTCCGCGCAAGACAGATCTAGCTACGCTCACCTCCCAGGATCTTGCCGATGCCGTGCTGGCTTACAACAGCACACCCCGAAAGTGCCTTGACTGGCATACCCCCGCCGAGCTCTTTGCTCGACAGCTGTTGCACTTCGAGTGTGAATCCACCTCCCCGCCTTCGCGGGGACGACAATGGAGAGGTTCGCGCGAGTCCGCTAAGCCTTCCCAAGGTGCTCCGTCGCCCACGCATAAAAGCTTCCCGGCATCGGCGCGTCTTTCCCGCGCCCCTTCGGCGAGATGTGGAAGCCCAATATTTCGGGATCGCCAATCAGCCCCGCAAAGTCCGATGGTTCGAAGAACAGCTTCGGCTCGGCATGAACCGCATAATACGACTTCCGCGGCAGCGCGTGATGCTGCGCGCCATGGCGCTTCGCCAGCGCCGTCAGCGATGCCGGGCCGAAGATCGCGACGCGGACGTCGCTCGCGCGCTTCGACCTGTCGCGCAGCTTGCGCCACGTAAAAGCCAGCCGGTGACGCAGTGACATCCAGTCGGGCGTCAATTCGTCCTGCTTGATCAGCGCCTCGAACGCCGCGACGATCGGATCGTCAGGCGGCAGATACAGCACCGAATTGCCGAGCTGACGTCGCTTCTCCCAGGCGAAATAAGGTTTTGCCGGATCGATCTCGATCGACTTCAGCAGCAACACATCCGCGTCGAGCCAGAGGCCGAGACCTTCGGCCATCAGCCGGATGCGAAAGAAATCGCTGAACTGCAGTGGGGTCCAGCCAACCCACGCGCCATCGGGAGCTGATGGGCGCAGCCGCTCGGCGAAAGCCCGCGGCAGCACGGCTTCCGCATCGGCATTGCTCACGCCATCAGGCAGATCGGTGATCGGTGCAAAACTGTAGAGCGTGACGCGGTGGCCGGCCTCGACCTGCGATCTCAGGCACAGCCTGCGCAGCGCATCGAGCGGGCCCTCCCAAAAGGTGACGACGTCAGGAATCACGCGTCACCTTCCGAAGTGAGATCAGGCCCAGGCGCGCGCGGTCTTGAGCTTCTCTTCGTAGCTGTCGATGGAGGCCTTCTTCTCCATCGTCAAGCCGATATCGTCGAGACCGTTGAGCAGGCAGTGCTTGCGGAACGGATCGATTTCGAATTTCACCGTGCCGCCGTCGGGGCCTCGAATTTCCTGGTTCGGCAGATCGATGGTGATCGTCGCATTGGCGCCGCGCTCGGCATCGTCGAACAGCGCGTCGAGATCCTTCTGCGAGACGCGGATCGGCAGCACACCGTTCTTGAAGCAGTTGTTGTAGAAAATGTCGCCGAACGAGGTCGAGATCACGCAGCGGATGCCGAAATCCAGCAGCGCCCACGGCGCGTGTTCGCGCGACGAACCGCAGCCGAAATTATCGCCGGCCACCATGATTTTGGCATTGCGGTAGGCCGGCTTGTTGAGCACGAAATCCGGGTTCTCGCTGCCGTCATCGAGGTAGCGCGCTTCCGAGAACAAACCCTTGCCGAGACCGGTACGCTTGATGGTCTTCAGATACTGCTTCGGGATGATCATGTCGGTATCGACATTGATGATCTTCAGCGGCGCCGCGACGCCTTCCAGCGTGGTGAACTTGTCCATGAACATATCCTCGGATTGAGCGGGCGTTTTAGCCCGATCGGGCGGCCCGTCCAAGGGTGATTTATGCAGGGCTAATCGGCGACGCCAGCCTCGATCGCCTCCATATCGGCATCCGACAGGCCGAAATGGTGGCCGATCTCGTGGATCAGCACGTGGCGGACGATATGGCCGAGGGTTTCGTCGTGTTCGGCCCAGTAATCCAGGATCGGCCGGCGATACAGCCAGATCATGTTGGGCAACTGCCCGGTATTGTCCTGGCTCTGGAATGGCAGGCCGACACCCTGGAACAGGCCCAGCAGATCGAATTCGGTCTCGGCCTGCATCTCCTCCAGCACCTCATCGGTCGGGAAATCGTCGACCCGGATGATCACGCCCGCGCAGAGCCTGCGGAAATCCTCCGGCAGGAGGGCCAGCATGGCATGGGTCATGTCCTCCATTTCCGCGAGATCGGGAGCTTTTGCCTGGTGCCACATGTTTCCCTGTCTAGCCAATTCCCGTGACATGGCAATGCGCCGGTGCAGTGCGTTCACCAGCGGTTGACGGACGGGCGTCAATCAGAGACTTTGCGGCGTTGTTTGAAGCATGATCCCTCGACAAACGAACCCGTTTGTCGGCGAAAACCGGCATTTACTTTTCGGGATCATGCCCATGGCGGTTTGGGGCGTTAAAATGCGGATCATGATGGCGGCACTGGGATTGGCGGTTGCGCTCGGCGCGTTGCCGATGGTTGGCGTCGCACAGGCACAGACGGCCACGCAGGTCGCCCAATCCGACGACAGCGTTCAACCTCGCCGTGCCCGTCCGCGCGTTCGCATCTATCGCACACCGGACGAACGCGGTGTCTATCCCAGCTACAATCCCGGCCCGAATGCCGTGCGCGATTGCACCGCCAATCTGGTGCAGGAATATCGCCCGAGCGGCACCGTGATCGTGCCGCGCATGAACTGCTACTGGCGCCGCGGCTGAGCCGACACTTCATACTTTAATTTTCAATGACGTCGGGCCGAAACTTTGCAACTGCGGAGATGGCGGTCGCATGCGCTGACTTTCGTTCCAGCGATGCGTCACAAAACCCTGCGACATATCGCACCGAGCATATTCACATCGCGTTCACCTCCTGCGCCCTAGCGTCATGCACATGGGCGATGATCCATTCGTGAAGCTGCATCTCGACATGAACGCAGCAGACTCAGGAGAGAACACGTGAACGTGAAGAAATTTTTTGGCCTAGCCGCCATCGCAGGATTGCTGTTCGTCGCAGCGCCGACGCAGCAGGCAAATGCAGTCTCGCTGAACAGCCCGGGCATCGTATCGTCCGTGCAAGGCGGTGAGAAGCTGACGACTGAGGTGCAGTATCGTCATCACCACAATCGCGGCTATCGCGGGCATCACGGCATGCGGCGTCACCACGGTTGGCATCGTCCGCATCACATCCGCCGCCATCACGGCTGGCACCGGCCGCATCACGTGCGTCGTCACGGCTGGCGCTACTGAGACTCCCTCTAAAGTCCAAACAGGCGTGCGCAAGCGCGCCTGTTTTCTTTGACGAGATGTTGACCGCGTCGGTCTGTCGCGGGAAATCGTTGCAGCTATATGCGTTATGGGGTGAAGGCGACGAAAGACGATCGATGGAAAGCGATCGAGGCAAGGAAAAATCATGAAGAACTGGGTAGGCGCAGCCATGCTGGCTGCAACACTTTCACTCGGTGGCGCATTGACCAGCGCGCCCGCAATGGCTGACGCACAGACGCCTCAAAAGGCTGCGGCAGACAACAAGGCCAAGGCGACGGACTTCAGCGCGCAGCGGCGCCATCGTCACTTTCACCACCGCCATCATCACTTCGGCCACCGGCACTACGGATATCGCGGCTATTACGGCCCGCGCTATGGCTACGGATACGGCTATCGCCCGTACCGCTCCTATTACGGCCCGGCCTATTACGGACGCCCCTATGCCTATCGCCCTGCTTACTACGGCGGATACGGCTACCGGCCCTACGGCTATTACGGCGGCTATCGTCCCTACGGCGCCTATGGTTACGGCCCGGGCGTCGGCTTCGGCGGAGGCCCTCTCAGCGTCGGCTTCAGCTTCGGCCGCTGGTAATTTCCGACATTATTAAACGACGTCGACAGGCGCCCTTTGCGGCGCCTGTCTTTTTGTGCGCGCCGCGCGGCTTCCGCCTGCGTCATTCATGACGCGTTCAGATCGACATCCTTAATTTTCGGTCAAGGCGCGACAATTCACGTGACACGACCATGCGCAAACGCACCGTTCGCGCAAGCGAGGACCTGCACTGTTAGGTTTGCGCGATCGATGTCCCATGCGCCGATCGAGGGAGGATGTTTCCGATGAGAGATGTTCAGAATCGACAACCTGTCCTGAATGCCGATCGAGGTTTTGCGATCAGACAATTCATGACGCGCTCACTCGGCGTGGCTGCCGCCGCAGCGATGATGATATCGCTGACGCCATCGGCACGGGCAGTCTCGCTGATCAATCCCGGCGCGGCACCCGCAGCCAAGCAGGCGAGCGACGCGCTGCTCACGCAGGTCCAGCATCGCGGTGGACGCGGCGGCGGTGGCGGTGGCGGTTTCCGCGGCGGTGGCGGCGGTCACGCCTTTCATGGCGGAGGCGGCGGCGGATTTCGTGGCGGCGGCATGCCGGCGTTTCGGGGTGGAGGTGGCGGTGGCGGTGGAGGCTTCCGAGCCGCAGCGCCGGCATTCCGTGGCGGAGGCGGTTTCCGTCCGGGCCCGGCCTTTGTCGGCGGCGGTTTCCGGCGTGGCCCCGCGTTCCATGGCGGTGGCTATCGATACGCGGCGCCATTGATCGCCCGGCGCCCTTATTATGCGCCGACACGCTACTACGGCGCGCGCCATTACGGCTATCGCCGCCATTTCCGGCCGCACTATTACGCCTATGCGCCGAGCTACTATTACGGGCCACGCTACTACCAGCCGCGTCGTTTCTGCCGGATCGTCTGGACCTATTACGGCCCACGCAAGATCTGCCGCTATCGCCCCTGGCATCACCGCCACTGGCACCACCGGCGGCATTACCATCGCTTCAATATTTATTGGTGAGATGGATCGGGTTGACTGAAGCGACTCTCCACACACTCCATCATGGCCGGGCATAGCGCGAAGCGCGGCTTCGCTGGATGTCCCGGCCATCCACGTCTTTGCTTGTTGCCAAGACGTGGATCCGCTGGTCAAGGCCGCGGATGACGACGGAGTGTAGTGCACGCGCCGGAGCTCACTGCCCGAGCTGAAACGCCTCGAACCGCCCGAGCTCTTCCTCGATGCGGCGCTTCCATTCCTTGCGCGGCGTTTTCGACTTCGCACCATCACCGACCCAGCTCCATTGCTGCATCAGCAATTTGCGCTTCTGCCGATCGGTCTTGAGATCAACCGCTGCAACGATCTGATCATCCACCAGCACCGGCAGTGCGAAGTAGCCGAGCTGGCGTTTTTCCTTCGGCACATAGGCCTCGAAGCGATGGTCATGCCCGAAGAACAGATTCGTGCGCTTGCGCTGGATCACGAGAGGATCGAACGGTGACAGCACATGGACCAGCCCGGCCTCGCCCGTGCTAGGGTCCTCGATCGCCGCGGGCGTCGTCCAGTGTTCCTGCTTGCCGGCGCCATCAAGCGCGACGGCCACCAACTCACCCTTGCGTACCCGCGCTTCAATCAGCTTGCGTATGCCGGCCTTGCTCGGTGCATCCAGGTGGCAGATCGAGTCCAGACTGACGATGCCCTGCGACCGCAGCGCGCGGTTCAGCAGATAGGCGAATTTCTCCGTGGCGCTCGCCGCTTTCGGCAGCGTCTCCCAACCGAAATGCCGCAGCAGAAGATCATAGGTCTTCAGCATGCCCTGCCGTTCGGAGATCGTGAGATGCCCCTCATAAAACGCGAGCTGCAGCGCCCGCTTTGACGGCTTGCGGCTGGCCCATTCATGATCCTTCTCGCGCAGCACATCGTCATCGATATCGCGGATCGACAACGGGCCGGCCCTGGCCAGCCGCATGACCTTGCGCTTGTCCGCCGGCGTCACCGAAGCGAACCAGCCATGGCCCTCACGGCGATAATATTTCATGTCCGGCACGAAGAAACCGATGTCATCGGTCGGCACGTAAGCGAGCGCGTGGGTCCAGTATTCGAACACGCTCTTGTCGTGCGTCTGCGCTTGCCTGAGATCGGCGCGTTTGTAGTTCGGGATCCGTGAGAACAGGATGTGATGGTGACTGCGCTCGATCACATTGATGGTGTCGATCTGCACATAGCCGAGATGCTGGACCGCGGCCTTCACGGCCTCCGCGCCATCACCGAACGGCGCCCGCGTATCGAGCCGCTGCGCGCGCAACCAGATGCGGCGGGCCGTCGTGTTGGTCAGTGCGATCGGTTTGACGGGTGCGCGAGGCATGCGTGACAAATTGCGAAGCTCATAGAAAGACGACCTGCATCAGCAGGCCGTCGATCTTACCGAGGATGCGTCGCCCCGTGCAGCTAAATTAATACCACTCGCGGATATCGACGAAGTGCCCCGCGATCGCAGCCGCAGCCGCCATCGCCGGCGACACCAGATGGGTGCGGCCCTTATGGCCCTGACGACCCTCGAAGTTGCGGTTCGAGGTGGCAGCGCAGCGTTCTTCCGGCGCCAGCTTGTCGGGGTTCATCGCCAGGCACATGGAGCAACCCGGCTCGCGCCATTCGAAGCCGGCCTTCAGGAAGATCTTGTCGAGACCTTCGGCTTCCGCCTGTTCCTTCACCAGACCCGAGCCCGGCACGATCATCGCCGAGACATGACCATTGACGGTCTTGCCGTCGACGACCTTGGCCGCGGCGCGCAAGTCCTCGATGCGGCCATTGGTGCAGGAGCCGATGAACACACGATCCAGCTTGATGTCGGTGATCTTGGTGCCCGCGGTCAAACCCATATAGGCCAGCGCGCGCTCCTTGGAGAGGCGCTTGGCTTCATCGGCGATGTCAGCGGGATTCGGCACCTTGCCGGTGATCGAGATGACGTCCTCGGGCGACGTGCCCCAGGTGACGATCGGCGGCAGCTTCGCCGCATCGAGACGAATCTCGTGATCGAAATGCGCGCCTTCGTCGGAGCGCAGTGTTTCCCAGTAGCGCACGGCCTGTTCCCACATCTCGCCTTTCGGCGACATCGGGCGACCTTTCAGGAATTCATAGGCCTTCTCGTCGGGCGCGATCAGGCCGGCACGGGCGCCGCCTTCGATCGACATGTTGCAGACCGTCATGCGGCCTTCCATCGACAGCGCACGGATCGCCTCGCCGGCATATTCCAGCACATAGCCGGTGCCGCCGGCGGTGCCTATCTCGCCGATGATGGCCAGGATGATGTCCTTGCCGGTGACGCCGTCGGGCAATTTGCCGTCGACGGTAGCGCGCATGTTCTTCGCCTTCTTCTGGATCAGCGTCTGCGTCGCCAGCACGTGCTCGACTTCCGACGTGCCAATGCCATGCGCCAGCGCGCCGAATGCGCCGTGCGTCGAGGTGTGGCTGTCACCGCAAACGATCGTCGTGCCCGGCAGCGTAAAACCCTGCTCGGGACCGATGACGTGGACGATGCCCTGGCGCTTGTCGAACTCGTTGTAATATTCGATGCCGAATTCGCGCACGTTCTCGGCCAGCGTTGCGATTTGCTCGGTGCTTTCCGGATCGGGATTGGGCTGTGTGCGATCGGTGGTCGGCACGTTGTGATCGACGACGGCGAGCGTCTTCTCCGGCGCATGCACACGGCGGCCGGCGGCGCGCAGGCCTTCGAACGCCTGCGGGCTCGTCACTTCGTGCACCAGATGGCGATCGATATAGAGCAGGCAGGTGCCGTCAGCGGCTTCCTCGACCAGATGGTCGTTCCAGATCTTGTCGTACAGGGTGGTCGGCTTTGCAGAGTCAGTCATGAGATCAGGCCTCAAAAGAAAACGTGGGCCAGTTGCGTGCTGCTAAATGATCTGCCGCATCGGCGGCGCAAAGCGCACAACTGAGAAACGGGAAAAGAAACGCGTGAGATTGCTCACGCGCTTCTAAGCGCGCCCACGATCGACGTGGTGAAGCGACCGAAGAAGCGACCGGGCAGCCGACTATGATCGTCGATGACGATGCGCAAAGAGTGCTGGTGCAGGTCTAGAAACATTCCAGTCATATAGCACTCAGCGATCACGACGCCAATGCGACGGAGGTATGCAGTCTTCACGTAACAAAAAAGCGCGGCTTGCGCCGCGCTTTTCGCCTCGCACATTCGATGGTGCGGAAAATTACTTGGCAGCAGCCGCAGCAGCGACCTTGGCCGGACGCTCGGTCTTCTTCTCGACGATGCGGGCCGACTTGCCGCGCAGATCGCGCAGGTAATACAGCTTGGCGCGACGCACCTTGCCGCGACGCACAACCTTGATCGAGTCGATCATCGGGGAGAGCAGCGGGAACACGCGCTCGACACCTTCGCCGTAGGAGATCTTGCGAACGGTGAAGCTCTCATTGATGCCACCGCCGTTACGGCCGATGCAGACGCCTTCATAGGCCTGCACGCGGGAGCGCTCGCCTTCGACAACCTTCACGTTGACGATGAGGGTGTCGCCGGGACCGAATTCCGGGATCGACTTGGTGGCGGAAAGGCGGTCGAACTGCTCTTTTTCAAGCGTCTGAATCAGGTTCATCGAAAATCTCCATCGGCGGCGCGCCCAGACGTTGCGCGGGCTGCGCTCGAAACTCTTACCCTGCCATTGCACGGATTTGGCGCTGCTATACGGGAAAGCGAAGCCGTTGTCACCCGTCTCTGTCACTCGCCCGTCGTGATTTTTGGCGGTTTTCGCTTTTTGCCTGATTCTGGCGCTTTCGGACGGGCCGCCCACAAATCGGGCCGCCGCGCCGCGGTCAGCGCCTCCGCCTCGGCCAGCCGCCATTTGGCAACCCTGGCGTGGTCGCCCGAAATCAGGACATCCGGGATGGGGCTGCCCTCGAAAACCTGCGGGCGGGTATATTGCGGGTATTCCAGTAGCCCATCGGAGAAACTCTCGTCGGTCCCCGAAGCCAGTTTGCCCATGACCCCCGGCAAAAGCCGCACACAGGCATCAATCAGCGTCATGGCGGCGATTTCGCCGCCGGACAGCACGTAGTCGCCGATCGAGACTTCCTCGAGCGCCCGGGCGTCGATGACCCGCTGGTCGATGCCCTCGAAGCGGCCGCAGACGATCAGCGGCCCCGGCCCGGCCGCCAGCTCCGCCACCCGCGCCTGGGTCAATGGCCGACCGCGCGGGCTCATCACCAGCCTGGGGCGATCCTGCGCATCCGCCGCATCAATCGCCGCCCCCAGCACGTCAGCCCGCAGCACCATGCCCGGTCCGCCGCCGGCAGGCGTGTCATCGACGCTGCGATGCTTGTCGGTGGCCGAGGCGCGGATGTCCCGTGCCTCCAGCGCCCACAGGCCGGAAGCCAGCGCCTTGCCGGCAAGGCTGATGCCGAGCGGGCCCGGAAACATCTCGGGAAACAGCGTCAGCACCGTCGCGCGCCATGGCGCGGATGAAGGATCGGAAGTCATGGCCTTCCATCGCGCGTCCGGCGCGAGGCGTCAAACCCCGGTGATAGCCGCGTCAGGCCGCCGACATCTGCTCGCTGGTGTCACCGGCATCGAAGGCGGCGCGAGCGGCCTTGATCTCCGCAAAGCTGCGCTCAGCCCAGTCGATCAGGCCGGCCAGCGGCCCGAGGGCCGATTGTCCCAGCGGCGACAGCCGATATTCGACCGAAAGCAGAGCGACAAAACAGTCCCATACGTTCGTCTGCCGGAAGCCGAATTCAAGGCCATCATGCTCAATGCGGGCCTTCCGGAAGAACTCGCGGATCTGATCGCGACGTCAAACACGACGGCAGCCGACGGCGCGCTGTTCGATGACAGCCATACGCTGAGTAAGCTGATCGGGCGGAAGACGACGCCGTTCGCAACAACGATAGCGGAGGCGTTGAAAGCGTAAACCTTACGCCGCGGTGGGATCGTCGCCGATGATCTCACCGGGCAATTCGATCACGACCTTGCCGGCCTTGATATCGACCGTTGGCACCACCGCATTGGTGAACGGCAACAGCAGGGTCGCGCCCTCTAGCGGCGCGATCTCGATGATATCGCCGGCGCCGAAATTATGGATACCGACGACACGGCCGATCGCATCGCCCGCGGCATTGACCGCAGCGAGGCCGATCAGGTCGGCGTGGTAATATTCATCGTCTTCGGTGTCGGGCAGCGCGTCGCGCGCCACATAGAGCTCGACGCCATTGAGACGCTCGGCGTCTTCGCGGGTGGCGACGCCTTTCAGCGTCGCGACCAGATGACCCTTGGCCTCGCGCACATCATCGACCTCGAAACTCCGCTTGCCGTCCTTGGTGGCAAGCGGACCGTAGTCGCACACGGCGAATGGATCTTCGGTGAAGGTCCACAGCCGGACCTGACCGCGCACACCATGCGGCGCGCCGATGCGCGCGACGCAGATTTGCGCGGAGGTCATTCCGCCTTACTTCTTGGCGGCGGCTTCAGCGTTGGCCTTGCGCTCCTTGCGCGGCACGGCCTTCTCGGGATTGTTGCGGGCTTCGCGCTTCTGAACGCCAGCGGCATCGAGGAAACGAGCAACGCGATCCGACGGCTGTGCGCCCTTGGCGATCCAGGCCTTGGTCTTGTCGAGGTCGAGCTTCAAGCGCAGCTCGTTGTCCTTGGCGAGCAGCGGATTGAAGTAACCGAGACGCTCGATGAAGCGGCCATCGCGGGGAAAACGCGAGTCGGCGACGACGACGTGATAGACGGGGCGCTTCTTGGTGCCTGCACGAGCGAGGCGGATAACGACGGACATGGGATTCTCCTAAGTGTGTTCGATTTGAATGTGAGTTGAATGGGTCGCGTTATTTCTTTTTCCCGAGACCGGGAAAGCCGCCGAGTCCCGGCAGCGTCGGTTTGCCCAGGCCCGACAGGCCCGGGAAATCTTTCGGCAATGACGGCATACCCTGCGGCATCCCGCCCGGCATCTTCTCGGCCATCGCCTTCATCTGTTCGGGCGACGGCATGCCGCCGCCACCGAAGCCCATGGCCTGCGCGATGCCGGCCATCGGGCCGCGCTTGCCGGAGCCCATGGCCTTCATCATGTCGGCCATGTTCCGGTGCATCTTCAGCACCTTGTTGACTTCCTCGACCTTGAGGCCGGCGCCGGCAGCGATACGCTTCTTGCGGCTGGCCTTGAGGATGTCGGGATTCTTGCGCTCCTGACGCGTCATTGAATCAATAACCGCGATCTGGCGCTTCACCACGCGGTCATCGAGACCGGCAGAGGCGATCTGGTTCTTCATCTTGGCAATGCCGGGCATCATGCCCATCAGGCCGGAGAGACCGCCCATATTGGTCATCTGGATCAGCTGCTCACGCATGTCGGTCAGATCGAACTGACCCTTGCGCATGCGCTCGGCGGTGCGCGCAGCTTTTTCCGCATCGATATTCGCAGCAGCGCGCTCGACCAGCGACACCACGTCGCCCATGCCGAGAATGCGGCCGGCGATGCGGCTCGGATGGAAGTCTTCCAGCGCATCGGTCTTTTCACCGGTGCCGATCAGTTTGATCGGCTTGCCGGTGACCGCACGCATCGAGAGTGCAGCACCGCCGCGGCCATCGCCGTCCACACGGGTCAGCGCGATACCGGTGAGGCCGACGCGTTCGTTGAAGGAGCGTGCAAGATTGACGGCGTCCTGACCGGTCAGCGCGTCCGCGATCAGCAGCACTTCGTGCGGGTTAGCAATCGCTTTGATCTCGATCGCTTCCGACATCATCTCTTCGTCGAGCGTGGTGCGGCCGGCAGTGTCGAGCAGCACGACGTCGTAACCGCCAAGCTTGGCGGCCGACAGCGCGCGCTTGGCGATCTCAGCGGGCTTCTGGCCTTCGACGATCGGCAACGTCTGAATGTCGAGATCGCGGCCGAGCACCGCGAGCTGTTCCATGGCGGCCGGACGATAGACGTCGAGCGAGGCCATCAGCACCTTGCGCTTGTCGCGCTGGGTGAGACGGCGGGCGAGCTTTGCAGTGGTGGTGGTTTTACCGGAACCCTGCAGACCGACCATCATGATGGCGACGGGTGGCACGGCTTGCAGATCGATGCCGCCTTCACCGTCGGCGCCGAGCGTGGCGACCAGCTCGTCATGGACGATCTTGACGACCATCTGGCCGGGGGTGACCGACTTGACGACGGTGGCGCCGATGGCCTGTTCACGGACACGATCGATGAAGCTGCGGACCACGTCGAGCGAGACGTCGGCCTCGAGCAGCGCCCGGCGGACTTCGCGCATGGCGGCATCGACATCAGCCTCCGACAGCGCACCGCGCCCGGTGAGCCGATCGAGAATTCCGCCAAGCCGTTCCGACAGACTGTCGAACATCGATTGTCGCTTCCGCTCGTGCCATCCCCATGATGGCAAATAACCAAACACTTTTGCGCCCGAGGGCGCATCGCGCTGTCGGGCGTTGACCTCCGGTCTCCAGGACCGGTCGGCGGGTCGAAAAGAGAACTTTTCGAGAAGTGGCGGGATTTACAGTGCTGGAGCCCGATAAGTCAAGGTTTGCAGGGCGATCGCCTGGTCAGGCGGCCGCGCTCCGGGTTCCGCCGGCATCATAGTGCTGCTGTGCCTCAAGCACCTGGCCCATATGGTTTTCAGCCCAGACCCGCAGCGCATCGACGGTATCCGACAGGGTTCGTCCGAGCGGAGTGATCGCATATTCGACCGTGACCGGCACGGTGGGGATCGCCTTGCGGCTCACCAGGCCATCGCGCTCCAGGCTTTTCAGGGTCTGCGACAGCATTTTCTGCGAGATTCCCTCGATCTGCCGCCGCAGCTGGTTGAAGCGAACGGGGCCGTCCGTGAGCAGGCCCAGCACCAGAACCGCCCATTTATCGGCGATCCGGTCCAGAACCAGCCGGGTTGGGCAGCTGCTCGCATAGACGTTGCCGGCTTTCCAGCGCTGGGCGGCGCTTTCGATATCGGTCTGCATGGCGGCGGTCTCCTCGGGGTAACCAGCTAACGCAAAAGTGCCTTCTTCACAGCTACTGCCGAAATGAATAGCAAGTTTCTATTGGTTACTACATGGAGATATCAAATGAAAATCGCCCTGATCGGCGCCACCGGCCGCGCCGGCTCGCAAATTGTCGCTGAACTGTCCCGCCGCGGTCATACCGTCACCGCCATCGCCCGCAACCCGGAGAAAGCCCCTGTTCTGGCCGGGGTGACGCCACTGAAGGCCGACGCCAACGATGTTGCCGGTCTCACTGCCGCCCTGAAGGGCCACGACGTCGCCGTCAGCGCGATCCATTTCCTCGTCAGCGACCCGCACAAGCTGATCGCGGCCGTGAAGGCGGCGGGCGTTCCGCGCTATCTGGTGGTCGGCGGCGCCGGCAGCCTCGAAGTCGCTCCCGGCCTGAAGCTGATCGAGACCCCGGGATTTCCGGCGGAATACCGGGCCGAGGCCGCGGTGGGCGGCCTGTTCCTCGACATCCTGCGCCACGACAAGGAGCTCAACTGGACCTTCCTGTCGCCCTCGGCCCTGTTCATCCCGGGCGAGCGCACCGGGACATTCCGGCTTGGCGGCGATCAACTGCTCGCCAACGACAAGGGCAGCAGCATTTCCTTTGAGGATTATGCCATCGCCATGGCCGACGAGATCGAGACGCCTGCGCATGCGCGCAAGCGGTTCACCGTCGGCTACTGAGCGAACAAAGGATCGGCGCGGGTTGCGGAATCCACTGACAAATTCCATGTGATGCGGGCTGCGCCTCGTTGGGCGCAGCTCGTCGTCCCACCGGATTTGATCCAGCTCCATGATTCTCACCCGCCGCCGCCTTCTGACGTCGCTGGGCGGTCTCGCCGCAGCCGCTGGGCTGTCGGCCTTCTGGGCTTCCCGCATGACCAATTATGACGGCCCCGTCTCCGATCACTTCGACGGCAAGATCTTCTTCGATCCCGACGGCGTGCCGCCCAAGTCACTCGGCGAAGTGCTGCGGTGGCAATTCGGCGGCGGCCGTACGCGCGAGGTCTGGCCTGACTGGGTCGAGAACGAGTTTGCCGATACGCCGCCGGCCAAGGTCGAGGGTACGGGCGTTCGCTTTAGTTACGTGGGTCACGCGAGCTGGCTGATCCAGACCGCGGGAATCAACATCCTGTTCGACCCGGTGTGGTCTGACCGTGTCTCGCCATTCTCGTTCGCCGGCCCGAAGCGCCACACCGCACCCGGCATCGCGTTCGACAAGCTCCCCAAGATCGATGTCGTGCTGGTGTCGCACGGTCACTACGACCATCTCGATCTTCCGACCCTGTCGAAGCTATCAGCGAAATTTGCGCCGCGCGTGATCACGCCGCTTGGCAATGACATCACCATGAAGAGCGCCGACAGCACGATCAAGGCCGAGGCCTATGACTGGACAGATCGCGTCGAGCTCGGCAACGGCCTCGCCGTTACGCTGGTGCCGACGCGGCACTGGACGGCGCGCGGCCTGTTCGACCGCAACAAGTCGCTGTGGGCGAGCTTCGTGCTGGAGACGCCGGCGGGCAAGATCTACATCATCGGCGACAGCGGCTATGGCGACGGCCTGCACTTCCGCCGCGTGCGCGAAGCCCATGGTGCTATCAGACTCGCTATCCTGCCGATCGGTGCCTATGAGCCACGCTGGTTCATGAAGGACCAGCACATGAATCCGGAAGACGCCGTGAAGGCCCTTAGCGATTGCGGAGCGCAGCAGGCGCTGGCCAGCCATCACAGCACATTCCAGCTCACCGATGAGGCGATTGACGGACCGGTGAAAGGATTGGCTGCCGCATGCAGCGCGGCGGAATTACCCAGTGAGAAGTTTATGGCGCTTAAGCCGGGACAGGTGGTGGAGATTTAAGGAGAGCACGAACTCTCAGTCGTCATGCCCGACCAACGCGAAGCGAGCTTCGCTAGATGTGCCGGGCATCCAGGTCTTTAGCGAAGACTGAAGACTAAGGCATGGATGGCCGGGACATCTGGCGAAGCCGCGCTTCGCGCTTTGCCCGGCCATGACCGAGTTTGTAGTTACTGCGCCGGCTTGATTTCCCAGCTCACGCTGACATTCACGCGCAGCACTTCCTCGCCTTGCGCCACCGGAGCCGATGCCACATCGGCGCCCATCTTGCGCAACATCATTGGCGCTGGCGCGCTGCCGGAGTCCTCGGAAATGCTGATCGGCGCGCCGAGCTTGACGCCGGCAGCCTTGGCGTAAATTTCCGCCTTGCGCCGCGCATCCGCGATCGCGTCGCTGCGCGCATCGTCGAGCAATTGCGACGCCTTGGTCACCATGAAATTGATGCCGCCGACCTCATTGGCACCCGACGACACCAGCGCGTCGATCGTGCCGGCCACCTTGGTCACGTCGCGCACCCGGATGGTGACGCGGTTGCTGGCGCGATAGCCCGAGATGACATTGGGGCCAGGATTGGGATTGGGACGGGTCTGCTGCGCATACTGCGGAAACAGCGACAGCCGCGATGTCTGCATGTCCTTCTCGGCAATGCCGGCGCTCTTCAGGGCCGCAAGCACCTTGGCCATCGCGGCATTGTTGGCCTCTGCCGCCTCGCGTGCCGTCTTGGCATCAGTCGTGACACCGCCATCGACGACAGCGAGATCTGGCGGCACCGACACGGTGCCTTCGCCGGAGACGGAAATCACCGGCGGGGGATTGACCTGCGCGAGCGCAGGAGTGGCGATGAGCGCAATGCCGACAACGGCCAGAGTCAGATGATTTTTCATGCCCGATCTCTCGCGACCGTCCAAGGCTTTCTTGTGACCAGAGATTCGTTATCGCCGGCCGTCGCTTCTACTACTTCAGCGGCACATAGACATTAATGACCAGCTTGTCTTCCGCCGTCTTCAAGGGATCGGTCATGTATTCCTCGATGAAGGTGTCTTTCGCCTCTAGCTTCTTGTCATCGAGGTGATTGGTGATCGCCTCATAGGTGTTGTCCATATTGTCGTAGGAGCCGCGATGGACGAACTTCAGCGCCTTGCCATCCGGCGACAGGCCCATCTTCATCGCCTTCGGCAGATTTTTCACCTCCTGATCGACCGGGATTTCCGCGAGGAAGGTGAAGCCGGTGTCGTCGGTGGTCGTATAGACGATCATCGGATTGCCGGATGATTTGACGCTCTGTTTGTCGAGCACGGTGGTGATCTGCTTGAACGCATCCATCAGCGTATCGAAGGCTGAGTCCCAATTCGCCTTGCCGACGAACGTCACCATCTGCTTCGGCGACAGCGTGATTTCCTCGCCGAACGGATCGGCAACCTGGACCTGAGGCGCGGGTGGCGTTGCAGGGGCCTGCGCCGCGGCGGGCGGCGTTGCCGGCGCGGCGGGGGCCGGCGTCTCCGGTGTGGCGGGAGCGGGTGTGGCGGGAGCCGTTGCCGCCGGAGCTGGTGTCGCCGGCGCGGGCGGGGTGGCCGGGGAGCTTGCCGCTGGCGGCGTGGCAGGCGGAGATTGCGCCCAAGCCGCGGCGTTCAGCGTCAGCGCGGCTGCCGGGATCAGCGCCGCAGTGGCGAGGCGGGACAGGCGAGAACGGGTCATTCGAAGGGTCTCCAGTGACATCCTGCAGCGCAGCGTCCGGCAACATGCGCGATACGGCATCATGGTAACACGCAGCCGCAGCTTTCGTCCCCTCCCCAAATTGCGCAGGGCCATTCAAAACAACCGACACAGAATCGCCGCACTGGCCAATCTGCCCGGCCTCGCCATATAAGGCAGGGATAACGGGACACGACATGAGCGCACTGGCCAACCATTCCTTCGCCAAGATGAACGGCATCGGCAACGAGATCGTCGTGATCGACCTGCGCGATACGACATCCGGTATCACGCCTGCCGACGCCCGCGCTGTGGCCACCCCCGAAGGCGTGCCCTATGACCAGTTGATGGTGCTGCAGAAGCCCCGGCTGGCCGGCACCGACGCCTTCGTCTCGATCTACAACAATGACGGCTCCGAAGCCGGCGCCTGCGGCAACGGCATGCGCTGCGTGGCGCGGCAGACGTTTGCCGGCGGCGACAAGACGGCACTCACATTCGAGACCAAGGCCGGCCTGATCAATTGCTGGCAAGGCCCCGCGCCTGACCTTTACACGGTGGACATGGGCACGCCTAAGTTCGGCTGGCAGGACATTCCGCTGGCGGAGGAGTTTCGTGACACCCGCGGCATTGAGCTGCAGATCGGCCCGATCGACGCGCCCATCCTGCACACCCCATCAGTCGTCTCGATGGGCAACCCGCATGCGATCTTCTGGGTCGACGACATCCAGGCCTATGATCTCGAAAAGTTCGGCCCGCTCTTAGAAAACCACCCGATTTTCCCGGACCGCGCCAATATCACGCTGGCCCATATCGTCGATCGCGATCACATCGTGATGCGCACCTGGGAGCGCGGCGCCGGACTCACCAAGGCTTGTGGCTCCGCGGCTTGCGCAACCGCTGTTGCCGCCGCTCGCCTGCGCCGGACCAATCGCACTGTGCATATGACACTGCCTGGCGGTGAACTCACCATCGAATGGCGCGAGAGCGACGACCACGTGCTGATGACGGGGCCGGCCGCGTTTGAATATGAAGGCACGTTCGATCCGAAGCTGTTCGCTTCGGTCGCGTAAGCCCTATTCCCCGTTCCAGCCGCACTCCTTCAGCCGCTCATGCAGATGCGGCGGGGCCGGTGCGACTACACGAATCGGGTCCTTGTTGCGCGAAATCGGAATCACGATCTCGCGGGCATGCAGATGCAGTGTCGGCTCGCCGAAGCGTGGCCCGTTGCCGTAGATATTGTCGCCGACAATCGGAAATCCGGATGACGCAGAGTGCACGCGGAGCTGATGCGTGCGACCCGTCACCGGCTCCAGCGCCAGCCAGCTCATGCCACCGCCACGGCCGAGCACCGTGAAGTTCGAGACGGCCTTAAGCCCCTCGGGATCCGGCTTCATCCACCAGCCCCGGTCGGCATTGAGCCGCCCGAGCGGCATGTCGATCACGCCCGAATCTTCGGCAGGCCCGCCCTCGACCACCGCCCAATAGGTTTTGCGGATACGGCTGTGCTTGAACAGGAGGCCCAGCGACGCAGTCGCCTTGCGGTGCCGGCCGAGCACCAGGCAGCCCGACGTATCCCTGTCCAGCCGATGCGCCAGAACCGGCGCACGCGGCAGGCCATAGCGCAGGAATTCGAACGAAGTTTCCAGATTGGCGCCGCCCTTGGGGCCGCGATGCACCGGCAGGCCGGCGGGCTTGTCGATTACCAGCATCAGGCCGTCACGGTGCAGCACCCGCGCCAGAATCTCGGTCTCGGTCAGCTCCACCGCATCGGTGCGGGGTTCCAGCCGGGGCTCGGCCTCCAAGCTTACGTCTTCGTCACTTTCACTGGTCATACTTTGAATCATGGCGCGAAACGGCTAACACACCCCCGACATGAGCGACACTCCCGAAACGCCAAAACTGAGCTGGTGGCGACGGCTCTCCGGCGGGTTGAAGCGCACCTCGAGCGCCCTTGGCACCGCGGTCGCCGACCTCGTGACCAAGCGCAAGCTCGACCGCGCCATGCTCGAGGACATCGAGGACGTGCTGCTGCGCGCCGATCTGGGTACCGAAGTGGCGGCGCGGATTTCCGCCGCTGTCGGCCATGGCCGCTACGACAAGGCGATCTCGGCCGACGAGGTCAAAACCGTTGTGGCCACCGAGGTCGAGAAGGTGCTCTCGGCGGTCGCCAAGCCGTTGGTGATCGATACTTCGCACAAGCCGTTCGTGATCCTCGTGGTCGGCGTCAACGGTTCCGGCAAGACCACCACCATCGGCAAACTGGCGTCCACCTTCTCCGCCGAAGGCCGCAAGGTGATGCTCGCCGCCGGCGATACGTTTCGCGCGGCAGCCATCGAGCAGCTCAAGGTCTGGGGCGAACGCAACAAGGTGCCGGTCATCGCCGGCGCGCAGGGTTCGGATTCCGCGAGCCTCGCCTTCACCGCCGTCACCGCGGCCCGCGACGACAATCGCGACGTGCTGCTGATCGACACCGCCGGTCGGCTGCAGAACAAGACCGAACTGATGGTCGAGCTTGAGAAGGTCGTGCGCGTGATCAAGAAGGTCGATGCCACAGCGCCGCATGCGGTACTGCTGGTCCTCGACGCCACAGTGGGACAAAACGCGCTGTCGCAAGTCGAGGCGTTTCATCGTACGGCTGGCGTCACCGGCCTTGTGATGACCAAGCTCGACGGCACCGCGCGCGGCGGCATCCTCGTGGCACTGTCGGAAAAGTACAAACTGCCGGTGCATTTCATCGGCGTTGGCGAAGGCATCGACGATCTCGCGCCATTCACCGCCAGGGATTTCGCGCAGGCGATTGCAGGAATTGAAAGCTGATATGACTGACGTGATCGACAAGAAGCAGCCGCACCCGCTATTCAAGCTCGCCACCGAGCTCGGTCCGCTGATCGTGTTCTTCGTCGCCAATGCCAAGTTCAACCTGTTCGTCGCCACCGGCGCCTTCATGGTGGCCATCGTTGCGGCGATGATCGCGTCCTATGTCGTGGTCAGGCATGTGCCGATCATGGCGCTTGTCACCGCCGTCATCGTGCTGGTGTTCGGCACGCTGACGCTGGTGCTGCATGACGAGACCTTCATCAAGGTCAAGCCGACCATCATCTATGTCCTGTTCGCAGCGATCCTCGGCGGCGGCCTGTTGTTCGGCCGATCCTTCATCGCCATCATGTTCGACCAGATGTTCAATCTCACACACGAAGGCTGGCGCGCGCTGACGAAGCGCTGGGCGCTGTTCTTCTTCGCCATGGCGCTTCTGAACGAAGCGATCTGGCGCACCCAGAGCACGGATTTCTGGGTGGCCTTCAAGGCGTTCGGCGTCATCCCGCTGACCATGGTCTTCGCGGTGGCGCAGATGCCGCTGATCAAGCGCTACGGCATCGAGCCGGCTACGCTCGCGGAGAGCGCGGCGGACGAAGGCGATCTGAGGAAGTAGAAACGGCTCTTACTTAACCTCGCCCCGCTTGCGGGGAGAGGTCGGGTTGCGAGCGCAGCGAGTAATCCGGGTGAGGGGGAGCCAGTGTTTCACTCGCTAGCTCCCCCTCACCCGTCGCGGACTTCGTCCGCGCCACCCTCTCCCCGCAAGCGGGGAGAAGGAAAACATCACACCGCCAGCGTGCCGGCCTTTGCCGCCGCATAGCGCTCGCCGACCTTGGTCCAGTTGACCGTATTCCACCACGCCTTGAGATAATCAGCGCGACGGTTCTGGTAGGTCAGATAATAAGCGTGCTCCCAGACGTCGTTACCCATCAGCGCGCGCTTGCCGTCCATGATCGGATTGTCCTGATTCGGACGCGTCTCGATCGACAGCTTGCCGTCCTTGTCGACGATCACGAACACCCAGCCAGAACCGAACTGACGGCCGCCGGCGGCGTTGAAATCGGTCTGGAATTTCTCGAGGCCGCCGAGGTCGCGATCGATCGCCGCGAGCACATCGCCTTCCGGCTTGCCGCCATTCGGGCCCATGATCTGCCAGAACATGGTGTGGTTGGCATGGCCGCCGAGATTGTTGCGCACGCCGGTGCGGATCGCGTCAGGCACGCTGTTGAGATTGCCGAGCACCTCGACCAGCGGCTTCTCGCCGATCACCGGGGTATCCTTGGCAAAATTGTTCATGTTGGCAACGTAGGCGGCGTGATGCCTGTCGTGATGGATCTCCATCGTCTTGGCATCGATATGCGGTTCAAACGCCGTGACCGGATAGGTCAGCGGCGGCAGGATGAATGGCGCATTGCCGGCAGTAGGGGTGGCCGGCGCAGCCGCCTGGGCGAAAGCAAGACGGGGCGCGACGGCCGCGGCAGCGATGCCGGTCGCAGCGAGCATGAGATGGCGTCGGGACATCGATGACATGGGGCTTCTCCCTTGAATATGGACTGCTACGTCTGGCAAATACGCACCGCATCTCTGGCAGTTTCGTGTGCGGGCATTGTGACGCAGCGCGACATAGCACATCACAGATCTGAGATACCGTCTCACATGGGGCGAATCAGGATTCACCGGGCCGGACGCTGCGTTGGCCGTCGCGGCGCTTCAGGAGATAATGCAGGCCGACCAGGGCCGCAGCCATTCCCGAGATCGCGCCGATGGCTAGCGCCCAGCGCGGACCGAATCGATCAGCGGCCCAGCCGACAATCGGCGCACCGATCGGCGTACCACCAAGTGCAATGGCTAGCAGGATCGCCATCACGCGACCGCGCATGGCCGGCTCGGTCGAGAGCTGTACCAGGCTGCTTGTCGAGGTGGTCACGGTTTGAGCTGCCATACCGATCACGATCAGCGTAAGACCGAACAACCAGTAATTCGGCATGGCGGCGGCGAGGGCGAAGCCCGCGCTGAACACAGCGGCCCCGACGATCAGAAGACTGAGGCGCGGCCTGTCGCGCCGCGCTGCCAGCAGCGAACCGATCACCGACCCGATCGCCATGACCGATGTCAGGACGCCATATTGACCGGCGCCGGCATGAAATGCCGTGACCGACATGGTCGAGATGAAAATCGGAAAGTTCAAACCGAAGGTGCCGATCAGGAACAGCATCAGCAGGATGGCTTTCAGGTCCGGCCGTTTCCAGACATAGCGAAAGCCTTCGACCAGACTGCCGCGGCCACCTGCAGCACGCTGCGCCGGATACATCTCATCAACGCGCAGAAGCATGAGGGAGCCAAGCACCGCCATAAACGAGGCCGCATTGAGAATGAACACCCAGCCGGAGCCGACATGGGCAATCAGGAGGCCAGCAACCGCCGGACCGATCATCCGCGCCGCGTTGAACGAAGTAGAGTTGAGCGCAACGGCATTCGACAGATCGGCCTCGATGACTAGTTCGGAGACGAAGGTCTGCCGGGCCGGAAAATCGAACGCCGCAACACAGCCGAGCAGGAACGCGAACACATAGACATGCCAGAGCTGCACGTGACCGCTGATGAGGAGCAGACCCAGCCCGAGCGCCAGCACTCCCATCGCCACCTGTGTCGCGATCAGCAATTTGCGGCGATCCAGATGATCGGCGGCATAACCCGTGAACGGCAACAGCAGAAGCATCGGCCCGAACTGCAGCGCCATCACGATGCCAACCGCGGTGGCGTTGTTGTCGGTGAGTTGCGTGAGCACTACCCAGTCCTGCGTGGTGCGCTGCATCCACGAGCCGATATTCGACACCAGCGCACCACCTGCCCAGACGCGATAGTTGAAACCGCGCAGCGAGCGGAACGTACCGGTGGCCGATATACTCATGAACCGAGCGGTGTGTTGCCGCCGTGAAGGCGCCCGAACAGCCGCGCCGTAAAGATTGCCATCAGCAGAGCACCAAGACCGAAAGCGGTGACATCGATCGTGGAATGCAGATCGAAATCACCGACGCGGACGACGAGGAGATAGCCGATCACCAGGTTGGCGAAGCCCCAGATCACGTTGACCGTCGAGGACGACAGTCCCTTGCCCGGCGGCTTCGCGAACGGACTTTGAAACGGCCGGCCGGATACGCCGCTCACGAGGTGCGGGATCACATTGATGAGGAAAGCGCCACCGAAGAACCAGGCGAGATAATGAAGCCAAAGCATCTCACGCACTCCGTTTGTCGAGCAGGTTGATGACGTCCTGCGTGGTGCCGGTCTCACCGAGACGGGGGAAGACTTTGGCGATACTGCAATCATGCGCTTCGGCGCGCATATCCGTCATCGCATCGACGGCGAGCGTGACGTTGAAGCCCGCTTCATAGGCTTGGCGCGCAGTGGCTTCGACACCGGTCCCCGTCGCAACACCGGCGATGACGACTTGCGTGACACCGCGCGACTTCAGTTGCTGTTGGAGATCGGTCGTGGCGAACGCGCCCCAGCTATGCTTGGTCACGGTGATATCGCGGGGTTGCTGATTTAGTTCAGGGATGAGATCGGTCCAGTCCTCGGCAAGCGGCACCGATCGGCGCGGCTGTTCGGTGCGGCCCGGCGCACCGCCGGCCACGTTGACGAGCACGACCGGCAATTCGCGGACGCGAAACGCGTCGAGCAACAAACGTGTCTGTTTCACGACGTCCCCGATCGGATGCACCGTCGGCAGCGCGACGATGCCTTGCTGCAGATCGACGACAACAAGTGCCGTGTTCAGATCGAGCGTGGTGAGTGGCATGGGGCTGTCCTTTGAATGCGGCGGCGCGATCAGGATTCGACGATGCGCTTGAGCAACCCGATGCTGCCGGCGAGCTGATCCTGCTCCACGGCGGTCAGGGTTTTCTGGATGGCGTGGAACAGCCAGTCCTCACGGGCGGCGCGACCGACACGGATCCATTCCTTACAGGCGGGGGTGAGCGCCCAAATGGTCTGGCGACCGTCATTCGGATCGGGGGTGCCGCTGACCAGCCCGGTGGTCTCCAGCGCTGCCACCGTGGCGCCCATGGATTGCGGCCGCACGCCCTCGGCGCGAGCAAGGTGGGTCACCGTCGCCGGGCCATCGCGATCCAGCCGGCTCAGCACCGCCACCTGGGACATCGTCAGGTCGCCGATGCCGGCCTTTTCGCGCAATCTGCGCTTCACCTGACCGATCAGGTCGCGAATCTCGGTCGCCAATGCCAGTGCCTGGGCATCTTCGGGGTTGTCGTGATGGTCCGTCATGACCTCGGATTACAGGATACGAAGGAAAACTACAAAGGAAAGCTTCATATATGTCGATCACATCGCCGTGTCATTTCAGACCTCGCAGTGATGGGGGCAGGTGTCTTGCTGCGCCTAACAAAAAGGGCGGCCTTTCGGCCGCCCTTTCGTACTTCGCAATGTCGCGAAAATTACTCCGCTGCAGTCGCGCCTTCGGCAGCCTTCTGCTTGGCTTCGAGATCTTCACCGGTCTCCTGATCGACAGCCTTCATCGACAAACGCGTTTTGCCGCGATCGTCGAAGCCGAGCAGCTTGACCTTGACCTTGTCGCCTTCCTTGACGACGTCGGAGGTCTTCTGCACGCGGCCGCCGGCGAGCTGGCTGATGTGAACCAGACCGTCCTTGGCGCCGAAGAAGTTCACGAATGCACCGAACTCCATGACCTTGACCACGGTGCCTTCATAGATCGCGTTGAGCTCCGGATCCGAAGCGATCGACTTGATCCACTTGATCGCAGCCTTGATCGACTCACCATCCGACGAAGCCACCTTCACGGTGCCGTCGTCTTCGATGTTGACCTTGGCGCCGGTCTTTTCGACGATTTCGCGGATCACCTTGCCGCCGGTGCCGATCACTTCACGGATCTTGTCGGTAGCGATCTTGAAGGTCTCGATGCGCGGTGCGTATTCGCCGAGCTCGGCACGGGCGTTGTTGAGCGCCTTCGACATCTCACCGAGAATGTGAATGCGGCCTTCCTTGGCCTGACCCAGAGCGACCTTCATGATCTCTTCGGTGATACCGGCGATCTTGATGTCCATCTGCAGCGAGGTGATGCCGGTATCGGTACCAGCCACCTTGAAGTCCATGTCGCCGAGGTGATCTTCATCACCCAGGATGTCCGACAGAACCGCGTAGCGTGCGCCTTCGAGAATCAGGCCCATGGCGATACCCGCCGTCGGACGCTTCATCGGAACGCCCGCATCCATCAGCGCCAGCGAAGCACCGCAAACCGATGCCATCGACGACGAACCGTTGGACTCGGTGATCTCCGACACCACGCGCACGGTGTACGGGAATTCGTGGTGACCCGGCAGAACCGGATGGATTGCGCGCCAGGCGAGCTTGCCGTGGCCGATTTCGCGACGCTTGGTGCCGCCCATACGACCGGTCTCGCCGACCGAGTAGGGAGGGAAGTTGTAGTGCAGCAGGAACGTCTCTTTGTACGTTCCCGACAGCGAGTCGATG
Organism: Tardiphaga sp. P4_G1; assembly: GCF_056401215.1. Lineage (NCBI taxonomy): Bacteria > Pseudomonadati > Pseudomonadota > Alphaproteobacteria > Hyphomicrobiales > Nitrobacteraceae > Tardiphaga > Tardiphaga sp. P4_G1. The sequence continues at coordinate 24,709 of NZ_JBFUJU010000003.1, forward strand.
TACTGCTCGTCTTCACCGGTGCCGAGCGTGGTCACGACCAGCGCCTGGGTTTCACCGCGGGTGAACAGCGCCGAACCGTGGGCGCGCGGCAGCACGCCGACTTCGGCGACGATCGGACGAACCGTCGTCAGGTCGCGGCCGTCGATGCGCTTCTTGGTGTCGAGGATGTTCCAGCGAACGATCTTCGATTCCAGTTCCTTGAACACGCCGGCGATGCGGAGCTTGTCGTATTTCGGCTCCTGACCTTCCGGGAAGTAGTGCGCCATCGCCTTCGCCTTGACGGCGCCGACGGCAGCGTAGCGGTCCTGCTTCACAGGGATCGCGTAAGCAGCGCGCAGCTCGGTTTCGACGAGACCGAGCATTTCCTTCTCGATTTCGCTGTCATCGATGGTCTTGACCTCGCGCGGCTCCTTTGCGGCCTTCTCGGCGAGCTCGATGATCGCCTTGATGACCGGCTGGAAGTGGCGGTGACCGAACATCACGGCGCCGAGCATCACGTCTTCGTTGAGCTCCTTGGCTTCCGATTCCACCATCAGCACGGCATCGCCGGTGCCGGCGACGACGAGGTCGAGATTGGTGTCGGCCATTTCGTCGAGGGTCGGGTTGAGCACGTATTCATCATTGATGAAGCCGACGCGGGCTGCACCGATCGGGCCCTGGAACGGGGCGCCGGAAATCGTCAGGGCAGCCGAGGTGGCGACCAGCGCGAGAATGTCCGGATCGTTTTCCATGTCGTGCGACAGCACGGTAACGACGATCTGGGTTTCATTGCGCCAGCCATCGACGAACAGCGGGCGGATCGGACGATCGATCAGGCGGGAGACCAGCGTCTCCTTCTCGGTCGGACGACCTTCGCGCTTGAAGTAGCCACCGGGAATGCGGCCGGCTGCATAGGTCTTCTCGATGTAGTCGACGGTCAGCGGCAGGAAGTCGATGCCATCCTTGGCAGTCTTCGCGGCGACGACGGTGGCGATAACGACGGTCTCGCCATAGGTGGCGATGACGGCGCCGTCAGCCTGACGGGCAACCTTGCCGGTTTCCAGCTTGAGCGGACGACCGCCCCAATCGATCTCGACGGAGTGAACATTAAACATCTTAGGTTTCTTTCATGGGTTCACGGAGGACGTGACGGCCAAAAACACTGAAGTCCAAAACACAAAAGCCATGCGCAAGACGGCAAGAGGCTGCTCGCGATGTCGCGAAATCAGCGTCCGGCGATCCTGCCATGGCTCTGGTATTCTGAATGGCGTCCATCCTTCCGATGGTCGCGGGGATCTTTGGAGGATCGCGCCGCGCGACGGGCACCTTGCCCGTCATCGTCCAGTTGCCGGATTGCTTCTGAACGTTATCGCGAAAGCCGCACATGGCTTCCGCTACAAAAAACGCGCGCAAAGGGTTTTTGCGCGCGTGATTTCGCTTAGCGGCGAATGTTGTGCTTCTCGAGCAGCGCCTTGTAGCGCGCCTCGTCCTTGCGCTTGATGTAGTCAAGCAGCGAACGACGCGTGGAGACGAGCTTCAAAAGACCACGGCGGGAATGGTTGTCCTTGGTGTGGGTCTTGAAGTGTCCGGTCAGGTTGGCAATGCGCTCGGAGAGGATCGCAACCTGGACTTCCGGCGAACCAGTGTCGCCGGTCTTGTTGGCATTGGTCTTGATGACTTCCGCTTTGCGTTCTGCGGTAATCGACATCGTCAGTTACTTTCTTTGCGGGCCGAACTGGCGGTCAGTCCGGTCAGGTTAAACACGCGCTTGGGGATGAGTTCGCCGTTGCCAACTTCAGCGAGGGCCAATAATCGCCCTGCCACCGTGACATAAACTGTGCCGCTACAATCGGGCGCATCCCGTCCGCGCAACAAAACGGCTTGGCCCCGATGGAGCCTTGCCGCATCCGCCCGTGTGACGGCCAGTGCCGGGATGTCGTCCAGCGCGGTCTCAACGGGCAGTAGCGCGTCGGCGAGGCTACCCTCGCCAGACGCGGCTCTATCGCACAAAGCCTCCAACTGTTCCAGCGGAATCATGTCGGCTTCGGCGAAAGGTCCGACCAGGGTACGCCGGAGCGCACTGATATGGCCGTAGCAGCCGAGTAAACGGCCGATATCGCGGGCCAGCGCACGCACGTAAGTGCCCTTGCCGCACTCGGCTTCGAACACGGCATGGTCGCTATCTGGCTGTTCTGTCAGGACTAATTCGTGAATCACAACCGGTCGGGGAACCAGCGGCACCACCTCGCCGTCGCGGGCGAGATCATAGGCGCGCTCGCCCTGGATCTTGATCGCCGAGTATTGCGGCGGGGTCTGTTCGATATTGCCGGTAAATTGCGGCAGCAGAGCCCTGATCTGGTCGGCCGTTGGCCTATTCGGGCTGGTGAAGGTCGCACGGCCCTCGGTGTCGTCGGTATCGCGTTCCTCGCCCCAAGCGACCGTAAAGCGATAGCGCTTGCGGCCGTCCATCACGAACGGAACCGTCTTGGTGGCTTCGCCGAGCGCGATCGGCAGACCGCCGGACGCCAACGGATCAAGGGTACCGGCATGGCCGGCGCGCTTGGCCTGGAACAGGCGCTTGGCGATCGCCACGGCCTGGGTCGAGGTCATGCCGATCGGCTTGTCGAGGATCACCCAGCCATGAACGTCGCGCTTATCGCGCCGGACCTGGCCCTGCTGACGCTGCTTGCCGCCCTGATGGCGGGGATCGTTATTGCCGCGATGGCCCTGATGCTGACGCTGGTCATTGCCGCCGCGGTCACCTTGCTGACCGTGGTCGCCGTGCTGCACGGCCGGAGACAGGGTGGGCTCGCCATTGCCCGCTTCATCGAGGCGTGAATCGAGGGCGGCGGCTGGGGTCGTCACAGTCATTCGTTTTCGTCCGAGTCTGGTTTGAGGTCGCGCGCAACGGCAGGCGTGCGCAAAAGTTTGTCGATGCGTTCGGCTTCGTCGAAGCGCTCATCGATGCGGAAGCGAAGATCGGGGGCGTATTTGAGGTTCACGCGATACGCGACCTCGGTTCGCAGGAAGCTCTTGTTCGCCGCGAGCGCCTTCAGCACCGGTTCGGTGTTCTGGCCGCCGAGCGGCATCACATAGACGGTGGCGAGCTTGAGATCGGGCGACATCTTCACCTCGGGCACGGTGATGATGGTGGTCTGCAGAACGGGATCGTGGACCCCACCCTGCGACAGGATATCGGCAATCGCGTGGCGCATCAGCTCGCCGACGCGCAATTGACGCTGCGAGCCGCCCGGCGCGGCGGACTTCTGGTGATGCTTGGGCATCGGTTTCCCTACGAAAACAAAATTCGTCATGGCCGGGTTTGTCCCGGCCATCCACGACTGCTCTTTTGAAATTCAAAGACGTGGATGCCCGGCCATCTAGCGAAGCTAGCTTCGCGCAGGCCGGGCATGACGTCTCGTTTAAATCCGGTCTCTCTGTAAGATTTGGACTTACAGCGAGCGCTGGATGGTCTCCACGCGGTAACACTCAATCACGTCGCCGGCGCGCATGTCGCCGTAGTTCTCGAACGCCATGCCGCATTCCTGGCCTGACGCCACTTCCTTCACTTCGTCCTTGAAGCGCTTCAGTGTCGACAGCTTGCCTTCGTGCACCACGACGTTGTCGCGGATCAGGCGCACATTCGCGCCGCGTTCCACGGTTCCGTCGGTGACGCGGCAACCCGCAACCTTGCCGACCTTCGAGATGTTGAACACTTCGAGGATCTGCGCATTGCCCAGCATGGTTTCGCGCAGCGTGGGCGCGAGCAGACCGGACATGGCTTTCTTCACGTCATCCACGAGATCGTAGATGATGTTGTAGTAGCGGATTTCGATGCCGTTGCGCTTGGCAGCAGCAGCGGCTTCCTTGTTGGCACGAACCGAGAAGCCGATGATGGCGGCGTTGAAGCCTTCCGCCAGCGTGACGTCCGATTCCGAAATGCCGCCGACGCCCGCATGCAGGATGCGCGCAGCGACTTCATCGGTGCCGAGCTTCTCGAGCGAGCCGAGAATCGCTTCAAGCGAACCCTGCACGTCGGCCTTGATGATCAGCGGGAAGTCCTTGCGACCCGAGGTCTTCAGCTGGCTCATCATCTGCTCGAGCGAACCGCGCATGCCGTTGGTGGAAGCCGCGGACTTCTCGCGCTTCTGATGGGCACGGTAGCCGGTGATTTCACGGGCGCGAGCTTCGTTCTCGACCACGGCCATACGATCGCCAGCTTCCGGCGGACCGTTGAAACCGAGCACTTCGACTGGCACCGACGGACCTGCCGCGGTCAGCGTCTCGCCCTGATCGGAGATCAGCGCGCGGACACGGCCCATTTCGGCGCCGGCCACGATGATGTCGCCGACCTTCAGGGTGCCGCGCTGAACCAGCACGGTCGCCACCGGACCACGACCACGATCGAGCTTGGCTTCGATCACGGTACCTTCCGCCGGACGCTCCGAATTGGTCTTCAGGTCGAGAATATCGGCCTGCAGTGCGATCATTTCCAGGAGCTTGTCGAGGTTGGTCTTGTTCTTCGCCGACACTTCGACGTCGACCACGTCGCCGCCGAAGGATTCGACCTGCACGTCATGCTGCAGCAGTTCGGTGCGCACGCGCTCCGCCTTGGCATCGGGCTTGTCGATCTTGTTGATCGCCACGATCATCGGCACGCCGGCTGCCTTGGCGTGGTTGATGGCTTCGATGGTCTGCGGCATGACGCCGTCATCGGCCGCCACCACAAGGATGACGATATCCGTGACCTTGGCGCCGCGGGCACGCATCGCGGTGAACGCAGCGTGGCCTGGCGTATCGATGAAGGTGATCTTCTTGCCGCTCTCGGGCGACGTGACCTGATAAGCGCCGATATGCTGCGTGATGCCGCCGGCTTCGCCGGACACCACATTGGCATGACGCAACGCATCGAGCAGCGAGGTCTTGCCGTGGTCGACGTGGCCCATGACGGTCACGACCGGCGAACGCGGCTCGGTATCGGTGGAATCATCGACCTTGTCGAACAGACCTTCTTCAACGTCCGATTCGGCGACGCGCTTGACCGTGTGGCCCATTTCCTCGGCCACCAGCTGCGCGGTGTCGGCGTCGATGACGTCGTTGATCTTGTGGATCGCGCCCTGCTTCATGAGCAGGCGGATCACGTCAACGGCGCGCTCGGCCATACGGTTGGCGAGCTCCTGAATCGTAATCGCTTCCGGGATCGTGACTTCACGAACCAGCTTTTCCTTCGGCTCGTTCGACTGATGACCCTTCAGACGCTGGGTGCGGCGACGGAACGAGGCGATCGAACGCTCGCGGACGTCGCCGGCCGACAGCGCGGTGACGACGGTGAGACGACCGCGCTCCTTCTGCGGACCGGGCTTGGCAGTGGGCTTCGGCGCAATCACGGGGCGCGCGGCGCCGCCGGGACCACGGCGAATGACGCGTGGACCTTCATCCTCGTCGGTGCCGTCGGCAGCGACGCCGGGCGCACGCGCAGGCGTAGTTGAGGTGGCGCCGGGACGGGCCGTCGTCGTGGCCGGCTTGGCGGCCTTCGCATCGGCTTCAGCCTGACGGCGCTTGGCCTCGACTTCGGCGCGGCGCTTGGTTTCTTCTTCCTGGCGGTGACGCTCTTCCTCGGCCTTGCGACGGGCTTCGGCAGCTTCACGCTCTTCCTGTTCCTTGAATTCCTTGGTGTTGCGGCGGGCAGCCTCGATCTCGGCGAGGCGACGCTCTTCCTGCTCGCGCACGCGGGCATCGGCCAGCGCGCTGGCGCGGGCATTGCGCTCTTCTTCGGTCAGGGTGCGGAGCACGACGCCCGAACCCGAACGGGCCGGAGGCTGCGGGCGCTGCGGCGCGCGCGACGGCGGCGCTGCGGGAGGCGGAGCGGAGCTGCGTCCTGCGGGAGAAGGGGCAGCAGTGCGGGAAGCCGGTGCGGCCGGTGCAGGCGCAGCAGCGCGCGCAACCGGCGCCGCGGGCGCAGCAGTTGCAGCGGGAGCAGCCGGCGCAGCAGCAACGGGAGCTGGTGCAGCAGTCTCGACAGGTGCGGGAGCAGCAGTTGCTGGTGCGGCGACAGGCGCAGCCGCGGGCGCATCGCCGGGCATACGGCGCTTGCCGCGCTTCTCGACCACCACCTGCTTGGTGCGGCCATGGCTGAAGCTCTGGCGCACAGTGCCCTGCTCGACGCGCGGCTTGAGCGTCAAGGTCTTGCTGGGAACGCTCAGAGTCTTGTCACCAGGCGTTTTCGTATCAACCATTCAGCAGTCCTAATCTTGTTGCGTTGTGCGCGGTCGCACAGTCGTCGAAGTTTCGATCAGCGAGATCGTTGGCGTCAGCGGCTCCGTCTCCGGCGCAGCAGTTGTCAGCGAAGCTTTGGCGCTTGCGTTGATGTCGTCGTCAGCCAGCCGGTATTGGACCAGAGTCTGGCTGCGCGACAGGAACGTTTTGCCCGCCGGGCCCGTAAGCACGGCAGCATGTATCACATTTGACCGCCCCAATGCCAAATCCAATTCATCGGAGCTTAAAACCGTAATGATCGGCAGTTTCGGCGCGTCGTCGCCGGATTCCGCGTCAAATTCCACGCGTTGCCGGGCAACGCTGTCCAGTTTACGGATTCCGTCGGGGGCGCCGTTGGAGGCGTGGAGAAGAACACCGACCGTTCCGCGGCGCAGGGCGTCTTCGACCTTGGTGAAGCCGGAAACCACCTGACCGGCCTTGGCAGTTATGGCCAGCGCCTCGATGACGCCGCGCACCATGAGCTTGTCGGTGTCGTCGGCCAGGGTCGGCGACGCCTTGACCGCTTTCTTGAAGCCCTTGGCAAAAAGATTGCGCTTCGCCGCCTCGGTCACCGCCTTGCGGGAGGCCGTGACCCAGAGGCCGCGGCCGGGAAGCTTGCGCTTCAGATCCGGGATCGCCTCGCCCGTGGGCGCGACGACGAACCGGATCAGATCATCGATCGGGCGCACGCTCCGCGTGACCACGCACATCCGCTCGGTCCCGGGCTTGGTGCTCCGGGGGCCGTTATCCAGATCTGCTTGGTCAGCAATGGCGAGCATGCGCGTGGCATTGTCCTTACGCTTCTTCGGTGGCGTCGAGCGGCGCACCCTTGTCGAGATCGGCCTGGGTGATCCAGCCGGCCACGACGCGGGCCTGCATGATCAGATGCTCGGCGTCTTCGCGCGAAATTTCGCTGGCATCGAGAATGCCCGGGTGCTTGGTCGGCTCGGAGCCTTCCTTGCGTTCGGTCCAGCCCACCAGATCGTCAGTGGCGCAGCCGGCAAGATCCTCGACGGTCTTGATGTCGTTTTCGCCGAACTTGACCATCATCTTGAGGGTCACGCCCGGAACGTCCTTCAAAGCGTCTTCCACACCCAGTTCCTTACGTTTGCCTTCGAGTTCAGCTTCGAGCTGCTCGAGGTATTCACGTGCACGGCTCTGCAATTCGGCCGCTGTTTCGTCGTCGAAGCCCTCGATGCCCGACAGTTCCTTGGCATCGACCATCGAAAGTTCTTCCACCGAGGTGAAACCTTCCGACGCGAGCAGCTGACCGACGACTTCGTCGACGTTCAGCGCTTCCATGAAGACGCGCGTGGAATTTTCGAAATCGGCCTGGCGACGTTCGGATTCTTCCTGCTCGGTCAGGATGTCGATATCCCAGCCGGTCAGCTGCGAAGCCAGGCGCACATTCTGGCCGCGACGACCGATCGCAAGGGATAGCTGGTTATTCGTGTCGGGAACGACAACCTCGATGCGCTCACGATCTTCATCGATCACGACTTTCGAGACTTCCGCCGGCGCCAGCGCGTTCACCACGAAAGTGGCGATATCCGGCGACCATGGAATGATGTCGATCTTCTCGCCCTGCAGCTCGTTGACCACGGCCTGCACGCGGGAACCACGCATACCGACGCAAGCGCCGACCGGATCCACCGACGAGTCGCGCGAGATCACGCCGATCTTTGCACGCGAACCGGGATCGCGGGCCACGGCCTTGATCTCGACGATACCGTCATAGATTTCAGGCACTTCCTGCGCGAACAACTTGGCCATGAACTGCGGATGGGTGCGCGACAGGAAGATCTGCGGACCACGGGTCTCGCGGCGCACGTCGAACACATAGGCGCGAACGCGGTCGCCGTTGCGGAACACTTCGCGCGGCAGCATCTCGTCGCGGCGCACGATGGCTTCGCTGCGGCCAAGATCGACGATCACCGAACCGTATTCGACGCGCTTGACGATGCCGTTGACGATCTCGCCGATGCGATCCTTGAATTCCTGGTACTGCCGGTCACGCTCGGCTTCGCGCACCTTCTGCACGATGACCTGCTTGGCGGACTGCGCGGCGATACGGCCGTATTCCAGCGGCGGCAGCGTGTCGGCGATGGTGTCGCCGATCTGCGCTCCCGGATTGGCGCGCTGCGCGTCAAACAGCGAGGTCTGGAAAGACGAATTCTCGACGTCCTCTACCACCAGCATGTGGCGGGTCAGAGAGAGCTGGCCGGTCTTGGGATGAATCTCGGCATGCACATCGGTCTCGGAACCGTAACGCGCGCGGGCTGCTTTCGCGATCGCCTCTTCCATCGCCTGGATGACGATGTTGCGGTCGATCGATTTTTCGCGCGCGACGGCGTCGGCGATCTGCAGCAGTTCGAGTTTATTGGCGCTGACAGCGGCCATAGCTCATTCTCCTTCGATGGGATCGATTTCGCCTCGGCGCGCACGGTCGGCGGCCAGACGATGTTCTTTGGTATTCTTCGGCAAAGGCTTCTTGGTAGCTTTCGCGACCTTGAGTTTCGGCTTCGGCGCAAAGCTCTTTTTCGGATCGCTGCGCTTGGCATGCGGTGCCGGCGGCGGCGCGAGACCGAGCTCCCGCTTGAGATCAAGCTCGGCGTGCTTGCCGCGGCGCATGGACTCGGCGATCAGCTCGTCGGTCAACACCAGGCTGGCATTGGAGATATCTTCCAGCGGCAACCGCGTGATGGGGTCCTCGCCGTCGCGGGCGCCTTCCCGATCGATCAGTACGACGTCGCCTTCGATAGCGCCGAGCAGGCCACGGAAGCGTTTGCGGCCGCCGACGGCGACAGCCATCTCGATCTTAACCAGATAGCCATGATAGCGCTCGAAATCGGAGCGTCGGACCAGCGGACGATCGATGCCGGGCGAGGAAATTTCGAGGCGATAGGCGCGCTGGATCGGATCGGCGACATCCATCACCGGCGACAGCGCGTGTGAGATCGCCTCGCAGTCCTCGACCAGCATGGTGCCATCCGGCCGCTCCGCCATGATCTGCACGGTGCAGCCGAGCTCGCCGGAAATTTTGATCCGCACCAGCCGGTAACCGAGGTTTTCGAGCACGGGCGTGGCGACTGCCGATACCCGCGCCGCAGCACCCGGCTCGATCACCAGGCGCGGCTCGGAAAGCAGCTCGGTATCAACGGTTTCTGGGTTTTGGTCGGTCATGTCCAGGATCGAAGTATTCCGGTTGGAGGATGTCTGAATGCGCGTGCAGCCTGCAGAAGTGTATCGCGTCGGGCTTTCGGCCCTTTTGGACCCTGCGAGCCCCGCCGGATTATGGCCAAGGTCCGTTCAGGTAATAAAAAAGAGCGGGTCCCGAGGGGCCCACTCTCAAACGCGATCGTATGAGAACCTAATAAGTTGTGGGCGATATAGCCCTTTTCCGGCGCCCCGGCAAGGCCGCAGTGGCTGCCCCGCAATATTTCTGCAACCCGCGGTAGCCCAATCCTGCGGACTAACCGTTCCTTCATCAACCCCATCTAGGGTGCCCCAGCCTTTCCGTATGGTGGTGTTGAGTATTTTTTGATGGCTGAGGCGAAATCGCTCATTCCCGGGCTGGAGAACATCGTCAGAGATGGCGATCCCAAGCGGCGCGGCGAGGCGGTGCGTAAGATTTCCGAGCTTTTCCTAAGGGGCGCATCCCGTTTTCAGCCGGCCCATGTCGATCTGTTCGACGGCGTTCTGACGAGTCTGGTTCCACAAACCGAGGTCGAAGCACGCACCGAGCTGGCCGAACGGCTGTCTGATCTCGTCAACGCACCGCCGCAACTGGTGGCCTTGCTCGTCCGCGATGACGAGATCCTGATCGCCGGGCCGCTGTTGCGCCGCTCACCCTTGATCGACGAACCGACACTGGTCGACATCGCCAAGGCCCAAGGCCAGTCGCATCTGCTGGCGATCTCCGATCGCTCGACGCTGACCCCGCGCATTACCGACGTGATCGTCCGCCGCGGCGACCGCGACGTGATCCGCCGGGTCGCCGGCAATGCCGGTGCCGCTTTCTCGCAGCTCGGCTATACCGGCCTCATTCGCCGCGCCAGCGACGATGGCGCCCTCGCCGTCACGGTCGGGCAGCGCGACGATCTCGCGCCGGAACAACTCAAACACCTGTTGGCACAGTCGGTCGAGGTGGTTCGCCGTCGGCTGTTCGACGCCGCCGCCCCCCAACTGCGCAACGCGATCAACCGCGCGATGCAGGACATCACCGGTACGCCGACGCATCTGGCCGTCACCCGCGACTTCGCCACCGCGCAGCGTGCCATTCGCAAGCTCCACCAGGCCGACGAGCTGGACGAAGGCGCTTTGTTGCGCTTTGCCCGCGCCCATCAATATGAGGAAACCGCCGCCGCCCTCGCCGCTCTGTCGGGCGTGCGGATCGGGACCATCGACCAGCTCCTCAAAGGCGACCGCGACGATCCGATGCTGATCCTCGGCAAATCGATCGGAATTTCCTGGGCCACCGTCCGCGCCCTGATGACGCTGCGTCTCGGCCCTGGCCGTTCGCCTGCCGCCGCCGATGTCGAGGAAGCCCGGCAGAATTTCGAGCGCCTGGTGCCCGCCACGGCACAGCGCGTGCTGACCTTCTGGCAGACCCGCGAGACCACCTCAGCGATCCCCCTGCCGCTCTGATCCGCTGGGGTTCTCCGGGGCGGCTGCCCGCCGCTCCCGTTTGCGCCACTCCGCCACAAAATTCACGAACGCCGCCAAAGCCGGCGGCGGCTGCCGACGGCTTGGATAATACAGGAACGGCCCCGGGAATGGCGGCAGCCAGTCCTCCAGCACGCTGACCAACCTCCCGGTCGCGAGGTCGTCCCGCACATAGCCCTCAAACACCGCGTAAAAGCCAAGTCCGTCCCGAGCCGCTTCCAGCCCGAGCCGGGAATAACTCGCCAGCAGCGGCCCCCGCGGGGGAATCCTGACCACCTGGCCGTCCCTTTCGAACTCCCATTCCGGGATAGAACCGTTGTCGAAACGCGTTCTGATGCAGCAATGCTGCAGCAATTGCTGCGGTGCAATAGGTCGCCCATGCTGCGCAATATATTGCGAAGAAGCCACCATCACGAAGCGTTGCGGCGGCCCCAGCGAGACTGCGATCATGTCCTGCGCCAGATCCTCGCCATAGCGAATGCCGGCGTCGAAACCCTTGGCGACGATGTCGATCAATGACGTCTCGGCAACGATCTCAAGTTCAACCTGCGGATATTGCTGCAGAAATGGCGTGACCATCGGCGCCACCACGATATCGATGGCTGGTGCCGGACCGTTGATCCTGAGGCGGCCAGACGGCACATCACCGAAATCGCGAACTTGCTGCAGCGCAGCATGGACATCGCCCATAGCCGGAGCGATTTTGCGCTGCAGCAATTCTCCGGCTTCGGTAAGCGCAACACTGCGCGTTGTGCGATGCAGCAAACGAACGCCAAGCCGCTCTTCCATATCGCGCAGCCGCTGGCTCAGGCTAGACACCGAGACATGGGTCTCTACCGCAGCCCGCCGGAAATTCCGGGTCCTGGCCACGGCCAGAAAGGCCGCCAGATCGCGCAGATCGAGATCGCTCATTGTTCGACAGAGTGAACAAGCCTTTCGGGATTGTCCAGCTTATCGGATCAATGGAGCGGGCTCATATCGGGGCGGCAGCGGCAAAGGATCGGTCCGGCCGCCTTCTGGGAGAACCACAGTGAACCACCTTCAACTCGGAAAGACTGGCCCCACAGTGGGCGCGCTCGGCCTCGGCTGCATGGGCATGTCGGATGTCTACGGCCCGGCCGACCGAGGCGAAAGCATTGCCACCATCCACGCCGCGCTGGAGGCCGGCGTCACCCTGATCGACACCGGCGACTTCTACGCCATGGGCCACAACGAACTCCTGATCGCCGAAGCCCTGCGCGGCCGCGACCACGATAACCTGCAGCTTTCGGTCAAATTCGGCGGTATGCGCGATCCCGCCGGTGCCTTCATGGGCTTCGACAACCGCCCGATAGCGATCAAGAATTTCGTGGCCTATTCGCTGGTGCGGCTCGGCGTCGAGGTCATCGACATCTACCGCCCCGCGCGGCTCGACCCCAATGTACCCATCGAGGACACCGTCGGCGCCATCGCCGACCTGATCAAGGCCGGCTATGTCAAACATATCGGCCTGTCCGAAGTCGGCTCCGAGACCATCCGCCGTGCCCACAAGGTGCATCCGATCACCGACCTGCAGATCGAATATTCGCTGATCTCGCGCGGTATCGAGGATGACATCCTGCCGACCTGCCGCGAGCTCGGCATCGGCATCACGGCTTACGGTGTGCTGTCGCGCGGCCTGATCGGCGGCCACTTCACCAAGAACGGCATGAACGCGAAGGACTATCGCAGCCACAGCCCACGCTTCAGCGCCGCGAATATCGATCAGAATCTGGCTCTGGTTGAAAAAATCCGCACCATCGCCGACGACATCGGTGCCTCGGTCGCACAGGTCGCCATCGCTTGGGTCGCCGCACAGGGCCAGGATATTCTGCCCGTGGTCGGTGCCCGCCGACGGGATCGGCTCACTGAAGCGCTGGGATCGCTGGATGTGAAACTCAAGGCCGCGCATCTCAGGGCGCTGGCGGAGGCGATCCCGGCCGATGCGGCAGCCGGCGGCCGTTATCCGGACGAGCATCTCGCGCATATGGACAGTGAAAAGAAACGGGCGTGAGACGACACAGGCCAATGGCATCCCTCCCCCCCTTGCGGGGAGGGATTAAGAAAGCGCCTCACAAATATGCACTCAAATCCCTGATGCTCGGCGCATCCCCGTTCAGCGGATTCGCCGGATCGCGCCCGTAACGCAGCGTCTCGAAGCGCATGTTGCGGGCGTCGATCATCAGCAGACGCCCGACCAGCCCTTCGCCAAAGCCCACGATCTCGCGGATCGCTTCCAGCGCCATCATCGAGCCAACCATGCCGGCCAGCGCGCCCATCACGCCGGCTTCCTGACAGCTCGGCACCGTGCCCGGCGGCGGCGCTTCGGGGAACAGGCAGCGATAGGTCGGGTTCAACACACCTGCGGCATTAGTCTCATGCGCGCGGATCGTGGTCAGCGACGCATCGAAAGTGCCGAGCGCCGCGGAGATCAACGGCTTCTTTGCAAGATAGCAAGCATCCGACAGCAGATAGCGCGTGGTGAAATTGTCGGAACCATCGAGCACGATGTCGTAGCCCGACAACAGCGTCATCGCATTAGCTGCATTGAGCCTGACGGCATGGCCGATAAATCTGACATGCGGATTGAGCGCATGGATCTTTGCGGCAGCGCTGTCGGTCTTCAGCGCGCCGATATCCGGCGTTGCGTGAATGACCTGCCGCTGCAAATTCGACAGTGATACCGTGTCGTCGTCGACCACACCGAGCGTGCCGATGCCCGCGGCCGCCAGATACATCAGCGCCGGTGCGCCAAGCCCGCCGGCGCCGATCACCAGCACTTTCGCGCCCTGTAGCGCAGTCTGGCCGGGACCGCCGACCTCGCGGAGCACAATGTGACGCGCATAGCGCTCGAGTTCATCGGCATTCAGCATCGCAATAGTCGCTCCAAACTCCGACCCTCATGGTGAGGAGCGCGCTTCTTGCGCGCGTCTCGAACCATGAGATGAACAGCTCATCCTTCGAGACGGCGCTGAAGAAGCGCCTCCTCAGGATGAAGCCACAGATCAGGTCCCGCATTGTCGTGAACCCTTCCCGCGCTGTCACCGACCCACGAGATGTGCTTAATTCCACCGAAATCAATCACCAGCTTCAAGACCGGACATGTCATGAGATCGATGCTTTCAGCAACATTGATGATCGTGGCAGCCTCTGCGGCTCACGCACAGGTGCAGGCGACGCCTCCCGCGGTGCAGGGCATCAAGCCGAAGCCGGTCACCACCACACCGATCCGCCCGGCGCTGCAGACCCCTGCCGACACCGCCAATGCCATGGCGCAGGCCGAGCGGCTCGGCATTCAATCGGATCTGGCGTGGACCGGACAGTATAACGGCGCCATTACCGGCGAGGTCTCGGATCGCATGGTCAATGCGATCAAGACGTTCCAGAAGGACAACGGCGCCAAGCAAACCGGCGTCCTGAACCCGCAGGAGCGCGATCTGCTGCGCGCCGCAGCGAAGAAACTTCAGGACAATGTCGGCTGGAAAATGGTCACCGACATGGTGACCGGCGCACGGCTTGGCATTCCCGGCAAGCTGGTGCCGCAGCAGGCCTCCGACGCGAACGGCAGCAAATGGTCGTCCTCCACCGGCACGATCCAGATCACGCTGGCGCGCCGCAAGGAGGACGCGCCCTCCACCGCGAAACTCGCCGAGGCCGAGCGCAAGGAGCCCGGCCGCAAAATCGACTATCAGGTGGTGAAGCCAGATTTCTTCGTGCTGTCCGGCCTGCAGAACCAGAAGAAGTTCTACATCCGCGGCCAGTTCAAGGACTCCGAGGTCCGCATCCTCTCGATCTTCTACGATCAGGCCACCGAAGGCACCATGGAGCCGGTGGTGATCGCGATGTCGTCTGCCTTCAACGCATTCCCCGCAGGGGCGCAGGCGATGGGTCCGCCGCCGCGCAAGAAGGTCGAATATGCCAGCGGAATCGTCGTGAGCGATGACGGCGCCATCGTCACCGATCGCCAGGCGGTGGACGGCTGCATGTCGATCGTGGTCGCCGGTTACGGCAATGCCGACAAAGTCGCCGAGGACAAGGTGCGCGATCTCGCATTGCTGCGTATCTATGGCGCGCGCGAGCTGAAGCCGCTGTCGCTCGGCGCAGGCGCACCGAAGCCCAATCTCGATCTCGTGGGGATTGCCGATCCGCAGAACCAGGGCGGCGGCGCAGCCGTCACCAGCGTGAAGGCGTCCACCACGCCGGTCGGCACCGGCAGCGAACTGGCCCTCTCACCCGCACCGGGGTTCGGTTTTTCCGGCGCAGCCGCCATCGACAGCGACGGCAAATTTGCGGGCCTCGCGCAGTTGAAGCCACTGCTCGTTGCCGGCCCGCCGAATGCGGCACCGCTGGCGGCGCTGGTGCCCGCGGAACTCGTGCTGAATTTCGTGAAAGCGAATGGCGTGAACGCGAACGGCAGCTCGGCCGATGCGAAGGCTGCGATGGTGCGTGTGATCTGCGTGCGGAAGTAGCTGTCGGGCTCCGAAGCCCGCAGACGTTTGCTAGTCCACTTCCTCGTACATCGAATCCATCTGCGCCGCGAACGGCGTCGCGCGCGGCGGCGGCGCTGCGGGCGCGCGGATGATCCGGCGTTCGAGCTGTTCGCGGTTCTGCTGCTCGACGAATTTCACTGCGAAACCGCCCTCGAGATGGCGCACCACGCGGCCGACGCAGGCGCCGACGGCGAGCGGCGTTCCGACCTCCGGCTGCACATCGGCAGAGACTGCAGCGCCGGACACCGACATGTCGATGACAAAGCAGCTTTTCATACTGCCGTCGGCGAACGTCAGCATGGAATGCGGGCTCGCGGGAATGAGGCGGGCCTGCTTGCGCTCCTCGCGCACCGTAGGGTCTTTCTGGAATTTCTCCAGCCAGGTCAGCTTGTCCGAGAGCTTCTGACGCATCGGCGGCGTCATGTTGAGTTCGAGCAGGAAGCTGCCGGAGATGGTGTCGCTGATGCGGCCTTCGAGCTGACCGAAGTCGCCGAAATAAGGCGTGATGCGATCGCCGATACGACCGACCACCGGCACATCGACAATCATCCGGAACGGCGAGACGCGGCTGGTCCGGCAGGCAAAGCTGCGCGGATTGCCTGCGGAATCCAGCCAGTTCGACAGCGTATATTGCCCGCTGACGACAACGTTGACGGCCCGCTGCTTGAGGAATTTTTCGACGGACACAGGTTCATCCTCTACGGTACATTTCCACCACCATAGAAAACCCAACCACGCCAGCATTTGCGCCCGCCTTGGTTATTGCGTTACTTATATACCCCTTCAAGTTGAGGAAATATTACCGGCAAAATCCCGGCGATTGGCACTATGGAGGCCAGAGGATGCTCTGCCTCAGCCGAGCACCCGCCCCTTGATGGCATTGGCGCGGGCACTGCAGGTGATACGGCCGGTTGCATCCTCCGAAAGTCCCGTCCGGACGCGCGATTTGAGCTGCACAATCTCCTCCGGAGTCATCGCCGTCAGAGCTGCCTTCACCGATGGCCCTGCAGACGAGGCCGACCAGAAGTCGTCGAAATCGGTGAAGGCACGGGTGACATCGATCACGCGGGTTTCGACGTCCACCAGGCCGGCGGAGGTCCACAGCGACTGCATCACGTCGAGGCGCGATGCGTCCACGCTCGGCGGAAGCGACGGCATCTGGCCCATCTTCAGCAATTCACCCAGGATCGGCTGCAGCGGAAAGCCGCCGCCATCCATATCCCACGCATAGGCGGCCACCGTGCCGCCGGGTGACACGACACGCACCATCTCCGCAACGCCCTTCGACGGCTCCGGCACGAAGAAGATCACCAGCGCCATCACGGCGACATCGAAGGACTTGTCGGAGAACGGCAGCGCCATTGCGTCGCCCAGATGAAACGCCGCCATCGCAGCACCCGGCCGCGTCCGCGCATAAGCAAGCTGCGGCTCCGAGGGATCGATGCCGTCGATCACCGACGGCGCATGGCGCTCGGCGATCAGCTGCGTGAAGGCGCCGTTGCCGCAGCCGACATCGACCCAGGCAAGACCCGGCTTTGGCGCCACCCAATCCAGAAAGACCTCGCCGGCGCTGCGGCTCCAGACGCCCATCATCCGCTCATAGGACGCGCCGTCATTGAAGCGGATGGAGGGAGACGATGCGTCGGTCATGGGGAGTCCTCAATACAGTGTTGGCGGCAGATCATGGCCGGAAATGCCGGGCGCGCAACCACGTTGCCTTCACGGTGGGATCGGCGTGATGCGCACGCATCGGCACAGTTGTTGCTTGGTTTATCGCAAGCAGAACAGTTCGCGACGTCCCGAGGCGTCACCCTGTTACAGAGGAGAGCGAGATGAAGGTCGGCGTATTCATTCCAATCGGGAACAATGGCTGGTTGCTCTCTGAAAATGCCCCGCAATACATGCCGACTTTCGACCTCAACAAGGAGGTGACGCTAAAAGCCGAACATTACGGACTCGATTTTGTGCTCTCGATGATCAAATTGCGTGGCTTCGGCGGGAAAACCGAATTCTGGGATCACAATCTGGAATCCTTCACCTTGATGGCCGGGTTGGCCGCAGTGACCAAGCGAATAAAACTGTTCGCCACGGCAGCGACGCTCGTGATGCCTCCCGCGATTGCCGCACGCATGGCTGTGACCATCGATTCGATTTCACATGGCCGCTTCGGCCTCAACCTCATCACCGGCTGGCAACGTCCCGAATATTCGCAGATGGGGCTTTGGCCGGGCGATGAATATTTCGCACGCCGTTACGAATATCTTTCGGAATATGTCGAGATCCTCCGCGAGCTTTGGCAGACCGGCGCCTCCGATCGCAAAGGCGAATTCTTCCGGATGGAAGACTGCCGCGTTAGCCCGCGGCCGCAAGCCGATATGAAGATCATTTGCGCCGGCCAGAGCGGCGCCGGAATGGCCTTCTCCGCAAAATACGCCGACTACAATTTCTGCTTCGGCAAGGGCATCAACACCCCGACCGATTTCGCACCCGCCGCCGAACGGCTGGCCGAGGCTACGCATGACACCGGCCGGCACGTGACGACCTATGTGCTGTTCATGGTGATCGCGGCCGAGACCGATGAAGCCGCGTTCGCAAAGTGGGAGCACTACAAAGCCGGCGTGGATCACGAAGCGGTCGCCTGGCTGGGCGTACAGGGTGCCGTCGACACCAAGTCAGGCAAGGACACCAACATCCGCCAGATGGCGGACCCGACATCAGCGGTCAATATCAATATGGGGACCTTCGTCGGCTCTTTCGCCAATGTCGCCCGCATGCTCGACGACGTCGCCACTGTGCCGGGGACCGAGGGCGTGTTGCTCACCTTCGACGATTTCGTTCAGGGCGTTGAAAACTTCGGACAGCGCATTCAACCCTTGATGACATCGCGCAAGGGAGTGGCAGAGGCCGCAGCCGCCGCGTTGAAGGACATGTAACTGTCGATATCAAACAACGAGTCGCCGACAAGGCCGGCCCGACGCGGTGTTACCTCTGACACTTCGGGCACCAGAAGGTCGACCGCCCGTTCTGCACGAAACGTTTCACGATGCCCTCGCAGCCATCGGTCTGGCACGGCTCGCCTTCGCGGTCATAGACCTGAAACGAATGCTGGAAGTAACCGAGCTCGCCATCGGTCTGGCGGTGATCGCGCAGCGACGAGCCGCCGGCCTTGATGGCCTGGTTCAGCACCTCGTGGATTGCCGTGACCAGTCGTCTGGAATGATCGGTCGGCTCGCCCTTCTTGGTCGCCAGTGTCGCGGCCAGCCGCCGCGGCGACAAATGCGAGCGAAACAGCGCTTCGCAGACATAGATGTTGCCGAGGCCCGCGACGACGCGCTGATCGAGCAGCGCGGCCTTGAGGCTGGTCTTCTTGCCTGCGGTGGCGCCGGCCAGCATCGCCGCATCGAAGGCGTTGCCCAGCGGCTCGGGGCCGATGTCCTTCAGGAACGGCTCGTTCTCGATCTCGCTGCGCGCAAAGATCTTCATGAAGCCGAAACGGCGGGGATCGTTGTAGATCACTGACGGGCCCGACGACATATGGAAGACGACGTGATCGTGTGCCCGCTCGTCGCTGCGCGGATGATGGAAGGCGCCCGGCATCACGTTTTCTTCATCACCTGCGACAGCAGCGGGCGCATCGGACACCACCCGGAACGAACCGGACATGCCCAGATGCATCAAGAGCACATCGCCGGAATCCAGATCCGCCAGCAGATATTTGGCGCGGCGGCCAAGGCTGGCGACGGTCCGGCCCTGCAACCTGTTGGCAAAATCCGGCTGAAACGGAAACCGCAGGTCTTTTCGCCGCAGCTCCAGACGGGTGATCTTCGACCCCTCCATGGCCGGCTGCAGGCCCCGGCGGACGGTCTCGACTTCGGGTAATTCAGGCATGATTCACGTCATTCACCTTGAGATGCTGACGTGATAGCCCCATTGCCGCAGGCGCGCTATGGTCCGCCGCGATGAGGCTTTTGAGATGAAAACGATGGATCAGCCGGGCGAAACCACCCATTTCGGCTTCAGGGATGTCCCCGTAGGCGACAAGCAGACGCTGGTGAACGATGTGTTCCACAGCGTGGCCCGGCGCTACGACCTGATGAACGATCTGATGTCCGGCGGCATGCATCGCGTCTGGAAGGACGTGATGATCAACGCGCTCAACCCGCCGCGCTCGGACGCGCCTTTCGCCCTGCTGGACGTTGCCGGTGGCACCGGCGACATTTCCTTCCGCGCTGCCAAGGCGTCGGGCCTCGGCTTCTCGGCGACGGTCTGCGACATCAACACCGGCATGCTCGATGTCGGCCGCGAGCGCGCCATTACCCACCATCTCGAACATCAGGTCTCCTTCGTCGAGGGCAATGCAGAAGAGTTGCCATTCGCCGACAAGAGCTATGACGCCTATACGATCGCCTTCGGCATCCGCAACGTGCCGCGCATCGACCGCGCGCTCGCTGAGGCCTATCGCGTGCTGAAGCCGGGCAGCCGTTTTCTCTGTCTCGAATTCTCGACCGTGGATGTGCCCGGCCTCGACAAGATCTATGACCTGTTTTCGTTCAAGGTCATCCCGCCGCTCGGCAAGGCCGTCACCGGCGATTCCGAATCCTATCAGTATCTCGTCGAATCGATCCGCAAGTTTCCGAAGCCGCCAATTTTCGCCGACATGATCCGCGAGGCCGGCTTCTCCCGCGTGAAATACGAACTCCTCTCGGGCGGCATCGTCGCGCTGCATTCGGGCTGGCGTTTGTGATCTCGGCACTCAATCATATGGCGCGGCTGGCCCGCGCCGGCTTCGTGTTTGCGCGCGAAGGCGTGTTCGGCGTCGTCGATCCCTCGCTGGTGCCGCCGCCGGGACAGCTCGCGCTACGCATGGCGCGGCTCATTGAGCGGCCCGGCGCGAAATCGGGCGCGCGGCTGTCGCGCGCGCTGACCCGGCTGGGACCTGCCTATCTCAAGCTCGGCCAGTTTCTCGCGACACGGCCCGACGTGGTCGGCGTCGCCATGGCGCGCGATCTCGAAAGCCTGCAGGACCGGCTTCCGCCGTTCTCCCTGACCGAAGCCGAAGGCGTCGTCGCCGCTTCGCTGGAACGCCCTGTGGCGCAGCTCTATGCGAGCTTCAGTCCGCCGGTCGCCGCGGCCTCGATCGCACAGGTGCATCGCGCCGAGATCGACAAGGATGGTGTCCGCAAGGTCTACGCCGTGAAAGTGCTGCGCCCGAATGTCGCCGCGCAATTCCGCCGCGACCTCGGCGATTTCGCTTACGTCGCCCACAAGGCCGAAGAGCATTTTTCCGAAGCGCGGCGCCTGCGCTTGATCGAGATCATCACCACCATGTCGCGCTCGGTGGCGATGGAGATGGATCTTCGGCTCGAAGCCGCAGCACTCTCCGAGATGGCGGAGAACACCCGCAACGATTCGGATTTCCGCGTGCCGGAAGTGGACTGGGATCGCACCTCGCACAATGTGCTGACGATGGAGTGGATCGACGGCATCGCACTGAACGATCACAAGGGCCTGGAAGAATCCAACGTCGATCTGCCGGACCTTGGCCGCAAGGTTATCCAGAGCTTCCTGCGCCATGCGCTGCGTGACGGCTTCTTCCATGCCGACATGCACCCCGGCAATCTGTTCCTCGATCCTGACGGCCGCCTCGTCGCCGTCGACTTCGGCATCATGGGCCGGCTCGGTCTGAAGGAGCGCCGCTTCCTCGCGGAGATTCTGCTGGGCTTCATCACCCGCAACTATCGCCGCGTCGCCGAAGTCCACTTCGAGGCCGGCTATGTGCCCGGTCACCATTCAGTAGAAAATTTCGCGCAGGCGATCCGTGCCATCGGCGAGCCGATTCACAATCGCACGGCCGAAGAGATCTCGATGGCCAAGCTGCTGACGCTGCTGCTTGAGGTCACCGGCCTCTTTGATATGCGCACGCGGCCGGAATTGATCCTGCTGCAGAAGACCATGGTCGTGGTCGAAGGTGTCGCACGAAGCTTCGATCCCAAGCTCGACATCTGGAAGGTCGCCGATCCCGTCGTCCGCGAATGGATCGAGCGCAATCTCGGCCCATTGGGCAAGATTCAGGGTGCGCTCGCCGGCGCCGGCGAACTCGGCAAGGTCGCCGGCAGTCTGCCGGCCTTGGCAACACGGGCGCTGACGGTGCTTGAGCAGTTGGAGACCATGACCCGCGACGGCGTCAGGCTCGACGACGCGACCATCGCCGCCATCGCGCGGGCGCGGGCCAAGCAGCTCCGCTGGCGCACCGTGGGCGTCTGGGTGATCGCGCTGTCGTTCCTCGGGCTGCTGCTGTCGATCCGCTAGAATGATTGCAATGCCGGCACTTTATGCTAGCATTGCTGTCAAAATAGCGCGAGACGCCTCATGGCCAGCCTGACGATCCGCAAGCTCGACGACGCCATTCGCGACGAATTGCGACTGCGTGCTGCCCGCAACGGACGGTCGGTCGAGGACGAGGTGCGGGTCATTTTGCGTGAGGCGTCGCAAGACGGCCTCAAGGCTGACGCAAGATTTCCGCAAGACGCGCCAAACCCCGAAAAGCCATCCAAGCCATTGAAATACATCGGCGATCAGCTTCGCGTCACGCTGATCATCGGCGGCGGAATCGCGGCCTATAAAGCGCTCGATCTGATCCGCCGGCTGAAGGAGCGGCAGATCCATGTCCGCGTGGTACTGACCCGCGCCGCGCAGCAATTCGTCACGCCGCTGGCCGCCAGCGCGCTGTCCAACGAGCGCGCCTATACCGACCTGTTCGATCCACAGAGCGAATTCGATGCCGGGCATATTCGCCTTGCGCGTGAATGCGATCTCATTGTTGTGGCACCTGCGACGGCGGACTTGATGGCGAAGATGGCCAATGGCCTTGCCGATGATCTGGCCTCTGCGATTCTACTCGCGGCCGACAAACCGATCCTGATCGCGCCGGCGATGAATCCGCTGATGTGGAATAACGCCGCGACGCGCCGCAATGTCGCGCAGTTGCAGCGTGACGGCATCAGGATGATCGGACCGAATGCCGGCGAGATGGCCGAACGCAACGAAGCCGGCGTCGGTCGGATGGCCGAGCCGACGGAGATTGCGATTGCGGCTCACACCTTCCTGCGACCGCCGCGCGCACAACCGCTGGCGGGCAAGCGCGTGCTGATCACTGCAGGCCCGACGCATGAGCCGATCGATCCGGTGCGCTACATCGCCAATCGCTCGTCCGGCAAGCAGGGCTATGCGATCGCCGCGGCGGCACGGGACGCGGGCGCCGAGGTCATTCTCGTCTCGGGCCCGGTCGATCTCGACGAGGTACCGGGCGTGACGATGACGCATGTCGAAGCCGCGCGCGACATGCTCGCTGCAGTTCAGGCCGCGCTGCCGGTCGACATCGCGATCTTCGCGGCGGCCGTGGCCGACTGGCGCGTCGTCAATGAAGGCGCCCAGAAGCTGAAGAAGACCGCCGGTGCTGCGATGGCGCCGCTGCAGCTCACGGAAAATCCCGACATCCTCGCGACGATCTCGAAACTCCCCGAACATCGTCCACCCCTCGTGATCGGTTTCGCCGCCGAGACCGAACACCTGATCGACAACGCCAAAGCCAAGATCGCGCGCAAGGGCTGCGACTGGATCGTCGCCAATGACGTATCGCCCGCAACCGGCATCATGGGCGGCGACGACAATACCGTGCATCTGCTGACGCGCAGCACGGACAGCGCGGATATCGCCGTTGATTCGTGGGCGCCGATGAGCAAGGAACAGGTCGCGACGACCTTGGTCGCACGAATCGCCGACACCGTGACGCAATCCACGAAAGACCAATCATGAGCGCTGCCATCCCCGTTCAGGTCGACGTCCAGCAGCTCCCGCATGGCGCTGGCCTGGCGCTACCGGCCTATCAGACCGCGCATGCTGCCGGCCTCGATCTGCTCGCCGCGGTCCCCGAAGACCAACCGATGATTCTCGCCCGCGGCAAATATGCGCTGGTGCCGACCGCGCTGACCATCGCGCTGCCGCCGGGCTATGAGGCGCAGGTGCGCCCGCGCTCCGGCCTTGCCGCCAAGCACGGCATCACCGTGCTGAATTCACCAGGCACCATCGACGCCGATTACCGCGGCGAGATTGGCGTGCTGCTGATCAATCACGGCCCCGCGGATTTCACGATCAAACGCGGCGAGCGAATCGCCCAGATGGTGATCGCGCCGGTCACGCATGCGGAACTCGTGGTGGTCGCGGCGCTCAGCGAAACCGAACGCGGCAGCGGCGGCTTCGGATCCACCGGCCGCTAGCGCGTATTTCGTCACATCGTGCAGCATTTGAATCAAATCCGCCTGCATTTTTTAACCGGGGACTCTGCGTTCACGGTCTGGACTCTTACCCGGCGACTCCCGAAGCGGATATTGTCGAACGATTCGCGATCGGGAGGGGCTGGTCGGGAAGACGTGCGGTTTGGGGCGAATGATGTCAGGCGTGATCGCGGCGATGCGTCGGACCTTGCTGTCGTGCACTTCTATGGTGCGCGACGGGCTTGTCGGCATCAGTGCGTCTGCACTTCTGGCCACCTCCTCGGCGTCGGCCGCTGACGAACCCTTCATTACCCAGACGCTCGCCAATCTGCTCGATCTCGATCGCCAGGAAATCGCCGCGCTGACGACCGCCACAGCGGTGCTCGGCTTCTCCGTCGTTTCCGCCATCCTGTTGATGCACAATCGTATTCGCTCGGCCAAGACCGAGGCGAAGCTGCGCGCGGAGCTGCATACGCTGCAGGTCGAATCCGACCGCTTTCGCGCCTTGCTGTTCACTGAGCCGCAGGTTCTGATCGCCTGGGCCGCAGGCGAAACCCGTCCCGATATCTCCGGCGACACCGCATTGATGATGTCGCAGGACCCGCAGCAGCATCAGCCGCAGCGCATTCTCGCGTTCGTAACATGGCTGCCGCCGGAACCCGCGCTGCGGATGGATCATGCCGTCGACGCACTGCTCGATGCCGGCGAAGGTTTCCTGCTCAATCTGACGACCTCCAGTGGCCGCGCCATCGAGGCGATGGGCCGCGCCATCGGCGGTCAGGCCATTGTCCGGATTCGCGAATTGAGCGGTTTACGCCGCGAGCTCGCCGAAGTCTCGCTGCGTCACAAGGAACTGGCCGAGGAAGCCGAGATTCTCCGCGGCTTCGCCAATGCCGCGCCATGGCCGATCTGGGCCAAGCATGCCGATGGCCGATTGAGCTTCGTCAATGCCGCCTATGCGCGTGCGACTGAAGCGGCTGATACGGGCGATGCGGTCGGTCGCAATCTGGAACTGCTGGACAGCGACGACCGCAGCAGTCTGGCGCGTGCGCTGAACGACAACCAGCCATTTGCCGCGCGCGTGCCGATCGTGATTTCCGGCGAACGCCGCATCTTCGACGTCCACGCCGCCAAGGTCGCCAGCGGCAGTGCCGGCATGGCGATCGACGCCAGCGAAGCTGCCGCGCTATCAGCCGCTTTGGTGCGGATGGCCGAGGCGCATCGCCGCACGCTCGACCAGCTGTCGTCGGGCGTCGCCGTATTCGACGGCCAGCGCCGCCTCGCCTTCTACAACGACTCCTATCGTCGGCTGTGGGATCTCGACCGCACCTTCCTCGACGGTAATCCCGACGATTCCAGCGTGCTCGACCGTCTCCGTGCTGCGCGCAAACTGCCGGAACAGCCGGACTTCCGCGCCTGGAAGGCCAAGCTGCACGAAGCCTATCGTGCCGTCGAAGCCCATAAGGATGTCTGGTATCTGCCGGATGGTCGCGCGCTCTCGATCGTCACCACGCCGAATCCCGAGGGCGGCGTTACCTATCTGTTCGACGATGTCACCGAGAGCCTCGAACTGGCGCGGCGCTTCGATGGCCTGATCCGCGTTCAGCGCGAAACGCTCGACAATCTGGCCGAAGCCGTCGCGGTGTTTGGCAGCAACGGCCGCGCGCAACTGTTCAATCCGGCTTTCGCCAAGATGTGGAAGCTGTCGGACGAAGCGCTGGAGCAGCGTCCGCATATCGAAATGGTCGAAACCTGGTGCCGGCCATTGTTCGACGACACTCCTACATGGCAGGCGATCCGCAGCGCCATTACCGGGATCGACAATCGCAAGTCTGTTCCGCTCAAGCTCGAGCGCAAGGACGGCAGCGTGCTGGCGTGCATGACCATGCCGCTGCCTGATGGCGCGACCATGCTCACCTTCCAGGACATTTCGGACGCCGAGAATGTCGAGCGCGCGCTGCGCGAGCGCAACGAGGCGCTCGAGACCGCCGACCAGATGAAGGTCGACTTCGTCCACCACGTCTCCTACGAGCTGCGCTCGCCGCTGACCACGATCATCGGCTTCGCGCATCTGCTCAGCGATCCCGTGACCGGCCCGCTGATGCCGAAGCAGGCCGAATATCTCGATTACATCACCACCTCGACCGGCGCGCTGCTGGCGATCATCAATAACATCCTGGATCTCGCCACCATCGATGCCGGCGCGATGACGCTGAATCTCGGCCCGATCGATATCCGCAAGACCATCTTGGCGGCGGCCGAAGGCATTCAGGATCGCCTGGTGCGCGACCGCATCGCACTGCAGATCGATGTCGATCCCGCGATCGGCAGCTTTACCGGCGACGAAAGCCGCGTCGTGCAGGTGCTGTATAATCTGCTCGCCAATGCCGTCGGCTTCTCGCCGCATGATGCCGCGATCACGCTGACCGCGCGACGGTCCGAACACACCATCACCTTCACCGTGACCGATCGCGGGCCAGGCATTCCGCCCGAGGTGAAGGACAAGGTGTTCGACTGGTTCGAGAGCCACGCCAATGGCTCGCGCCACCGCGGCGCCGGGCTCGGCCTGTCGCTGGTGCGTTCCTTCGTCGAATTGCATGGCGGCAAGGTCCGCGTCGATTCCGCGGTCGGCAAGGGCACCACCGTCAGCTGCGACTTCCCCATCGACCAGACCGCGCATCGTAACGCCGCCGAATGAGCGAACCCATCATAAACGAGCCCTGCACATTTTCGCTGGCGCTCGCAAATGAGACCGCCACTGCGCAATTGATGGCCGACCTCGCTCTGCTGATCGGCCCTGGCGATGTCATCACCCTCTCGGGCGATCTCGGCGCCGGCAAGACGGCCGCGGCACGCGCGATGATCCGCTATCTCGCTAGCGATTCTGAACTCGAAGTGCCGAGCCCAACCTTCACGCTGGCGCAGAACTATGACCTGCCGTCGTTTCCTCTCATCCATGCCGATCTCTATCGTATCAACGACGCGAGCGAACTCGAGGAGATCGGCCTGTCGCCGTTGCCGGACGACGTGGTGGCGCTGATCGAATGGCCGGAGCGCGCCGATGGTACGCTGCCGCCGGATCGTATCGATATTGCGCTCAGCCATCGTCCGGCACTGGGCTCCGTGGCGCGTGCCGCGGAGATCACCGGTCACGGCAAGGCCGCATCGGTCGTTCTGCGCCTGAAAGCACTGCGTGAATTTCTCGAAGAAGCGCGCTATCTCGATGCTATCAGACAGCGCATGGCCGGTGATGCCTCAACGCGCTCCTATGCGCGGCTAATCCGCGGTGATGACGTCTTCATCCTGATGAATGCGCCTAAGCGGCCGGACGGTGCGCCGGTCTATGACGGCAAGTCCTATAGTGCGGCAGTGCATCTGGCCGAGGACGTCAGACCGTTCGTCGCCATTGCGAACGGACTACGCGCGCAGGGTATCTCCGCTCCGGCGATCCATCACGCCGATCTTGATGCGGGTTTCCTCATCACCGAGGATTTCGGCACTGTGCCGGTGACCGAAGGCGAGCCGCCGGCGCCGATCGCCGAACGCTATCAGGCCGCGACCGATATGCTCGCAATGCTGCACGGCAAGACGTTGCCGGAGATGCTGCCGCTGTTGCCGCATGTCGATTACGCCATTCCCGTCTTCGACACGGATGCATTGCTGGTCGAGATCGGCCTGATGCCGGAATGGTATCTGCCGGACCGCGACGCGCCGCTCGCAGATGACGCACGCACTGAATTTGTCACGATGTGGCGCGAGCTGCTGGCGAAACCCGCTGCGGCGCCAAAGACCTGGGTACTACGCGACTTCCATTCGCCGAATATCATCTGGCTCGACGATCGCGAGGGCATCAACAAGGTCGGTGTAATCGATTTCCAGGACACGGTGCTCGGCCCCGCCGCCTATGATCTCGTCTCGCTGCTGCAGGACGCACGTATCGACGTGCCCGAGCATCTGGAGCTGACCATGCTGACGCGCTACATCAAGGCGCGACGCGCGGCCGATCCCGCTTTCGATGCCGCGGCCTTTGCCGAGCTCTATGCAATCATGTCGGCACAGCGAAACACACGACTGCTCGGTACATTCGCGCGGCTCAACCGCCGCGACGGCAAGCCGCATTATCTCAAGCACCAGCCGCGGATCTGGACCTATCTCAACCGCTCGCTGGCGCATCCGACGCTGGCGCCGTTCCAGCAGTGGTATGCGGCGCATGTACCACCGCCCCGCGGTTAGAGGCCCTTCCTTCCGAGACGAATTACGACCTCTGCGTCGTCATTGCGAGGAGCCCTTGCGACGAAGCAATCCAGCCCTCGCTTGTTACCTTCTGGATTGCTTCGTTCGGCAAAATCGCAAGAGCAATTTTGCCGGCTCGCAATGACGGAGCCGTTGGTCCCGCTGATCGACTCACGCTCTAACACTTCCTTAACCACTTATTAGTCGCACACACTCTATCCTGCGCTTGAGCCCTGCACGTGCGGGGCTTGGCGTACTGGACAAGGGACGTGCCATGACGGAGCGGCGTGCCGGAGATCGGGTCGTTTTCGAGCGCGGCTTTCCTGCGCACATGATGGGCATCGACGGCACCTGGCGTCGCTCCTGCATCATGGAAGATATTTCCGAGACCGGCGCCAAGCTAACCGTCGATGGTTCTGTCGAAGGATTGAACCTGAAAGAATTCTTCCTTCTGCTCTCATCAACCGGACTTGCCTATCGCCGCTGCGAACTCGGCTGGGTCAATGGCGACCAGATTGGTGTGAATTTTCTCAAACCCAACGACAAAAAGAAAAAGACGAAACGTTCCGAGACGCAGGAGGCAGAAACGTGACTGTGCAGGCGGGTGTAATTGTCGCATCCGCGTCATCTCGGCCCATTATGGCTCGATAGGTTCATGCATGCGACACGCCGCCGTGCTACCATCATTTCAGCTCAAAAATTCAAGAACGATTCCATCAAGGCCCATCATTCTACCAAGGCCAATGTCGCTATGTCCGTAAAACCCACCAAAGCAATGGTTCTCGCCGCCGGTCTCGGCCTGCGCATGCGACCGCTCACCGATAATCTGCCGAAGCCGCTGGTCCCTGTCGCAGGACAGCCGCTGCTGGATCACGTGCTCGACAAGCTCGCCGCTGCAGGCGTGACCGAAGCCGTCGTCAATGTGCATTACCTGCCCGACCAGATCATCGATCATGTCGCGACGCGCACCAAACCGAAGATCACCATTTCCGATGAGCGCGATCAGGTGCTCGGCACTGGCGGTGCCGTGGTGAAGGCACTGCCGCTGCTCGGCTCCGAGCCGTTCTATCATCTCAATGCCGACACGATGTGGATTGACGGCGTGCAGCCGAATCTCGCGCGTCTTGCGGAGGCCTTCGATCCCGCACGTATGGACATCCTGCTGCTGATGGCGCCGACCGCCAACAGCATCGGCTACGCCGGATGCGGTGACTACGCGATGCTTACCGATGGTGCGCTGCGTCGCCGCAAGGAGAATCAGGTCGTGCCGTTCGTCTATGCCGGTGTCGCGATCCTGTCACCGGCGCTCTTCAAGGATGCGCCATCCGGTGAATTTTCGCTGACCAAACTGTTCGACAAGGCCAACGAGCAGGAACGCCTGTTCGGGCTGCGCATGGAAGGCGTCTGGATGCATGTCGGCACGCCCGACGCCGTGCGCGCCGCGGAAGACGCGTTCCTCGCCAGCGTCGCCTGAGTTTCCTGCGACTCCCGTCGCCTTTCCAGCCATGCCATGATGCACCCTGATCACGAATCAGGGTGTTCATGCGCGTCTTCAACATTCCATCCTCTGCGCCGTTCCTGCGCACGCTGATCACCGCGCTTGTCGACGGTGATCTCGTCGAGGGATTTTCCGCGCGCGGCGCGCCGGAGAAACTGGCTGAAGTCACCCTGTATCTGCCGACACGCCGCGCCGGCCGCATGGCGCAGGAGATATTCCTCGACGTGCTCGGGACCGACGCCGTGCTGCTGCCGCGTATCGTTCCGCTCGGCGATGTCGACGAGGAAGAACTGGCCTTCGCGCAGGCAGCATCGCCTGAGGCGCTCGAAAGGCTCGATGCACCTCCCGCGCTCGACGGATTGCAGCGCCGGCTTCTGCTGGCGCAACTGATTGCCGCATGGGCGAAGCAACTTGCACCGAGCGATCCCACGCGGACACCGCTCGTGGTCGGTGGCCCCGCCTCCACGCTCGCTCTGGCCGACGATCTGGCGCGGCTGATGGACGACATGGCGACGCGCAAGGTCGACTGGAGCGCGCTGGACGGGCTGGTGCCCGACGCGCTCGATCAGTATTGGCAACTCACGCTGCAGTTTCTGAGCATCGCCAGGAACGTATGGCCAGACATCCTCGCCGCACACAATGCGATTGAGCCTGCGGTGCGCCGCGATCTGCTGATCGATGCTGAAGCTTCGCGCCTGAAGGCCCACAAAGGCGGCCCCATCATCGCCGCCGGCTCGACCGGCTCGATGCCGACCACCGCGAAGTTCCTGCGCGAGGTCGCGCAGCTGCCGCAGGGTGCCGTCGTGCTGCCGGGCCTCGATACCGACCTCGACGACACCGCGTGGAATATGATCGGCGGCACGAAGGATGCGTTCGGTCGCACAGAGTCGTCCGCATCGAACCATCCGCAATTCGCGCTCCATGCGCTGCTGGAACGTTTCGGCATCACGCGCCGCGACGTGATGACGTTCGGCACGCCGTCGCCGCAGGGCCGCGAATTGCTGGCCTCGGAGGCGATGCGGCCATCCAATGCCACGGCGCAGTGGCATACGCGTCTCGCTCAGCCGGCCGTCGAACAGAAAATCGCGGCCGGCATGCAGAACCTTGCTGTGATCGCCGCCGCGAATCCGGAAATGGAAGCACTGGCCATCGCGATCGCCATGCGCGAAGCCCATGAACTCAAGAAGTCCGCCGCACTGGTGACGCCCGACCGCGCACTGGCGCGCCGGGTGATGGCCGCGCTGGGCCGCTGGAATCTCGTCTTCGACGATTCCGGCGGCGATGCGCTGACTGAGACCTCGGCCGGCATCTTCGCGCGTCTCATCGCCGAGGCGGCAGCGGAGCAGCTCGAACCGGCGACATTGTTGGCGCTGCTGAAACATCCGCTGTTTCGGCTGGGCGCGGCGCCGAACGCCTGGAAAGACGCGATCGAGACGCTCGAACTCGCGCTGCTGCGCGGCACGCGGCCGACGCCCGGCACCGCCGGACTGGCGCAGGACTTCTCGCGCTTCCGCGACGAGCTCGGCAAGCTGCGCCGCCGCGAAGCGTCGATGCTGCATGGCGCGGAGCCGCGCGCAAAACTCGACGACGACCGTCTTGACCGCGCGGAAGAACTGATCGCCGGATTGCGCACCGCGCTGGCGCCGCTGGAAGGCATCCACCCCATCAGGCCGATCGATTTCGCTGAAGTTGCCTTGCGGCATCGTGAGGCGATCAAGCTGCTGTCGCGCGACGACAGGGGCAACGATGTCGCGCTTGTGGGGCGCGAAGGAACAGCGCTCACCAAGGCGTTCGACGATCTCGTCGTCATGGAGACTGTCGCGACCGAGAGCGGCGACGAGGAGCGGCTGCGCCCCAGCGGGTTGATGATGCAGCTCCGCGATTATTCCGATGTGTTTCAGACCGCCTTCGCTGACCGCATCGTGCGCCGGCCCGAAGTCGCCAATGCCAGCTTGCGCATCTATGGCCAGCTCGAAGCGCGACTGACGCAATCGGACCGCGTGATCCTCGGCGGCCTCGTCGAAGGCATCTGGCCGCCGTCGCCGCGCATCGATCCCTGGCTGAGCCGCCCGATGCGGCATCAGCTCGGGCTCGATCTTCCGGAACGCCGTATCGGCCTCACTGCGCATGACTTCGTGCAATTGCTCGGCACCGAGGACGTCATCCTGAGCCACGCCGCGAAAGTCGGCGGCGCGCCGGCCGTCGCGTCGCGCTTTCTGCACCGGCTCGAAGCTGTTGCCGGCGAGACCCGCTGGGACGCGGCGCTGGCCGCGGGCGAGCACTATGTTCGCTATGCCGAAGAGCTCGATAAACCCGACACCGTCACGCCGATCGCCCAGCCGGAGCCGCGGCCGCCGCGTACAGCGCGGCCGCTCAGGCTGTCGGTCACCGCCATCGAGGACTGGCTGCGCGATCCCTATACGATCTATGCCAAATATATTCTGGGCCTGGCGCCGCTCGATCCCGTCGACATGCCGCTCTCGGCAGCCGACCGGGGATCGGCGATTCACGCGTCGCTCGGCGACTTCACGATGGAATACAGCAAGGCGCTGCCTGACGATCCCGCCCGGGAGCTGCGCCGGATCGGCGACCGGCATTTTGCGCCCCTGCTGGCGCGACCCGAGGCGCGCGCATTGTGGTGGCCGCGTTTCCTGCGCATCGCGTCGTGGTTTGGCGCTTGGGAAATCGACCGCCGCATCAATGTCGCCAGCATCGACGCGGAAGTGCGCGGCGAGATCAAGATCCCACTCGATCACGGCCGCGTCTTCCATCTCTCGGCGCGAGCCGACCGCATCGAACATCGCAGCGACCGCACTTTCGCGCTGCTCGACTACAAAACTGGCCAGCCGCCCACGGGCAAGCAGGTGCGCATGGGCCTGTCACCGCAGCTCACGCTGGAAGCCGCGATCCTGCGCGAGGGCGGATTTGCCGGCATTGCCGCGGGATCGTCGGTCAGCGAACTGATCTATGTCCGGCTCAGCGGCAACAATCCGCCCGGCGAAGAGCGGCTGCTTGAACTGAAGATCGAGCGCAAGGACGAGCCGCAGTTGCCCGACGATGCCGCGATCGAAGCGCGCGCCAAGCTGGAAGCGCTGATCCGCAGCTTCGAGGACGAAGCCACCGCCTATACGTCGCTCAGCCTGTCCATGTGGTCGAACCGCTATGGCAGTTATGACGATCTGGCGCGGATCAAGGAGTGGTCGGCCAATGGTGGCGGCGGGGGAGGCGAGTCATGAGCGGCCCGCGCAATATCCCGCCCGCCGCGAGCGCCAAGCAGCAGCTCGCGTCGGATCCGGCTTCCTCGGTGTTCGTCTCGGCGAATGCCGGTTCCGGGAAGACCTATGTGCTGGTCAACCGCGTGATCCGGCTGCTGCTCAACGACGTCCCCCCAGAGAAAATTCTCTGCGTGACCTTCACCAAGGCCGCAGCGGCCAACATGGCGGAGCGGGTGTTTACGCGACTTGGCCATTGGGTCACGCTTGACGACGCCGCGCTCGACGCGGAGATCAGAAATGCCGGCGCTGTTCCCAGCCGTAAAGTGCGCGAGCGCGCTCGCGAGCTGTTCGCCAGTGCGCTGGAGACTCCTGGCGGCCTGAAAGTCCAGACCATCCACGCGCTGTGTACGCGGCTGCTGCAACAGTTTCCGTTCGAGGCCAATGTGCCGGCGCGATTCAGCGTGCTCGATGACCGCGACCAGAACGAGATGATGGAGCGCGCCAGCCTGCAGGTGCTGCTGCATGCAGCGGCCGCGCCCGACAGCGCCGAAGGCCGCGCGCTGACAACGGCCATGACCTCGGCCGCCGACGTGACGTTCCGCGACGTGGTGCGCGAGGCGAGCCTGAGCCGTGACCAGTTCCTGGCCTGGATCGAGCGCGCCGGCTCAACAGATGCCGCGATGGCGCAGCTGTCGGCGACGCTGGGCGTGACGGCCGGCGATACGAGAGAGAGCGTCGAGCTGGAAATTATCGACGGGCCGCATCTGCCACGCGAGCGCTGGGTCCCCGCCGCCGAAATCTTCGAGACCGGTAGCAAGACGGACAACGATCAGGCAGCGCGGCTGCGTGAGGCTTTGGCGTTGTCGGGCACCGAACAGGTCGAGAAATACCTCGAACTGTTCCTGACCAAGGACCAGAGCTTACGCAAATCGCTGGCGACCAAGAAGATCGCCGACAGCCGACCGGATCTGCTGGCGGCTTTGCAACGCGAAGGCGATCGCGTGATCCCGCTGCTGGACCGGCGCCGCGCCGTCGCCATGCGCGAACGCACCCAGTCGCTGCTGGTGATCGCCAGCCAGGTCGCGGAGAATTATCGCCGCGAGAAGAACGAACGCGGCTTGCTGGACTATGACGACCTGATTGCGCGTACGCTGGAGATGCTCGACAGGGTGTCGTCGAGCTGGGTGCATTTCAAGCTCGACCGCGGCGTCGATCATGTGCTGATCGACGAGGCGCAGGACACCAGCCCGCGGCAGTGGGACATCATCACCCATCTGATCTCGGAATTCACCTCCGGCGAAGGCGCGCGCGACGGTCTCAAGCGCACGATCTTTGCCGTTGGCGACGAGAAGCAATCGATCTTCTCGTTCCAGGGCGCGGCGCCCCGCGAATTCGACCTGCGCCGCAAGGCACTCCAAAGCCGCTTCAAGAACGCCGGGATGAAGTTCGATCCCATCGCGTTCAGCCATTCGTTCCGGTCGGGCTCGGCCATTCTGCAATCGGTCGATCATGTGTTTCGTGAGGAAGCGATCTTTCGCAGCATCCATGCTGTCGAGAACGGCTATCCGATCCATGAAACGCTGGAGGATGCCGGCCCGAGCCTGATCGACCTCTGGGAGCTGGAGCAGCCGGACGACCGGCCGAGTATCGAAGGCTGGCAGGCGCCATTCGACAAGCGCTCGGAGACCAGCCCAGAAGTGAAGCTCGCACGCCGACTCCAGACCGAAATCAAGGACCTGATTGCGGCGAAAACCGAGACAGGACCGATCGGCAAGCGTCGTGCACTGCGCTATGGCGACATGCTGGTGCTGGTGCGCCGCCGCGGCAAGGCCTTCGACGCCATCATCCAGGCGCTGAAACATGCCGGCATTCCCGTCGCCGGTGCCGACCGGCTCAAGCTCACCGAACATATCGCCATCATCGACCTGATGAATCTGGCCGACGCGCTGCTGCTGCCGCAGGACGATCTGGCATTGGCGACCGCGTTGAAGAGCCCACTATTCGGCCTCGATGACGATGACCTGTTCAAGCTGGCCTATGAGCGCACGGGATCGCTGCGCGACGCACTCGGCGAAAAGGCGGCGAGCGATCCTAAGCTCAGCGGCGCTTTCAAGCGGCTCATCGCTTGCGAGAAGCGCTTTGCCAGCGAGACGCCTTTTGCGTTCTATGCCTGGCTGCTCGGCGGTGATCACGGCCGCGCGCGCATCCTGCGTCGGCTCGGCCATGAGGCCAATGACGCGCTCGACGAATTTCTCGAACTCGCGCTGGGCTATGAGCGCAAGGCGCCGGCGTCGCTGCAGGGCTTCGTCGCCTGGCTGCGCGCCGCCGACACGGAAGTGAAGCGCGACATGGAGATCACCCGCGACGAAGTCCGCGTGATGACCGTGCATGGCGCCAAAGGCCTGGAAGCGCCGGTCGTATTCCTGGTCGATACCACATCGTCGCCGGCGGATTCGCAGCGACTCAATTTGATCCATCTCCCGCAGGGCAACGCCGCACCGAACAGCCCGGGCGTCGTGGTCTGGGCCGGCAAGAAGGCGGACGATCCGCCAGCAGTCGCGGCGGCGCGCGCCGACATGATCCGCGATACCGAGGACGAATATCGCCGGCTGCTTTATGTGGCGATGACGCGCGCGGCCGATCGCCTGATCGTTGGCGGCTGCATGCCCGGCAACCGCAACGAGGTGCGGCCGCTGTCCTGGTACGACCTGATCCAGAAGGGCCTGGAGAATTCCGGGCTGCAGATGCAGAGCGTGCCGCCGCCGGACGGCGTGGTGAAACGCTATACGCGCGTGGAAGACGTGACACCGGCGCCTGGCGCGATGGCGTCTGTCGCAGCAGGTGCGCCCATCGTGCTGCCATCCTGGATGCGCGACAAGGTCGGCGACCAGCCGCGCCGCGAAAGCCTGTTGCGCCCATCGGATGCCGACGACGATGACGACGGCCGCGGACAGCGCTCGGGCGAATCCGAACGGCTGCGCCAACTGGCCTTACAGCGCGGCAACCTCGTGCATCGTCTGTTGCAATCGCTGCCCGACATCACCGCCGAGAAGCGTCGCGAGACCGCCCTGAATTTCCTCGCCCGCAACGCCCATGACTGGACCGATCTCGACCGCGTAGCGCTGGCCACGCAGGTGCTGTCGCTGATCGGCGATCAACGCCTTGCCGAGCTGTTTGCCCCCGGCAGTCGCGCGGAGGTGGCAGTGGCCGGACGACTGACGCGAAAGGACGGATCGCCCGTGCTCGTCTCGGGTCAGATCGACCGGCTGGTTCTGACCAAGACCGAGATCCGGATCGTCGACTACAAGACCAACCACAACCCGCCGCGCAAGCTGATCGAGGCGCCCAAGGCCTATATCCGGCAGCTGGCGCTGTATCGCGGCGTGCTCGCCAAGTTATACCCAGATCGACCGATCCGGGCCGCGCTGCTCTGGACGGAAACGCTTGAAATGATGGAGATTTCCGGTGCTGCGCTGGACGCGGAGCTGGCCGCCATCATCTCGGCGTGACCAACCTTGACCCGGCAAGGGGGCGTTCATAGGTTGGATGCATCATTCCAGCGCGCGAATCTTCTGGCGCGCCTTTCATTGAACAGGACGAGGATACGACCATGGCCGTTGGCAAGGTGACAGACGCCGATTTCGAAGCGGAAGTGCTCAAGGCGACCGGCCCGGTCGTGATCGATTTCTGGGCCGAGTGGTGCGGTCCCTGCCGCATGATCGCGCCGGCGCTCGACGAAATCTCCGCTGCCATGGGCGAAAAGGTCACCATCC
Source organism: Tardiphaga sp. P4_G1 (assembly GCF_056401215.1). Taxonomy (NCBI): domain Bacteria; kingdom Pseudomonadati; phylum Pseudomonadota; class Alphaproteobacteria; order Hyphomicrobiales; family Nitrobacteraceae; genus Tardiphaga; species Tardiphaga sp. P4_G1. The sequence continues at coordinate 61,108 of NZ_JBFUJU010000003.1, forward strand.
TGAAGCTCAATGTCGACGAGAACCCGAAAACCGCATCGAAGTATGGCGTGATGTCGATCCCGACGCTGATGATCTTCAAGGGCGGCGAAATGGCCTCGCGCCAGGTCGGCGCCGCGCCGAAGGCGAAGCTGCAGCAGTGGATCAGCGCTGCGGTCTGATCACGCGCTTTATTCGAGAATTTACGGCCGGTGATTTTCACCGGCCGTTTTTGTTTTGTGTACCTAATCTCGCCCCGCTTGCGGGGAGAGGTCGACTTTCACATGCGGAGCATGTGGAAGGCGGGTGAGGGGGAGCCAGTGTTTCACTCGCTGGCTCCCCCTCACCCGCCGCGGACTTCGTCCGCGCCACCCTCYCCCCGCAAGCGGGGCGAGGGAAGCGACGCCGACCGTTTTTCTTTACATCAGCGAATCCATCCCGTCGCCAGTGCGCTCGCCCATTCCGGTCGCTGGTTCTGCAATGCCAACTCCGCCATCGCCTGATGATCGTAAGGCACCTGACGAAACGTCACCTGCCAGCGGCCTGAGCTGGAATCCAGAATCGCATAGCAGGCGTCGGGCGTGCCGACTTCCAGCGTGTGCGGATAGGGCGTGACGTCGCGATAGCCGGGGCCGCCGACGCTGCCGGGATTGACGATCATGCGGCCGTCGCGAAGCCGCACCGATCGCGCGATGTGGGTGTGGGCGCAGAGAATCAGCGATTGCGTGATGCCCTTGGCCTTCTCCTCGATGGCTTCGATCGCGGCCATATGCACGATGCCTTCGGGGGTCACCGCTTCCATCCAGTAGGCGTTGTCGTCATCGGGCGTCGCGTGAACGAGATAGACCTCGCCCTGATAAATCGTGCTGAAGGGCAGCGCACGCAGCCAGTCCATCTGCTCTGGTTCTAGCTGGCTGTGGGCCAGCCGATCGGACGGCCACATGTCGTCAAGCTTGTAGTCGGTGATGTAACGATCATGATTGCCGCGGATATTGGTGGCATTGAGGCCCATCATGATGTCCACCGCACGGCGCGCATCGAGCGCACCGCTGGCCATATCACCAAGATTGACGATGTCGGTGATGCCTTGGGTACGGATATCGGCGACAACCGCCTCAAGGGCAAAGTGGTTGCCGTGAACATCGGCAATGGCAGCGAAGCGCATCGAACCTCCCTAAAATCAAGCAGATCAATCAGAGATCCCTTGTATCGATGCCGTTCTATGCAGGGAGCGTGCCGTTCTCCGCAAGTACATGACCGGCCAGATAGAGCGAGCCTGCAATCAGGATCCGCGGAGGTACTTCATAGGCGAGCCGGGTGAGGGATTGCAGCGCATCGGCGACGCTCGGCGCCGTCTCGACGCGCATGCCGAGACTCCGCGCGGCATCGGCCAGCGCCTCCGGCGCCATGGCGCCGTCGCGGCCAGGGATTTTCACCGCAATGATATGGCGGGTCTGGCCGGCGAAATTCGCCAGGAAGCCCGTCGCATCCTTGTTGGCCATCATGCCGGCGATCACCACCAGAGGCCGCGGCACGCGCTCTTCGAGATCGCCAAGCGCGGCTGCGATGACGCGCCCGCCATCGGCATTGTGGCCGCCGTCAAGCCAGACTTCGGAATCGGCGGGCGCCACCGCGACGAGCTTGCCCGATGTCAGCCGCTGCATCCGCGCCGGCCATTCGGCGCGCGCGACACCTGTCTCATAGGCGGCCGGATCGATCTTGAAGATATCTAGCGCGCGCAATGTCGCAATGGCCAGACCCGCATTGCCGAACTGATGGCGCCCGAACAGGCGTGGTGCGGCGATATCCATCAGCCCGCGATCGTCCTGATACACGAGGCGGCCGCGCTCGATATTGACGTGCCATTCCTGCCCGGCGCTGATGAGCCGCGCATGCATCCTGCGCGCCTGCTGTTCGATCACATCGGTTACATTAGGCGCTTGCTCGGCCGTGATGACCGGCACGCGGCGCTTGATGATGCCGGCTTTCTCGGTTGCGATTTTCGCGAGCGTGTCGCCGAGGAAGTCGGTGTGATCGATGGTAATCGGCGTGAGCACGCAGGCGGCGGGCGTTTCGATCACGTTGGTCGCATCGAGCCGCCCGCCGAGGCCGACTTCGAGCAGCACGACGTCGGCGGGATGCTTCGCGAACAGATCGAACGCGACGGCGGTCTCGGCCTCGAACAACGTGATCGGCGCGCCAGCGTTAATCGACTCAACATGCGCGAACGCATCACGCAATGCGTCGTCACTCACCAAGGTGCCGGCAAGGCGAATGCTCTCATTCATGCGGACGAGATGCGGTGAGGTGTAGACGTGAACGCGCAGGCCTGCGGCCTCACAGAACGCGCGCAGATAGGCGATGGTCGAGCCCTTGCCGTTGGTGCCGGCCACATGGATCACCGGGGGCAGCTTGCGCTCGGGATTGCCGAGCTGCGCCATCAGCCGCTGCATACGGTCTAGCGACAGATCAATGGTGTTCGGATGCAGCTTCGACAGCCGCGCCAGAATCTCGCCGAGGTCGGGCGACGATGGCGGCGCGGAGGTGCTCACGCGTGTGCGGCCGGCACCGCGTCAGGAGCCACGAGGATCTCGGCCGGAATGCTCTCCGCGCGCGGCGGGCTCGCAATGGCCGGAGACTTCGTCAGCAGACGACAGAGGCGCGCCAGCGTCGGCTTCAGATCGTGGCGATGCACGACCATGTCGATCATGCCGTGGTCACGCAGATATTCGGCGCGCTGGAAACCTTCCGGCAGCTTTTCGCGAATGGTCTGTTCGATCACGCGCGCACCGGCAAAGCCGATCAGCGCGCCGGGCTCGGCGATCTGCACGTCGCCCAGCATCGCATAGGACGCAGTGACGCCGCCGGTGGTCGGGTTGGTGAGCACGACAATGTAAGGCAGCTTGGCCTCGCGCAGCATCTGCACGCCGACGGTGGTGCGCGGCAGCTGCATCAGCGACAGGATGCCCTCCTGCATCCGCGCGCCGCCGGAGGCGGCGAACACGATAAAGGGCGACTTCTTCTCGACGGCGAGCTCGAGCCCGCGCACCAGCGCCTCACCTGCAGCCATGCCGAGCGAGCCGCCCATGAAATCGAAATCCTGTACGGCGACGACGACGCCGGAGCCTTCCATCTTGCCGTAACCGACCTTGACCGAGTCGTTCATGCCGGTCTTGGTGCGCGCATCCTTGATGCGGTCGACATATTTGCGCTCGTCGCGAAACTTCAGCGGATCGGCGATCACCTCGGGCAGCGCGACGTCGTACCAGGTCTCGTTGTCGAAGATCGACTTCATGCGGGCGGTGGCGCCCATGCGCATGTGATAGTTCGAGCCCGGAATGACGAACTGGTTGCTCTCAACGTCCTTGTAGAACACGAGCTGTCCGGTATCCGGGCACTTGATCCAGAGGTTCTCGGGCGTCTCACGACGCAGGATGTTGCGGATTTTCGGCCGGACGACGTTGGTGAGCCAGTTCATATGTGTCTCCGCGTCGCTGAGATGATGCGTCGCTCTGATATCTATATGGCGGCCGGAACGGAGCCCGGCAACCGTTGTTCCCGGTTGATGGAGGCCAATTGTGGCTTATTCCGCAGCCTGTTTGGCCCCATGAACGCCCTGCGCGAGGGCCGCGGCCAGATCGGCGACCGCACTGACAGTCCTGGCCGTGGCCTTGCCATCGGCGTCCAGCGAGCCTTTCAGCGCATCGATCAGCGCGGTGCCGACCACGGCGCCATTGGCATGCCGGGCGATGTCATGCGCGGCTTCCGGCGTCCGGATGCCGAAACCGACACAGACCGGCAGCTTGGTGTGACGCTTGATCCGCGCCACGGCCGTGCTCACGGCGGATGAATCCGCGCTGGCCGAGCCGGTGATGCCGGTGACCGAGACGTAATAGACGAAGCCCGACGTGTTCGCGAGCACCGCCGGGAGGCGCTTGTCATCGGTGGTCGGCGTGGCCAGACGGATGAAATTCAATCCGGCTTTGATCGCCGGCAGGCAGAGCTCTGCGTCTTCTTCCGGCGGCAAATCGACGATGATCAGACCATCGACGCCCGCGGCCTTCGCGTCGGGCAGGAATTTATCGACGCCGTAGATATAGATCGGATTGTAGTAGCCCATCAGGACGATCGGCGTCTTGTTGTCCGTGGCGCGGAAGTCGCGCACGAGCTGCAGCGTCTTGCGCAGCGTCATGCCGGCCTGCAGCGCGCGCAGACCCGCGGCCTGGATCGACGGGCCGTCAGCCATCGGATCGGTAAAGGGCATGCCGATCTCGATGATATCGGCGCCGGCCTTCGGCAGCGCCTTGACGATTTCCAGCGCAGTGGCGGGATCGGGATCGCCGGCCATCACGAAAGTCACGAAAGCCGCGCGGCCTTCGGCCTTGAGTTCGGCGAAACGGGTATCGATGCGGGTGGTCACGACTGCCTGCCCTTCAGGATATCGCCGACCTGCGGGACGTCCTTGTCGCCGCGGCCGGAGAGGTTGACGACCATCAGGTGATCCTTCGGCAGCGTTGGCGCGAGTTCGCTCACCTTGGCGAGGGCATGCGCCGGCTCCAGTGCCGGGATGATGCCTTCGAGTTTCGACAGCAGCTGAAATGCGGTGAGCGCTTCTTCATCCGTCGCCGACAGATACTTCACGCGGCCGATCGTATGCAGCCACGAATGTTCGGGGCCGATGCCAGGATAATCGAGGCCCGCGGAGATCGAATGGCCTTCCTGGATCTGGCCGTCTTCATCCATCAAGAGATAGGTACGGTTGCCATGCAGCACGCCGGGACGGCCGCCAGCAATCGATGCGGCGTGCAGGTTGGTGAGCCCGTGGCCCGCCGCTTCGACGCCGTAGATATCAACCGATGGATCGTCGAGAAACGGATGGAAGAGCCCCATCGCATTGGAGCCGCCGCCGATGCAGGCGATCAACGAATCCGGCAAACGACCTTCGATCTCCTGCATCTGCACACGAGTTTCCTCGCCGATGATCGACTGGAAGTCGCGCACCATCATCGGATACGGATGCGGGCCGGCGACGGTGCCGATGCAATAGAACGTGTTGTGCACATTGGTGACCCAGTCGCGCAGCGCCTCGTTCATCGCATCTTTCAGCGTGCGTGCGCCGACCTGCACCGGCACCACCTTGGCGCCGAGCATTTCCATGCGGATCACATTGGGCTGCTGACGGGCGACGTCCACCGCACCCATATAGACGATGCATTCGAGGCCGAAGCGCGCGCAGAGCGTCGCCGTCGCCACGCCATGCTGGCCGGCGCCGGTCTCGGCGATGATGCGCTTCTTGCCCATGCGGCGCGCAACCATGATCTGGCCGAGCACGTTGTTGACCTTGTGCGAGCCGGTGTGATTCAGCTCCTCGCGCTTCAGATAGATTTTTGCGCCACCGAGATGCTCGGTGAGACGTTCCGCGAAATAGAGCGGCGACGGGCGGCCGACATAGGCCTTGAGATAACCATCCATCTCCTTGCGGAAAGCAGGATCGGCCTTGGCGTCCTCATAGGCCTTCTGCAGATCGAGGATCAGCGGCATCAGCGTCTCGGCGACGAAGCGGCCGCCGAAAATGCCGAAGTGACCGGTATCGTCGGGACCGGACCGGTAGGAATTGGGAATGGCTTGAGTCATCAGGTCGTCAACTCTTGCGTTGCGCGCGCGGCGCGGATGAAAGCGCGGATCATGTCGGGATCCTTGATGCCCGGCGCGCTTTCCACGCCGGACGAAATATCGACACCGCCGGCCCGCGTGATGCGCAGGGCCTCGGCGACATTGGCGGCGGTGAGGCCGCCCGATACCATGAAGGGCAGCTTCAGATCGAGGCCTTCGAGCAGATGCCAGTCGAAGACCGCGCCGAGACCACCCGGACGCGTTGCATCCTTTGGTGGTTTGGCATCGAACAGGATGCGATCGCAGACCGCGGCATAGCCGGGCAACGTAGCGAGATCGGCCCTGGTCTCGACGGCGAGCGCCTTCATCACCGGAAGGCCGAACTTCTGTTTGATATCGCGCACCCGCGCCACACTCTCCTTGCCATGGAGCTGCAGGATATCGGGCTTCAAGGCATCGATACTGTTTTCAAGATCCGCGTCATCGGCATCGACCGACAGCGCGACCTTCACGGCACGGCCCTTCGCCTGCCTGCCCAAAGCCCGGGCAACGTCGAGCGTGACGTGACGCGGCGACGGCGGAAAGAACACGAAGCCGACCATATCCGCGCCGCCGACCAGAGCCGCATCGAGCGTCTCCGGAGTGGACAGGCCGCAAATTTTGACGATCAGAGACATGCTTCAAATGGCCGCTGGCAATACCGGGAATGGCAGGAAAAGCCTATGCGCGGGGTTCTACAACGTCGCGCCGGACTTGTCTCGCTCACCGGCCATATAGGAGGAACCCGGCGCCGGAAGCCGCTGCACACCGTTCCGTGACGTGGTCGCGGTATGGGCGCGCAGATCGGCCAGTTCTGCGCGGGCCCGCCTGATATCGGCCTCATGCTGACGTGCTGCGCGGCGCCAGTGCCCTTGCCTGAACCAGGTCGCCATTCCCCCTGCGATGACGCCCAGGATGGCCGACAGGATGATCACAACGAATAGCGGCATCGTGGCACCGACCGCGGGATCGCTGCTGTTGAACGGATCGAAGGAGACCGTGACCATATGACGGTTGGCGACGGCGAACACGACGAAGACGATCGCGAGGGGGATGATCACCAGGGCTGAGAAGAATTTGCGCATCAACGTCTCTCGCGAAGGCGATGCGGGCGCGCATGCCGCTAATTGGCTCAGACCTGTCGGCCCGAATGCGCGCTACCTCAAAGTTCTTTATGACGCCGCGCTGGCTTCCGGCGCACCATTCTCACGGTTGAGCCGCTCGCGCATTTCCTTGCCGGTCTTGAAGAACGGAACACTCTTCTGGTCTACCGGAACATGCTCGCCAGTCCGCGGATTGCGGCCTGCGCGGGCGGGGCGATGCTTCACCGAGAATGCACCGAAGCCGCGGAGTTCGACACGGTCACCGCGTGCCAGCGCAGCCACGATCTCATCGAGAATCGCATTCACGATGTTCTCAACATCCCGCTGGTAGAGGTGCGGGTTATGCTCAGCGATGCGTTGAACGAGTTCGGATTTGATCATCGAGACGTTGGACTCTGAACGGGAGGATGCATTTCCGTGAAAATGCCTTGAACTGTCAAGACGCTAAATGAATTCGGGCACCTTCGAAAATGCGTGACAAATGCCCGAAACCGTTGTTGCAGCCTTCCTTGCAGTGCGGAAAGAACAGGACGAGCAGTTCCCTAGTTGGTGGTGGCCGGCCGCCACAGCGCCAGCATGCCATCGAGACCGAAGCCGTCCATGGCCTGCGCGAGGCCCGCCTGCTCGACCTGCCGCGCGATCGCGTTGAGACCCACCGCATCGAGTGTGATCGTCGCAGCAGCGCGCAGGAAGGTGAAATCGCTGAATTTAGGTGTCAGCTTGAAGTCGCGAACCGGCAGATCGCTCTTGATTTTCTTCTCGGATACCAGCCACGCCACCGCGGCTTTCTCGTCGCCAAGCTGATCAATCAGCTTGAGGTCCACAGCTTGGCGCCCCGTGAAAACACGGCCATCGGCGACTTTCTGTAGTTGCGCGTCATCCATGGTGCGGCGGCTCTGCACAAGCCCACGGAACCAGCCATAGGAGTCCTTCACGAGCGATTCCAGCGCTGCCCGCGCCTCCGGGCTGGTCGGCTCGAAACCATTGGGCGCCGCCTTCAGGGGCGAGGATTTGACCTGCTCGACCTCGACACCGACGGTCTTCATCAACCCCGTGAAATTGGGAAACTGGAACAGAACACCGATGGAGCCGACCAGCGAGCTCTGCTGCGCAACGATATGGTCGGATGCGAGTGCCGCGATGTAGCCGCCCGATGCGGCCAGGCCCTCGACGACAACGACCATCGGTTTCTTGGCCTTGAGGCGCATCAGCGCGTCATAGAGCTGCTCGGAGCCAGCCGTGGTGCCGCCCGGCGAATTGATATGTACCACCACCGCCGCCGCCGATGATTTCTCCAGCCGCTCCAGCGCCTCGACGCGATCATTGTTGCTCTGAATCAGGCCCTCGATCTTGATGCGCGCAATCGCCCCCGACGACGACAGCCCCTCGGACCCCGACCGCGTCACCACGACGCCGACGACGACCACCGCAGCGACCGCGACCAGCACCGCTGCCACGCGCCAGAACGTCAGCTTGCGACGCATCCTGCGGCGATCGACGATCACATCGGAATCAAGCGACATCGGAAATCTCCTAAGCCCTCGGCGAGAGCTGCGTCTGGCGGATGCTGCATCTGTCGTCCGGGCAGCGTTTACTTGAGGTATCTCAAATACATCAATTGCGAGGCAATATGAAGAAAACATGGTCGAAACAGCAAAAAGGGCCCCGGTGAAACCGGGGCCCCCATTGATAGCAACAAGTGAGTCGAAACTTACTTGCGCGCTTACTTGTCGGTGCTCTGCTTGAGCGCCTTGCCGAGAATGTCGCCGAGGGTCGCGCCCGAATCCGATGATCCGTACTGCGCGATGGCTTCCTTCTCTTCTGCCACTTCGAGAGCCTTGATCGACACCTGGACCTTGCGGGCCTTCTTGTCGAACTGGATCACGCGGGCATCGACCTTCTCGCCGACGGCGAAACGCTCAGCGCGCTGATCCGAGCGCTCACGCGCCAGTTCCGAACGCTTGATGAAGGTCGTGAAGTCGGTGCCGGCGATCTGAACGTCGATGCCGGATTCCTTCACTTCGATCACTTCGCAAGTCACGACAGCGCCCTTCTTGACGTCGCCCGGCTCTGCGAAGGGGTCGCCTTCGAGCTGCTTGACGCCGAGCGAGATGCGCTCCTTCTCGACATCCACGTCGAGGACGATGGCCTTGACCATGTCGCCCTTCTTGAAGTTGTCGATGACCTGCTCGCCCGGCTGCTTCCAGTCGAGGTCGGAGAGATGGACCATGCCGTCCACGTCGCCTTCGAGACCGAGGAACAGACCGAACTCGGTCTTGTTCTTGACTTCGCCTTCGACGGTCGAACCGACCGGGAACTTCTCGACGAACACTTCCCACGGATTGCGCATGGTCTGCTTGAGACCGAGTGAAATGCGGCGCTTGACGCTGTCGACTTCGAGAACCTGCACTTCGACTTCCTGCGAGGTCGAAACGATCTTGCCAGGGTGCATGTTCTTCTTGGTCCACGACATTTCCGACACGTGGATCAGGCCTTCGATGCCCGGCTCCAATTCGACGAATGCGCCGTAGTCTGTGATGTTGGTGACGCGACCTGAGAAGCGTGCGTTCAGCGGGTACTTCGCCTCGATGCCCTGCCACGGATCGTCGAGCAGCTGCTTCATGCCGAGCGAGATACGGTGGGTCTCGTGGTTGATCTTGATGATCTTGACCTTGACCGTCTGACCGATGGTGAGCACTTCGGTCGGATGGTTGACGCGGCGCCACGCGATATCGGTGACGTGCAGCAGGCCGTCGATACCGCCGAGGTCAACGAACGCACCGTAATCGGTGATGTTCTTGACGACGCCGTCGATGACCTGACCCTCTTCAAGGTTCTGGACCAGTTCCTGACGCTGTTCGGCGCGGGTCTCTTCGAGAACCGTACGACGCGACACGACGATGTTGCCGCGGCGGCGATCCATCTTGAGGATCTGGAACGGCTGCGAGTTGTTCATCAGCGGAGCGACGTCGCGGATCGGACGAATGTCCACCTGCGAACGCGGCAGGAAGGCCACTGCACCGTCGAGATCGACGGTGAAGCCACCCTTGACCTGGTTGAAGATGACGCCGTGAACCTTCTCATTGTTGTTGAAGGCCTTCTCGAGCTTGCCCCAGCTCTCTTCGCGGCGGGCCTTGTCGCGCGACAGAACGGCTTCGCCCAGTGCGTTTTCGATCCGGTCGAGGAACACTTCGACTTCGTCGCCGACCTTGAGTTCGCTGTCACGGCCGGGACCGGCGAATTCGCGCAGTGCCACACGGCCTTCAGTCTTCAGGCCGACGTCGATGACGGCCATGTCCTTTTCAATCGCAACCACGATGCCCTTGATAACAGAGCTTTCCTGAAGGTTGCCGCCCGCGAAGGACTCGTCGAGCATTGCCGCGAAATCATCGCGGGAAGGATTATACGAAGAAGCAGTCGAAGCCATTTGTTCTCCAGATGCGGGTATCGCCGGCCGTTCGGGTTAATGGGCGTCTCAAATGTGAAGTGTCAGGGGTCCGCAACCTCTAACGACCGCCTTGCAGGAGGATGCAAGAACGGGCCGGCAGCATGCCTTCACGATCGAAACGTGGGTAGGGTCTTGATGGTGTCCGGAGCCTGAAGCGCGTATCGCAGCTCGAGATCGGGAGCGGGCTTTCCTCCAATGACGGCAACGGTTTTGTCTGAGGTCTTTCGGAAAGAAAGAAAAATCAGACCCGTTGCCGGCCCGCTCGGACGGCCTCGACAATGTCGATGGCGGCCCGGACGCCGCCTTCTATATCCAAATTGGAGTTATCCAGCAAGTATGCATCCGTGGCCGGCTTCAGAGGCGCAATCGGGCGGTTCTGGTCGCGTTCGTCGCGCCTGATGATATCTGCCAGCACGGCGGCCTCATCGGCCACCTCGCCCCGTCCGAGAGCCTCCAGGGTGCGCCGGCGGGCGCGGACCCTGGCATCGGCGACGACGAAGATCTTCACGTCGGCATGGGGGCAGATCACGGTTCCAATGTCCCGGCCGTCGAGCACCGCTCCCGGCGGATCCTCGGCAAAACGCCGCTGGAAGTTCAAAAGGACCTCCCGCACCCGGGGGATGGCCGAGACCACAGAGGCCGCATCGCCGACTTCCTGGGTCTTCAGCGCCGGATTGCCGAATTTCTCGGGATCGAGCTCACTGGCGACAGCCACGGCCTGCGCCTCATCGGTCAGGTCCGCGCCAAGATCGAGCATCGCCTTGGCGACCGCGCGATAGATCACGCCGGTATCGAGGTGCCGGTAACCGTAATGGTGCGCAAGCCGTTTGCCCAGCGTGCCTTTTCCGGATGCGGCGGGACCGTCGATAGCAATAATCATGCGTTGCGCGTGCTCGTCTTGTCACGATGAATGGCGGTGGATCGGGAGTCAGGCTCGCGCGACCTGCGCGGGCTTAGCACCCGTCTCCGGAAATATCCACGCCGGCAACCTCAGGAGAAATCAGCACCCAGCCGACGCATCATCGGGATGAAATCGGGGAAGCTGGTGGCGATGAATGTCGTGTCGTCGATGGTCACCGGTCTGTCGGAAGCGAGGCCCATGGCCAGCGCCGACATGGCGATGCGGTGATCCATATGGGTGGCAACGAGGCCGCCACCGGCAACACGGCCATTGCCGTGCACGATGAGGTCGTCGCCAACGATCTCGACATTGACGCCGTTGACCCGCAGCATCGCCGCAGTGGCTTCCAGACGGTCGGATTCCTTCACACGCAGCTCCTGCAGCCCGCGCATGATGGTCGTGCCCTCTGCGAAAGCCGCAGCCACCGCCAGCACCAGATATTCATCGATCATCGACGGCGCGCGCTCCGGCGGCACTTCGACGCCGTGCAGCTTCGACGCTGTGATCCGGAACTGCGCCATCGGTTCGCCGGCATCGCCGCGGATATCGCTTTCCTCGATGGATGCGCCCATCTCGCGCAACGTCGTGAACAGCCCGGTGCGCAGCGGATTGGTCATCACATCGGTGAGTACGATCTCGGAGCCCGGCACGATCAATGCCGCAACCATCGGGAATGCTGCGGAGGACGGATCTGCCGGCACCACGACATCGGCACCCTTCAATTCGGGCTGGCCGGTGAGCGTGATCTTGCGGCCGTGCGCGCCTTCTTTTTCGGAAGTAATCTCGGCGCCGAAATGCTTGAGCATCAGCTCGGTGTGGTCCCGGCTGGCCTCGGTCTCGATGACCGTGGTGGTGCCCGGGGCCGACAGGCCGGCCAGCAGCACGGCTGACTTGATCTGGGCGGAAGCTACCGGGGTACGATAGACGATCGGCAGCGGATCACGCGCGCCTTTGAGCGTCAGCGGCAGACGCCCGCCGTCCTGGCTCGCGGTGACCTTGGCGCCCATGAGTTCCAACGGGTCAACGATCCTGCGCATCGGCCGGCTGCGCAGCGACGCGTCGCCATCGAATGTCGCCTCGATCGGACAGCCGGCGACGGCGCCCATCACCAATCGGCACCCGGTACCCGAATTGCCGAAATCCAGCGGCGCCTTGGGCGCGGCGAAGCCGGCAACGCCAACGCCGTTGACCTTCCACGCGAAATCGCCGGCGCGTTCGACCCTGGCGCCCAGTGCCTGCATCGATTTGGCGGTATTCAGGACGTCCTCGCCCTCCAGCAGCCCCGTGATCCGGGTCTCGCCGACCGCCAGGGCACCCAGAATGAGGGCCCGGTGCGAGATCGACTTGTCGCCGGGCACGCGGGCAGAGCCGCGCAGGGCGCCGGATTTTCGCGCTGTCAGCGGGGTCGGCTGGGCGGCGGCTGTGTCTGATTGGGTCAAGATTGTGTTCCTTCGCGCAGGCGGCTCGTAGCATATGAGCCACGCTGCGTCACGCAGCGGTCATTCTCACGCAAACCGCTATTGACAGGGGCGCGTCAACTAGCCAAGTGAAGCACCGTTTTTCAAAAAATCCCCAGGACCCTTCACGTGGCCAAATCCGATCTCGGAACCAAACGCATTTGCCCCACGACGGGCAAGAAGTTCTACGACCTCAACAAGAGCCCGGTGATTTCGCCTTATACGGGCGAGGTTGTGCCGATTGCGCCGATTGCGCCGCCGCGGACCCGCGCGGATGCAGCCGCACGCGCAGCTGCAGCATCTGCCGCCGCAGAAACTCCGGAAGCCGCCGAGAGCGAAGAATTGGTCTCGCTGGAGGAAGCCGACGCCGAGGAAAATACCGGCAAGAAGGCTGCCGTGCTGGAATCCGAGGACGATATCGAAGTCGATGACACCATCGATGACGATGAAGACGATGATTCGACCTTCATTGCCGACGAAGAAGAAGGCGATGAGGACGTGACCGACATCATCGGCGACGTCTCGGGCGACGAAGAAAGTTAAGCTCAGAAGAGACTTGAGATCACTCCTGATATGTGATCTTGGTTTGCCGCGCGACGCCCCACCCAGTGCGTCGCAGGTATTGGGGCCATAGCTCAGCTGGGAGAGCGCTTGCATGGCATGCAAGAGGTCGGCGGTTCGATCCCGCCTGGCTCCACCACGCTCCGCCAAGTGGCTACGCGTGGCGCAGCCGCGCTTAGCCACTTGGCGGAGCGTGGTGTCCGGCGAGGCCCAAAGGGCGAAGACGGACTGAAGTTCCCACTTTATTGCTTGATGTACTTCCCAATCGGGTCGAGCCACGATGTGGTACGTCTACATCATCCGCAGCATCAACTTCCCAGATCAGGAATATATCGGCGCGACAGAAGATCTGAAGCGGCGACTCACCGAGCACAATGCCGGGAGATCAACACACACGGCAAAGTTCATGCCGTGGGAACTGGCCTGGTACAGCGCTTTCCCGGACAAACAGCGCGCGCTCGCTTTCGAGAAAGATCTGAAATCCCATTCCGGCCGCGCCTTCGCAAAGAAGCGCCTCTGACGACCTTTTTTGCCTCACCAGCGCCTTTTGCTCATCCGATCCCTCAGCGCAACCGACCGCCATTCGAGGATAGTACGGCAGCTCACTTTCTTTCCGCTTCCGCCAGAGTCTGTATCAGTGCACGAATCGGCAGCAGCCAGTTATCCGCATTTAGAAGTGGTTCAACGTCGTTGGCCTTACCGTCACTCGTCAGCACTTCACGAGACCCGTTCTCGTAGAGTTTCACGAAGCCTCCTATCGCCCGAGCAACCTCCGCAAGATATTTCTCTGCAGCTTCGCCCATACCGACTCGCCGCGCGTCGGTGAGAACTCTTGCCGACCAGACTTTGCCCGTCGGCTCCACGCAGGCGAGCGTGATCGCTCCAGCTTCCGGCGACTTCCAACGAAGAAAGAGCGATTTCCCCCCGAGCTCCGGCGTAACGCCCAGTTCGGCTAACTTATCGATGAACGCTTGAAGCAATATAGGCAGGCCTGGACGCTTTTGCTCAAGCTGAGCGTAGAATTCAGCCTCCGATGTCGTCTGAGCTCGGGGGCCGGCCAGAGACTTGCCCTGACCGCCAACCGGCGGATCAATCCGTATCCGGTTAGCTTCGTCGATCCTGACAATGCCGCGTTCAACGAGCACGGTTTTCAAAGGGATGCGCGGCACCACAAGAAGACCGCCATCAATCCCCGTCCAAATTGAAAGATCGACCAGCGCCAGTCCGGCATGCATGCCTGCATGGAGCTGCAGATGGCCCGTGAGGGCTTCGACGCCCTCTTGAATTCCATCTCCTATGATCAAGATCATAAAATGGCCAACGCGCAGCCGTCTCTCTACTGCGTCGACAAACTCGATTTCAGTCGTCTCGTCCTGCACGAGCTCCCAGAGCTTACGGTTTGGGATTTTAAGTTTGTTTTGCGACGTTTTCTGAACGGCGCTTTCCAATTGCTCGTAGGTCCAACCGGACATAGCTCGCGCATAGTCAAGTGCTTGGACGACCACTTCGCGACGAGCTTGAGGATTCTTGACGAGCTTGCATTCGCCTAGAACAATTCCTCCCGCTGGAGTGATCCATAGGTTGTCCAGAGAGCCGGCTCCGGTTGATAATTCCGTGCAAACCGGAATCAGCGGCGTGAAGGCCGGCTCAATATCCGACATCGGGATCAGTTCGGGGCAATCATAAACGAGATTTTGAACGAAATCCTCGCGCTGTTCGCCGTCGTGTCCTTGCCCTCCGAGATTGATGCGCGTGAGAGTTATAGCCTCCTTGCCGATGGGGTGAAAAATAGGAGCAGAGTGACGAGACTTTGGTGAAATCACGTGATCGCCCTTCGATGGCCACAAGAACAATCCACAACCTAGAAGATTGCATCACCGCTTAAAAGCTTTGTCTGTCGTTTCCCTCGTGGTTTCCGACTTGACGAAGCACCTGCCCGCAAGAGCAACCTCTACTGCCTATTCTTCCAGCGCTGCGTTCAGCCGATCACGTAGCGCCACGAGTTCATTTTTCATCGCGGCCATTTCACCGACCGTGCAAGCTGACGCCGCGAGGATTCCCTGCGGTACGGCCTTGGCTTTTTCACGCAGCGCCTGACCTTGCGCCGTCAATGCGATCAGCATCTGCCGCTCGTCTTCGATGCTGCGGGTGCGCTTGATCAGGCCAGCGGCTTCCAGCCGCTTCAGCAGCGGCGTCAGCGTGCCGGAATCGAGAAACAGCCGCTCGCCGATATCCTTCACCGGGACATTGTCATGCTCCCACAGCACCAGCATCGCCAGATATTGCGGATAGGTCAGCTTCAATCGGTCCAGCAACGGCTTGTAGACGCGGTTGAACGCGTGGCCGGTCGAATAGACGGCAAAGCAGAGCTGGTTATCGAGCTGCAGCAGCGGAACAGGTGCGGGTTTCTTGGCCATGATTATCTCCGGAGCTTATTTGGCCACAGCTGACGCCAGACCCCAACCCCTTCACGATCAGTTGAGCACAATTCGATTGCGCCGCGCATTTTATACATTGTGCACAATCTAATTGTGCGCAATTATAATTGTGCAAGATGCAAACAACAAGGAGACGATTATGTCTGTGAATGTGCTCTACAAGACCAGCGCCAAGGCAACCGGTGGCCGCGATGGCCACGCCGCTACGCTTGATGGCGCTCTCGACGTCAAGCTCACCACGCCGAAGGAACTCGGCGGCGCAGGCGGCGCCGGCAATAATCCCGAGCAGCTGTTCGCGGCCGGCTATGCTGCCTGTTTCATCGGCGCGATGAAGTTCGTGGGCTCGCAGGGCGGCCCGAAGGTACCCGCCGATGTGACGGTCACTTCCACCGTGGGCATCGGCCCGCGTTCGGCCGGTGGTTTCGGCCTCGATGTCGAACTCGCGGTCTCCTTGCCGGGTCTGGCGCGCGCAGAAGCTGAAGCGCTGGTCGAGAAAGCGCATCAGGTCTGCCCGTATTCTAACGCCACACGCGGCAATATCGACGTCCGCACCGTGATCGTCTGAGTCACAGCGACGCAAACGAATTAACTCTCGATACGAACGGGCTCGGCCATCGGCCGAGCCCGTTCGCGTTCGTCTGGCGGTTGCGCCATACCCTCGCTCTGGCCATAGCCGCTGCCCGGACAAGGCCATTGCTGACCAGCCGGAAGCCCGCTAGCTCTGACAGCCCTTACATGCTCTCTGGCATAAAAATATCCCAACGACACTTGAGAGAAGGCTGATTGAATGAGCTTGCCCATAGCTCCCGGCGCGATTGCCGGCCTGCGCGTGATCGATCTGTCGCGCGTTCTTGGCGGACCCTATTGCACCCAGATCCTGGCCGACCACGGCGCTGACGTCGTCAAGGTCGAGCCGCCGGCCGGCGACGAGACTCGCGACTGGGGCCCCCCCTTCCACGACGACGACGCGGCCTATTTCATCGGCACCAACCGCAACAAGCGCTCGATCGGTCTCGACCTCGCGTCCGAGGGCGGTCGTACTGTGCTGATGCGAATGCTCGAAAATGCCGACGTGATGATCGAGAACTTCAAGCCCGGCACGCTCGACAAATGGGGAATCGGCAACGATTTCCTGCGCGAGAAATTCCCGCAGCTGATCCATTGCCGCATCTCCGGCTTCGGCGGCGACGGCCCACATGGCGGGCACCCCGGCTATGACGCGATCATCCAGTCGATGGTCGGCCTGATGGCATCGACCGGCTCACAGGAAAGCGGCCCGACCCGCATCGGCGTCGCGCTTGTCGACATGGCGACCGGTCTCTATGCCTGCGTCGGCATCCTGATGGCGCTCGCCGAGCGCGCCAAATCGGGTCTCGGTCAATTCGTCGAGGCGACATTGTACGAAACCGGTCTCGCGATCATGCACCCGCATACCGCGAACTATTTCTACAACGGTGGCAAGCCGCCGGCGCTGACCGGCAACGAGCATCCGAACCTGGTGCCCTATGCCGTGTTCGCTGCCCGCGACGGCAACATCTTCATGGGCGTCGGCAATGACGGCACCTTCCGGAAGCTGTGCCGCGAACTTGGCAAGCCGGAACTCGGCACGGACGTGCGCTTCGCACGCAACCGCGACCGCGTACAGAATCGCGATGCGCTGCGGGCCGAACTGGAAGCGATCCTGAAGGATCACGACAGCGCGCCGCTGTGCGAGCGTCTGCTTGGCGCCGGCCTCCCCGCCGGTCCGGTGCAGTCGATCGACAAGGCGCTCGCCAATGCCCACACGAAGCATCGCGGCGATATCATCGAGAAGGACTGGTACAAGGGCGTCGCCTCGCCGGTCCGCTTCGACCGCACCAAAGCGAGCCTGCGCCACGTGCCGCCGAAGTTCAACGAGCACTTCAACGAGATCCTCACCGAGTTCGGCTACTCCGGTGATGAAATCAAAGAGCTGGTCGCCAAAGGAACCGTGAGCGGCTCCGAGCGCAAGCGATAAAACAACACGGGGCTGCGCGATCTGCAGCCCCGTTCGTCTTCGACTTTTTGCGGCTTCCCAACGCCGCCATTTCCCGCCTAGCATCCGCGCTGTCAAAATGTCGCATGCACGTCATCCGGCGCAGCTTTGTTGCAACGAGACGATGACGGCTAACGGGAGAAACTGGATGATCCGCCCCCAATTCGCACTCGCCACTCTGTTCGCATGCACGCTGGCGCTCGCTTCGCCCGCGCAAGCGGTGACGGAGATCCAGTGGTGGCACGCGATGACCGGCGGCAACAACGACATCGTCAACAAGCTCGCGGCTGACTTCAATGCCAGCCAACCGGACTACAAGGTGGTCCCGACCTTCAAGGGCAGCTATCCCGACACCATGAATGCCGGCATCGCAGCATTTCGCGCCGGCACCGCACCGCAC
The DNA here is from genome assembly GCF_056401215.1 of Tardiphaga sp. P4_G1. Classification (NCBI taxonomy): domain Bacteria; kingdom Pseudomonadati; phylum Pseudomonadota; class Alphaproteobacteria; order Hyphomicrobiales; family Nitrobacteraceae; genus Tardiphaga; species Tardiphaga sp. P4_G1. The sequence goes on from NZ_JBFUJU010000003.1 coordinate 79,058, forward strand.
ATCCTGCAGGTCTTCGAGGTCGGTACCGCGACCATGATGAGCGCCAAGGGTGCCGTCAAACCTGTCTACCAGCTGATGAAGGATGCGGGCGAGCCGTTCGATCCAAACAACTACCTGCCCGCGATCACCGGTTACTACTCGACATCGAAGGGCGAGATGCTGTCGTTTCCCTTCAACTCATCGTCGATGGTGATGTGGGTCAATCTGGATGCGCTGAAGAAGGCCAATATTGCCGAAATTCCCAGGACCTGGCCCGAAGTGTTCGAGGGCGCCAAGAAGCTCAAGGCGGCTGGCTATGCGACCTGCGGCTTCTCCAACGCCTGGGCGACCTGGGCCAATATCGAGCAGTTCTCGGCATGGCACAACGTGCCGATCGGCACGAAGGCGAACGGACTCGACGGCTTCGACACCGAGCTGAAATTCAATTCGCCACTCCATGTCCAACATCTGCAGACACTGATCGAATTGCAGAAGGACAAGACCTACGATTATTCCGGTCGCGCCAACGCCAGCGAGAGTCGCTTCGGCTCCGGCGAATGCCCGCTCTTCATGACCTCGTCCGGCTATTACGCGACGGCGAAGGGTACCGCCAAATTCGCCTTTACCTCGGTGCCGATGCCCTACTATCCCGACGTCACCGGCGCGCCACAGAATTCGATCATCGGCGGCGCCTCGCTGTGGGTGATGGGCGGCAAGAAGCCTGAGGAATACAAGGGCATCGCAAAATTCTTCAGCTTCCTGTCCGACACAGATCGGCAGGCCAAGCTGCATCAGGAGTCCGGTTATCTGCCGATCACCAAGGCCGCCTATGAAAAGACCAAGGCCGACGGCTTCTATGACAAGAACCCGATCCTGCAGACCCCGCTGAAGGAGCTGACCAACAAGGAGCCGACCGAAAATTCGCGCGGCCTGCGGTTCGGCAACATGGTGCAGTTGCGAGACATCTGGTCCGAGGAGATCGAGGCTGCGCTGGGTGGCCAGAAGACGGCACAACAGGCACTCGACACCGCCGTGAGCCGCGGCAACGCCATGTTGCGGACCTTCGAAAAGACTGCGAAGTAGTATTCAAGCGGACGCTGTCGTTGCCCGGCCTCGCGCGCAATTGCGCGCTTGGACGGGCGATGACATGAGCAGAATGAGGCTGCTTTCTGGGGCACGACGAACTGCATGGAAAAGTCCGCGGTCTTCAAGGGTAAGCTGCTGCCATATTTGTTGCTCGTGCCGCAGCTGGTCATCACCCTGGTGTTTTTCTACTGGCCGGCCAGCCAGGCTGTCTGGCAATCGTTTTTGCGCGAGGACGCGTTCGGCCTGAACTCGGAATTCATCGGGCTGGAGAACTATCAGGCGCTGCTTGCCCAGCCGGAATACTACAAGGCAATGGCGACGACCGTGGTGTTCTCGTCGCTGGTCGCGGCGCTCTCGCTGTCGATCGCATTGTTGTTCGCCACCCAGGCCGACAAGAATCTGAAAGCCGCGCCGACCTTCAAGGTCATGATGATCTGGCCCTATGCAGTGGCTCCCGCGGTCGCCGGCGTGCTGTGGCTGTTCATCTTCCACCCGACGCTCGGCACCATGGCACGGCCGCTGCGCATGATGGGCTTCAACTGGAATCCGATGTTGAATGGCAACCACGCCATGGCGCTCGTCGTCATGGCCGCGGTGTGGAAGCAGATCGCCTATAATTTCCTGTTCTTCCTGGCCGGCCTGCAGGCGATCCCGCGCAGCGTACTCGAGGCCGGGGCGATTGATGGCGCCGGGCCATATCGGCGATTCTGGACGATCACGTTCCCGCTGCTGTCGCCGACCACGTTCTTCCTGCTGGTCGTCAACGTCGTCTATGTGTTCTTCGACACTTTCGGCATCATCGACGCCGTCACGGGTGGTGGGCCGGCCGGGGCGACGACCACCATGGTCTACAAGGTCTATGCCGACGGCAGGCTCGGCGGCGACCTCGGCGGATCGGCAGCGCAGTCGGTGATCCTGATGGTGATCGTGATCGCGCTCACGGCGATCCAGTTTCGCTACGTCGAGCGCAAGGTGCAATACTGATGGTCGAGCACCGCCGCTGGAACGACATCCTCGCTTACGCGATCCTGACTTTCGGCGTGTTCATCGTCGTATTCCCTGTCTATGTCGCGCTGATCGCCTCGACCCACGACGCAGCAACGGTGGTCAACGGCAACATGCCGATGCTGCCGGGCAGTCATACGCTGGAGAACTATTACCGGGCCATCTTCGTCGGCGGATCGCGCGCCAGCCGCGAGCCGGTCGGCCATATGCTGATGAACTCGTTCGTCATGGCAATGGGCATCGCGCTCGGCAAGATCGTGATCTCGATCCTCTCCGCCTATGCGGTGGTGTATTTCCGTTTTCCGTTCCGCCAGACGGCGTTCTGGATCATCTTCGTGACGCTGATGCTGCCGGTCGAGGTCCGTATCTATCCGACCTACAAGGTAATCGCCGATCTGAAGATGCTCGACACCTATGCCGGGCTGATCCTGCCGTTGATCGCATCGGCCACCGGCACGCTGCTGTTTCGCCAGTTCTTCATGACCATCCCCGATGAACTGCTCGAAGCCTCGCGCATCGACGGCGCCGGCCCCTTTCGCTTTTTCAAGGATACGTTGCTGCCGCTGTCGGTCACCACAATGGCAGCGCTGTTCGTGATCCAGTTCATCTATGGCTGGAACCAGTATCTGTGGCCGCTTCTGATCACGACGCAGGAATCCATGCAGACCATCGTCACCGGCATCAAGAAGATGCTGACGACGACGGATGAACTCGCCGAATGGCAGCTCGCGATGGCGACGGCGATTCTTGCGATGGTGCCTCCTGTCGCCGTGGTGGTGTTCATGCAGCGGCTGTTCGTGCGCGGCCTGGTCGAGACGGAGAAGTAAGTTCAGATGGCCAATGTTTCGCTGCGCAACGTCCGCAAGACCTATCCCGGCGGCTTCGAGGCCATCAAGGGCATCGAGTTCGAAATCGGCGACGGCCAGTTCTGTGTGCTCGTCGGGCCAAGCGGCTGTGGCAAGTCGACCTTGCTGCGCATGGTTGCCGGCCTTGAGACCGTCACCTCCGGCGAGGTCGATATTGGCGGCCGTGTCGTCAACGAGATCGAGCCGGCCGATCGCGACATCGCCATGGTGTTCCAGAACTACGCGCTCTATCCGCATATGAGCGTCTACAACAACATGGCTTACGGCCTGCGCAACAGGGGCATGCCGAAGCCGGAGATCGATACGCGCGTGCGCGAAGCCGCGCAGACGCTCGAACTCGCCGGCATGCTCGATCGCAAGCCCAGACAATTATCCGGCGGCCAGCGCCAGCGCGTTGCCATGGGGCGCGCCATCGTCCGCCAGCCGAAAGTGTTCCTGTTCGACGAGCCACTGTCCAATCTCGACGCCAAGCTGCGCGTCGCCATGCGGGTCGAAATCCGCAAGCTGCAACGTCGCCTCAAGACGACGTCGATCTACGTCACCCACGATCAGTTGGAGGCGATGACGCTGGCGGATATTCTGGTGGTGATGAACGGCGGCCAGGTCGAGCAGATCGGCAGTCCGCTCGATATCTACCGCAAGCCGGCGACCACTTTCGTCGCCTCCTTCATCGGCGCGCCACCGATGAACCTGATCAAGCTGGGCGGCAATGAGATCCGTGCGCAGTTCGCCGGCGACAGCCGCAGCGCCGCCGACGCCGGTATCCTGGGCGTCCGGCCGGAAGACCTTACGATTTCCGGCGCGGCCGCAACTGACGGCGGCATCACGCTGAACCTGACGGTCGAGGCCATCGAACGGGTCGGCGCGGAAACCTTCGTCTATGGCACCCGTGCGCGGGCCGAGAAGGCCGTCAGCGCCACTCCGGGCGAGCTGCCCGAGGGCGAGGTCATCGTGCGTATCCCCGGCCAGGATGCCCCGGCCATCGGTGCTTCGATCCGCGCCACGGCTCCCCGCGACAAACTGCACCTGTTCAGCGTCGATGGCCGCAATCGGATCGATATCTGATCGGTTTCAAGGCCTTAGTAACGGTTTCCCGGCAATTTAGAGGTGCTTGAACCGGGCTTTGGCATGCCCATATTGTTGATTGACCGGTTGGCAGAGTGCCGATTGGCCAGGGGTGCCGTAAGGGCCCCTCAAAGTCGCTTCGAGAGGGCTTTGTAGGTATGTCTCGTGTTCCTTCGTTATCTAGTCCGTTCCTTTTGGGATTCGACGAGATTGAGCGTGCGCTCGATCGCGTCGTCAAAGGTGCCGACGGTTATCCTCCTTACAACATCGAGCGGTGCGACCGTAATAACGGTCAACCCGAACGCCTGCGGATCACGCTGGCGGTCGCAGGTTTCACCCGCGATCAGCTCGATGTGACCACCGAGGAAAACCAGCTCGTGATCCGGGGCCGCCAGCAGGACGACAAGACCCGGCAATACATCCATCGCGGCATCGCCGCGCGCCACTTCCAGCGCACTTTCGTGCTGGCAGAGGGGATGCTGGTGCTGGGTGCGGATCTGAAGAACGGGCTGTTGTCGATTGATCTGGCCAGGCCTGAGCCTGAAAGGGTCATTAAGACAATCGCTATCAATGAACACGAATAATGCATGACGCGACAAACTGGTTTCCGGTTTTCGATCAGGTCATGCATCCTGAGTATGGAACGAGTAGCGGACTCGACCGCTTGATCTCATAGAAGGAGTCGAGACGATGACTGAAGTTGTTACGATCAATGAAAATGCCGCCGTCACCACCGAAGCATTGGCGCATCTGGGCGAAGGTATGATCGCCTATGTGAAGCCGGTTCGCTCGGAAGATGTGCCGGGACTGTTCCCGCAGGCGCCGGAGATTGCGCCCGGATTGCAGCTGTTCGCGCTGCACGCCGCCGACGGCACGCCGATCATGCTCACCGACAGCCGTGAAGCGGCGATCGCGAATGCATGGAGCCAGGAATTGCAGACCGTCAGCGTTCACTAACGCGAACTGGCCAGCATGCAGACGTCAGGATACGCGGTGACAGCCGCGTATCCCAATGTCGAGTATCCCAGCGTCCAAACGACGATCATCACGCGCAGGTGCTCGGCTTGCATGACGCGGTATCTATTTAACCCGTCGTCAATATCGCGAGCACATCATCGGACGCAATCGATCCGCACGCGACCTCTCATCCGCTGCGCCATCTGAAAAACTGATCCCCCCATCAATAGCAATCTGGATATCCGGCGCGATGGCATCATTGCGCCTGATCTTTGCTGCCGTTTCACAGAAGAAAATGGTGACCACGCATTCACCATGACTTGAGAAAATCTAGTCATGTTGAGATTCGAGGTCGCCATGAATGGATCGACACAAGCCCAGATAATTCAAGTCGAAGACTTGCTACGGAGCTTCGGTGCAACGATCACCGCTCCGAAATCAGAGGCAGTTCCCCGGACCGGCTCCTGGGATTTTGATAGTCGGCCGGTGATCGCAGCCTGTTTCGCGATCCTCGTCTTTGCACCGGGCTGCGCAGCTGCCACCGTATTCTTGATGCGCGCCGACGGCACCGTCCCTCCCATCACCGCACCCGACAGTAGCCCGCCTTTCGTGACCAAGTCAGACCGCTTGCCGCTCGGGCAATGGAGTATCGAGGCCGTTCAGAGCCTCGGCACTCTAAATAACGCGCGCCTTGCGACGGCTGCTGCACTCGCACATCCCATATTTCTCTCACCAATCCTGATCCGCGGCAGCCTCGAGGACGGCACGCTCACGACCTTCGCCGAGCCCGCGGCCATGCCTGGGCCGACCATGCTGCTGTCAAAGCTGCGGGTGAAGCGTGACGTCCGGCGCCCCAAGCCACCCAAACTCGTCGCTGAAATCACTCACCCCGAGCCGCCACAACCAACCTTCTTCGAAAAGCTGTTCGGACGACGTTTCAACTAGCTCAGTCACTCTTCTCACAAGCGAGGAACACAATGCAAAACACTGCCGCGATGAACTCGGACGTCAAAGCTCTCCTCACTTTGCTGTTGCTGAAGACCGGCACCAGTTCGCCGGAGATTCACAATGCTCTGCAGCTTGCTGCCGCATCGCGGGTAATGATGGCGGAAGAATATGCCAATCCGATGCGCATGCAGGGCATAGAAGCTTCAGGCAGCAACGTCGCCAAGCTTCGTCCCGCAACCGCCGTCAACGTTCCTGAAACGTCAGCGGCCGTGCGACGCATGAAGCAGAGCGCAGACGCGATGAATTCCGACGTCAAGGCGCTGCTGACGTTGCTGCTGCTCAAGAGCGGCGCGGATTCCAACGAGATCCAGACCGCACTGCGGATGGCAGCATCGTCGCGCGCAGTCGCTGCAGCGGAAGAAGCAGAATCGATCCGTGCCGAAACGCAAGCCGAAGCTGCCTCTGCGGCTATGAACGAGCTCGCATCGATCACCGCGCGGCAGGCGGTGCGCAACGAGTCGCTCGCTCCAATCTCGGCCAAGGAATTCGCGGCGTAAGCTGGCGAGGCCAACCGGCCTTCTATCTCCGCGCAAGCAGGGATCTGGCTCGGAATAGGAGAATCGCCCGGTCCAACCGGGCGATTCCAGCGTAAGCTGCGGGGTAAGATAGTTAGGCGGCTGTCGCTGGCGGCAAAGCGAGCACCGAATAGATCGCCTGAGCGTCACGGGAGGCACGCAGCTTTTTGGCGACGTCCTGATCGCGCAGCAGACGTGCAATCCGTGCCAGCGCCTTCAGATGATCGGCGCCCGCACCTTCCGGCGCCAGCAACAGAAACACCAGATCGACCGGCTGGCCGTCCATGGCCTCGAAATCGATCGGACGATCGAGGCGCGCAAACAGGCCGAACAGCTTGTCGAGCTTCGGCAACTTGCCATGCGGAATGGCAACGCCATAGCCCACGGCCGTCGTACCGAGCTTCTCACGCTGCAACAGCACCTCGAAAATGGCGCGGTCGTTCTGACCGGTGAGCGCGGAAGCGCGCGCAGCGAGCTCCTGCAGCGCCTGCTTCTTGCTGTTGACCTTCAACGCCGGGATTATCGCCTCGGGCGCGACCAGATCGGTAATCGTCATTGACCGTTCCGAGGATGTTTGACCGTCAGCGGGTAGTTAGAACCAAAACCGGCAGCGTCAAGAAAGACTGGAAAGGGACATCGTTCCTGTGATGGAAAACGCGCCGGGCGCGAACGCCCGGACGTACTCTAGCACCGGAACCCCCCATGCGAAATCCATTGACCGGTATAACCCTGTCAAAGGCGGCGGACCATAGGGAGGGGCCGTTTGGGCGTCAATGCCGTCAGGACGGTTTAACCACCGGTGGATCGACCCAACCCACGTTACCGTCGCCTCGGCGGTACACGATATTCACCCGACCGGTACTGCCATGCAGGAATAGCACGACGGCCGCGCCGGTGAAATCAAGTTCCATGACAGCTTCGCTCACCGAGAACCGCTTCAGCGACCTGGTCGATTCGGCAATGATGACCGGATCGTAGCCACTGTCGGCATCGCCCTCATGATCGGGCGCCTCAAGGATGTAGCTCGGCGCGTCCAAAGTCGGAGCCGTGAGTTCGGCCATCGCCTGATTTTCAGCATGCGTCTTGCGCGCGGAACGATCCTTCAGCCGGCTCTTGTAGCGACGCAAACGTTTCTCGATCTGAAGCAGCGCCTGATCGGCGCTGGCGTAAGCATCCGCTGCATTGGAGTCCGCTTCGAGCGTAATTCCGGAATCAAGATGCAACGCACAATCGGTGCGGAAGCCGAAGCCGTCTTTGCTGAGCGTGATGTGACCGGAATAGTTGCCATCGAAATATTTGCGAAGGACCTCATCGGTCCGCTCGCTCACGCGGCCTCGCAAAGCGTCTCCGACATTGATGCTTTTTCCCGAGATACGAAGGGTCATGCTGATGCCTCGATTCTTCTGCCTTGAACCGACAGTATCCCGTTTCCACGGGAGTGCAATCAAGCTGGTGCAGTGTCGCGGGATCGGTCGGGTGCCCTATCGGACGGAGTGACGGGTGCCGTGAGTGCATTTCCGAGCATACTCTGCTTGTCGCGTCGGCGCTGAACTGAAGACGGGATACGCATGGCTTCACGGTATTTGGCAACGGTACGGCGCGCGATATCAATTCCGGCTTCGCGCAAGCGTTCCACGATCGTGTCGTCCGAAAGAATAAGAGAAGGACTTTCTCCATCAATCAATTGCTTGATGTGATGTCGCACCGCTTCAGCCGAATGCGCTTCGCCACCATCAGCCGATGCGATCGATGCCGTAAAGAAGTATTTCAATTCAAAGCTGCCGCGATTTGTCGCCATGTATTTATTGGCGGTAACGCGCGACACCGTCGATTCATGCATTTGAATGGCATCAGCAACCGCCTTGAGATTCAGCGGCCGAAGATGCGCAACACCCTGCGTAAAGAAGCCATCCTGTTGCCGGACGATCTCTGTCGCAACCTTCAGGATAGTACGCGCGCGCTGATCGAGCGCACGCACCAGCCAGGTCGCGTTCTGTAGACAATCGGTGAAGTACGATTTGTCGCCATCCTTGCGGATCGTTTTCGACAATTCGGAATAATAAACCTGGTTCACGAGAACGCGCGGCAGCGTGTCGCTGTTCAACTCGACATGCCAGCCGCCATCAGGACCCGGCCGCACATAGACATCAGGCACTACGGTCTGTGTTCGCGCCGAGCCAAACTTCAGACCGGGCTTCGGATCGAGTCTGCGAATCTCACCGATCATGTCGGTCAGATCTTCGTCGTCGACGCCGCAGATTTTTCTGAGATTGCCGATGTCGCGCTTGGCCAGAAGATCGAGATGCTCGACCAATGCCTGCATCGCGGGGTCGTAACGGTTCTGTTCACGCAACTGGATTGCGAGACATTCGCTGAGACTGCGCGCGCAGACACCCGGCGGATCGAATTTCTGCAACGCACCGAGAACGCTTTGGACATCGTCCACAGAGGCGCCCAGCCGCTCATGCACGTCGCCGAGATCTTGCGGCAGGTAGCCGGCCTCATCGACGAGATCGATCAGATACTGACCGATCATGCGCTGCGCGGGCGACGAGAACGCCACCGAGAGCTGTTCGGCGAGATGGCTGCCGAGCGTCACTTCCGCGGCAACGAAGGCCTCGAGATTGTAGCTGTCGTCGTTGGAGGCGCCGCCGCCCCATTCGGTATAGGCGGTCGGAGCAGCGTCTTGTGCGTTGCGTGCGGCGGCTTCGGCCGGCTCTTCGGAAAAGACGTTATCCAGCCCGGTGTCCAGGGTCTGTTCGATCTCGGCGCGGGTGCCGAGTTCGCGGTTCATCCACTCGTCGGGCGCCGGCGCATCGAAGCTGTCGCCGCCTGAACGATCGGAAAAATCGGAATGGTCGCCGCCATCGTCGTGGCCGGAGGCATAGCCCGCCTCATCCTGGCTCGAAAACTCGCTGCGCTCGGGGCTGGCCTCGCCAGCCACCGGTGGCTCAGGACCGTCGCTGGCGCGCTCCAGCAGCGGATTGCGCTCCAGTTCATCTTCGACAAAGGTTGCGAGATCGAGATTCGACAGCTGCAGCAGCTTGATGGCCTGCATCAGCTGCGGCGTCATCACCAGCGACTGGGATTGCCGGAACTCTAGTCTCTGCGTCAGCGCCATGGAGGCAAAAACCGATCCAAAAGTTGGTCCGTTTCTTGCTTATCTCTTTCCCGGCCTGATGTACACGGCTTGACGAATTGTAAATTTGGTCTAGAGGCGGAATTCCTCGCCAAGGTAAAGGCGACGCACGTCCGGGTCAGCAACGATCTCCTCTGGAGATCCCTCCGTCAGGATTTCACCAGCATAGACGATGTAGGCGCGGTCTGTCAGCCCCAGCGTTTCGCGCACGTTGTGGTCGGTGATGAGCACGCCGATGCCGCGATTGGTCAGGTGACGGACCAGGTCCTGAATATCCCCCACCGCAATCGGGTCGATGCCGGCAAAGGGCTCGTCGAGCAGCATGTAATTCGGCCGCGTCGCCAGCGCGCGCGCAATTTCAACGCGGCGGCGCTCACCGCCGGACAGCGCGATCGACGGCGACTTGCGCAGTCTCTGGATGTTGAACTCTTCGAGCAGCCCGTCGAGCTCGCGCTCGCGTTTCTTGCGGCTGGGCTCGACGACCTCCAGCACCGCACGGATGTTCTGCTCGACCGTGAGGCCGCGAAAAATCGAGGCTTCCTGCGGTAGATAGCCGATGCCGAGGCGCGCACGCTGATACATCGGCAGCTGGGTGACGTCGTGGCCGTCAAGCTCAATAGCGCCGCTGTCGGGCTTGATCAGGCCGGTGATCATGTAGAACACCGTGGTCTTGCCGGCGCCGTTCGGTCCGAGCAGACCGACGGCCTCGCCGCGGCGAACATAAATGCTGACGCCGCGGGTAACCTGGCGTGAACCGAAGCTCTTTTTCACATTATGGACGGCCAGATAACCCGCGCGCGGGGTCGCTTTTGGCGCGGCGGCGCCGTTGGTCCGGGGCCGCGGCGGCGCCTTGTCCGGACGACGGGCCGGTGCAGGCTGCGGGGCACGCGGCGCCTCACCCCCGGCCTGCGGAACCTGCGGCGTATCGGCCGGGGCGGTGCGCGCCAGTGGCGGCGCCTCACGGCTGGGATTGCCCAGCATGTCGCCCATGCTGTCGCCGAGCGCCGTGATGTCGACCGGCGACCGCGCAAAACCCTGCGGACCGCGTTTTGGAGCGCGCCGACGGAACATGCCGAGGAAATCAACCATTCGCGCTTCGATCAGCCTTTAAACGTCATCCGCGCCAGATCGCGGCATGTTCGATCACTGGGAACAGCATGGCGGACTAGATGTCCCTTGCCCAGCCGAACGCCAAGCCTTCCATGTCGATTAAAACAATGGCGATAACGGGTTACGCAGCCAGATTCAACCGGATCCCGCTCGTCCATATCGGCAAACCCTTCAAGTTACTTGGGTTTTCCGCCTGCAGGTCCGGGTATGATTGAGGTCGGGCCACCGCCACCTTTCTGGCCGGACGACTCGAACATGCCTTGGACCCTGCCGCTGTTGGATTCGACGCGTGATGTACCCGTGGTCATATCCACGGTCAGACGATCGCCGCGCAGTACGTTCTTGCCCTGGGTGAGCACAACATTGCCCTGCATGGTGACGAGATTGGTCCGGGTGTCGAACACCGCCGTCTCGCCGGTGACGACCTGGTCTTTCTGGGTGACGATGACGCCGCCGCGCGCTTCAAGCCGCTTGATCGCCGACGAGCCGCCCGGGCCCGGCTGCGCCGCCTTGATCGGCGCCTTGGGCGCAGCCTTGGCCGCCGGTTCGTTCGCGGAGCCGCCGCCGTCATAGAAGACCACGAGAGTCTTCGACTTCATCGTGGTGTCGCCCTGCACGACCTTCACATCGCCTGCGAAAGTCGCTTCCTTTTTCTTGTCGCGCATTTCCAGCGATGCGGCCTCGATCTGAATGGGCTGATCGCGATTCTGCGAGAAGCCCTGCATGGCATTCGGCACACCCTGCACCGCGCTCTGCGCATGTGCATCGGCCGTCAAAGCCAGCACGAGCACGGCGATCGCAGCGCCGGTCACCCCGCGAAATCGGACATTGCTTACGGGAAAAATCATCACATTCATTTCGCGTTGGCGCGCTTGCCGTTGGCGGCCCGCGGTTTCACGGGCTCCGGCGCGACTTCGGGCTCTGCCGCGGTCTCAGGCTGAGCCGAAGCATCCGGCGAAGGCGGGTCCATCTTCAGGTTCATCGACACACCACCCTCGAACCGAACCAGCTCACCGTGTTCCGTGATGCGCATCCGTTGCCCGAGCAAAGTGCCGTTAAGAAGTTTGACATCGACCGGTTCGTCCGACGTGACCGTGCCATTGGCAATATCAATGTTCGCCTGTGTCAGCTTGGCTTCGTAGCCGGTCGTCGTTTGCAGGAAAATGTCCTGATACAGATAGAGCATCTGCGATTTCGAATTGAACTTCCCGGTGCGGGCATCCATCGTCATCGTCGACTTGTCTTCCATCATCACCTTGGCGCGCAAGGTTGTCAGTTCGACATTGTCGGGGTCCGTCAGATCCTGCGTCGCGGCCTTGGCCCATAACTCATATGGCCGTCCGTCCGGCGAGAAACCGGCCAGATGCGGCGTCTCCATGGTGATCTTGGTCCCCGAAACGACCAGATTGCCCATGTCGAGCGGCAATTTGGCGAGGATCCGGAACGGATTGAAGATCGACACGCCGACAATTGCCGCCATCGACAGGATCACGACGGCAGGGACAGCAATCCGCAGCAGACGCACCAGACGGCTATGGCGTGCCGCGGCCCTGAACCGCGCATCCATGCCCGCCTGATAGCTGGGAATCTGAACTGAACTCACCGTCGCTCCAACGGGCCATGCCGAAAAGGGCCACACCGAAAGGCCTGCCAAACCGGCGCCAGTCTACGCTGAAATGCACCGGTTTGCAGCCCCGCCCACCAGAACGAGGAGTATGACCGAAACGCGGCGGGAGGGACCCTGAACTGTTTCAGAAAGTCACTTCGCCGCAGGCCGGTCACGAATGAGCGAAAATGTCCTCGTTTTCCCAGCCCGAGAGGTCCAGTTTGGCCCGGGTCGGGAGGAAGTCGAAACAGGCCTGCGCCAGTTCGGTGCGGCCCTCCCGTGCCAGCATGACGTTCAGCCGCTCGCGCAGCCCATGCAGATGCAGCACGTCCGACGCCGCGTAGGAGAGCTGGGCCTCGCTGAGGGTCTGACTGCCCCAGTCGCTCGACTGCTGCTGCTTCGACAGATCGACGCCGAGGACTTCGCGGACCAGATCCTTGAGACCATGCCTGTCGGTATAGGTGCGGCACAGGCGGGAAGCGATCTTGGTGCAATAGACCGGCTCGGGCATGACGCCGAGCGCATTGTAGAGAGCGGCGAGATCGAACCGCGCAAAGTGAAAGATCTTGGTCACCTTGGGATCGCCGAGCAGCTTCTTCAGGTTCGGCGCGTCCGTGTGGCCCATCGGGATCTGCACGACATCGGCGCTGCCATCGCCCGGCGAGAGCTGCACCACGCATAGCCGGTCCCGATGCGGATTGAGACCCATGGTCTCGGTGTCGATCGCAACCGAATCGGTGTAGCGGCTCAAATCCGGCAAATCGCCGCGATGCAGGCGGATGGTCATGGTCTCAATTGCCTCTTTCAGCGCCCGCGATTCGCGGGATTTGGGTGACTTTACCGCGCAATGGCCGGGCTGACGAGAGATACGCTCCCCCAGGCATGTTTCGCCTGCAGCAAAAAGCTGACAGACTGAGCGGGCCATTCATCCAGCGGGCAGAGGTTGCAGATGAACGTCGCACAGCAGCGTTTGCCCCGTTTCGCGGTCCTGATCGATGCCGACAACACGTCTCCGCAGATTGCCGGCAGCTTGTTCGAGGAAATCTCCAAATTCGGCGAAGCCAGCGTTCGCCGGATCTACGGCGACTTCTCAAGTCCGCAGCTCAGATCCTGGGCCGACATCCTGCAAAAGCACGCCATCGATCCTTATCAGCAGTTCGCCTACACTAAGGGCAAGAACTCGTCCGACATCGCGCTGGTGATCGACGCGATGGACCTGCTGCATAGCGGGCGGTTCGACGGCTTTTGCCTGGCGTCCTCCGATAGCGACTTCACACGTCTCGCCTCACGGCTGCGCGAGCAGGGCGCTGACGTCTACGGCTTCGGCACGCGGAAAACACCCGAGAGTTTTCGGCAGGCGTGCCGGCGCTTCATCTATACGGAGAACCTGAGACCCGAACGCGCAACGGCAAGCACAGAGCAACCATCAAAACCAGCAGCCTTGCAAAGCCCCGCTGCCGCAGTTCCCATTCTGGAAAAGGTGGTATCCCAACTGAGCAACGAAGACGGCTGGGTCAATCTGGACCGGGTCGGAGAACAACTTCCGAACACCGTGTCCGACTTTGACGTCCGCACCTACGGCTTCAAGAAGCTGAGCGACCTGGTGCGCAAAATGGAGACATTCGAGGTCGGAGAGGGCTCAACCGGACGTTTGCGACTTCGGATCAAACCGAAGACGGCCACGCCGGCCGAGAAACCTTCCGAAGAAGCAGCGGTCGCGCCACAAAGAAAGCGCGCCGCCATCAGGAGGAGACGCGAAACGGCTCAGGCCGGGTCGAAATAGTGGATTTCCATCAACACGCAGCCGCCGACCGACTTGAACGGGCCGTGATAGGCACCGGGCGGACGGCAAGCATAGGTGTTCGGTTTGAAGGACTCGCCGCCGTTGCCCTGCTTGTCATTGCCGACGATCAGGTCGCCGGTGAACAGGAACACTTCTTCCCAATATTCGTGCACGAACGGCTCGGTGGTGTAGACGCCTGGCTCAAAGCGCAGCAGGCGGGTGCGGCTGCCACGCTTGTTCACTTCGTCGAGCGCCCCCGACAAGATTTTCTGCTGGATGCCTGCCGGATAGCCCGCGGGCGTCTCCCATCCCGAAGACATATCGACGGTACGGAATTCATCGTGAAGTTTATTGATGGCCATGGTCGGTTTTCCTGAAGGGACAGATCAAGCGACAGCGCGCGGCGAGGCAGCCGGCGCCGTTAAGGTGGAGACTTCGTCGGCTAGGTCATAGCTGGACAGCATTTTGTCGAGCAACGCCGCCGACCTCATCCAGTCATAGGTGCGGAAGGCATGGCCCTTGGTGACGAAGGTCGCGCCGGCGAAAAACATCTCGTATTGCGAGTGACGCGAGGCGAATTCGGAGCCGACCGCGTCCCAGGCCAGCTTGTAAAACTTGACCTTCTCGGTCGCGCTGGCCGCGGGGGACTGCTGGGTCTTGCCGATCAGACGCGCCAATTCCGGATTGGCGAAGTCCTTCACCGAGGACGGCAGCATGATCATGCCGCCGCCGGCGAGCTCGCGCAGCGTGTTGATGACCTTGGAATAGAGCTGCTGGGTGAGGACCTGTGCCGAATACAGCATCGCCCGGTCCGGCACGTAATAAGCGCCGCGCTGCGTGCCCTTGGTCTCCATCGCAACGACGAAGGCTTCGACCATCGACACTTCGGCTACGAGCTGGCCTAGCATTTCCCTGACCTGCGGAAAGCCGGCGATACCATTGGTCTCGGCGGTCCGGTGCGCGATCCCGATCAGGAAGCGCAGCTTCACCGAGAGCCGGATCATGGCCTGATAGTTCTGATACACATGCGCCGGGGTCGCGTGGAACTGCTTCTGGCACATCGCGATGTCATCGACGATGAACACCCGATCCCAAGGCACCTTCACGTCGTCGAAATACAGCACGGCATCGTTTTCATCGAAGCGGCTCGACAGCGGATTGTCGAACACCGACGGCGACGCGGCTTCATAGGACTTCCGCGACAGGACCTTCAGACCCTTGGTATTCATCGGAATCGCGAAAGACACCGCATATTTCTCGTCGCCGGGCTGCAGCGGCTGGATACAGGTGACGAACACCTCGTTGGCCATGATGCCACCGGTGGCCAACATCTTGGCGCCACGGATCGTCAGACCCTCGGCATCGCGCGACACCACGCCTGCTGACAGGAACGGATCGGCTTGCTCGGCGGCGCTCTTGGAGCGGTCGGCCTGCGGGTTGATGATCACATAAGTGAGGTAGAGGTCGTTGTCGCGGGCGTAGCGATAGTAATCCGCCAGCGCCTTGGCGCGATCCTCGTTGTAGGCTTCGAATACCTCGACGCCCATATACATGCCGGCGATGCAGGAGGCGACGTGATCCGGCGCGCGGCCCATGAAGCCGGCATGCAGCTCGGTCCAGGCTTCCAGCCCGCGGCGACGATTGACCAGCGCATCATAGCTGCCGGGCAATTCCCAGATCCGGTTGGCTCGGGTGCCAGTCTCGGTCTCGAAAGTCATCAGCTCGCGATTTTCCGGCGCGCTCTGGAAATCGAACATCCGTCCGATCGAAGCCACCGCCCCCCGGAAGGCCGGATGGGTGGTCACGTCATCCACCAGCTCGCCATCGAGATAGATTTCACGGCCGTCGCGCAGGCTCGCGATATGCTGTTCGCCGGTCTTGATCATGGGTTGCCTCGATCACTTTCAGTCATGGATAGCATTTTCAGGTGCGTTATTTCAGTAGTGCATCGGCAGCGGCCATTCCGGGCTGCGCTCGGTGCTTGCAAGGCTGCGATAGGCCCCACGGAAGAAGACCAACGGCTCGTTGGCCGGATAGGCGCTGAACTTCACCACCCGGCCGACGAAGATCACATGGTCCCCGCCGTCATATTGCGCGTATGGCGCACATTCGAAGTGTGCGAGCGCGCCGGCGATCAGGGGCGCCGCCTCATGGCCCAGCGTATGTTCGACCGCCGCCCACTTGTCGCCGAGCGCCCTGGCGAACTTGTTCGACAGATGCTCCTGATCGCGGCCGAGGATGTTCACGGCATAACCTTTGGCCTCGGTCATCGCCTTGAGGCTGAAGGCCTTGCGGTCGATCGAGAACAGGATCAGCGGCGGGTCCACCGAGACCGAGTTGAACGAACTCATGGTCAAGCCGATCGCCTGGCCATCGGCCGCTTCGGCCGTGATCACGGCGACGCCGGTGGCAAACTGTCCGAGCGCCTGTCGGAAGGCGCGAGG
Organism: Tardiphaga sp. P4_G1; assembly: GCF_056401215.1. Taxonomy (NCBI): domain Bacteria; kingdom Pseudomonadati; phylum Pseudomonadota; class Alphaproteobacteria; order Hyphomicrobiales; family Nitrobacteraceae; genus Tardiphaga; species Tardiphaga sp. P4_G1. The sequence continues at coordinate 95,621 of NZ_JBFUJU010000003.1, forward strand.
ATCCACGTCCGCAGTGGCGCCCATGGTCATCTCCTGATCGCGAAACCTGAACGACGCGCATTAGCTTTATAACAAAGCTATATTATCGAACGAAAGTGCGCACTGTCAAGCATGGCTGGCCTGCTATCAAAACGCACTGGTTCCAACTTGTTTGTGCGTAACGCCGCCGCTATACGACTCATAGGTGTGCGGGGACCTGATGGCGATTAAGAGCAAATCACGTAAAATGAAGGTAGAACCGACGATTTCGCGGCCACAATTGATGGTCGACGGATCGGATCGGGCTTTCCGTCAATTTGTCCATGACACATTGGCGTTTTCGGCGCGGCTTCAGGCTGTGCGCGGGCAACTCGGCGCAGTGATCGGCCTGTCCGGCACGCAATACACCGTGCTGATCGCCATTGCTCATTTGAGCGGCACGGATGAGAAGATCGGCGTCAATCAGGTCGCCGAGCACCTGCACTTCAGCGGCGCGTTCATTACGATCGAGATCAACAAGCTGGTATCAAACGGCCTTGTTGAAAAAGAGACCGATGAGGAAGATCGCCGCCGCGTCATTCTGACCATCACGCCGAAAGCGCGCGCGCTGCTCAATGAATTGGCACCCGTTCAGCGTCCGGTGAACGATATGCTGTTTCGCAGCATGTCGGCTGCGGATTTCGAGCGAACGCGCAAGCTGATGTCGGAGATGGTGGACGCCGCCGACGAGGCGATCCGGCTGCTGGACTACAACGCACCGGCATCGGTCGCCCGGCAGACCAAATAACCTGCTGTTTGACGGGTTTGTCGTTAGCTATTCTCCGGCGCGCAGCCGGTAGCCGATACCCGTTTCGGTCAGGACGAATTGCGGGCGCTCCGGATCGAGCTCGATCTTTTGACGCAGCTGGCGGACATAAACGCGCAGATATTGTGCGTCGGTGAGCTCGTCCCACAATTCCTTCAGCAGAAACCGATGGGTCAGCACTTTGCCGGCATGCTGCACCAGGACCCGCAGCAACTCATATTCCTTTGGTGACAGTTTCACCTCACGGTCACCCACCTTGACGATGCGGCGCACCAGATCGACCGACAATTCCCCGGAGCGGAATACCGGCCGCTCGCCATGAACCTGCAGCTGATGCCTGAGCGCGGCCCGCATGCGCGCCAGCAGTTCATCCATGCCGAACGGCTTGGTGAGATAGTCGTCGGCACCGAGATCGAGCGCCTGCACCTTGCCAGCCTCGTCCCCGCGGCTGGACAGCACCACGATCGGCACGCTGTCATCGCGCGCGCGAATCATCTGCAGCAGATCGTGGCCCTGGATGTCCGGCAGGCCCAGATCGAGGATGATCAAAGCGGGTTTCTCCGCCAGTTTCTCCAGCGCGATCTTGCCGTTGCTGGCCTCAAGGATGTCATAGCCCTGGGTGCTGAGGCCCATGCGCAGCAATTTGCGGATCGGCGGCTCATCATCGATGACTAGGACCTTGATGGCGGCGATGTTCATGCGGCGGTGTCCAGAGCTTCGGAGGCCGGCGGGATGGGAAGGCGGATGGTCAGCACGGCGCCTGATCGGTCGGCGCGATTGGTGGCCGAAATGGTGCCATGCATTGCCTCAACAAAGCCCCGGGAGATCGCAAGGCCGAGGCCGGTGCCCGCCCGAACGTGATCGCCCTTGTTGGCGCGATAGAATTTATCGAACACCTGCTCGAGATCGGCGGGTGGAATGCCTGCCCCCTCGTCCGTCACCTGCAGCGAAACTGAGTCCGCATCGCGTATGGCCCTGATCGCGATGGTGGTGTCATCCGGGGCATATTTCGCGGCATTATCAAGCAAATTGAACAGCACCTGCTCGAACAGTACCGCATCGAGCTCCAGCATGGGCAGGTTTGGCGCCAGATCGAGCGCGACGCGATGCCTGCTGAGGATCTTGCCGGCCCGGCGCAGCGCGCTGCCGACGATCTCCGCGAGATCCTGCAGCGTTGCATTCGGCACCACGGCACCGGACTCCAGTTTGGTCATATCCAGCAGATTAGCGATGAAACGGTTCAGCCGCTCGGATTCGTCGATCACCGTGCCGAGCAGATCGGCCTTCTCGGCCTCGCTGAGCTTCGGCGATAGATCGCGCAGCGTGGAAGCCGCACCGAGCACGGAGGCCAGCGGCGTCTTCAGGTCATGCGAGATCGAGGTCAGCAGCGCCTGACGCAACCTATCGGATTCGACGTTGCGCTGCGCACGGTCCATGTCTTCCACAAGTTGCACGCGCTCGATGGCGAGTGCGCTCTGATCCACAAGCGCATCCAGCAACCGGCGCTGGTCGGGTGTTAGCAATGGCCCAGTGCGATCATCGTCGATGCCGATCACACCGATCGGTCCACGACCGGTCCGCATCGGCAGAAACAGCCGCTTCGCGCCGGGCAATGTTTCAGAGCCACGACCGGCGGGGCGATCATTGCTCCAGGCCCAGTTGGCAGCGGCCAGATCCGCCTTGTCCAATTCGTCCTCAGGCGGATATCCGGCCTTGACGGTGATCACACCCTGCTCCGGCAACAGCAACACAACCCGCACCTTCAGCATCAATGCGATCTGATACGCGCTCGCCCACAGCACGTCGTCAAGCGCCGCCGTACCCGCGAGTTTGCGGCTGAACGCATAGAGCGACTCGGTTGTGCGCACACGGCCAAAGGCCGAGACGGCCTGGGTGCGCACCCGCGCCGCGACATTGGACACGAGAATGGCGATCAGCATGAAGAAGAAGAAGGCCGCCACATTGGTCGGATCGGTGATGGTGAGCGTATAGACCGGCGGCAGGAAGAAAAAATTATAGCTCAGCGATGCCACCACGCTCGCCAGCAGCGATGGCCAGAGACCAAAGCGCACGGCGACGCCGACCACGGCGGTGAGAAACATCAGATCGACATTCTCGATCCCGAAGATCGGACGCAGCAGCGTTGCGGCTCCAAGAGCCAGCGCCACGACTGCCAGCGCCGCAATATAGGGCTTTGCATCGAACGGCTCGACGCGATCGGTCATCTGCGCACGTTTCGCAGCTGGCTCCGCTGGCAACGCATCGCCGGCGATCACATGCACACTGATATTGCCGGCGCGCCGCACGAGATCATGCACCACCGAACCGCGCACCAGCTCGAACCACCACGACCGTGATGCCTTGCCAATCACAATCTGGGTAACGTTGTTGGCATGGGCATAACCGAGCAGATCGTCGGCGATGCGCCGGCCTGCGCCCGGAATCGTCAGCGCTTCGGCGCCAAGTGCCTCGGCAAGCCGCAGCGTATCGGCCAGCCGGTCGCGCTGTTCTTCGGTGAGTTGAAGGCTGCGTCGCGTCTCGATGCTGACCGCCGTCCACGGCGCGTGAAGCCGGTCCGCGAGACGCTTGGTGTAGCGCACCAGCCCGGCTGAGCGCGGGTCCTCACTGATACAGACCAGAATGCGTTCGCCGGCAGCCCACGGGCCGGCAATGGCATTGGCCTGCATATGCGTGAGCAATTGCTCATCGACCCGGTCGGCCGTGCGGCGCAACGCCAGCTCGCGCAACGCCGTGAGATTGCCGGGCGAGAAATAATGTTCCAGCGCACGCTCGGCCTGTTTGGGAACGTAGACCTTGCCTTCCTTCAGTCGCTGGATCAGATCGTCCGGGGTGAGGTCGATCAGCTCGATGGCGTCTGCACGATCGAACACCGAATCCGGCACGGTCTCGCGCACCCGCACATGAGTGATTTGGGCGACCACATCATTCAGGCTTTCGATGTGCTGGATATTGACTGCCGTGTAGACGTCGATCCCTGCGGCCAATAATTCTGCGGCGTCGAGATAACGTTTCGGATGCCGGCTGCCGGACGCGTTGGTATGGGCGAGTTCGTCCACCAATGCGATCTGCGGGCGCCGCGCAATCAGCGCATCGAGGTCCATTTCCTCGAGGACCTGACCCTTGTGATCGATCCGGCGCCGGGGAATGACTTCAAGGCCCGTGAGCAGCGCCTCGGTCTCCGCGCGGCCGTGGGTCTCGACGACACCGACCACCACATCGACACCCGCCTTGCGCCTGGCATGGGCGCTTTGCAGCATCTCGTAGGTCTTGCCGACGCCGGGAGCGGCGCCGACAAAAATCTTCAACCGCCCGGCCGCACCTTCCTCGCGCCTCGCTGTTTCCAGCAAGGCTTCAGGCGAAGGTCGTTGATCGGGATCGCGGCGCTGATTTGCCATAAGGCAATATAGTCTCCGCTACGGCTGCGGCCTAGACGGCCTACTTCAGTGCGGCGGCGTCCAGCGCGAGATTCAAGGCAAGAACGTTAACGCGCGGTTCGCCCAGCAGACCGCCGAGGCGGCCTTCGACCTTATCTGTCACCAGCTGGCGGACGCGGTCCTCCGGCAGCTTGCGCGCCTTGGCGATGCGGGGCACCTGAAACAGCGCACCCTCCGGCGAAATGTTCGGGTCGAGACCGCTGCCCGAGGTGGTCACGAGATCGATCGGCACCGGCATCGACGGATTCTCCGCCTTCAATTTCTCGACGTCCTCCTTCACGCGGTCGATCAGCGCCTTGCTGGTCGGGCCAAGATTGGAGCCCATCGAGTTGATGGCATTGTAAGGCTGCGGCACCGTCTTGGTGGAATCCTGCGGGTCGGGACCCAGGGTCGCCGACGGGCGGCCGTGGAAGTATTCATCACCCTTGAATTCCTGACCGATCAGGGACGAGCCAACAACCTTGCCGTCCCGTTCGATGAGGCTGCCTTGCGCCTGGTTCGGCATGATCGCTTCGGCGACGCCCGTCATCGCGAGCGGATAGGCGAGGCCGGTGATGGCCGTGAGACCGAGCAGCAGAACGATGGCCGGACGAATTTCTCTCAACATAACGTAACTCCTCAAACCAGGTGCAGGGCGGTGACGACGAGGTCGATCGCCTTGATACCGATGAACGGAATGATGATGCCGCCGAGGCCGTAGATCAGCAGGTTGCGGCCGAGCAGTGCGCCGGCGCCGATCGGGCGATAGGCGACGCCTTTCAGGGCGAGCGGGATCAGCGCGATGATGATGATCGCATTGAAGATGATGGCCGACAGGATGGCACTCTGCGGGCTCGCCAACTTCATGACATTGAGCGCTTCAAGCTGCGGATAGAAGGCGAGGAAGATCGCCGGGATGATGGCGAAATACTTCGCCACGTCATTGGCGATCGAGAACGTGGTCAGCGCACCTCGCGTCATCAGGAGCTGCTTGCCGATTTCGACGACCTCGATGAGCTTGGTCGGATTGGAGTCCAGATCGACCATGTTGCCCGCCTCGCGCGCCGCCTGCGTGCCGGTGTTCATCGCGACGCCCACATCGGCCTGCGCCAGTGCCGGCGCGTCGTTGGTGCCGTCGCCGCACATCGCCACCAACTTGCCCTTGGCCTGCTCGTCGCGGATAAGCTGCAGCTTGTCCTCGGGTGTCGCCTGCGCCAGGAAATCATCGACGCCGGCTTCGGCTGCGATGGCTGCGGCGGTCATCGGATTGTCGCCGGTGATCATGATGGTACGGATGCCCATGCGGCGCAGCTCGGCGAAACGCTCACGGATGCCGCCCTTGACGATGTCCTTCAAATGGATGACGCCGAGCAACTTGCCATCGCGCGCGACCGCCAACGGGGTGCCGCCGCCCTTTGCAATCTCGTCGGAGATCGCCTGGATTTCACGTGCCGTGTCCGACATCGTGGCCGGCTGCATCGCACGCACGGTGTTGCCGGACGCCACGGCGAACGACGCGCCACCGTTGACGTAAGCGAGTATCGAATCCACCGCGCCCTTGCGAACCGACGAGCCGCCGGCATCGACACCGCTCATCCGGGTCTGTGCGGTGAACGGCACGAAAGTCGCTGACAGTTCGGCCATGTCGCGGCCGCGGATGCCGTATTTCTCCTTGGCCAGCACGACGATGGAGCGGCCTTCCGGGGTTTCGTCCGCGAGCGATGCAAGCTGCGCCGCATCGGCCAGTTCCTGTTCGGTCACGCCGCGCACCGGACGGAAGGCTGTCGCCTGACGATTGCCGAGCGTGATGGTGCCGGTCTTGTCGAGCAGCAGCGTATCGACGTCGCCGGCAGCTTCCACCGCACGACCGGACATCGCCAACACGTTGAAGCGCACCAGACGATCCATGCCGGCAATGCCGATCGCCGACAACAGCGCGCCGATGGTGGTCGGGATCAGGGTCACGAATAAAGCCACCAGCACCACCACCGAGATCGAACCACCGGCATAAGCCGCATAGCTCGGGATCGTCACCGTCGCGAACACGAAGATGATGGTAAGGCCAACCAGGAGAATGTTCAGCGCGATCTCGTTCGGCGTTTTCTGCCGCTCGGCGCCTTCGACCAGCTTGATCATGCGGTCGATAAAGGTCGAGCCTTGCGCCGCGGTGATGCGGACGCGAATCCAGTCGGACAGCACCTGCGTGCCGCCGGTCACCGCCGAGCGATCGCCGCCGGATTCACGAATGACAGGTGCGGACTCGCCGGTGATCGCCGCCTCATTAACTGAAGCCACGCCTTCGATCACTTCACCGTCGGACGGGATGTTGTCGCCGGCTTCCACCAGCACGACATCGCCGACCTTCAGGCTGGTGCCCGAGACCATGCGGTAGCTCTTGTCGCCGCTGTCGCTGCCGGTGAGCAGCTTGGCCTGGCTTTCGGTGCGGGTCTTCTTCAGCGATTCCGCCTGCGCCTTGCCGCGCCCTTCGGCGATGGCTTCGGCAAAGTTGGCAAACAGCACCGTGAACCAGAGCCAGAGGATGATCTGGAACGCAAATCCCAGATCGCTTCCGCTGGTGATGACGTTCTTGATGAAGATCACCGTGGTGAGTGCGGCGACGACCTCGACCACGAACATCACGGGATTCTTGATCATCAGCCGCGGATCAAGCTTTTTGAAAGCCGAGCCGATGGCTGGGATGACAATTTTCGAATCGAGCATGGCCGAGACCGGCACCCGCTTCTGCAGTTTCAACGTTTCCATGGACATAACTCCAAATCCGATCAGAACAGGGTGCTGGCGGTCATCGCGAGGTGCTCGACGATCGGCCCGAGCGCGAGTGCCGGGAAGAAAGTGAGACCGCCGATGATCAGGATCACGCCGATGACGAGGCCGACGAACAATCCGCCGGTGGTCGGCAAGGTACCGGCCGAAGCCGGAATCGACTTCTTCGCGGCCAATGATCCGGCCAGCGCCATGGCGGGCACGATCATGAAGAAGCGGCCGACGAACATCGAACTCGCCAGTGTGAGGTTGTAAAAGAAGGTGTTGCCGGTGAGCCCGCCGAAGGCCGAGCCGTTATTGCCGGTGGCTGAGGTGAAGGCGTAGAGCACTTCGGTGAAGCCATGCGGCCCAGCATTGGCCATGGAGGCCACGGCCGAGGGCAGCACCACCGCCACCGCGGTCCAACCGAGATACATCAGCGGCAGGACGAGAATGGCAAGCATCGCCATCTTTACTTCGCGCGCCTCGATCTTCTTGCCGACATATTCCGGTGTGCGACCGACCATCAGACCAGCGACGAAGATCGCCAGTACGACGAACAGCAGCATGCCATAGAGACCGGCACCGACGCCGCCAACGATGATCTCGCCGAGTTGCATATTGATCAGCGGAATCATGCCGCCAATCGCTGTAAACGAGTCATGCATCGCATTGACCGCACCGCAGGACGCTGCCGTGGTGATGACCGCGAACAGGCTGGAGGCGACGATGCCGAAGCGCAGCTCCTTGCCTTCCATATTGCCGCCGGTGAGGCCGAGTGCATTCAGGCCTGTGGTGCCCGAGGCTTCGGCGCCATAGGTGACGGCAACGCCGACAATAAACAGCACACCCATCACTGCCAGAATCGCCCAGCCTTGCCTGGGGTTGCCGACCATGCGGCCGAACACATTGGTCATCGCCGCACCCAGCGCGAAGATCGAGATCATCTGGATGAAGTTCGACAGCGCCGTCGGGTTCTCGAACGGATGCGCCGCATTGGCGTTGAAGAAGCCGCCGCCATTGGTGCCGAGCATCTTGATGGCAACCTGCGACGCAACGGGGCCAACCGCGATGGTCTGCTTCGCACCTTCAAGCGTCGTCGCATCGACATAGGCGCCGAGCGTCTGCGGCATGCCCTGCCAAACCAGGAACAGCGTGTAGACGATGCAGATCGGCAGCAGCACATAGAGCGTGCAACGGGTAATATCGACCCAGAAATTTCCGATGGTGCGCATCGACGAGCGTGCGAAGCCGCGGATCAGCGCAACCGCCAAAGCAATGCCAGCGGCCGCCGACAGGAAGTTGTGCACCGTCAGACCCAGCATCTGGGTCAGATACGACATGGTGCTTTCGCCGCCGTAGTTCTGCCAGTTGGTGTTGGTGATGAAGGAGATCGCGGTGTTGAAGGAGAGATCTTCGGCGACCGCGGACTGCCCGGCAGGATTGAACGGCAGCACAGCCTGCAGCCGCATGATCGCGTAGAGGCTGAGGAAGCCGACCACGTGGAACAGCAGCATGGCAACCGTATAGGTCAGCCAGTGCTGCTCACGTTTCTCGTCGACGCCACCGATCCAGTACAGCCCGGCTTCGACCGGTCGCAGAATCGGAGAGAGGAAAGTACGCTCGCCGTTGAAAACGGATGTCATGTAGCCGCCGAGCGGCTTCACCAGCGCGAGAACCACCGCGCAGTACAGAGCAATTTGAATCCAGCCAATCATTGTCATGTCAGTTGACCTTTTGAGGTGCGCGCGCTCAGAACCGCTCGGGCCGCAGCAGCGCGTAAGTGAGATAGATCAGCAATGCCGCGGACACGAAGCCGGCGAGCGTGTAATCGAAAATCATGATGCGCTCCTCACAGCCGCTCGCAGGCATAGGCGTAGCCCAGGGTGAGAATGAAGAAGCCGAGCCCGAGGGCCAGCATGACGATGTCCAGCATGGAATGCTCCTGATGCAATGACTGCGGCGGCACGGAGCAAACGGCTCGCGCGCCCGATGCACGATCAGGTGCCATTCAGGACGTAGGTTTTCGAGATGAGGCCAGCAGCGAACTTATAGGAATCTCATAAAGACGTGGCGGAGCGCGTGCGCGTGCGCCGCTAGTCCTCGGGCGCTTATGCAGCCTTTATATCTTTGTGCCCGAAGCTGCCTCGTATTCAAATGACGGACTACGGATATTGCATGATGCGGTCTTCCGAAGATCGCGCTGTTCATGGAGACCCGTCATGTCGTTCATCTCGATTCAGCGAACGCCCCTTTCCGAGGCGCCCTCCGAAACGGCTCCGCTTGACGCTACGAGTTTCACCGCGATCTGCCTCGCCGCCTGCAAGCGCCTGCCGGCAATGCGCCGCACAGCGGAGGCCCAGCGCCTCGATCGCCTGGTCGCTGCCGGCGCCTGGACCGATGCCGCGCTTGCCCTGATCGCGATCGAACTGCCGCGGTGGCAACTGCGTCGGCTCGCTTATGACGAAGGTGAATGGCATTGCGCTCTCTCGAACCAGCGTGACCTTCCTGACTGGTTGGACAGCGCCGTCGAGACGCATCACCCAGACATGGCGATGGCGATCCTGGATGCATTTCGCGCTGTTGCTAGCCGCGGAGGCACGCCGCATCTGACGCAAGCGCCCGTGCGCGCGATTCAACCCACCGATTCCGAGCCGATGCTGTGTGAGAATTACTGTTGAGCGAAGAGGGGCGGTGCGAAATGCTGTAGCTAGACTGCCGCGAACAGCCTTCCAAGAGTGAAGCTTTCGGCTATGCTCGGCACGAATTCGTGCCATGACAAGCCAGAGCAAAACGTGACATCAGACAAACCGGCTTTCGTCGCGGTCGACTGGGGCACCAGCAGCTTTCGAGGCTGGTTGATGGCCGCCGATGGCAGCGTGCTTGCGGAGACGCGCGGGCCCGAAGGCATGCTGCATTGCGCGGCTGCAGGCTTCGCTCCGGTGCTCGCCGATCATCTTGCCAAACTTGGCGGAATGCAGAACCTGCCTGTGTTGATCTGTGGTATGGCCGGCGCACGACAGGGCTGGATCGAGGCGCCCTATCTGCACACACCGACACGCCTCGACGCCTTGCACGACGGTGCGCAGCGTGTCGACACGCAAGGCGACGTGCGTATCCTACCCGGTATTGCCCAGGCCGACGCCGCGGTGCCCGACGTCATGCGCGGCGAAGAGACGCAACTGCTCGGCGTGACCGAACCCGACTTCACCGGTCTGGTCTGCATTCCCGGCACCCATAGCAAATGGGTCTGGATCGACGCCGGCAGCGTGGTGTCATTCACGACCTATATGACCGGCGAGCTCTTTTCGGTCATCACTCAACACAGCATCCTGAAACACGCGGTGGATCACGACGCACCGTCGCCCGCCGCGAATGACGCGTTCCGCGATGGCCTGCAACGCGCGCTCGATGCGCCGGTCGGCTTGACCGCCTCGCTATTCAGCTTGCGCGCGGCGCAACTGCTCGGCTTCCAGCAACAGGCCGACGGCGCGGCGCGCCTGTCGGGCCTCCTGATCGGCACGGAAATCGCCGATGCCGGATCGCGCTATGGCACGCGGCATCCGGTACGCCTGATCGGCGCCGGCGCGCTCAAGGATCTCTATGCGTCGGCGCTTGCAGCTGCCGGCTTCGAGGTCGCCATCGTTGATGCCGAACGCGCGTCGCAACACGGCCTGACCAAGGCCGCAATCCATCTGTGGGGAGCTCAGTTCACATGAACCAGCCAATCCGTTGGCCCTCCGTGAAGCGTCCGCTCGTCGCCATCCTGCGCGGCGTGCAGCCCGACGAGGTGGAGAGCATCGTCGAGACGTTGATCGATACCGGCTTCGAGCTGATCGAAGTGCCGCTGAACTCGCCCGATCCGTTCGAATCCATCGCACGGATCTGCAAACGATTTGGCAACGACACCCTGATCGGCGCCGGCACCGTCCTCACCGCGAATGACTGCGCCCGCGTCGCCGATGTCGGCGGGCGTCTGATGGTGAGCCCGAATGTCGATGTCGATGTGCTGGCGATGGCGGTGAGCCGCGGCATGGTCACGATGCCCGGCGTGTTCTCGCCGACCGAAGCTTTCCTCGCCCTACGTGCAGGAGCTTCCGCCCTGAAATTCTTTCCGGCATCGATCCTCGGCCCGTCCGGCATCGCCGCCATTCGCGCGGTTCTGCCCAGGGACGTCGTGATCGGGGCTGTTGGTGGTGTTTCCGATCGGAATTTCGCGGACTATGTCGCCGCCGGCATACAGGCCTTCGGTCTTGGCAGCAGCCTGTATCGGCCCGGAATGAGCGCTATCGAAGTGAAGGCGACCGCACAGGCTTCTGTCGCGGCCTATGATCAGGCGATGGCCCGTTAGAAACAGGGTGCAATGTCTGTTCGCGGTTGGCGCGCGCTTCGCGGCGGCGGCAAGGCAGAAACACCTCCGCGCCCGCACGCATCGACCGCGCAGCCTCAAACTGTCAAATTCATTGAATTGCTCTGAATATCAGAGACTTAGGAGCACCGTGGTGCCCAGGAAAGGACTCGAACCTTCACGGCCGTTAAGCCACTGGCACCTGAAGCCAGCGCGTCTACCAATTCCGCCACCTGGGCACGTGCGAGGCACGTGGCGCGGTTAGTAGGGGGCCGTTACGCGCTTGTCAAATTGCTTCGTTCAATTCCAAATCCGCTGTACAGGCCTCGCGCGTTGGCGTATCGCGAATTGGTCTAAATTCCCCCGTTTTGCCCTTGCATGACTGACTCAAGGAACTGATCCATGGCTGCCCCCATCGACACCCTCGTTACGGTTTTCGGCGGATCCGGCTTCGTGGGACGCCATGTGGTCCGCGCGCTGGCCAAGCGCGAATATCGGATCAGGGTCGCCGTGCGTCGGCCGGAACTGGCCGGCCATCTGCAACCGCTTGGCCGTGTCGGACAGATCAATATCGTTCAGGCCAATTTGCGCCACCCCGCCTCGATCAAGGCCGCGATGCGCGACGCCAGCATCGTCGTCAATCTGGTGGGTATCCTGACCGAAAGCGGCGCGCAGACCTTTGATGCCGTGCAGGCGCGGGGCGCCGGCGCGGTGGCGCAGGCCGCCGCCGAGATCGGCGCGCGGATGGTGCAGTTTTCAGCCATCGGCGCCGATGCCGATTCCGAATCGGCCTATGCCCGTGCCAAGGCAGCCGGCGAGCAGGCCGTGCTGGCGGCTGTGCCTTCCGCGACCATCCTGCGCCCATCGATCGTATTCGGCCCCGAGGATCAGTTCACCAATCGATTTGCCAATCTCGCCCGGATGGCCCCGGTGATGCCGGTGTTCGGCGCCACGACCAAGATGCAGCCGGTCTATGTGGGCGATGTCGCCCAGGCTGCGGCCGATGCCGTCGACGGCAAGACCAAGCCGGGCGCCACTTACGAACTCGGCGGTCCGGAAGTGCTGACGATGAGTGAAATCATCGACATCATCCTCGCGACCATCGAGCGCAAGCGCATGACGCTGCCGGTCCCGACGGCCATCGCCAAGCTTCAGTCCTATTTCCTGCAATTTGCCCCGGGCGACTTCAAGCTGACGCCGGATCAGGTCACCATGCTTGGTGTCGACAATGTGGTGTCGGAAGCCGCCAAGGCGGCCGGTCTAACGCTGGATGGCTTGGGTATTGCCGCTGATTCACTGGAAGCGATTGCACCACAATATCTCTGGCGCTTCCGCGCCACCGGTCAGTTCGCACATAACGGCATAAACTGACGATATTGTCGTCCCCGCCAGGCACGCCGAAGGCGTGCGCGGAGCGGGGATGACAGCAGAGTGTTTGGCAAAATTCAGTAGCCCAGCGCCAGCGCGATCAGCCCGAGCGTACCGACGATCACGCGCCACCATGCGAACAACGCGAAGCCGTGGCGCGTCACGTAGCCGAGAAAGCTTTTCACCACGATGATCGCGGTGATGAATGACACCACGAAACCGATGGCGATGATCACGCCGTGATCGACCGAGAGATCGGCCCGGCTCTTGTAGAGATCGTAGACGAAGGCGCCGACCATGGTCGGGATCGCCAGGAAGAACGAGAACTCCGCCGCTGCGCGCTTCTCGGCGCCGAGCAGCATGGCACCGACGATGGTCGCGCCGGAGCGCGACACCCCGGGAATCATCGCCACGCATTGCGCCAGACCGATCTTCAGATACATCGGCAATGGAAACGTCGTGGCATCGTGATGCACGGGCTCAAGATCGAGCTGATCGACCCAGAGCAGGATCGCCCCGCCAACGATCAGCGAGAAACACACGACCCACGGATTGAACAAATAGCTTTTGACATAGCCGCCGGCAGCGGCGCCGATGATGGCAGCAGGCAGGAACGCGATCAGTACGCCGATCACGAAACGGCGCGCCGCAGCGTCGCCTTTGAACAGGTTCAGCGCGATATGCCACAACTTGCCGAAGTAAAGTGCAAGGATTGCCAGAATGGCGCCGAGCTGGATCAGCACGGCAAAGCTCTTCCAGAAATTGTCCTCGCCCAGATCGAAGAAGCGTTCCGCGAGCAGCAGATGCCCCGTTGAGGAAACCGGCAGGAACTCGGTGACACCCTCGACAATGCCGAGAATCACCGCCCTTATCGCATCAGACATCATCCGCTTATCTGTCCTTCGTCAGTGTGGGCCTGAAAAAGCCGGGTTCTTCTCGCCTATTCCCTTCATTGCTGCAATCGCAAATACCATCACATTCGCGGGTTGCCTCAGAGCCAAGCTTCGCTAGTTTGGCGCGCGCCGCGTGACACTTTTACCACCGACGCAACCGAGACGCTTTCTTAACGACCGCATAACTATCAAGGCCCGCATGTACACGCTTTACCATCACTCGTTCTGTCCGCATTCCCGCTTCATTCGTCTCGTACTCGGCGAATACGGACTCGACCTCACACTGGTGGACGAGCGGCCGTGGGATCGGCGCGAGGCATTTCTGGCGCTCAATCCTGCGGGAACTACGCCTGTGGTGCTCACCGATGGTTTCCCGCCCATTCCTGGCGCCGGGATCATTGCCGAATATATCGACGAGACCCATGGACCGGAGATGGGCGATCGCCGCCTGCTACCTGTCGCGATGGCGGAACGCATTGAAGTGCGCCGGCTGATGGCGTGGTTCAACGAGAAATTCTTCGAGGAAGCGTCCGGCCCACTGGTCACCGAGCGCATCTACAAGCGCTTCATGAGCGAAGAGGTCGGCGGCGGCGCCCCGGCGATGGATGTGATTCGCGCAGCCACCGCAAATGTGCGCTATCATCTGGCCTATATCGGTTGGCTGGCGCGGACGCGCAATTTTCTGGCCGGTGACCGACTGACTTATGCGGATCTGGTCGCGGCAGCTCATCTGTCGGCGATCGACTATCTGGGCGATGTGCCATGGAGCGAGGACGACGCAGCGAAGGCGTGGTACGCGCGGGTGAAATCCCGTCCGTCGTTCCGACCGCTGCTGAGCGAATGGCTGGCAGGCGTGCCGGCATCGCGGACCTATGTGGATCTCGATTTCTGAGCCCATCCGCTGACGACGACCGCGCCACGCTTCCCGCCGATCTCAAGGATAGGCTGACGCGCGAGGCGAAGGCGCTTGGCTTCGATTCAATCGGGATCACCGATCCGGACGCCATCGCCGGCGTGCGCGAGCGGCTGCAGGAATTTCTCAATGCCGGCGCCCATGGCGACATGGAGTGGCTCGCCGACAATCCGGACCGCCGCGCCGATCCCAAAGTGATGTGGCAGGACGTGCGCTCCGTCATCATGCTCGGCGTCAATTACGGACCCGACGAGAATCCGCTCGAGATCCTCAGGCAACGCTCGCACGCTGCGATCTCGGTCTATGCCCGCGGCGACGATTATCATGACCTCATCAAGAAGCGCCTGAAGCTGCTGGCGCGCTGGCTGATCGCGCAAGCCGGCGGCGATGTGAAAGTGTTTGTCGATACGGCTGCCGTGATGGAAAAGCCGCTCGCCGGCGCCGCAGGATTGGGCTGGCAGGGCAAGCATACCAATCTCGTCTCGCGCGAATTCGGCTCGTGGCTGTTTCTCGGCGCGATCTTCACCACGCTCGAACTGCCGCGCGATGCGCGCACCATCGATCACTGCGGCTCGTGCCAGGCCTGCCTCGACAGCTGCCCGACATCGGCTTTCCCCGCGCCCTACAAGCTCGATGCGCGGCGCTGCATTTCCTACCTCACGATCGAGAACAAGGGGCCGATCCCGCACGAATTCCGCAAGCCCATGGGCAATCGCATCTATGGCTGCGACGATTGCCTCGCCGCCTGCCCATGGAACAAATTCGCTCAGGAGGGCCGCGAGATCAAACTCGCCGCACGCGATGAGTTGCGCGCGCCGTCGCTGGCCGAACTTGCAAGGCTCGATGATCCGTCTTTCCGCACATTCTTCACGAAGTCACCCGTGAAGCGCATTGGCCGTAACCGCTTCATTCGCAATGTGCTGATCGCCATCGGCAATTCGAACGACCTGTCGCTGATGGACGACGCGCAGCGACTGCTCGGCGATGAAAGCCCTATGGTCCGCGGGGCAGCAGTGTGGGCGTTGTCGCAACTGATGCCTGCGGATGCGTTTGCTGCATTGGCTGGGCAGTTCACCGAAGCAGAACAGGACGAGAGCGTCGGTAGCGAGTGGCGACTGGCGCTCAGTTCGTCAGGTGTCGCGCCATCTCCGGTCGCGCTTTGAGCGCTTCACCCTGCTTGGCGACGATCTTGGCGATGCGCTCCGGCGCGAAATGCAGATCGACGAAAGCCGGTGCCGTATTGGCCACTTCGTGATAGCTCACGATCTTGCCGTCACGCAGCGTCATGATCGCAACGCCCTCGAACATCGCGCGGCCGCCATTGGCTTCCGGGAGTTTCGAGCGATAACTGAATGTATAGCGCGCATAGAGCGTGGTGCCGTCGCTGACGGGCGTGTGCATGTCCCAACGAAAATCTTCCGCGGTCCGATAGAACCAGTCATCGACCATGTCGGCGATTTTCACGCGGCCTTCGAATGCGCCGTAGAAGACGTCGTGATAGACGCCGTCTTCAGTGAACAGCGCAGCGAAGCTCTGGCCGTCACGCTGTTCAACGGCATCGCAAAATGCGCGCAAGAGTGCCGTAGCGTCCATCCGAATTCCTCCCGCTGATTGATCGCTCTTTTCACGCGAGCCTATTCAATGGTACGGGTGATGCAATCAAAACTCCGCCACAGCCGACAATAGTCGCGCAATGTCCTGCGGGCGCGACAGCCGATGGTCACCGTCCTGGATCATGGTCAACACGACATCTTCGCTCGGCAGCCGTTCGGCCAGCCGGAAAGCGTGCTGCCAGGGCACGTCGGGGTCCTGCCTGCCTTGCAAAATCCGCACGGGGCAACCGACATCGATCGTACCGCCGAGCAGCAGGTGATTGCGCCCCTCTTCGATCAACCGCCGCGTGATCGGATAGGGCTCGCCATATTCCGACGGGCGCAGCCATTGACCGGTGGTCTCGATCTCCACGCGGATTTCCGGCGAGAAGCCTTTCCACATCAGCTCTTCGGTGAAATCCGGCGCCGGCGCGATCAGCACCAGGGCCTTCAGCGTCGCGCGCCCCGCTTTGCCGCGTCGGGCCAGCGCGCGCGCCAGCAGCAGTGCCATCCAGCCGCCCATCGACGAGCCAATCACCACCTGCGGCCCCTGACAGGCCGCATCGAACGCCGCGAGGCCATCCTCCAGCCATTGGCCGATGGTCCCATCGACGAAATCGCCGCCGGATTCGCCATGGCCGGAATAATCGAAACGTACACAGGCCCGGCCATGGTCGGCGGCCCAGGCATCGAGCGCCACCGCCTTGCCACCCTGCATGTCGGATTTGAAGCCGCTCATCCAGAACAGGCCCGGAGCAGCGCCATCGCGGACCCGGATGGCGATCTGGCGGCGGCTACTGCCTGTACCTGCTGTGATGAAAGTGGGGTCGATCGATACCGTTGTGCTCATCAAACCATCCTTGTTCGACCCTGAAATGCCGATTGCTGTTTGATTGAGCAGGTCGGGATCGTCAACGTCGATCCTTCAACGTCCATATCATCCCAGGGAACGTCCGCCTCGATACCGCGTTGCGCTCCTGTCAACCACGGCTTGCAGAACCGGCCGGGGAACTCTATTTGAGCAAGGTCAGCGGTGTACGGCGCCTATGGCCTTTCGCGTGACGAAATTGCCTCGTATTTGACTGATTGGCGCTGCGTTGCGTGAGTTTGCTTGCTCCAAACGCCTTATTCCTTCACACTGCGGCCTTCCTAAACAACATTGGAGAGTTACCCATTCGCCGTCCCAACAGAGCCCCGCCCGCCGCAACCAAAGACGGGCCGCGCACCAACGATGAAATTCGCAATCTGCAGATCCAGCTGATTGATCAGACCGGCCTCAACCACGGCACCGTGGAAACCATTGCTGCGATCAAGATGGCGATGGAAGCCGGTATGGATCTGGTCGAGATTTCGCCGAATGTGAGCCCCCCCGTCTGCAAGATCATGGACTACGGGAAGTTCAAGTATTCGGCGCAGAAGAAGGCCGCCGAGGCCCGCAAGAAGCAGAAGATCGTCGAAATCAAGGAGATCAAGCTCCGCCCGATGATCGATGATCATGACTACGACGTGAAAATGCGCGCGATGCAGCGCTTCTTCGAAGAAGGCGACAAGGTCAAAATCACCTTGCGCTATCGTGGCCGCGAAATGGCGCACCAGGAAATCGGTACCAAGCTGCTCGACAAGGTCAAAGCAGACGTCGCCGAATACGCCAAGGTGGAGCAGGACGCGCGCTTCGAAGGTCGTCAAGTGGTGATGGTGCTTGCACCGCGCTGATCACAGCGCCAACTGACCTTAACGAGGTTGGTAATCAGGAATTTCGGCCCGTCAGATTTCTGGCGGGCCTTTTTTCTTTGGGAGAGTATTCGGAGATCGTCCGGAGCCGGACGGCTCAGCCCGAAATGAGGGCGAGTGCACCGGCCAGCGCGAGAGCCGCAGCGAGCCCCGCAGCAGCAAACATCAAGCGGGTGGCGGTCTGAGCAGCAGCATCTTGCTGGATGGCAACCGCCCTTGCGGCGGCACGTGCATTCCGGGCCATTGTCGTCGTCCCTCTGTTTCTCTGGTCCGGATCACATAGGCATCCGGGGCGCGTCGGACCAGTCTGAAGCCATGCGCTAAACAGAGTGTTGAGCCGCGTTAATCGTTGCCATCGGAGCATTCCTCTGCCATAAGCGCAACCTTCGTCGCCCGGCTGATTAAGGGCTGCCGTGTCGACGACTGTGCTGACTTTCCGCAAACGGCGGTTAGTTGAGCATTTTCAACGCTCTAACGAGCATTTTAGCCGACGCAACGCCTTTCGGGGCGCTTTCTGCGTGGCCATAGGAGAGCCAAATGCCCAAGCTGAAGACCAAGTCGGGCGCTAAAAAGCGCTTTAAAGTCACCGGAACGGGTAAGGTCATGGCCGCCCATGCCGGTAAGCGCCACGGTATGATCAAGCGGACGAAGAAGCAGATTCGTCAGCTCCGCGGCACCCGCGTGCTGTTCAAGACCGACGGCGACAACATCAAGCAGTACTTTCTGCCAAACGCCTGATCGCCCTTACGCCGCTTCATTGCGGCGGATATCACCCCTTTTGTTATTTCAGATGAAGGAGATCAGTCATGGCTCGCGTAAAACGCGGTGTGACGGCTCACGCCAAGCATAAGAAAGTCTACAAGGCCGCCAAGGGTTTCCGCGGTCGCCGCAAGAACACCATTCGCGCCGCAAAGGCTGCCGTCGACAAGGCCGGCCAATATGCGTTCCGCGATCGCAAGCGCAAGAAGCGTACGTTCCGCGCGCTCTGGATCCAGCGTCTCAACGCTGCCGTCCGTCCGCTCGGCATGACCTACAGCGTGTTTATCAACGGTCTCGCCAAGTCCGGCGTGACGGTCGACCGCAAGGTGCTCTCGGATCTCGCGATCAACGAGCCGGCGGCGTTCAACGCGATTGCTGAGAAGGCCAAAGCTGCACTCGCAGCCTAAGCCAGCAAAGGCCGCACTGGCGGCCTGAGCTCTCCACTCCGCGTATTCATCGACATTGTCATGGCCGGGCAGAAGCGTTCACGCGCTCCTGTCCCGGCCATTGACGTCTTAATCCCTGTGATATCCGTGCTGTAGAAGCTGGTGCCCGGCCTTCCGTCGGACGCGCAGACAGCAAGAGGCGCCCGCCTCTCTCATCGAGGTTGCTGATGTCCGATCTGACGACGCTCCAACAGACTATTCTGGCCGATATTGCCAATGTCTCCGACGAAGCCGCCCTGGAAGCCGTGCGCGTCGGCGCGCTCGGCAAGAAGGGTTCGATCTCCGCGCTGTTGTCGACTCTCGGCAAGATGACGCCAGAAGAACGCAAGACCGAAGGCGCGGCCATCAACCTGGCCAAGGACACCGTCACGCAAGCGCTGACCGCGCGCCGCGATGTGTTGAAATCCGCAGCCCTCGATGCACGTCTCGCTTCCGAGACCATCGACGTGACGCTGCCGCTGCGCGATGGCCCCGCTGAACTCGGCCGCATTCATCCGCTCAGCCAGACCTGGGACGAATTGACGACGATCTTCGCCGACATGGGCTTCGCCGTCGCCGAAGGTCCGGATATCGAGACGGACGACTACAATTTCACCAAGCTGAATTTCCCCGAGGGCCATCCCGCCCGCGAGATGCACGACACCTTCTACTTCAATCCGAAGGAAGACGGCTCGCGCCTGTTACTGCGCACGCATACATCACCGGTGCAGGTGCGCACCATGCTGAGCCAGCAGCCGCCGATCCGCGTAATCTGTCCGGGCCGCACCTATCGCAGCGACTCTGACCAGACCCACACGCCGATGTTCCATCAGGTGGAAGGCTTGGTCATCGACAAGGGTTCGCATCTCGGCCACCTCAAATGGATCCTGCACGAATTCTGCAAGGCATTCTTCGAGGTCGACAACGTCAATATGCGTTTCCGTCCGTCGTTCTTCCCGTTCACGGAGCCGTCGCTGGAAGTCGATATCCAGTGTCGCCGCGACAAGAACGAGATCCGCTTCGGCGAAGGCGAAGACTGGCTCGAGATTCTCGGCTGCGGCATGGTGCATCCGAATGTGCTGCGCGCCTGCGGCATCGATCCCGACGTGTATCAGGGCTTCGCCTGGGGCATGGGCATCGATCGTATCGCGATGCTGAAATACGGCATGGCCGACCTGCGTCAGCTGTTCGAAGGCGACGTGCGTTGGCTCAATCACTACGGCTTCAAGCCGCTTGAAGTACCGACGCTGGCCGGAGGACTGAGCACGTGAAATTCTCCCTCTCCTGGCTGAAGGATCATCTCGAGACCGACGAGTCGCTCGAGACGCTGACCGACAAGCTCACCATGATCGGGCTCGAGGTCGAACATATCGACGATAAGGCGAAGCTGCTGAAGCCGTTCACGATCGCCGAGATCGTCACAGCCGTGCAACATCCCAATGCAGATCGGTTGCGCGTCTGCACCGTGAATGCCGGCGATGACAAGCTGCTGCAGATCGTCTGCGGGGCGCCGAATGCGCGCGCGGGACTGAAGACCGTCCTCGCCAGGCCTGGTACTTTTATCCCGGGTAAGGATTTCACCATCGGCCTCGGTAATATCCGCGGCGTCGAAAGCCAGGGCATGTTGTGCTCGGCCGGCGAACTCGGACTCCCCGACGCGATCGACGGCATCATCGAACTGCCCGCCGATGCGCCCGTCGGCGCGATCTATCCCGACTGGGCCAAGCTCGGTGATCCCGTCATAGAAATCAACCTGACGCCCAATCGTCAGGACTGCACCGGCGTGTCGGGCATTGCGCGCGATCTCGCCGCGGCCGACATGGGCGTGTTCAAGAATCCCGGCATCAAGCCGATCAAGGGCGAATTCCCCTGCCCGGTGAAAGTCACCGTCGAAGACGCCAAGCTGTGCCCCGGCTTCGCACTGCGTCTCGTGCGCGGCGTCAAGAACGGCCCATCGCCGGAGTGGCTGCAGAAGAAGCTGACCTCCATCGGCCTGCGCCCGATCAATGCGCTGGTCGACATCACCAACTTCCTGACCTTCGACCGCGCCCGTCCGCTGCATGTGTTCGACGCCGCCAAGGTGAAGGGCGATATCGTTGTCCGCCGCGCACGTGACGGCGAGACGCTGCTCGCGCTCGACGGCAAGACCTACACGCTCGACAGCAAGGCCTGCGTCATCGCCGACGACAATGGTGTCGAGTCGCTCGCCGGCATCATGGGCGGCGAAGCGTCGGGCTGTTCGGAAGACACCACCGATGTACTGATCGAATCCGCGCTGTGGAACGAGATCAATATCGCGCAGACCGGCCGCAGGCTCGGGATCAATTCCGACGCGCGTTATCGGTTCGAGCGCGGCGTCGATCCGGTCTTCATGGTGCCCGGTCTCGAACTGGCAACCAAGCTAGTGATGGAACTGTGCGGCGGCGCACCGTCGGAGAGCATCGTCGTTGGCAAGCCCTACGGAGACGACCGTATCATCGACTTCCCGATTGCCGAGGTGAAGCGCCTCGCCGCCATCGACGTACCATTCCCGGAGATGCGACGCATCCTGACGCATCTCGGCTTCATGGTGGCCGGCAGCGGCCCCGTGGTGAAGGTCGCAGTGCCGTCATGGCGTAGCGACGTGACCGGCAAGGCTGACATCGTCGAAGAAGTCATGCGCATCTTCGGCGTCGACAAGGTGCCGATGACGCCGTTCCCGCGCGGCGATGCCCCGCGCAAGCCGGTACTGACGCAGATCCAGCAGCGCACCCGCCGCGCCAAGCGTGGACTGGCCGCGCGCGGCCTCGTCGAGGCCGTGACATGGTCGTTCATCTCGAAGCCGCATGCCGAAGTGTTCGGCGGCGGCGCGCCGGAACTGGCGTTGGCCAATCCAATCGCCGCCGATCTCTCCGACATGCGGCCGAGCCTGTTGCCCGGACTGATCGCAGCCGCTCAAGCCAATGCGCATCGCGGTTCGTCCGACCTAGCGCTGTTCGAAGTCGGCCAGATCTTCCGCGGCGATCGCCCGCAAGATCAGTTCATGGCTGCATCCGGCGTGCGGCGTGGCCTCGCCTCGTCGGCTGGCAGCGGCCGTCATTGGTCAGGCGCCAGCGCTGCGAACGCACTCGACGCCAAGGCCGATGCCTTTGCAGTTCTCGCAGCCGCAGGTGCACCGATGCAGGCGCTGCAGATCGTCGCCGGTGGCGCGAACTGGCTGCATCCCGGCCGTTCGGGTACGATCCAGATCGGACCGCAGAACGTCCTCGGTTATTTCGGCGAGTTGCACCCGCGCACGCTCGAAGCACTCGGTGCCGACGGCCCGTTGATGGCGTTCGAAGTGATCCTCGATCGCATTCCCGACGCCAAGCAGAAGGCGACCCGCGCCAAACCGACTTTGGAGCTCTCGGCGTTCCAGCCTGTGTCACGCGACTTCGCCTTCATCGTCGATCGCAAGGTCAGGTCCGGTGACATCCTCCGTGCGGCAGCCGGCGTGGACAAGAAGCTGGTCACCGATGTGACGGTGTTCGACGTCTATGAAGGCAAGGGCATCGACGACGACAAGAAGTCCGTCGCCATCGCCGTGACCATGCAGCCGCGTGAGAAGACCCTGACCGATCAGGAAATTGATGCGGTGGCAGCGAAGATCGTGGCGGAAGTAACGAAGAAGACGGGCGGCACGTTGCGCGCATGATGGAATCACTCGGCCTGGTCCAGTATTCGACCACGTCGCTCGTTTTTATCACCGTCACCGCCTTCATCGCCGGACTGGCCCGCGGGTTTTCGGGCTTCGGTTCGGCGCTGATCTTCATGCCACTCGCCTCAAGCGTGGCCGGCGCGCAGGTCGCATCGCCCTTGCTCCTGCTGATCGACTTCTCGACCACGCTGACGCTGATCCCGAACGCCGCAAGACGAGCCGACAGGCGCGACGTCAGCATCATTTCGCTGGGCGCACTTATTGGCGTGCCACTTGGCACGATGGCCTTGGCCTGGGCCGATCCGCTGACCGTTCGCTGGGCCATCGTCGCACTGATCGTCACGATGCTGACGCTACTGATCTCCGGCTGGCGCTATCCCGGTAAGCCGACCGTTCCAGTGACGGTCAGTGTCGGCGGTGTCGCCGGCTTTTTTGGTGGCTTGGCGCAACTCGGCGGCCCGCCGATAGTGATGTATTGGCTGCGAGACGCGGCAGTCGCTGCCGTCACCCGCGCAAATATCATCCTGTATTTCGCGGTCGCAGACGTCTTGATCATCATCAGCTATACGATCGGCGGATTGTGGAGCACGGCCATCCTTGGGCTCGCGGTAGTCACCGGCCCCCTGTTCGGCCTCGGCCTGTGGATTGGCTCGAAACTGTTCGGCAAGGCTAGCGACGAGCTGTTCCGCAAGATCTGCTACGCCCTAATAGCCGTCTCGGCGCTGATCAGCCTGCCGCTGTTCGACGGCATATTTCACTGACGCTTGCGTGACTTGCGGCGCCAGCCGCCGCGGCGCTAGGGTCTCTCCAATTCAAGAACAACGGGAGAAGACCATGATCGATCGTCGCGACATGCTGAAGTTTGCCGCTGCCGGCGCCATGGTCCTCGCGGCGCGCCCCGCGCTGGCGCAGACGCCAGCAAAACCGCGCACCAGGATCATATTTCTCGGCACCAAGGGCGGCCCGCGCGTCGGCGTCGGTGCATCCAATCCCGCCAACCTCGTTGTCGTCAACGACACGCCATTCGTGATCGATTGCGGCATGGGCGTCAGCCGGCA
Organism: Tardiphaga sp. P4_G1; assembly: GCF_056401215.1. Classification (NCBI taxonomy): domain Bacteria; kingdom Pseudomonadati; phylum Pseudomonadota; class Alphaproteobacteria; order Hyphomicrobiales; family Nitrobacteraceae; genus Tardiphaga; species Tardiphaga sp. P4_G1. Next base: position 119,365 of record NZ_JBFUJU010000003.1, read on the forward strand.
ACTGGTCAATGCCGGCGTGCCGCTTCCCTCGGTGAAGTATATCTTCATCAGCCACCACCATTCCGATCACAATCTGGAATACGGCAACTTGTTCTACAATGCTTGGGCCGCAGGCCTCTCGACGCCGATCCACTCGTTTGGTCCCAAGGGCATCGAGGCAATGACCCGGACTTACTGGGAGTTGAACAAATTCGACGTTGATACCCGCATCGAAGATGAAGGCCGCCCCGATCCGCGGCCGTTGCTCGTTGCCAAGGATATCACCGAGGATGGCGTGGTGCTGCAGACCGTCGACGTCAAGGTGACAGCCTTCCGCACTCCGCATCCGCCGATCGTCGACAGCTTCGCCTACAAATTCGAGACGCCCGACGGCGTCATCGTGTTCTCCAGCGACACCGCTTACAACCCGAGGCTAGCAGAGTTCGCCAAGGGAGCGGACGTGCTGGTGCATGAGGCACTTTACGTGCCCGCTGTTGACCGGCTGGTGATCAAGACGAAGAACGGCGCAACGCTGAAAAAGCATTTGATGGAAAGCCACACCACCACCGAGGATGTCGGCCGCATCGCCGCCGCGGCTGGCGTGAAGGTGCTGGTGCTCAGCCACTTCGTGCCGGGCGACGATCCCGAAGTCACCGACGAGGACTGGATCTCGGGCGTGCGAAAGAATTTTTCCGGCAAGATCATCGTGGCCAAAGATCTGATGCAGCTGGCGCTACCGGTGTAGCGCCAATAGCAGCCTCACGTCGCGGCTACTCCAACCCCGCTCCGCTCGACCGCTGCCGCCGCTGCTTCGTCCGCACCGGCTTGTCTGGTTCCGGCTCTTTCATTGCGCCGATCTTCTTGAGCGCCGCCTCTGCTGCGCGCTCGCCGCTTTCCCATGCGCCATCGACCGTGCCCCACAATGTTTCGTGCGTGGCTTCGCCGGCAAGGAACAGATTGCCCATAGGCTCAGCCAATACGCGGCGCGAGGCCTGGCCACCCGGTGCGGCCCCCGACATGGCTCCGAGCACGAATGGCATCGTATCCCAGCGCGTCGTTGCAGAACGCTTGATCGCCGGTTTGATATCGGAGCCGAACAGCTTCGTCAGCCATTCAACGGCGAAAGCCACCATCGCGGCCTCGCCCTGAGTTGCAAGGTCGCGGCCGAATGCGCCCGCGACATCGACGGTACACAGCGATGACCCGCCAATGTTCGCAAACAGTGCACCGGTACGTGTGCTCGTGCTTTGTTCGACCATCAGCTCATCGCGACCCAGCCCGAGCGGATTGCCAGTAAACTGTAGCGCGATACGGTCATAGCTGCCGAGGCTGAGTTTTGCCGCCGCGTCGAGCTGCCGCTTTGGCAGTTCCGGCGTGAACTTGATTGTCCCCGACGACAACACATTGCTTGATGCGGTGATGATCACCGCCCGCGCCGCAATGCGCCCTGACGCCGTCTCAACGCCGATGTCGCGTCCGCTCCAGGTCACGCGCGTCGCAGGGGTCGACAGCGCCACCGGAACGGCCTCGCCGAGCTTGCCCATCAACGCCCCGAGCCCCTGGCGCGTGGCAACATCGATGGCGCGATCCTGCGCGCGCGAGAGATCCAGCGTCGAGAGATCCTTGAGGTCCTTGCCGGTCGCATAGGCCCCGAGCACGAAATCGATCGTGCCCGCCCAGTCCCCGAGGTCCTTCGGCAGCGCCGCGGCGCAGGAGATGTCGGCACGGCGCGCTGCTTCGTCGATGGCGCGATTGGCCCGCACGACCGCAGCGAGCAATTCCTCGGTCTCGCCGGCGCGGGCATTGCGACGGCCGATACGCAGCTTCTGGCTCGGCGGCGATGGCGCGACATCAATTCCCACCGGCCGGGCAAGCTTCACCACTGCGTTGGTTTCCGGCGTGTGCAGCCAGCGCGCGCCGCGATCGAACGGGGCGTCGAAACTTGTCGCGTCTGTCATGCACCGTCCGCCAATCCGGCTGGAGGCCTCGACCACGATCACCTTGCGATTGGCCGCCTGGATACGACGCGCCGCAGCGATGCCCGCAGCGCCCGCGCCAATCACGACAATGTCAGCATCCCGCGGCAGCGACGCGGCCAATGTCCTTGCGCCGAACAGCGGCACAAGTGTCAATGCTGCGGACGCCGACAGGAAATCTCGGCGTGAAATCGTCATGACATGGTTTCCGAAATTTTATGATGCATGAGAACGTCTCGCGAACCTTGCCGTATTCGAGGGTGTGCGGCAACCGTCGTGGTGAATGAATCGTCACCAGCGCCGCGCGGGCATGAACCAAATTGCAATGGCTCTCGACCATGATGGAGCCAGGGAAAGCGGTCGACATGAACCGCGCTGGGGGAGTCACGATCATGGGCCTCATGCTCGATACGGTCGGGAAACTGATCGCGAAATATCTGCAGAAGGAGCTGCCCGGCTACGAGCCATTCACGCCGAGCGACCCCGAACGCCTGCGCGGTATCATCGAGGAAGGTGACGTGCTGCTGGTCGAAGGCAACAACCGCGTCTCCGGCATCATCAAATATCTCACGCAATCGACCTGGTCGCATGCCGCGCTCTATGTCGGCCCAATCGATGGTGCTGCAGAGCCGAACGGCGAGCCGCATGTGCTGATCGAGGCCAATATCGGCGAAGGTGTCACCTCGGCACCGCTGTCGAAATATTATCCGTTCCACACCCGCCTGTGCCGCCCGGTCGGTCTGTCCTACGAGGACCGCACCACTGTGTGTCGCTACGCCATCAACCGGATTGGCTTTGGTTACGACACCAAGAACATTCTCGACCTGATGCGCTTCCTGATCCCGCTGCCAATACCGCAGCGCTGGCGGCGGCGCATGATCGCTTTCGGCTCCGGCGATCCCACCAAGATCATCTGCTCGGCATTGATCGCGCAGGCTTTCGATGCCGTGCGCTATCCGATTCTGCCGAAAATCACCCGCGCCGGTAGCCGCCAGGCCCGTCGCGAGATTCTGCACATCCGCGATTCATCGCTGTATATGCCCAGGGATTTCGATATCTCGCCCTATTTCGAAGTGGTGAAGCCGACCATTGAACTCGGATTCGACTACACGGCATTGCATTGGGCCGACAAACAAAAGCCGCTCCGGGAGGTGGCGGGCACTTTCGATCCATTTCCGGACGTCTTCGGCACGCCGACGCTCATTCCTGAGACGACTGACACGGAAGCGGAAGTGGCTGACGAAGACGTGAGCAGGCCTCGGATCAGGCTTATCGCCTGATCCGCCACTTCAAGACTTGACCGCGCCCGCTGTGAGTCCGCCGACCATGTAGCGCCGGAAGGCGTAATACACTGCGGCTGGTGGTAGCGCGTAAATAAAGCCCGTGGTCATCAGCAATTCCCAGGGCGAGTCATCAGCGGCCAGGAAGTTGCCGAGCGCGACGGGTAGCGTGATCTCGGTATCCTTGGACAGCAGCAGGAAGGCGTAGAGATATTCGTTCCAGGCGAGCAGCAGCGCATAGGTCCCGATCGCGACCAGCGATGGCAACATCAGCGGCACATAGACCATGCGAAACAGTTGCAGCGGCGTTGCGCCGTCCATGATGGCGGCTTCGTCGAGCTCGAGCGGCAGCTTGTCCGACGCCTGCTTGAGCACCCAGATCGCATAGGGCGAAGCAATGGTCACCATCGCCAGGATCAGCGACCAGTGATTGTTGAGCAGACCGTAATTGCCCATGGTGCGATACATCGGTACCGCGAGGAATGCCGCGGGAATGAAATAGGTGAACAGCGCCATGTTCATCACCGTTCGACCGCCGCGGACGCGCAGACGACTGATCGCAAAGGCCGCCGATGTCGCAATCACCAGCGTCAGCGCACCGACCGCCACCGCAATGACGACCGAGTTCAGGAACTGCGCCCAGAAATCGCGCAGGAAATAGTGCTGCTGATTGAACACGATTCTGAAATTGTTCAGCGTCGGATGGTCGGGCCACAACTTGCCCGCGAATGCATCCTGCTTCGGCGAGATCGCGAACAGGAACATGTGATAGATCGGAATCAGCGTCCAGATCAGCACGGGAATGCCGATCAGCAGCAGTCGCGCTTCGGTTCCGGCTTCTCGTAGCGTTGGCACTCTCATCGGGTGAACCTCTTCATCGAGAGAGCCGTTTCATCATGAAATAGACCAGCGGCAGCACCAGCGGCATCGCGCAAACGATGGACGCCATCGACATGTCGAGCTGATCGAGGCGGAGATAGCGAATCCCCAATGTAGACAGAACATGAGTGAGATCCGCTGGCCCGCCTCCCGTCAACAGATAGACGCTGTTGAAGTCGCCGAGCGTCCAGATCATCGAAAGCAGCGTGCAGGTGAGATACAGCGTCTGCATCGACGGCCAGGTGATGAAGCGGAATTTCTGCCACCAGCTGGCGCCGTCCACATCGGCGGCCTCGAACATGTCCGTCGAGATTGCCAGACGTCCTGTCATCAGGATCAGCGTCCAGAACGGCAGCGACTTCCAGATGTGCACCATGATCGCCAGCGTCAGGCCGATAGCGGGATCGTTCAGCCAGTTGGGCCCATCCTCGCCAGTAAACTTGAAGATCAGATTATTGATCACGCCCCATTCGGGATTGAACATGAAGCGCACCGACAGGATGGTCGGGATCGACGGCACCGCCCAAGGCAGGATGAACAGTACCGACAGCCAGCGTATCCATGTCCGTGACTGCACGAAGAAGCCGGACAGAAACAGAGCGATCAGCATCTTCACATTGATGCCGATAATCAGGAAGATCAGCGTGTTGACGACGGCGCGCGCGAATACCGGATCGTTATAGAGCGCGACGTAACTCGCCGGGTGCCGCGCCAGCCACAAGCCATAACCGATCGGATAGACCACGAAGGCGGCGAACACGAGCAGATAGGGCGCGATCATCACGACGCCCCAGACCTGCGGCGTCGTCAGGCGGGCCGACCATGGCCGGCGTGGCAGCGTATCGGCGGGAGCGGGATAGGTGATCGTGGCCATGCTGTACACCATTGCAAAAGCCGGCCGCGAGGGCGGCCGGCTTTGTCTCGGACTAACCCGCGATTTCCTTGATGCGGGCGATCAACTCATCGACGGCCTTCTCGACCGGCACCTTCTCGCTGACCACGCGGTTCATCGCCTTGGCCCAGACGTTCTCGTTATTGAGGATCGTGAACTTGTAATTCTTCACGAAATCGAACGACGAGGTGCCTCCCGTGAACTGGGTGTAGACCGCCTTGCGATGCTTGTCGGCCTGCCAGAACGGGCTTGCCTGTCCAGCTTTGGTCACCGGGAACCAACGACCGAGCGCGCCCTCGACATAGGGGCCCAGGTTTTCTTCTTCCATCAGGAACTTGACGAACTCCTTGGCGCCCGCCTTGTTCTTCGACTGCGAGAAGATCATCCCCGTCTTCACGTCGGAGCGATACTTGATCGGCGTGCCGTCCGGCTTCAGCGGGAACGATGCCGTGACGATCGTCTCTTCATAGGCCTTCTTGCCGGCAGCGCGCTGCTCCGGCGTCAACGTCTGGTTTTGCGAATCCTCGAACCACTTCGCCGCGATCGAAATCGTGAAGTTGTGGGTCATGATGATGCTCTTGTTGTGGAAGGCGACATTGTTGTCGGGGTCCTTCCACGTCGTCGAGGATGGCGGCGTGCAGCCCTTGATATAGGTGTCGGTATAGTCCCTGAGCGCGCCGATCAGACCTTCCTTGACCTTGGGATCGTCCACCAGAAGCTTGCCATCGTCGTCCACCAGCTTGACGTTATAGGCATCCATGAAGGTGTAGAATGACTGCAGCGAGTCCGTGGACTCCACGCCCATCGGCTGGCCGACACCATAGGCACGGCTGCCTGACGCCTTGCGATAGGCCGGCTGGACCTTGTCGCACCAGAACGACCAATAACCCTTCCAGTCCTTGGGAATATCGCTGATCTTGTAGCCGGCCTGCTCGAGCAGATCGCTCCAGATCTCCACATGCATCGATTGCTGCTTCAGCGGAAAGCCGTAATACGCCTTCTTCTTGGTCTGACCGTTCATCAGATAGGCCGTCTCGACCGTGTTCGGCGCGAATTTATCCATCATCGGCTTTAGGATGTCGGTGATATCTTCCAGCTTGCCTTCGAAGGCCCATTTGCCGGATGCCTGCACATCGTAGGTGTCGGCATAAGCGACATCTGGCGGCGTGCCGGAATCCAACGCGGCCACGGTCTTCGGGATCATGTCCTGAATGGCATATTGCGAGAGTTCGACCTTGATCTTGGTTTTGTCTTCGAACTTCTTGATCGCCGCCAGCAGCGATTCATCTTCAGACTTATAAAACCCCTTGCTGAACCAGACGGTGATGCTTTGCTGCGCGAAGGCGGGCGCTGCGGTCAGAAACAAGCCAGAAGCGGCAGTGGCGAAAACAAGCGCACGGGTACCCTTGGTGATCAAGACGTCGTCCTCCCTGATGATTGTTTTTCTTGAGACTACCTCTTTCTATTTATCCGTCCAGTGAAGAAGTCGATGCTGCGCTGCACTTGTCTGACAACTTCGCAAGGGTTACGTCTTCGTGATCGCAAGGAGAAAATCGGATGCTTGTCGCTGCCGCCAAGGCGCTATCGCAAATTCTTTCACCGCCGATGCGCAGCATCCTGTGGAAGTCTATCGGACTTGCCCTGGTTTTAATCACTGTCCTGGCAATCGGCATGCAGCGGTTGTTGAACTGGGCTGCCACTTCGGGCGGCGTCTGGGCCGAAAGCACGATCGGGTCGGACTACCACATGATGATCAATGTGCTGTCCTGGCTCTTGTCGATTGCCGCCGGTCTCGGCGTCGTCGCCGGCGCAATCTTTCTGATGCCGGCGATTACGTCACTGGTCGCCAGCGTGTTCGTCGATGATGTTGCCGATATCGTCGAGCGCGAGCACTATCCCGCGGAGCGGGTCGGCGTCGCATTGCCGTTCGGGCTCGCCATTACCGAGGGCGGCAAGACCGCGCTGCTGACCATCGCGGTCTATCTGGTCGCGCTACCCTTCGTGTTCTTCGCCGGCATTGGTTTCGTTGTCTTCTTTATCGCCACAGCCTGGTTGCTCGGCCGCGAATATTTCGAGCTGGCCGCCATGCGGTTCCGCTCGCCAGCGGACGCCAAGGCGATGCGCAAGCAGCATGCGGCGACGGTGTTCACCGCCGGGCTGTTCATCGCAGCCTTCGTCTCGATCCCGATCGTCAACCTGGCCACGCCGCTGTTCGGCATGGCCTTCATGGTCCATATGCACAAGCGATTGAGCGGACCACGACCGGAGCTGATCGAGCCGGGTCGCGTGACGAAGATGCCGGTCGCCTAGACCACCGTCTTCTCCGGCCACTGGCACAGATCGTTGATCAGACACACCTCGCAGCGCGGCTTGCGCGCAAGACACGTATAGCGGCCGTGCAGGATCAGCCAATGATGAGCATGCAGCATGAACTCGTGCGGGATCACGCGCTCCAATTCAAGTTCGACGTCCAGCACGTTCTTGCCCGGCGCCATATTGGTGCGATTGCCGACGCGGAAGACATGGGTGTCCACAGCCATCGTGTGCTCGCCAAACGCCATATTGAGCACAACATTGGCGGTCTTGCGCCCCGCCCCCGGTAACGACTCGATTTCGGTGCGGGTGCGCGGCACGACGCCGCTGAATTCGCGGATCAGCTTTTCCGAGAGCGCGATGACGTTCTTCGCCTTGGTGCGATAGAGTCCGATTGTCTTGATGTAGTCCCGCACCGCCTCTTCGGCGAGATCAATCATTTTCTGCGGCGTATCGGCGATGGGAAACAGCGCGCGCGTCGCCTTGTTGACGCCGGCGTCAGTCGCCTGCGCGGACAACACCACTGCGACCAGCAATGTGTAGGGGTTGAGATGTTCGAGCTCGCCCTTGGGCTCGGGATTAGCCTTGCGGAAGCGCGAGAACGCTTCATGGACCTGGGCTTTGGTCCAAGGCTTCAACTTGATGGGTTTCAGCTTGATGGGCTTCGGCTTGGCGATCTTCTTCGCAGGCGCCTTTACCGCTTTCGCTACAACCTTCTTTGCAGGACTGGATTTCGTGCTGGCGGGGAGCTTGCGGGTGATTTTCGGCATCAAAGGGATATACTGAGGGACCATGACATCAGGCAACGACTTTGACGTCCCGCAGGAACCGATGCTGTTCAGCGCGCTGCTGCGTCCGCATCACGCGCTGGGTCGCAAGGGCTTCCTCGTGCTCATGGGTTTCATCAGCATGGTCTCGTTCGGCGCGGGGATGGCCTTCCTGCTGATGGGCGCCTGGCCGGTGCTCGGCTTTTTCGGCCTCGACCTGCTGGCGATCTATATCGCCTTCAAGGTCTACGACAGACGCGCCAGGGCCACCGAAGAGATCACGGTCACGCCGTCGGAAATCCGTGTGCGCCGGGTCAGCCCATCAGGCGACGTCGTGGAATGGGCATTCAATCCACTCTGGGTGCAGATCGATCAGGTGTGCCACGCCGAATTCGGCATCGAGCAGCTTTTTCTGGTGTCGCGCGGCCGTCGGGTGTCGATCGCACGGTTCCTCGGCGCGGAGGAAAAGGCGAGCTTCATCAAAGCCTTGATGGAAGCGCTCCAGGCCGCCAAACGCGGCCCGACCTATAATCCGGTGAACTGATGATCCATCGGGAAACGGGTGGTTTGCGCGTCGGGGCAGGCCTACATCGATATCATGATGAATCTTGCCAGAGACCTAGCGATGACTGAGCATCGCCCGATCAAGCCGGGCCAGCGCGACGCGGCCCTGCGCGATTACGATTCCGTACGCCGTGCCATCGGCTTCATGCACTCGCAGTGGCGGGACCAGCCGAACATCGAGGCCGTGGCGGATGCCGCGAGCGTGACGCCGGACGAGTTGCATCACCTGTTCCGCCGCTGGGCGGGACTGACACCGAAAGCGTTCATGCAGGCGCTGACGCTCGACCACGCCAAGCACCTGCTGCGCGATTCCGCCAGCGTCCTCGACGCCGCGCTCGACTCAGGCCTTTCCGGCCCGGGCCGGCTGCACGATCTCTTCGTAACCCATGAAGCGATGTCACCCGGAGAATGGAAAACCGGCGGCGCCGGCATGGAGCTGCGTTATGGCTTCCATTCCTCGCCGTTCGGAACCGCGATCGTGATCGCCAGCGACCGCGGCCTTGCGGGTCTCGCTTTCTCCGATCCCGGCGACGAACAGCGCGCTTTCGCCGACATGAGCCGGCGCTGGCCGGCGGCCACATTGATTGAGGACACTCCCGGCACGGCCGGACTGGCGCAGCGCATCTTCGACAGCAAGCTGTGGCGCCCGGACCAGCCGCTGCGGGTGGTGTTGATCGGGACGGATTTCGAAGTCCGCGTCTGGGAAACGCTGCTGAAGATCCCGATGGGTCGTGCGGTCAGCTATTCGGATATCGCCTGCAAGATCGACAACCCGAAGGCCTCACGCGCCGTCGGCGCGGCCGTGGGCAAGAACCCGATTTCCTTCGTGGTGCCGTGCCATCGCGCGCTCGGTAAATCCGGCGCGCTGACGGGTTATCATTGGGGCATTACACGGAAGCAGGCCATGATCGGCTGGGAAGCCGGACAGGTGGGAGCGAATTAGCAGCAATGGGCCGCAGTTTCCTGCGGCCCATTGGACTGAACGACTAAGACGCTTCCTTCAGCACGGGCGCTGGGGATTCGTCGGTCTTCATTTCTTCAAGGCTGCGGTTCCGTGGCTCAATGCCGAACGCCCACACCGTGATGATCTGCAGCACCAGCAATCCGATCATCAGCGCCATTACGCCCGCAACGCCGCGCGCCTCGAACAGGGTCACCACCAAGAACGGCGTCACGATGGTTGCGCCGCGCCCCAGCGTGTTGACGATCCCCGACGCCCGCAAGCGCACTTCGGTGGGGAACAGTTCGGGGATATAGATGCCGAACAGCAACGCAACCAGCACATAGATCGGGATCGTGAGCGCGAAACCGACCGCTGGCAGCAGAAGCGGATCGGAAATCATCGGATAGATGATGCCCAACACCACCGCGATCAGCGACGAACCGATGATGGTCGGCTTGCGGCCCCAACGGTCGGCCGTCAGCGCGCCGATGGCCGAGCCGACCGGAGCACCCAGCGCCATCAGCAGCGAGTAACTGAACGACGTGGCGACACTCAATCCCTGTTTGATGAAGAACACCGGCAGCCAGGTCACGAAGCCATACAGCAATGTGTTGATGGTGATCAGGCAGATCGAACCGACGATCATACGCGACAGCAGTGGGGGCGCGAATAGCGACGACAGCTGGCCGGACGCCTGCACGGTCGGGACCATGGTCACTGGCGGCAGCGGCTTGCCTTGGGCGGCCTCACTCTCGATCTTCTGCATGAGCGCCTCTGCCTCCTCGCGGCGGCCGACGGCCTCGAGCCAGCGCGGCGACTCCGGCAGGTTCTTGCGCATGTACCAGACCACCAGCGCACCGATGCCGCCGAGCACGAACATGGCGCGCCATCCGAACATCGGCACCACGAACGAGGCCACCAGTAGCGCCACCGGCAGGCCACTGACAACGCAGACCGCCATCAGCCCCAGATACTTGCCGCGCGAACGCGCGGGAACGAACTCGGTCATCGTCGAGTAGCCGACCACGTTTTCAGCACCGAGCCCAAGACCCATCACGAAGCGGCACAGGATCAGGATGGTCATGTTTGGTGCGAATGCCGCCGCAAGCGATGCCACGCCGAACAGCAACAGATTGAACTGGTAGGAGAACCGACGGCCGTAGCGATCACCGAGAAAGCCGGTGCCGAACGAGCCGAGCATCATTCCGAAGAACGTCGCCGAAATGAACAGCGCATTCTCGGCGAGTGTCGAGAAGCCGCTCTTGAGCGTCACGCCCAGCACTGTTCCTGCGATGTAGATGTCAAAGCCGTCGAAGAACATTCCAATCCCGATCAACGTCATGATGCGGTAATGGAACGGTCCGATCGGCAGCCGGTCCAACCGGCCGCCCGCATTTACTGATGTCGGCATCGTCGTCTCTCCCTGTTTGTTTCCATATCGGATTAGCGCCGTCCCTCTGTGGGGGATCTGTTGGCGATCGCTTTGCTCTAGTTCAGTCGCTTCTGCGCCGCCGTGTCGCGATACCAGTCGAACGGGCCATCGCCCGTCGCCACCATCACGCTCTTGGTGTTGAAGTGATCATCGAAGCTTTCGGTGCCGCATTCACGGCCGATGCCACTGTCGTCCACGCCGCCCCAGGGCGATGCAGGATCGAGGCGATGATGATCGTTGATCCAGACGATACCCGCCTTGACGCGGCCGGCCACGCGATGTGCGCGCGCGACGTCACGGGTGCGGATCGCCGCTGCAAGTCCGAACGGGGAATCATTGGCCAGACGCAACGCATCGGCCTCGTCCTTGAACGGCGTGACAGATGTGAACGGACCGAACACCTCTTCCTGGAAGATGCGCATGTCCGACCGAACATCGGCGAACACCGTGGGCTCCACGAAGAACCCGTTTTCGTGACCGGCAACCTTTGCCGCAACGCCACCAGCAACCAGCCGGGCACCATCCTCGTGACCGAAACGCGCATAGGAAAGCACGCGGTCACGCTGGCGCGCCGAGATCACCGGGCCGAGCTGCGTGTTGGGATCGAACGGATCGCCGATACGGATAGACTTCGTCTTGGCCTGCAACTTCGCGACGAACTCGTCGTAGATCGAGGCCTGCACGATATGCCTGGAAGCGCAGACGCAAGTCTGGCCGGCACCGATGAAGGCACCGAAGGCGGCGTAGTTCACTGCCTGATCGACATCGAAATCGTCGAACACCATGACAGGCGTCTTGCCGCCGAGCTCCATGGTCTGATGCGCGAACACTTTCGCCGCGGATGATCCGGCGATGCGCCCGGCTTCGGTGCCGCCGGTCAGCACCAGCTTGTTGATGTCAGGGTGTTCGGACAACATCTTGCCGGCACTTGGGCCGTAGCCCAGCACGATATTGAACACACCCGGCGGCAGGCCGGCTTCGGTGAAGATCTGCGCGAGCTTCAGCGTGGTCAGGGGCGTGTATTCCGAGGGCTTCACGACCGTCACACAGCCGGTGGCCAGTACAGCAGCCAGCGACTTGCACAGGATCATCAGCGGATGATTGAACGGCGTACAGTTCGCCACGATCCCGATCGGCGTGCGCAATGTGTAGTTGAGATACGCGCCTTCGACCGGGATGACCGAATCGCGCCGCGCCAGGGCAACGCCGGCGAAATAGCGGAAGAAATCAGGAAGACGCGCAAGCTGCGCACGGGTCTCGTTGACAGGACGGCCGTTGTTCAACGTCTCCAGCCGGTATAGCGTGTCGAGATTGGCCTCGAAGGCATCGGCAAGCTTGTTGATGAGGCGGGCGCGGGCGCGCGTATCCATGCCGCCCCATGCGCGTCCTTCGAACGCCGCACGCGCGCTCTTCATCGCATGATCGATATCGGCCGTGGTCGAATTGGGGATTCGCGCGATGACGTCGCCCGTAGCCGGGTTCCGCACATCAATCATCTCGCCGTTGCCGGCTTCGATTTCGCGGCCATCGACGAAATTGCCGTGGATCTCGACATCGATGGAGCCTGTTTTTGTTGGAATGTTCATAGATCTCTCCCTTCGACGATGATCGCGTTACGCGCCAAGGCAGGCAGCACGCGCTTTTCTGTTTTCTCGATGTGAGCCTTGATGATGCGCGCCGCGCCGCGCTGGTCGCGGCGCTGCATGGCGTCGATCAGGCTGACGTGCTCGCCCACGAGCTGCATGTGATCGCGGCCCTTGACGTTGGCGATGCTGATACGCACCAGCCGGTCGGCCTGTTCGATCAGATCGCGCGCGGCCGACGCCATGCGCCGGTTGCCGGACGCCTGTGCCAGCGCGATGTGGAAGGCGCGGTTATAATCGATGAAATCTTCCGCCGAGCCGTCGAACGACCTGTACTGGTCCAATCCGCGCAGGATGTTGTCCGAGGCGTGCTCGATCGCTTCCGACACACAGGCCGGCTCGACCGCATAGCGAAACCGCAACAGGTCCCGGGCGTCCGAGATCGAGATCGGATTGACCCGGTAACCCTGGCGCGGCTGCACCGTCACGAGATGTTCCCGCTCCAGCCGCAGCAGAGCCTCGCGTACGGGCTGACGGCTGACCGCATAGCGCTCCGCCAGCTCCTGCTCCCGCATATCATCGCCTGGCAGAAAGCGACACATCAGGATATCAGACCTGAGGCTATTGTAGACATTATCTCGAAGAAGCACGGATATTTCCTCTGATTCTCCGACAAAGATGCATCTCGTGAAATATCACGTCAAGTCAGATTTGCGCGATCGAGGCCTTGCTTTTAGGCTCCGGTCCGGGACACAACAGGACAGGCGGATGCGACAGCCGATCAGGCTGCGGGCTGCAAGCTTTTGACGAGAGAGGCAAAAATGGCAGATCGGCGCTTGGCAAACGGCACCGTCAATGCAGCGCAATTCGGCGAAGGACCGGCCATCGTGCTGCTTCACTCGCTGCTGTCTGACCGGGCAAGCTTCGACAGCATCGTGCCGTCGCTGGCCAAGACCCACCGTGTCATCGTTCCCGAATTGCCGGGTTTTGGGGGATCAGACGCCGTAAGCGGCGGACTGGCGGCCGTAGCGGACCGCGTGGCGGAGGCCGTCAGGGACTGCGGCGACGGCGCGGACACGATCGTGCTCGGTAACGGCTATGGCGGTTTCGTTGCCTTGCAGATGGCGATCCGCCATCCGGGCATTGCAGGCCGTCTGGTTCTCGCCGATTGCGGCGCAGCGTTTTCCGAACCCGGCCGCGAGGCGTTCCGCAACATGGCGACGGCAGCATCGACCAAGGGATTGCCGGCGGTTACCGATGTCGCGATGCGACGCTTGTTCGCCGCTGAATTTCAGGAGCAGAACCCGGAGCTGATGCGCGATCGCCGCGAGGCCTTTTTGCGCACGGATCCCAGGGTGTTTCAGAGTGCCTGCGAGTCCCTGGCGACGCTGGACCTGCGCCCCGAGATCGGGACCGTCAAAGTGCCGGTGCTGGTGCTGGTCGGCGAGCACGATGAAGCGACGCCACCACCGATGTCCAGAGAGCTTGCTGCCGGACTACCTGATGCACGGCTGATCGTGCTTCCGGGCTGCGCGCATGTCCCGCAATTGCAAAAGCCCGACGTCTTTCTCGATGCGATCTCGGATTTCGTGTCGGCTGCGATGGCGCGCTAGCCGCGCCACGCAACCGAGCGCGTCGATCAACCCGCCAGATCGAGTTTCGACGCCACCGTCGCATCGGCATTGAGCCGATAGATCACCGGCACGCCGGTCGCGAGCTCCCGCGCCAGAATGCCTTCCGGCGTCAGCTTCTCCAGCACCATGATCAGGGCACGCAGCGAATTGCCGTGCGCGGCGACCAACGTGCGTTCGCCGCGCAGCACGCAAGGCAGGATTTCCTGCACGAAATACGGCAGCGTACGCGCCAGCGTATCCTTCAGGCTTTCGCCGCCGGGCGGCGGCACGTCATAGGAACGGCGCCAGACATGGACCTGCTCCTCGCCCCATTTGGCGCGGGCGTCGTCCTTATTGAGGCCGGAGAGATCACCGTAATCGCGCTCGTTCAGCGCCAGATGTTTCGTGATCGGCAGGCCGGTCTGGCCCATCTCTTCCAGTGCGAGATTGAGCGTGTGCTGCGCGCGGGTCAGCGCCGAGGTGAACGCGACATCGAAGGTCAGACCCTGCGCCTTCAGCTTGCGGCCGGCTTCCTTGGCCTCTGCGACGCCCTTCTCGGTGAGATCAGGATCTTTCCAGCCGGTGAAAAGGTTCTTCAGATTCCATTCGCTCTGTCCATGACGGACGAGGACGAGAAGACGTTCGTTCATCGAGAATTCCGTTTCGTTCTTCTTACATTTCACCAAGGCCGAGCACGTCAGCCATCGAGTACAAACCTGGCTTTTTTCCATGCGCCCACATCGCCGCCTTCAGCGCACCATGGGCGAAGATCATGCGATCCTCGGCCTTGTGCGACAGCTCGATGCGTTCATGGGGACCGGCGAAGATCACCGTATGATCGCCAGCGACAGTACCGCCGCGCAACGAGGCAAAGCCGATATCGCCGGTTTTGCGTGCGCCGGTGAGCCCGTCGCGGCCACGCGCCGAATGTTGCTCGAGCGGAATCTTGCGACCCTCGGCAGCAGCCTGACCCAGCATGAAAGCCGTGCCCGAGGGCGCGTCGATCTTGGCCTTGTGATGCATCTCCAGCACTTCGATGTCGAAGCCGTCATCGAGCGACTGCGCAACGCGCTTCACCAGCGCGGCGAGCAGATTGACGCCGAGGCTCATATTGCCCGACTGCACGACGATGGCCTGACCGGTCACGCTCTTGATCACCGCGTTGTCCGACGACGACAGGCCGGTGGTGCCGATCACGTGGACGAGGCCGCGCTGGGCTGCGATCGCAACATTGGCGATGGTCGCCGCAGGCACCGTGAAATCAAGGATACCATCGGCATCCTTCGACAGCGTCCAGAGGTCGGCCGAGAGTTTGACGCCGTTCTCGGGCAGGCCGGCGAGCACGCCGGCATCCTGTCCGAGCAGCTCCGAGCCGGGCGCCTCGAGCGCACCGGAAACGACAGCGCCGGGGGTTTCGGAGATGGTGCGGATCAGCGCGCGGCCCATTCGGCCGCCGGCGCCAGCAACGATCAGTCTCATATCGGACATTGAACGATCCTCAGTATCTCAAGGCGGTATAGCGGCGCGCTGCCACGGCGGCAACACGCCCACGGTACCTAAAGTCCTTAGATACCAATCAGATCAAACACATGCTTAAGGCCCTGCCGCTCAAGGCTGCGGACCGTCATACCCCTCGATGATCACGAGATCGCTCTCGCCGTGCGGGCTGCGCATCGCGACCAACCGCTGGTATTCCGGCGAATTGTAACAGGCTAGCGCGGTCGCGTAGTCCTTGAATTCGAGCACAACATTGCGCGAGCGCGACGTGCCTTCCTTGGCCTCGAACTGACCACCGCGCACCAGGAATTTGGCCCCGAATTTATTGAAGACCGGGCCGTTCTCGGCCACGTATTGCTTGTAGCCGTCCATATTGTGCACGTCGACGCGTGCAATCCAGTAAGCTTTGGCCATCTGTTTCTCTCCCTGTCCCGTTCTTACTTGTTCGCCAGTGCCTGCGTAATTTCGGCGACGATCGCCTCGGCCGCAGCCTTCGGATCGGCAGCTTCCATTACCGGACGGCCGACCACCAGATAGTCCGAACCTTCGACAATCGCGCGTGCCGGGGTCATGATCCGCTTCTGATCGCCCACGTCACTGCCCGCAGGGCGTACACCGGGCGTGACCAGACACATCTCAGGCTTGATATGCTTGCGCAGGTTCCCCGCCTCTTCCGGCGAGCAGACGAGGCCATCGATACCGAGCGCCTGCGCCTGCTGCGCGCGCGCGGCGACGAGATCGCTGACACCGAGTTGATAGCCCGCGGCCTTCAGATCCTCGTTGTCGTACGAGGTCAGTACTGTCACCGCGAGGATCTTCAGGCCGGAGCCCTTGCTGGCATTGGCCGCCGCCTGCATGGTCTGCGGATAGCCATGCACGGTGAGGAAGGTCGCGCCGAGCTTCGCCACGCTTTCTACACCGCGCGCGACGGTGTTGCCGATGTCGTGCATCTTCAGATCGGCGAACACCTTCTTTCCGGTATCGGCGAGCTTGCGCACCAGCGGCAGACCACCAGCATAGCCGAGCTGATAGCCGATCTTGTAGAAAGTCACGCTGTCGCCGAGCCGCGCGATCATCGCTTCGGCAGCGTCAACATCCGGCAGATCGAGCGCGACGATCAGGCGGTCGCGGGGATCAATGGTCTGCAACGTCATCTCGTCTCACTTCATCTGCTGCGCGACATCGATAAGCTGGCGCACCATCGCCGTCATCGCATCCTTGTCGGCGGCGTGTTTCAGCCGGTCCATATCGTCATAGGCCTCACCGGCGAACGCCAGCGTGAGCTGATTCGGGATCACCATCGCGCGACACGCCGACAGCACCAGCCGCAAGGCCTGCAAACAGCGCGCACCGCCAAGCCGCCCATTCGAAGCCGCCGCAATCGCAAACGGCCGCTCGCGAAACACCTGGCCCTTGCTCTCATGCGTGTCTTCCACGCGCGAGATCCAGTCGATCGTATTCTTCACCAGCGGCGGCAGCGACGCGTTGTATTCAGGCGTCACGATCAGCACACCATGATGCGCCGATATCATACGCTTCAGATCGAGCGCATGTTTCGGTACGCCGGAATTGCTCTCAAGGTCGCCGTCATAGATCGGCAGCGGAAAGTCGCCGAGCGAAATCCTGGTGGCATCGACATCGGCGCGAACCAGCGCGTCAATGGCGACAGCCGCGAGTTTCGCATTCAGCGACCCTGTGCGCAGCGAGCCTGGAATAACGAGGATCTTGATCGCAGCCATGATTCCGATCGTCGGGGCGAAGCCACCGCGCGATCGCGGCCGGCACTAGCGTTTGCGATACACCCAGACGCGCGCCGGCGGAAGGTTCATCCAGATCCGCTCGGAGGCCTCTGTGGACACGCCGGGCAGCGATTTGGGGATCGGCGGCGCCACCGAATAGGTGAACTGCACGAAGGGCGCGTTCGGCGACATCGCCGCGAAGGCATCGCGGATCAGCTTGAGGCGCGTCAGCATCGGCTTGGTGACCAGCGGCAGGCCGGAGACGACAGCGGAGGCGGGCTCTTTCAGCACATCCCACAGGGTATCGCGCAATGTGTAGGCGTCGCCCTGAACGATCGTCGCCTGCGGGTAGCGCTCACGCAGCAGTGCGCAAAAGGTGGGATTGAATTCGACGAGCACCAGACGCTTCTGGTCCACCCCATGCGCGACGAGCGCAGAGGTGATCGCGCCGGTGCCTGGTCCAAGTTCGATGACCGGACCGGTCGCGTCATTGTCGACATATTGCGCCATCGTGCGGGCAAGAGCTTTGCCCGACGGCATCACGGCACCCATATGCAGCGGCTTATCGATCCATGAACGGAGGAAGCGAACCTCGTCATCGAGACGGAGCGGCTTCTTCAACGTACGCGCGGACGAGTGCAGAGGCATGTCGCTTCCAGGCAGACCGCGGAACGTGCGGAACGTCAGAATTTCGTCATAAAGAGGTATAGGCAACAATAGAAACGGTCAAGCTTCCAACGTCAGGAGCCTGTCCGCGTTCCGAAGAAGTCCTTGACCTTAGTGAAGAAACCCGCGGCTTCAGGTTGCGTTGCACCCGAAGACAGTTTCTCGAATTCGGCCAACAGCTCCTGCTGCTTTTTCGTCAGGTTCTGCGGCGTTTCCACGACGACCTGGACATACATGTCGCCGGTCTGGCGCGAGCGCAGCACCGGCATGCCCTTCGACGAAACGCGGAAGCGGCGCCCGGACTGGGTGCCCGAGGGAACCTTGACCTTGTTGCGTCCGCCTTCGATGGTCGGCACTTCGAATTCACCGCCCAGCGCCGCGGTCACCATCGAGATCGGCACGCGGCAATGCAGGTCCGCGCCATCGCGCTGGAAGAAGTCGTGCGAGGCCAGCGACAGGAAAATATAGAGATCGCCCGACGGACCACCGCGCGCGCCGGCTTCGCCTTCATTGGCAAGACGAATGCGGGTGCCGTCCTCGACGCCCGCCGGAATGTTGACCGAGAGCGTGCGCTCACGCTCGACGCGGCCGGCGCCGGAGCAGCTCGGGCACGGATCCTCGATCATCTGACCCCGGCCCTGACAGCTCGGGCAGGTCCTTTCCAGCGTGAAGAAGCCCTGGGCCTGACGGACGCGGCCGGCACCGCCGCAGGTCGAACAGGCCTTCGGCTTGGTTCCTGCCTTGGCGCCGGTGCCGGAGCAGGCTTCGCAGGTCACCGCGACCGGAATCTCGATCTGTGCGGTCTTGCCGGAGTAAGCCTCCTCCAGCGTGATTTCCATGTTGTAGCGAAGATCTGCCCCGCGCTCGCGGCCGCCGCTGCGGCCACCGCCGCGCTGTCCGGCCATGCCGAACAGGTCTTCGAAAATGTCGGAGAAGGAGGAGGCGAAGCCGGATCCAAAGCCCGGACCACCGCCGCCACCATTGCCCTGTTCGAAGGCCGCATGGCCATAACGGTCATAGGCCGCGCGCTTGTCGCCGTCCTTGAGGACGTCGTAGGCCTCGGCAATTTCCTTGAACTTCACTTCAGCGGCGGCATCGCCTGGATTCTTGTCCGGATGCCATTTCATCGCAAGCTTGCGAAACGACGTCTTCAGGGTCGCATCATTCGCGCCGCGCTCGACTTCCAACGTCTCGTAATAACATTGCTTGGTGGACATCAGTCAGATCCGCCCGAAATTGGTCCTCATCCCGAGGAGCATCCCAGAAGAACGCATCGATGAAGATGCTACTCCCGCACTAACAAAACTTGCCTAACAAGGCCCGCCTGACAAAAAACAACCCTCATCCATCGAGACGCGCACCGCGCTACTCAGGATGAGGGTCATTGTTCCGCTCGCCTATCAGGCCGACTTTTTCGGCTTGTCGTCGTCGACTTCCGTGAATTCGGCGTCGACCACGTCATCCTTCTCGGCATCGCGCTTGGCGTCAGCCTCGGCCTGCTGGGTGTACATCGCTTCGCCGAGCTTCATCGAAGCCTGCGCCAGCGTGTTGGTCTTGGCCTTGATCGCCTCGGCATCATCACCCTTCAGAGCTTCCTTCAGGTCGCTCATGGCATCCTCGATAGCGCGGCGCTCGGTCTCACCGACCTTGTCGCCATGCTCGCCGAGAGCCTTCTCGGTCGAATGCACGAGGGCATCGCCGTGGTTCTTGGCATCGACAGCCTCACGACGCTTCTTGTCCTCGGCAGCGTTGGCTTCGGCGTCCTTGACCATCTTCTGGATGTCGGACTCGGACAGACCGCCGGATGCCTGGATCCGGATCTGCTGTTCCTTGTTGGTCGCCTTGTCCTTCGCCGACACGTTGACGATGCCATTGGCGTCGATGTCGAAGGTCACCTCGACCTGCGGCATGCCGCGCGGAGCCGGCGGAATGCCCATCAGGTCGAACTGGCCGAGCGGCTTGTTGTCGGCCGCCATTTCGCGCTCACCCTGGAAGACCCGGATGGTAACGGCGTTCTGGTTGTCTTCGGCCGTCGAGAACACCTGGCTCTTCTTGGTCGGGATCGTCGTGTTGCGCTCGATGATCCGGGTGAACACGCCACCCAGCGTCTCGATGCCCAGCGACAGCGGGGTCACGTCGAGCAGCAGCACGTCCTTGACGTCGCCCTGCAGCACGCCGGCCTGAATGGCGGCGCCGATGGCCACGACTTCGTCCGGGTTGACGCCCTTGTGGGGTTCCTTGCCGAAGAACTGCTTCACGACTTCCTGGATCTTCGGCATGCGGATCATGCCGCCGACCAGAACCACTTCGCCGATTTCACCGGCGGTGAGGCCCGCATCCTTGAGCGCCTTGCGGCAAGGCTCGATGGTCTTCTGCACGAGATCGTCGACCAGCGCTTCGAACTTGGCGCGGGTCAGCTTCAACGTCAGATGCTTCGGACCGGAGGCATCCGCCGTGATGAACGGCAGGTTGATTTCGGTCTGGGTCGTCGACGACAGCTCGATCTTCGCTTTTTCAGCAGCTTCCTTCAGGCGCTGCAGAGCCAGCTTGTCGTTGCGCAGGTCGATGCCCTGCTCTTTCTTGAACTCGTCGGCGAGGTAGCCGACCAGACGCATGTCGAAGTCTTCACCGCCGAGGAACGTATCGCCGTTGGTGGACTTCACCTCGAACACGCCATCGCCGATCTCGAGGATCGAAACGTCGAAGGTGCCGCCGCCGAGGTCGTACACCGCGATGGTGCCGGACTTCGACTTGTCGAGGCCGTAAGCGAGCGCAGCCGCAGTCGGCTCGTTGATGATGCGCAGCACTTCGAGGCCGGCGATCTTGCCGGCATCCTTGGTGGCCTGACGCTGGGCGTCGTTGAAGTAAGCGGGCACGGTGATGACGGCCTGCTCGACCTTCTGGCCGAGATGAGCCTCCGCGGTCTCCTTCATCTTCTGCAGCGTGAAGGCGGAGATCTGCGAGGGCGAATAGGTTTTACCGTCGACTTCGACCCAGGCGTCGCCATTGCCACCTTTGGCAATCTTGTAGGGGACGAGCTTCTTGTCCTTCTCGACGGTCGGATCGTCATAGCGGCGGCCGATCAGGCGCTTCACCGCGAAAATGGTGCGCTCGGGATTGGTAACTGCCTGGCGCTTGGCCGGCTGGCCGACGAGGCGCTCGCCATCATCGGTAAAAGCCACGATGGACGGCGTGGTCCGCATGCCTTCTGCGTTCTCGATGACCTTCGGCGTTTTGCCATCCATGACGGCGACGCAGGAATTCGTCGTACCGAGGTCGATACCGATGACCTTTCCCATGCTCTCATATCCTTTTTCTGCGGCAGGTTGGCTGGGCCCTGACGGCACCCCGCTCCCAACCCCCAAACATCAACTATTCGCGATATTGCGACGGTAGGCCTCATATAGGAGGGGGGGTGGTGGCCGCAAGGCATCTGGCACACTCCAGACCCATGAAAACACGACCGGTGCGCGAAATTAATATTTGGTGAAACAGACCCTTGGCGGTTGTTTCGCCAATACGCGACGGATGGGCGCGGACGGCGCCGGGAACGGATTTATGGCTTGATCTGTTGGCGGAACAAGGCAACCGTGAAAGCCCTTTCCGACCGGGCGCGCGGCGACCAAGGCCGGAGCCCCGCACCATCGAACAGCCTCAATGCAAACCCAGTAGATTTTTCATGAAACATGCTGCGCCCCTGTTCGCCTTGACCATGCTGACGGCCATTTCGGTCGCCCACCGCCCCGCTTTGGCGGCTGATCCCGTCTTCCCGCCGGGTGTCCGTGTGGGTCTGGCCCCGCTGGTTGGCCTCGCCCCGGCAAAGACCTTTGTCGGCTTCGAGACCTCCGATCAGGGCGTCAAGGTGCTCGTGACCGAGCTGCCAGCCGCCGCCTTCAACGAGGTTGAGACCGCGTTCAAGGCCAATCCGGCGGGTATGGCCGCGAAGCCCGAGAGCATCGAGACCACGGCCGGAAAGGCCTTCTACACGATCGAGAATGCCAAGGACGCGACCGGCAATGTCAGGCGCTATTCGATGATCGTCGGCGGCGGGACCTTCTCCGGCTATGTCGCCGTGCAAGTCCCGGAAAACGCCCAGAAAATCTACACCGACGACGCGGTGCGCCAGATGCTCTCATCCGCCGTGGTCCGCAAGGAAGTGCCGCTGGCAGAACAACTCGGTCTGATGCCGTTCAAGGTCTCGGAAATGAGCGACTTCAAGACCGTCCGCACGCTGGCGCCGGGTGCCGCGCTATTGCTGGCCGACTCGAGCGACGAGAACAGCATCGAAACGAGTCCTTTTGTGGTGATCGGCAGCCTGGCCTCCGCGCCGGAAAAGGCTGAAGATCGCGGCCGCTTTGCCCAGCAGGCCGCAGGCACGATTCCCGGCCTGCGCGAAGGCCGCATCACCATGTCGGAGCCGCAACGGATCGACGGCATGGCAGGCTGGGAGACCCGTATCGACGCCGTCAGCGGCAAGAACAACACGCCGGTCAGCGTGGTACAGTGGCTGCGCTTCGGCGGCGGCAAAATCACGATGCGCATTATTGCAAGCGCACCGCGCGATGATTGGGCCAAGGCATTTCCGCGCTTCCGCGCTGTACGCGACGGCATCGAGCCGCGCTAACGCAGCACGTAACACAACATCGGCTTCAGGGCTCACGGCCTCGCGTAAGAAACGTCACCTTGTTGATGGCGGCCACGACGTGAAAATCCTTTAACAGATCAGCAACGTCGGGATGCGCTTTTAGCCATTCCGAGCCGCTGCCGGTGAGATCATCCACCAGCACCAGGGTCGGTGGTCTTTTCTTGATATCCTCGATCAGCATCGTGCGCTCACGCGCGGCATAGGCCTCGAGCAGTCGATCTTGTGCAGGACTGACTCCGCCTCTGCTGCGCAGGACCGCGTGATAGACGGCGACCCACAGGCCTTGCTGTCGCGAAACCCATGTGCCGCCGACCGCGCGCACAAGAGGATGCCCGATACCCGGCTCGGCGGAGATAGCAAGAATGACAGGACGCGATCCCAGTTGCGCGATTTTCTCCTGCAGTGGGCGCGCATCGAAGGCGGTGTCGAACCATAACATGGAGCGCATGAACAGCAGCGCCAGCAGGACGACCGCGCCGACGCCGAACAGACGATCCGTCCCGGTGACCGGCAGATAGGTCATACGCGCATAGCCAAAAGCAAGCAGTGCGAGCGCAATCATTGGGTATGAATGGTAAGGCCAGCCTTTGCCCTGCAAAACGAAACCAGCGGCAAAACCGGCCGAGGTCGCCAGTAGCAAAACGAACGGACCATCGACACCGACGCGCCGTTTGAGCACCATAGCCGCGAGCAGCGCGGTGGCCCACAGTGCCACAGCGGGCTTTTCCAGGAGCATCATGACCGGCTGCTGCACCTGAAGATAAACATCGCGGACTAGCGGCCCGACTACCGTTAGGAATTCCGGAAACAGCACGATGACGACGGCAGCGTAGAGGGCCAGCGCGACGGCGAGCGCCAGATACTCCGGCCGCAGCAGGACGCGCCACGATAAGCGTGTGGAGACAGCCTCCGCGATCAACGCGCCGAGGAAGGCGATCGCGAAGTAGGGCTTGAACGACAGCGCAATCGCCGCGCCGATGCCGGCTGCGATAGCCGCGGACCGTGATGGTGCGCTGTGCTTTATGCGGCCCGCCAATACAGCCAGCATCGGCAGCATGGCGATCAGTGCAATATGTTCGCGCTGACCGAAAGTCTGCGTCGGCAGCACGGCCAGCAGTGCAACTGCCAGCAGCGCCAGCGGCCAGCCTTGCGCGACACCGAGAACCGACGCGCGCGACAGAATGCGGACGCTGAGCAGCAGCGACACGGCGATGCCGATGAAGACCAACGCATCGGTCACGTCCTCCGCAGCCAGCCCGAGCGCACGGGCGATGACGATACCCGGCAGATAGGCCAGGACGGCCATCGGCGGATTGGTCTCGATGATATCTATATAGAGGCGCTGGCCGTCGAGTACGCGCTCGCCGACGGTCAGAAGCCAGCTTACATCCGTATTGGCCGCCAGAACGTGACGCAGCACAATCGCCACGATCAGCAGTGCGACGACGGCCAGCCACGGAAGGATGCGGCTTCGCTGCAGCGACCGCCCGGGCAGAACAGCACTTGCGGTTTCGCCCGGCGTGGTGGCGCGCATCACGGCATCCTCTTCAGGATGTCGATGCCGTCGATGGTCTGCACCAGGGCATAGGGCTTCAGGAGCTGCGCCAACTCCGGATCAGCCTGCGCCCAAGCGCCCCAGTCGCTGTCGCGATTGTCGACCAGCACCACATCCGGCGAAGACGCCCGGAAATCCGCGACCAACCCGTCGCGCTCGGTTGCGACATGGCGATCGAGACGCGCCGAGGTCACTGCATCGAAGGACTGTTCCTGACGCGCGCGGCGAACGATCTCCCGGATCAAGAATGCCTCCTGACGCGATACCCAGGTACCGCCGACATCGCGCACGAGCGGATGCGCAATCGTCGCCGCGCCGCCCAGCATCATGATCTTCGGATGTGGTCCAAGCTTCGTGACCGCAGCTTCGAGTTTGCGGATATCGACGCTGGCGTTGAACCAGACGCAGGCGTTAGCGAGGATCGCAACGGCCGCAAGCGATGCCCCGATGCGCACGCGCGCCGTCACAGGGTCGACCGCCGCAACGGCATAGCCGAGCGCCATCAGCGACAGCGCCACCATGGGATAGGCGTGATAGCCCCATCCCTTGCGCTGGACGAAGAACGCCACCGCAAAGCCGAACGAGGTTGCCAGCAACACAGTGACCGTGGCGTCGGGCTTATGCCGGCGTTGCAATAGCAGCACCGCGAATACCGCAGCGAGCCACAGCATCGTGGCGCCGCTGAGCGCCAGGGCTAGCCACGGCGCTGCAAGCAAGAGATAGACATCGCGGACGACGGGATAGATCAGCGTGAAATAGGCCGGGAGCGATATATAGATCCAGACGGCATAGGCCACGACCAGCACGCCGGCGATCCAGTGTTCCGGTGCGACGAGAATGCGCCACAGCCGCGCCTGCAAGGTCGCGGCGAGGATGGCCGCGCCGATACCGAGCGCGAAATACGGTTTGAAGCTCATGGTAACGGCCGCGCTGACCCCGGCGATGACGATCGCAACGATCGACACCGGCTCGTTCCCGACACGGCGGATCAGGACCGCAAGTGCCGGCATCAAGAACAACAGCGCGAGATGTTCGCGCTGGCCGAAATCATACATCGGCAGGATACCGAGCAGCGCCACAGCCCAGACAGCGAGCGCACCGGCGGCAGAGCGACCCGACAGCTTTGAGTTACGTAGCAGCCACCATGTCAGTCCGAGCGAGGCCGTCATCAGAGCCAGCATCAGTGCAATGGTCACCGCTTCCGGCCGCAGGCCCGTGGCGCGCGCCAGCGCCACGCCGAGAAAATAGATCGATCCGGCCATCGGCGGATTGGTCTCGAGAATATCCAGATAGAGCCGTTGACCGTCGAACACACGTTCACCGACGATCAGCCACCAGCTTACATCGACATTGAACGGCAGCGCCCAGCGCAGCCCGAGC
Source organism: Tardiphaga sp. P4_G1 (assembly GCF_056401215.1). NCBI lineage: Bacteria > Pseudomonadati > Pseudomonadota > Alphaproteobacteria > Hyphomicrobiales > Nitrobacteraceae > Tardiphaga > Tardiphaga sp. P4_G1. The sequence goes on from NZ_JBFUJU010000003.1 coordinate 145,068, forward strand.
GTCAACGCGCACACAGCCAACCCGGCAATCAGCCAGGGCCACGCAAGTCGTGCATGGGGAACGGCAGCCTCACCAGTCAAATTCCGATTTTGGGCAGCCCGCCCTCGGGCAAGCCGCAGGCCGATATCGATCGTCATGCGCTCAACTTTTCAGGCAACGCTACCGCCGAAACTAGGAGAGGCGCATTAACAAGCCCTTGCGCGGGCGGCCCGAAATGCGGCCGCCGCCCGCACCGCGATCCGCTTTACGCGATGACCGCGACCTGATTGTCTGTGAGGGTTCAATCACGGGGGGACGATGATGCTCAACAGACGTCAAATTCTCGGAGGGCTTGGAACCATGGCCATGACCAGCCTAGCTCCCAAAACACTGTCCGCCGCCGGCAAGGTTAGCCTCGACCGCACATCCGTCCTGCTGGTGATTGACGTGCAGAACTGCTTCCTGCCCGGTGGCAGCCTTGCGGTGAAGGACGGCGATAAGGTCGTGCCGGTCATCAACGCCATCGCGAAGAAATTCGCCGACGTGGTGATGACGCAGGACTGGCACACGCCCGGCCATATCTCCTTCGCGTCCAGCCACAGCGGCAAGAAGCCGTTTGAGACCACCGATGTGAAATACGGCAAGCAGGTGCTGTGGCCGGATCACTGCGTGCAGGGCACTGAAGGGGCTGCGCTCTCGAAGGATCTCGCCATCCCGCATACCGAGCTGATCCTGCGCAAGGGCTTCAACAAGGACGTCGACAGCTATTCGGCCTTCACCGAGGCCGACGGGAAGACCACCACCGGTCTCGCCGCCTATCTGAAAGCCCGCAAATTGCAGCGCGTGTTCATCGCCGGTCTCGCCACAGATTTCTGTGTCGCGTGGTCCGCCCTTGATGCGCGAAAAGCAGGTTTCGATGTCTATGTGATCGAAGATGCCTGCCGCGGCATCGACACGCAGGGCTCGCTGGCCAAGGCTTGGGCCGACATGAACAAGGCCGGCGTGAAGCGGATCCAGTCGGGCGAGCTGGCGGCTTAACTCTCGCTGTCATCGCCCGGCTTGACCGGGCGATCCAGCTCCTACTACACAGCTTTATTCCGACGCTACAGGTGCAGCCTTGGCGCCGCCCTTCGACACGCCGACCAGCGCCGGGCGCAGCACGCGCTCGCCGATGGTATAACCGGCCTGCACGACCTGAACGACGGTGCCCGCAGGCACGGAAGCATCGGGCACTTCGTACATCGCCTGCTGGAAATTCGGATCGAACTTCTCGCCCGACGGGTCGAACTTTTTCACGCCGTTCTTTTCCAGCGTGTTGAGCAGCGAGCGCTCGGTGAGCTCGACGCCTTCGAGCAGCGCCTTCAGGCCCGGATCGGCGGCGGCCTTGGTGTCGGCAGGCACGGCATCGAGGGCGCGCTGCAGGCTGTCGGCGATATCGAGCACTTCGCGCGCGAAATTGGCGATCGCATAGGTGCGACCGTCGGCGACCTCCTTCTGGGTCCGCTTGCGCAGATTTTCCATCTCCGCCAGCGTGCGCAGCATCTTGTCGCGCGCGTCCGCAGCTTCCTTGGTTAGGGCCTCGACCGAGTTCGGCTCCGGATCGTCCGGCATGATGTAGGGCTTGGAGACCACCGGATCGGCGGCCGCTGCCGTCTTGTCCTGATTGTCGTTCTGCCCATTGGAATCAGTCATCACGCTGCCTTCTCAAAAACACGCCAAAATGGTGGGATTGCTGAGCGGGATATCGGGGTTTGAGCGCCGAAAATCAAGCGCAACCGGCCGGATTCGGCCGATCTGTCAGCCGCCGAGCATGCGGCTGACGATGCGCGCCGCGTAATCTACCATCGGGATCACCCGCGCATAGTTCAGCCGGGTCGGCCCGATCACGCCGAGAACACCGACAATATGGCCGGCGCCATCGCTGTAGGGCGCAATGATCGTGGACGAGCCGGACAGCGAGAACAGTTTGTTTTCCGAGCCGATGAAGATGCGGACACCTTCCGCCGTCTCCGCCCGACCGAGAAGGTCGATCACCTCGCGCTTGGCTTCGAGATCGTCGAACAGGAGGCGAACGCGTTCAAGATCCTCCAGCGCATGGAGATCCTCGAGCAGATTGGCCTGGCCACGCACGATCAGCTGCCGATCGTCCTTCTCGCCACCCGACCAGCTGGCAATGCCGGCGGCAATCACCTTCTGGGTCAGCTGATCGAGCTCGATCTGGTTCTGGGTCAGCGCCGTTTCCAGCTCCAGCCGGGCCTCGGCCAGCGTGCGGCCGCGAATCCGGGCATTGAGGAAGTTCGACGCCTCGTTCAGCGCCGACGACGGCACGCCCGGCGGCAGGGTCAGCACGCGGTTTTCGACCTGGCCATCCTCGGCAACCAGCACGACCAGCGCCTTTTCGGGCTCTAAACGGACGAATTCGATGTGTTTCAGCCGCACATTGGACTTGGCGGTCAGAACCACCGCCGCCGCGCGGGTCAGGCCGGACAGCTGCGTCAGCGCCTCGCCGAGCGCTGCCTCCACAGTCTGCGAGCGCCCCACCGAGGATAATTGCTGCTGGATCGACTGCCGCTCCGGCTCGGTGAGGTCACCGACCTGCATCAAGGCATCGACGAAAAACCGCAGTCCGAGTTCGGTCGGAAGCCGTCCGGCAGAGGTATGCGGCGCATAGATGAGGCCGAGCTGCTCCAGGTCCGACATCACGTTGCGGACCGACGCCGGCGACAGCGGAACCGTGATCAGGCGCGAAATATTGCGCGAACCGACAGGTTCGCCCGTGGCGAGATAGCTCTCGACGATCTGCCGGAAGATCTCACGCGATCGCTCATTGAGCTGGGCGAGCCCGGCATGCGGCGAAATCAGGCCGATCGGATCGTGGTGGGCCACAGGGTACTCCTTGAGGACCTAATCTGTCGCCCCGAGCCCCCGGACACAAGCACCATTGCGTGCGTGGAACCTGCCCTGCCCTTGCCGCTGCGCTCCGTGCCCCCTAAAAGCACCGCGAACAGGCTCTCTCTGGACATTTGGAAGGATTTTCTCATGCGGCCAAGCCGTCGTGCGCCCGATGAACTGCGCGCCGTGTCGCTGGAACGCGGCGTGGTCAAATATGCCGAAGGCTCCTGCATGGTGAAATTCGGTGACACCCACGTGCTGGTGACCGCCACGCTGGAGGAGCGCCTGCCACCATGGCTTAAGGGCCAGGGCCGCGGCTGGGTCACCGCCGAATACGGCATGCTGCCCCGCGCCACGCTGGAACGCACCCGCCGCGAAGCCGCATCCGGCAAGCAGGGCGGCCGCACCGTCGAGATCCAGCGCCTGATCGGCCGCTCGCTGCGCGCTGCCGTCGACCTCGAAGCGCTCGGCGAACGCCAGATCACCATCGACTGCGACGTGATCCAGGCCGATGGCGGCACCCGCACGGCGTCGATCACCGGCGCATGGGTTGCGCTGGCCGACTGCATCTCGTGGATGAAGAACCGCAACATGTTCAAGAACGGCGGCGGCAACGTGCTGCGCGACAATATCGCGGCAATTTCCTGCGGAATCTATCAGGGCACCCCGGTGCTTGATCTCGACTACGCCGAGGATTCCGAGGCCGATACCGACGCCAATTTCGTAATGACCGGCGACGGGCGCATCATCGAGGTGCAGGGCACCGCCGAGAAGACGCCGTTCACGCAGGACGAGTTCCTGAAGCTGATGGCCCTGGCGCAAAAGGGCGTCGGACGCCTCGTCGAACTGCAGAAAATGGCCATCGCGTGATTCCGCAAGTCATCAAGCAGGCGTAGACTCGCATCATGCATCGTCGAATCACTGGGAAGCTCGTCATCGCCACCCACAATCCCGGCAAGCTTGCCGAGATGCGCGATCTCTTGGCCCCCTACGGCATCGAAGCAGTGTCGGCCGGCGAGCTCGGTCTCGCCGAACCCGACGAGACCGGCAACACCTTCAAGGCCAATGCCGCGATCAAGGCGATTGCCGCGGCCAATGTCGCGCAACTGCCCGCCTTCGCAGATGATTCCGGCCTCGTCGTCGATGCCCTCGACGGTGCGCCCGGCATCCTCTCGGCGCGCTGGGCCGGCGAGTCCAAGGACTTCACCGGCGCAATGACGCGCATCGAGCGTTTGCTGCAAGAGCGCGGCGCAACCTCGCCTGACAAGCGCACCGCGCATTTCGTCTCGGCACTCTGCGTGGCTTGGCCCGACGGTCATCTCGAGGAAGTCGAAGCGCATGCCCATGGCACGCTGGTCTGGCCACCACGCGGCACTGCCGGTTTCGGCTACGATCCGACATTCCTGCCCGATGGTCACACCCGCACCTATGGCGAAATGACCGCGGTCGAGAAACACGGATTGCCGCCACTCGGCGAAGGCCTGTCGCATCGCGCCAGGGCGTTCGTGAAGCTCGCGGAGATCTGCCTTGAGCCCCGCTAACGCACAGCAGGACGCGTTCGGCGTCTATGTGCACTGGCCGTTCTGCCTGTCGAAGTGCCCGTATTGCGACTTCAACAGCCACGTCCGTCATCACGCCGTCGACGAAGTACGTTTCGCGCGGGCCTTTGCACGGGAGATCGAAACCACGGCTGCCCGCGCGCCAGGCCGCACCGTGACGTCGATCTTTCTCGGCGGCGGCACGCCGTCGCTGATGCAGCCGCAAACGGTCGGCGCGATTCTGGATTCGATCGGAAAATACTGGAACGTCGCCTCCGACGTCGAAGTATCACTCGAAGCCAACCCGACCTCCGTTGAAGCGACGCGCTTTCGCGGCTATCGCGAGGCCGGCGTCAACCGCGTGTCGCTCGGCGTACAGGCGCTTGACGATGCGTCGCTGAAATCACTGGGACGTCTGCATAGCGCGCGTGAAGCGCTCGATGCCGTCGCCATCGCGCGCAGCGCGTTCGATCGGTATTCGTTCGATCTGATCTATGCGCGCCCCGACCAGACCCCGCAGATGTGGACCGACGAACTCAAGCTCGCCATCTCGGAAGCCGCCGAGCATCTATCGCTGTATCAGCTGACCATCGAGGAAGGCACGCCGTTCTTCGGGTTGCACGCCGCCGGCAAGCTCAAGACCCCCGACGAGGGCCTCGCGCGCGCACTTTATGACGTGACGCAGGAAGTCTGCGCACAGCAGGGCCTGCCGTTCTACGAGATTTCCAACCACGCTCGCCCCGGTGCGGAGTGCAAGCACAATCTCGTCTACTGGCGCGGTCAGGAATATGCCGGCATCGGGCCTGGCGCCCATGGCCGCCTCGACATCGACGGTGTCAGACATGCCATTGCCACCGAGAAGCGTCCGGAAGCCTGGGTGATGCGTGTGGAAGACAACGGCCACGGCGTCACGTCGGATGAATTGCTCAACAGCGAAGAACGCGCCGACGAATATCTGCTGATGGGCCTGCGCCTCGCCGAAGGCATCGATCCCGCGCGCTATCAGATGCTGTCCGGCCGCGCGCTGGATGAGAAGCGCATCGCCATCCTGCGCGAGGAAGGCGCCATCGTCGTCGAGCAGAACGGCCGCCTGCGCGTGACGCAGGACGGATTCCCTGTGCTTGATGCTGTCGTGGCAGATCTGGCGGCGTAGGCGCTACGCCCCGAAACTCTTCGGCGAGCCCGCCACGGCCTGACCACCACCCGACGCAACCTTCATCACGGCGAGGCCGCGATCGTTGCCGCCATCGCTGCGGAAACGAAACAGACCATCGATGCCGGCAAAGCCGGATGGATTGGTGAGCGTTTCAGGTGCGAAGCGCTGTCCGCCTTGGGTGCGCGCCAAAGCGGCGACCAGCGCCACCGCATCGTAAGCGAGCGTCGCGGTACGCACGGGATCGCCGCCATATTTCGCGCGATAACGGCCCGCAAAGGCACGAAACCCTGCAGGATCTGGCGCGGCATAGAGCCCGCCCTGCAAGGCCGCGCTGTTGAAGACGCGCGGATTGTCCCACAGGCCCGTGCCGAGCAATTGCACATTGCGCAGATTGGCACCCGCCGCAGTCAAGGCATCAGCCGTTGCGACAACCGCGTCGCCATCGTCAGCAATGAACAACGCGTCGGCGCCGGTGAGGGATGCGGCAATGTTGCGTGCTGCGCTGGAGCGGTCAGCACCATAGCGCTCAAAAGCGACGACGCGGCCACCCTTGCGCGCGACGGCCTGCTTGAACGCAACTTCGACCACATTGCCATAGGCATTCTCGGGCAGCATCGCCGCAAAGGAGCGTTTGCCCGTGCCCGCGGCGTAATCGACGATGCGATTGACGTCGGACTCGGGCAGAAAGCTGAGCAAATAGACACCACGGCCGGCGACGCTGGAATCGGTCGAGAACGCGATCACCGGCACGTTGCGCGCGCGCGTGAGCTGCGCGGTGGCCGGCACTGACAGCGCAAACAACGGTCCGAGAATGATTTCGGATCCTTCGTCGAGCGCCTGCTGGGCGGCCTGCTGCGCGCCCTGCGCACTGCCATTGTCGTCCTTGATCAGGAGTTGAATGCTGGGATTCTGGAATTCGGTGAGCGCCATTTCGGCGGCGTTCTTCATCGACTGCGCGGCGACGCCAGCATTGCCGGAAGCCGACAGCGGCAGGATCAGTCCGACTTTCGTGCCCCCGGTGCCGATGGCTTGCGACTGCTGCGCCGGTCCGGCAGGCGGTCCCGATGGCGCCGTCGGTCCGGTGCCAAACGCATTGGTCAGCGTCGATTGCACACCCGCGCAGGCCCCGAGCAGCGGCGCGCCCAGCAGCAGGCCGACAGCCGTCCGCCGTGTTGCGCCCGACGTCGCGCCCTTGGTCCCGGATTTGGGGTCGAACGGATCCGCCATCACTTCTCTTCTTTCGGCCGTATCAGATCGGCCCGCCTCGTCACCCACTATATAGTGTGAGGCGCGGATTCAGACATATTGTCGGCGATAAGTTAACCAAAACAAAAGCTTTATGTCCGGCATACCCCGTCACCGCGGCTGGATTAGCACGACGGGAATGAACCACGGCCAAACGCCCAAAAAACGGCTGTCCCCCTTTGGCGCAATTCGCTCTACATTGTCGCCATGCGCGCAACACCCCTCTCCTCATCGCCTGCGGACGCCGCGGCGCCATCGGCCCGGACCTTCACGGTCTCCGGCCATCTGCTCATGGCACCGAAAGCTGTTCCGGGGCTGCATCTTGTGGCCACGCCGATCGGCAATCTCGGCGACATCACGCTGCGCGCGCTGGAGACCCTGGCGGGCGTCGATATCATCGCCTGTGAAGACACCCGCATCACGCGCCGGCTCACCGAGCGCTACGGGATCTCCGGTACGCTCAAGCAGTATCACGAGCACAATGCCGAACAGGCACGGCCAAAAATTCTTGAAAAGCTGTCGCAGGGCGCGTCCATCGCGCTGGTGTCGGATGCCGGCACACCATTGATTTCCGACCCCGGCTTCAAGCTGGTGCGCGAGGTCACCGTCGCAGGCTTCAACGTGATCTCGCTGCCGGGGCCATCCTCGGTGCTGGCCGCGCTGGCCGTGTCGGCGCTGCCGACCGATCGTTTCTTCTTCGAGGGCTTCCTGCCATCGCGGCAGATGGCACGGCGATCCCGCCTGACCGAGCTGGCTGCCATCGATGCCACGCTGGTGATGTTCGACTCCGGCAACCGCGTGCAGGACACGCTGGCCGATCTCGCAGACATCATGGGCAACCGCGATGCGGCGATCTGCCGTGAACTCACCAAGATGCATGAAGAGGTCAATCGCGGAGCGATTGCCGATCTGGCCAAGGGGGCCGATGGGCTGGAGACCCGCGGTGAATTCGTGCTCGTCATCGGGCCACCGGCTGCGGATGCGCAGGCCATGACCGAGGACGATCTCGATGCCCTGCTGCGCAGCTCGTTGCAGCGCGACAGCGTCAAGGATGCCGTGGCACATGCGGTCGAACTGTCCGGCCGGCCGCGCCGCGCCGTCTATGCTCGCGCGCTGGAACTGGCGAAGGAGATTCACAGGGACTCCGGCGATGACGAAGACTGACAAAGTCTCCGCGCCGAAGCCCGCGGCCAGACCGTCAGCGCCGGAACGCGTTGCCGCGTTCAATACCGGCCTCTCCGCCGAAAGCCGTGCCGCTGCCTTGCTGCTGGCCAAGGGCTACCGCATCCTCGCCCGCCGCTTTCGTACCCCCCATGGCGAGATCGACATTGTCGCCAAGAAACGCAGCCTGATCGCCTTTGTCGAGGTGAAGGCCCGCGCCAGCCTGGACGAGGCCGCCTATGCCGTGACGCCCCGCCAGCAGGCCCGGATCATGGATGCCGCCCAGGCCTGGCTGATGACGCATCCCGAACATGCGGAATTCGACCTGCGTTTCGACGTCGTGCTGATTGCGCCAAGACATTTGCCACGCCATCTGTTAGCGGCATTCGACGCCAGTACCTGAGTTTTCGCCTTCCCGACCACAATTCCGGACCCCAGCATGACCTTGAACGTCGCCGTCCAGATGGACCCCATTGCGCGCATCAATCACAAGGGCGATTCGACCTTCGCGATGTTGCTAGAAGCCCAGAAGCGTGGCCACAAACTGTCCTATTACACGCCGGACAAGCTCTCGCTGCGCGGCAATGACGTGGTGGCGCCAGTGCAATCGCTGTCGGTGCGCGATATCGAGGGCGATTATTTCACCCTCGGCGATCCCACCCGCACCAACATGGAATCCTTCGACGTGGTGTTGCTGCGGCAGGACCCGCCATTCGATCTCGCTTACATCACCTCGACGCATCTGCTCGAGCGCATTCATCCGAAAACGCTGGTGGTCAATGATCCGGCCTCGGTGCGCAACGCGCCGGAGAAGATTTTCGTGATGGGCTTCTCGGACCTGATGCCGCCGACGCTAATCTCGCGCGACAAGGACGAGATTAATGCATTCCGCGCCGAGCATGGCGCTGTGGTGATGAAGCCGCTGCATGGCCATGGCGGCGCAGCGGTGTTTCGCGTGCTGCCGCAGGACATGAATTTCGGTTCGCTCTACGATCTGTTCTCCGTGACCTTCAAGGAGCAGTGGGTCATCCAGCGCTTCCTCCCCGAAGTGAAGCATGGTGACAAGCGCATCATCCTGATCGACGGCGAATTCGCGGGTGCCGTGAACCGCGTGCCGGCTGAAGACGATTTGCGCTCCAACATGGTGCGTGGCGGCGCCGCCAAGGCCACCGAACTCTCGCCGCGTGAGCGCGAAATCTGCGAACGTGTCGGACCGGCACTGCGTGATCTCGGTCTGCTGTTCGTCGGCATCGACGTGATCGATGGCAATCTCACCGAGATCAACGTGACGTCGCCCACGGGCATTCGCGCCATCGCCAAGCTTGGCGGACCGGATGTCGCGGCGCGGGTCTGGGACGTGATCGAAGCGAAGCGGAAGTAAACTCCGCTCGCGTCACTCGCTGCGCTGCGTCAATACTTGACGCAGCAGTTTGAATTCCATTTGTCGCAATTCTCCGCCTGCTGCTTTTGCTTGCCAGTCATGGACGGCAAGCGCAGCATGCCGATGCACGCTCGACCAATCGAGCGGCCCGCTACATGTGGCGGCAAGCAAAAGCATATCAGTGGAGAAACGCATGACTTCAGAAGTTTCGCGAAGGTCCCTGCTCTCGCTCGGCGCTGGTTTGGGCGCAAATCTTCTCGCTCCCGGCCTCATCGGCAGCGCATCGGCCAAGGCACCAAAGCTCGGCACACAGGCGCCCTACTTCCACCGTTTCATGTTAGGCAGCGCGGAAGTCACCGTTGTCTCCGACGGACCTTTGCCGCTCGGCGATCCCTCCGGCACATTCGTCGGCGTACCCAAGGAAGACGTGCAGAAGATGCTGACGGATAATTTCCTCAGCAGCAGCAATGTCGTGCTCGAACAGAACGCGCCGATCGTCAACATGGGCGACAGACTGATCCTGTTCGACACCGGCATGGGCACGTCGCAACTGTTCGGCAACACCACGGGTCGCCTGCAGAAAAGTATGGCCGAAGCCGGTATCAAGCCCGGCGATATCGATGCCGTGGTGTGCTCGCACGCCCATATCGATCATATCGGCGGCATCGTCGATGCCAATGACAAGCCGCTATTTCCCAACGCGCAGATCTATCTCAGCGAGGAAGACTTCAAGTTCTGGACCGACGAAGGCAAGCTCGGTTCGCCGCTCAAGGACTTCATCGTCCATGCGCGCAAGAACCTGCTGCCGGTGAAGGATCGCCTGGTGTTCTTCAAGGACGGCCAGGAGTTCCTGCCCGGCGTTACCGCCATGCATGCGCCGGGCCATACGTTCGGCCACCACATGTTCATGATCCAATCGGACGGAAAGTCCTTCGCGTTCCTCGGCGACCTCACCCATCATCAGGTGCTGTTGCTGGAGAAGCCGCGCATGGAGTTCGCCTATGACTCCGATCCGAAGATGGCGGCAGCGACGCGGGTGAAGATGCTGGACATGCTGGCAGCCAACAAGACCGCCGTGATGTCCTATCACTTTGCCTGGCCGGGCTATGGCCATGTGGTGAAATCAGGCGACGGCTTCCGCTATATCGCCGAGCCGATGGTGATGAATCTCTAGCGGAAATCCTGCGACTTTCCTGCGGCGATCTTGAGACAATGACCGCCGCAGGAATTCCGCAGCAATTCATCCTCACGCCGCGGATGAGGCGTCACTTCGGCGTCTCTCCGCGCCGCGTGCGTAGATTCGGAACGTGCCGCGTCCGGCATCCTTCGCCGCATAGAGCGCCGAATCCGCCATGGCTGCCAATTGCGACGACGTGCAGTTATCGGCCAGCGCGATGCCGACCGATGCACCGACGCGCAACTGTTGCCCACGATGATCGATGGGCAGGCCTAGCTGCGTGACAATGGCGCGCGCGGTCTCCGAGGCTTCCTCGAATTGCGCGTGAGGCCCCAGCAGAACCGCGAATTCGTCACCGCCGAGTCGTGCGACCAGTTCCGCACCGGCACAGATGTTGCGAATTCGATTTGCAACGACGGTCAGGCAGGCATCGCCCGCTGCGTGGCCGAAACAGTCATTGACCGGCTTGAATTCATCGAGATCGATCAACAGCAGCGCGCCGAACGGCTTCACCTTGATGGCCGACGCCGCATCGAACAGCGACAGCTTGGTTTGAAACTGGCTGCGATTGGCGAGGCCGGTCAGCGTATCGAATTCCGCGAGATAGCGGTTGCGATCCGCCAGAATTTTCTCTTCGGTGATGTCTTGCTTCATGCCGAAGATGCGGACGGCAACGCCATCGACCGACTCGACAGTGGCCGTGATCCTGATCCAGCGCCGGTTGCCCTTGAAGGTGATGATCTCCGCATCGAGACTGAAGCCCGTGCGATCCTCGATGGCCTTGCTGCGCCGCTTCGTCAGTTCCCTGACGGATTCTTCGGGATAACAGGCGAGCGCCTCCTCGCGAATCGGCGTCGAGCCACGCGGTAGATCGAAGATGTCATAGACAACATCGGTCCAGACCAGCGATTCATCGGAGAGGTCGCATTCCCAGACGCCGATTCGCGCTGCCGCCGAGGAGCGATCGAATATCTTCCGGCTATGCGCCAGCGAAGCAGCCTGTTGATCGATGATGGCCTGCTGAGCTTCGACCTGCGCCTTCAGCGCAGCGATCAGGTCGGCGTCATCCGGAGCGTCTGGCGGCATCGACAAGCGATCTGACATCTGCGGGCACCCAGTCTTCGTCTCGAAGCTCATAGGATGCTTTGCATGACGTGTTTAAGATTTTCTACGCCAATGGCCGACTTCAGCCAAAACCAGCATACTTTACCGCTACACTTCGTTCACTGATTGTTCTTGAAGAAGAAGCAACCTTAGGTTACGCTCTCATCTCGAATGAGGGCGGCATGGTTCAACGTGTTTCCACCGTAGCCTTTGAGGGGATCGAGGCCCGCGCGGTCGACGTGCAGGTTCAGGTCGTGCCCGGTCTGCCGAATTTTTTGATCGTCGGCCTGCCCGACAAGGCAGTATCCGAAGCGCGCGAACGGGTCCGTGCCGCGCTGGTCGCCTCGGGTCTGGCGCTGCCGGCACGGCGGATCATCGTCAATCTCGCGCCCGCTGACTTACCCAAGGAAGGCAGCCATTACGATCTGCCGATCGCGCTGGGATTGATGGCCGCGATCGGCGCGATTCCGCCGGATGCATTGACGGGCTTCACCGTGCTCGGCGAACTCGGTCTCGATGGCTCGCTCGCGCCAGTGGCTGGCGTACTGCCTGCAGCGATCGGCGCCAATGCGCGGGACGAGGGATTGATCTGCCCAGAAGCCTGCGGCGCGGAAGCCGCCTGGGCCAGTCCCGATATCCAGATCATCGCCGCGACGTCGCTGATCCAGATCGCCAATCACTTCAAGGGCACGCAGGTTCTGTCGCGGCCGCAGCCGAAGATACATGCGCGTGAGGAAACGCTGCTGGATCTGCGCGACATCAAGGGACAGGAAAGCGCCAAGCGCGCGCTGGAGATCGCTGCCGCGGGCGGCCATCACCTGCTGATGGCAGGGAGTCCAGGATCAGGCAAATCCATGCTGGCGGCACGGCTCCCGTCGATCCTGCCGCCACTATCGCCGGCGGAGCTCCTCGAAGTCTCGATGATTGCGTCGGTGGCCGGCGAGATCAAGGACGGCGCACTCACCTCACGCCGGCCGTTCCGCGCACCGCATCATTCCGCCAGCATGGCCGCACTCACAGGCGGCGGGTTGCGCGCACGGCCGGGCGAGATTTCGCTGGCGCATCAAGGCGTGCTGTTTCTCGATGAACTGCCGGAGTTCGATCCGCGCGTGCTGGATTCGCTGCGCGCACCGCTCGAGAATGGCGAGGTGGCGGTATCGCGCGCCAATCACCGCGTCACCTATCCCGCGCGATTCATGCTTGTCGCTGCGATGAATCCATGCCGTTGCGGTCACGCGTTCGAGCCGGGCTTCTCCTGCAAGCGCGGCCGCATCGATCGTTGCACCTCGGATTATCAGGCGCGCATCTCGGGCCCCTTGATGGACCGCATCGATCTGCGCATCGAAGTCCCGGCGGTGACCGCGGCGGATCTCATTCTGCCGCCACCGTCGGAAGGTTCCGCCGAAGTCGCGGCGCGTGTCGCCGCCGCGCGCAATCTGCAGACCATGCGCTATGCGGCGGCGGGATTGCCGGGCACACATACCAATGCCTCCGCGCCGGCCTCAGTGCTGGAAACGGTAGCGCAGCCGGATGCCCAGGGACTGACATTGTTGCGCGATGCCGCCGAAACGATGCGACTGACCGCGCGCGGCTATCACCGCGTGCTGCGCGTGGCGCGGACGCTGGCGGATCTCGACGGCGCCGAAAAAATCGGGCGGCTGCATCTGGCCGAAGCGTTGTCTTACCGCGCGCTGGCGGAGGACGTTCGCCGCGCGGCGTGAATTTCGGCAACGCCACTGATGTGGACGTCAACGCGATAGTAACGAGTTTTGTTTACGCTCTGCTCACCATAACCCCGCATTGCGGGGCCAGGGCGAGTACCGTGTCATGCTGCGTTTCAAGATTTTAGCCTCGACGATTCCCTTGGCGCTGGCAGCCTTTCTCGCCCGCGGCGATCTCGTGAGCGGAACGCATCCCTGCATCTCCACCGGTGAGACCACCGTCCAGATCGCCGCCATGCCCTGGCAGGCGCGATCGCATGTCAGCTTCACCAACGATCCCCTGCAGGCGACCGTCCGCGTGCAGATCGTCGACAGCGCCGAGACCGCCGATTTTGTCGTGCTCGATGATGTCGATGCAGCGGAACCCGATGCCTGTCCCGTCACCGCTGCGACGCGTTTCATCGGTATTGCCGAGACATCGGCAACGTCAGAGCCCATCATCTACCTGTCGGAGCAGGGTGACGCCGACTACCGCATCTTTGTGAAGTCACGCAGCTTCACGGCGCGTGATGCCGCTGCGCTGATCGTCAGTGCCCACAGCCGGAGCCCGGCGCAAATGGCAGCGGCCAACCTCTAAGAAGAGGATTAACGCTTCATCAACCATGTCTGTGCCGGCAAATTCAAAACTGCCACCGTGCAAGCACTTGGCAACAACATACCCGCATTGTTTCCGACATCTGCGATCGCCTGATCGCGGCCTGTATTCGCGTGCAATCGCGAGCCATGATGTGACCAAGCCGGAGTGCTGATCTGTGGCGAAAGGTGTCTTCCGGATCAAGGTCTACTTCCGCCGCTTCGCGCGCTGTTTTCCGTGGCTTGCTTTTGTCATCCGCTCCTTCGTGATGTTCTCGGCTGCCTTCGGTGGCGCCTATGGTTTCATCTCAGGTTCGACCTCGAAAGACTCAGGTTACGACCCGCACGCTTTTGCGATCGGCGCCAGCTTCCTGTTCGCGCTGGCCTGCGTCGCCTTGGCCACCATGAGCATCCGCATGCGCTTCATGGGCAAGCGGATGCGCAAGCTGACTGCGCATAACGAAGCCCTGGTCGACCGGAATTGGGAATTGAAAGAAGCCGAAGAGCGCGCGCGCAGCCTGTTCGAGGCACAGGGCGACCTCATTGTGATCCGTGACAGCGAAGGCTGCATCACCTTCGTCAACGATGCCTATTGTGCGCTGGCGGAACAATCGCGCGAAGCATTGATCGGCAGCCACTTCGAACTCACGCTGCTGGAGCAGGGCGATATCGCCAACGAGCCCAACGGCACCAGCATGCACGATCAGAAGATCGCCACGGCGACCGGTCCGCGCTGGATCGCCTGGCGCGAAGGTCTGGTGCGGATCGATGCGGGCCAGCCCGCCGAATTGCAATGCGTCGGCCGCGATGTCACTGACCGTACCCAGACCGAACGCGCCCTCGGTGAGGCACGCGACCATGCCAATGCCGCCAACCGAGCCAAGTCGCGGTTCCTCGCGATGGCGTCCCATGAAATCCGCACGCCGCTGAACGGCATTCTCGGCATGAGCGGCTTGCTGCTCGATACGCCGCTGACACCCGAACAGACCACTTACGCCAAGGCCGTGAAGACCTCCGGCGATGCGCTGCTGTCGCTGATCGAGGAGCTGCTGGATTACTCCAAGATCGAGGCCGGCAAGATCGATCTGGAACATCGCCCCTTTGCACTAGCCGGATTGATCGAGGACATCACCGAATTGCTGGCGCCGCGTGCGCAGGCCCGCAATCTCGAAATCGCGGCCTATGTCGACGAGCGACTGCCGCTGACAGTGATGGGCGATGCGGCGCGCCTGCGCCAGGTGCTGCTCAATCTCGCCGGCAATGCCATCAAGTTCACGGCGACCGGCGGCGTAGCGCTGATCGTCGAACCCGGCATCTGGCCGAACGAAGTCTCTTTCCTGGTGCGTGACACCGGCATCGGCATCGCGCCGGATGCGCAGCAGCGCATCTTCCGCGAATTCGAACAGGCAGACGAGGGTACCGCGCGCCACTATGGCGGAACGGGTCTTGGCCTCAGCATCAGCGAGCGTATCGTCAAGCGCATGAACGGCCGCATCACGCTACAGAGCACGCTCGGTGCCGGCTCGACATTCGAAGTATCGATCCCGCTCGCCGCATCCGACAGCGGCACCGCGACTTTCATGGCACCCGATCTTACCGGCCTTTCGGTGATGCTGGTGGCGCCGCAGACCATCGAAGCCTCACTGACGGCCCTGCGGCTCGGGCGCTGGGGGGCACAGACTTGCACCGTGTCCGATATTGCCGTCGCGCAAGCCCTGCTACCCGAACGGTCGTGGCATGCCGTCATGATCGATCGCGCCCTTGGTGCTGACGCTGCCGAGCACCTCGCGGACACCGCAATTCCGCATGCGCTGCGACGGATCGTGCTGTTCACGCCTGCGATGCGCCATGAATTGCAGCCCGCGACGCCGAGTGCGTTTACCGGCTATCTGGTGAAGCCACTGCGTGCGGCCTCGCTTGCCGCGCGCCTGACATTACAGACGGACTCACCGACAATCGCCGCCGATGATCTGTTGGATCGCGATCCGGCCACACCGGAACTAACGGAGGCGATGGCACCCAGCCTCTCGATCCTGGTCGCCGAAGACAACGAGATCAACGCGCTACTGATGCGCTCGTTGCTGACGCGGCTTGGCCACAAGCCGGTCGTGACCACCAATGGCGAAGAGGCACTGGAATCCTGGCTCGCCTCCGACTCCGCAGGCACGCCCTATGACCTCGTCCTGATGGATATCCAGATGCCGAAGCTCGACGGCATCGAGACCACCAAACGCATTCGCGCGCGCGAGGCCGGTCAACGCGTCAGGCGTACCCCGATCCTGGCCCTCACAGCGAATGCACTGGTCGAAGATCGCTATGCCTGTTTCGAGGCCGGCATGGACGGCTTCCTGATGAAGCCGCTGGACCGCGACAAGCTCGCGGATGCCCTCAAGGGACTCGCCAAGATGCGGCACGTCGCCGCGTAGCAGCTCCACCTTCGCTGTCACACCCCCGCAACACGCCCGTCACACGGCTGTTGAGCGCCCGTGATGTCTGGTGCGGATAAGCCGCATCGATGATTCGCGTGATGCCTGCGGCACAAGGCGATTGAGTTGGGGATGGCCATGCACAGCAACGAACTGGTGCGACCGAAGCAGGGTTTCATGCAGATGTTGCGGCCCCAGAACATGAGCGCCGCCGCGCAGACGGCGATCACCTGGTTCAAGCCGCCGCTGCATCTCCATCCCGCCAACGGCATTCCGGTCGCCACGAATTCGTTAGGCCGGATGGGTCCGCTCGAAGTTCGCCTCGCGCAGGACAAGCGCGACGTGAAGCGCGCGCAGCGTCTGCGCTACAAGGTATTCTACAAGAACGGCACCGCGATCGCCGACGCCGCCACTATGCTGGCACGCCGCGACAAGGATGCATTCGACAAGATCTGCGATCACCTTCTCGTCGTCGATCACGATGCCAAGCCCACACTGTCCGGCAAGCAGCCGGTGGTCGGCACCTATCGCCTGCTACGCCATGAGGCGGCCATGCAGAACGGGGGTTTCTATACCGACAGCGAATTCGATCTGTCGGGGATGATCGAGCGCCATGCCGGTCTGCGCT
This sequence comes from Tardiphaga sp. P4_G1, assembly GCF_056401215.1. Lineage (NCBI taxonomy): Bacteria > Pseudomonadati > Pseudomonadota > Alphaproteobacteria > Hyphomicrobiales > Nitrobacteraceae > Tardiphaga > Tardiphaga sp. P4_G1. The sequence goes on from NZ_JBFUJU010000003.1 coordinate 162,049, forward strand.
TTCTTGAACTCGGCCGCTCCTGCGTGCTGCCGCGCTACCGCAACAAGCGTACCGTCGAATTGCTGTGGCAGGGCATCTGGAGCTATGTGCGGCAGAACAAGTTCGACGTCATGATCGGTTGCGCCAGTTTTGAAGGCACCGATCCGGATCGCCTCGCGCTGCCGCTGTCGTTCCTGCATCACAACGCCCGCGCGCCCGAAGCCTGGCGCGCCCGCGCGCATCCGTCGCGCTATGTCGAGATGAACCGGATGGCCGCGGATGCCATCGACACCAAGGCGGCGCTTCGTGCGCTACCGCCGCTGATCAAAGGCTATCTACGGATCGGCGCCATGATCGGCGACGGCGCCGTGATCGATCATCAGTTCGGCACCACCGACGTTCTGATCGTGATGCCGGTGACGTCAATCGGCGCACGCTATATCGAGCATTTCAGCACGGACACCTCACGCCACGCGGCGTAATCGCTTAGAGGCGACGCAGCGCGACGTTTTCCACTACGTGATCCGCACCCTTTTTGAGGATAAGCGTCGCACGCGGTCGCGTCGGCAGGATGTTGTCTTCGAGATTGGCGAGGTTGGTGCGCTCCCAGATCGCCAGCGCCGTCGCCGTCGCTTCTTCATCCGACAGCAATGCGTAGCGATTGAAGTAGGATCGCGGATCGTGGAATGCGGTGTCGCGCAGCGCCAGAAACCGTCTCACATACCAGTCGCGCAGTACCGGCTCATCGGCGTCGATATAGACGGAGAAGTCAAAGAAGTCGGAGACCACAGGCACCGCCTTGCCGTCGCGCGGGAGGCGGCCGGTCTGTAGCACATTGACGCCTTCGACGATCAGGATGTCGGGCTGATCGACCTCGACCCACTTGTTTGGGACCACGTCGTAAGTGAGATGCGAATACACAGGCGCGCGGACAGCATTGCGGCCGGCTTTGATGTCACTGAGAAACTGTAGCAGCGTCGGCAGATCGTAGCTTTCGGGAAAGCCCTTCTTCTGCATGATGCCTTCGCGCTCGAGCACCGCATTCGGATAGAGAAAGCCGTCGGTGGTGACGAGATCGACCTTGGGCCGCGGCGACCATCTTGCGAGCAGTGCCTGCAGCACGCGGGCGGTGGTCGACTTGCCGACCGCCACCGACCCGGCGACGCCGATGATATAGGGCATCTTGCGATCCTCGATGCCGAGGAACTTGCGCTGCGCGTAATACAGACGTTGTGTCGCCGTGACATAGATCGAAAGCAGGCGGGACAGCGGCAGGTAAATCTCTTCGACCTCGCGCAGATCGAGGCGATCATACATCGAACGCAGGGCGGCGATCTCGCCGGCCTCCAGCGTCATCGGCGTATCGTCGCGCAGCTTGGCCCACTGCTCCCGCGAGAAATTCCGATAGGGATTGTATTGTTGGTCTGCCCGCATATCCATGAAGCGGTCCCCGTTGTGATCGACGCTGTTACTCGCTCTTGCGCGACGCTTTCTCTTGCAGTCCGGATTGCGACGTGCGCTGACCGAGCGCCGCCTCGACCTCCTGAATCGTTACGCCGCGCGCTTTCAGCAGCACCAGCAGATGAAACAGCAGGTCGGCACTTTCATTGATCAGATTGGTGCGATCGTTCTCGACCGCCGCGATCACGGTTTCGACCGCTTCCTCGCCGAATTTCTTGGCGCAATGCTCCGCGCCCTTGTCGAGCAGCTTGCGGGTATAGGACGCGTCGCCACCCGCCGCCGCGCGGGCGTCGATGGTATCGGCAAGGTCATGAAGCGTAAAAGCCATTTCGGCGCCTTGTTGGCTGGGCAGCACGGACTCCTGCCAGAGATTGACCTAGGGGTCGAGCCGCATCGGCAGTCCGGCCCGGACCATATGCTCCTTGGCCTCGCGAATGGTAAATTCCCCGAAATGAAAAATCGAGGCCGCCAGCACCGCGGTAGCGTGGCCGTTCCTGATACCTTCGACCAGATGATCGAGATTGCCGACGCCGCCCGAGGCAATGACCGGTACGCCGACACTGTCGGCGATGGCCCGAGTCAGTTCGATATCGAAACCGGAGCGGGTGCCGTCGCGATCCATCGAGGTGAGCAGGATTTCACCCGCGCCCAATGACACGACTTCCTGGGCGAATTCGATGGCATCGATGCCGGTCGACTTGCGGCCGCCATGGGTAAAGATCTCCCAGCGCGAGCCGGATCGCTTGGCGTCGATCGCCACCACGATGCACTGGTCGCCGAACTTCTCGGCGGCTTCCTTGACGAACTGGCGATTGGCCACCGCGGCCGAATTGATCGAGACCTTGTCGGCACCGGCGCGCAGCAGCGTCTTGATATCGTCCACCGTACGCACGCCGCCGCCGACCGTCAGCGGCATGAAACAGGCTTCTGCCGTGCGACGGACCACGTCCATCATGGTACCGCGGTTTTCGTGGGTGGCGTTAATGTCGAGGAAAGTGAGTTCATCGGCGCCAGCCGCATCATAAGCGATCGCAGCCTCGACGGGATCGCCGGCATCGCGCAGGTCGACGAAGTTGACGCCCTTCACCACGCGTCCATCCTTGACGTCGAGGCAGGGGATGACGCGGACTTTGAACATGGCTCGGTCCTTATGCCGCCTGCTTGATGAGCTTCAGCGCCTCGGCCGGATCAATCCGCCCGTCATACAGCGCACGGCCGGAGATCGCACCTTCGAGCTTCGCAGCACGTGGCTCAAGCATGGCCTTGATATCATCGATGGAGGCGAGACCGCCCGAGGCGATAACCGGAATTGAAATCGAATCGGCCAGCGCAATCGTCGCATCCCAATTGATACCCTTGAGCAAACCGTCGCGCGCGATATCGGTGAAGATGATGGCGGCAACGCCGGCATCTTCAAAACGCTGCGCGATTTCGAGTGCTGTAACCGTCGAGGTCTCGGCCCAGCCCTCAACGGCAACCTTGCCATCGCGGGCATCCAGACCGACGGCGACCTTGCCCGGAAATTTCTTCGCGGCTTCCTTCACCAGAGCTGGATCGCGCACCGCGGCCGTTCCGATGATGACGCGGGTAATGCCCTTGGAGAGCCAGGCTTCCACCGTCTTGAGATCGCGAATGCCGCCGCCGAGCTGCACCGGCATCTTGATGACCTTCAGCATCGATTCCACGGCCTGCGCATTCACCGGCTTGCCTGCAAAGGCGCCATCGAGATCGACGACATGAAGATATTCGAAGCCTTGAGTCTCGAAGTCGCGCGCCTGTGCGGCGGGATCAAGGTTGAACACAGTGGCGCGCGCCATGTCGCCCTGCTCAAGGCGAACGCACTGGCCGTTTTTCAGATCGATGGCGGGAAAGAGAATCACGGCTTCCACTTCAGAAAGTTCGAAATCAGAGCCAGCCCGAAACGCTGGCTCTTTTCGGGATGAAATTGCGTACCGATCGCGGTGTCCTTGCCGACGATGGCAGTGATAGGACCGCCGTAATCGGCGCGCGCCAGTACATCGGCCTCGTTGACCGCATTCAGGTGATAGGAGTGCACGAAATAGGCGTGGCGACCCTTCGGCCCAAGCGGCAGGCGCTCCAACACCGCGTGCTCACGCACCATGTCGAGCGTGTTCCAGCCCATATGGGGGATCTTCAGATTCTCTTCGCGCGGCTGGATCTTCTCGACATCGCCGGCGATCCAGTTGAGCCCGTCGGTCGTGACGTGCTCCTTGCCCTTGGTCGCCATCAGCTGCATGCCGACGCAGATGCCGAAAAAAGGTCGAGCCTTGTCGCGCACCGCTTCGGTCATCGCCTCGACCATGCCGTCCAGCGAATCCAGTCCCTTGCGGCAATCCGCAAAGGCGCCGACGCCGGGCAGCACGATGCGATCGGCGCGGAACACCGCTTCGGGATCGCGCGTGACGATGATTTTCTCCGGCACATCCATGCTGCGCGCGGCGCGCTCGAACGCTTTCGCCGCGGAGTGCAGGTTGCCGGAGCCGTAATCGATAATGGCAACGCTCACCGTGTCACTCCCGGTTGCGGGAATAACCCGATGATGTCGTGTTGCGCCGGAGACGGCGGACGTGAGAAAGACTGGCTGGGAACGTGACGGGTCGGCGGCGGACCGCCGCGATCGCTCGCCCACTGATCGTTGACTGCGTTGTGCTGCGCGGTCCAGCGATCGAAGAAGCGACGCTCGGCGGCATCCTTGTTATCGGCGACGACCACATCGAGCTGACGCCACTTGCCGCGCGACAGCGTCCAGCGGCGCAGGCTGGCGGCCTCGAAGCCCATCAGCAGCGCGAACAGCAGCATCACAACGAAACGGGCGCCGAGATCGACCTTCAACATCGACAGCGCGACTTCGCCGGCGATCGACAGCACGACATAGCCGAGCAGTGCCCACCACAGCCGATGATAGATCAGCCAGATCAGGCCGGCGACGAACGCCCAGAAATGGAATCCATCGCGCACGAACTCGAACTTGTCCGTTGCCGCAAACGGCTCAGGGCCGGCACCGCGAGGCGCATGAACTGTGTAGACCGGCATGGCAAACTCCGCCCGAAACCGTAGAGGCCGATCAGCCGCCGAGCTGACCCTTGGTGGATGGCACTTCGCCGGCATTGCGCGGATCGATCGCAACACCCGTCCGCAGTGCCCGCGCCAGACCCTTGAAGCAGGATTCGGCAATGTGATGGCTATTCTCGCCATATAGGGTTTCGACGTGCAAAGTCACGCCCGCATTGCCGGCAAAGGCATTGAACCACTCGCGCACCAGTTCGGTGTCGAATTCGCCGATCTTGTGGGTCGGGAAGGTGGACTTGAACACCAGCACCGGCCGGCCGGAAACATCCAGCGCCACCCGGGTCAGGGTCTCGTCCATCGGCATATAAACCGAGGCATAGCGGGTGATCCCGGCCATATCGCCGAGTGCCTGCTTGACCGCCTGGCCGAGCGCGATGCCGACATCCTCCACCGTATGATGGAAATCGACATGAAGGTCGCCGACCGCTTTCACGGTGACGTCGATGCGGGAATGGCGGGCGAGCAGATCGAGCATATGGTCGAAGAAGCCGATTCCGGTGGTCGATTTGGATACGCCGGTACCGTCGAGGTTCACGGAGACCTCGATATCGGTTTCCTTGGTCTTGCGCCTGATCGTCGCCGTGCGCATGAAAACGCCTCTCCGCCTGCTGAAAACGCGCCCTTTTAACAGGGAGATGACACCTTCGCTACCGCGGGAGAGCCGATTCCGGACCGATCTTTGCGCCTATGGTGACCGGAATCCGCGCGCATCGGCCGCTGGCCTATGCTTCCTCGCCGGATTTGCAACGGCCGGTATCCGTGCCTAGATCAGGCGCTCAAGAGGGTTTCCATGAACGCATCCTATTCGGCCTCCCATGACGGATCGTCTCCGGTCTGGCACGGCACCACCATCCTGACCGTCCGCAAGGGCGGTAAAGTCGTGATCGGCGGCGACGGCCAGGTCTCGATCGGCCAGACGGTCATCAAATCCAACGCCAAAAAGGTCCGTAAACTGGGCAAGGGCGACGTGATCGGCGGCTTTGCCGGCGCCACGGCGGACGCCTTCACGCTGTTCGAGCGTCTCGAAGCCAAACTGGAGCAGTATCCCGGCCAATTGACCCGGGCGGCCGTCGAACTCGCCAAGGACTGGCGCACCGACCGGTATCTGCGCCGGCTGGAAGCCATGATGATCGTCGCCGACAAGGACGTCTCGCTGGTGCTGACCGGCACCGGCGACGTGCTCGAGCCGGAAGCCGGCGTGATGGCCATCGGCTCCGGCGGCAATTACGCACTGGCTGCGGCGCGGGCGCTGGTCGATACCGATCAGGATGCCGAGACCATCGTGCGCAAGTCGCTCGATATCGCCGCCGATATCTGCGTCTACACCAACCGGAACGTGACGCTGGAAATGCTGGAGGCATGACCGCCGCGGGTCACAATACCCGCGCGTCGTCCGTCAGCGACCTCTCGGTCAAGCAGGGCGTCGTCATCGCGCTCGGTCTGCTCACCCTGCAGGCGACACTTCTCTATGCGATGGGCCGGTTGCCGATCTGCGCGTGCGGCTATGTGAAGCTCTGGCATGGCGTGGTGCTGAGTTCGGAGAATTCACAGCACCTCACCGACTGGTACACCTTCTCCCACATCATCCATGGCTTCCTGTTTTACGCCGCCACCTGGCTGCTGCTTCCACGACTGTCCTGGATCGCGCGCCTGATCGTCGCCATGCTCATTGAAGGCGGCTGGGAGCTGCTGGAAAATTCGAGCTGGATCATCGAACGCTATCGCGCGGGTACGATGTCGCTGGATTATTTCGGCGACAGCATCGTCAATTCGCTGGCTGATACACTGTCGATGATCACGGGCTTCATCCTGGCGCGGAAGCTGCCGGTCGCCGCTACCGTCGCGATCGCGCTTCTGTTCGAGATTCTGGTCGGCCTGCATATTCGCGACAATCTCACTTTGAACGTGATCATGCTGATTCATCCATTCGAAGCGATCCGAACCTGGCAGGCCGGGCCACCCATTATCTGATCCGCTTGTCCCCACGCCCTTCTCAACTTACGTAGAGTGACATGACCGACTTTTCTCCCCGCGAAATCGTAAGCGAACTCGACCGGTTCATCATCGGCCAGCACGACGCCAAGCGCGCGGTATCGATCGCGCTGCGCAATCGTTGGCGGCGCCTGCAACTGACCGGATCGCTCCGCGAGGAAGTGCTGCCGAAGAATATTCTGATGATCGGCCCCACCGGCGTCGGCAAGACCGAGATCGCACGCCGGCTGGCGAAGCTCGCCGGCGCGCCTTTCATCAAAGTCGAGGCCACCAAGTTCACCGAAGTCGGTTACGTCGGCCGCGATGTCGAGCAGATCATCAGGGACCTCGTCGAGGTCGCGATCTCGCTAACCCGCGAGCGCAAGCGCAAGGACGTGCAGGCACGCGCGCAGCTCGCCGCCGAGGATCGCGTAGTCGACGCGCTGGTCGGCGCCACGGCGAGTGCGGCGACAAAAGAATCCTTCCGCAAGAAGCTCCGCACCGGCGAGCTCAACGATAAGGAGATCGAGATCGAGGTTCAGTCCTCCGGCGGCCCCTCGATGTTCGAAATCCCGGGCATGCCCGGCGCGCAGATGGGCGCAATCTCGATTGGCGATATCTTCGGCAAGATGGGCAAGGGCACCAAGACGCGCCGTCTGCGCGTGGAAGACGCACATGAGCCGCTGGTGAATGAGGAAGCCGACAAGCTGCTCGACAGCGACGCACTCGTGCAGGAAGCGATTTCAGTGGTCGAGAACAACGGCATCGTGTTTCTCGACGAGATCGACAAGATCTGCGTGCGCGACGGCCGCAGCGGCGGCGAAGTCTCGCGCGAAGGCGTCCAGCGCGACCTGCTGCCGCTGATCGAAGGCACCACCGTCTCCACCAAGCACGGCGCGGTGAAGACCGACCACATCCTGTTCATCGCATCCGGTGCATTCCATATTGCCAAGCCGAGCGATCTCTTGCCGGAATTGCAGGGCCGCCTGCCGATCCGCGTCGAGCTCAATGCGCTGACCCGCGACGACATGCGCCGCATTCTCACCGAGCCGGAGGCTTCGCTGATCAAGCAATATGTGGCGCTGCTGCAGACCGAAGGCGTGACGCTGGAATTCGCCGACGATGCCATCGATGCACTGGCCGATGTTGCCGTTGCCGTGAATTCAACCGTCGAGAATATCGGCGCACGACGTTTGCAGACGGTGATGGAGCGCGTGCTCGACGAGATTTCCTTTGCGGCGCCCGATCGCAACGGCGAGACCATCCGAATAGATGCCGCCTATGTGCAGAAGCATGTGGGGGATCTCGCGAAGAATTCGGATCTGAGCCGGTTTATTTTGTGAGACGAAGCACTGACCTCTCGCTCCCTCGCCCCGCTCTTGCGGGGAGAGGTTAAGAACGCGCCCGCCTGATCCGCACATACAGCGCACCGGCGCCGCCGTGCCCGATATGCGCTTCCTCGAATCCCACCACCAGCGACCGAAACTCCGGCAGGCCCAGCCAGAGCGGCACCTGGCGGCGCAGGACGCCGCGTTCGGATTCCGGGCCGGTCGTGCGGCCCTTGCCGGTGATAACCAGCACGAAAGTCATACCGTCATGGCTGGCGCGATGCAGGAAGGCCGACAGCGCGTGATGCGCGCGCGTCTGTGTCATTCCGTGCAGATCAATCCGCGCGTCGATGTCCTTGCGACCGCGCGAGAGCTGCGAACGTTCGCGACGGCCGAGCGGCGCCAGAGGCGGCACGGGCGGTGGGGCAGGCTTTGCGGTTTTAAGGGCTGCCGGGGGTGCCGAAGTCATCTTCTTGGGCGCCGCGACTTTCACAAGCGTTGGCGCGTCTTCCGCGGGCTCCGGCTTCACCACACGCTTTTTGCGCAGCGGCTTGACCTGTTTGGCGACCAGTTCCCACAGCGCGCGCTCCTCTTCGCTCAGCACGCGGCGACGGCGCGGCGCCACGGGATCGATAAGTTGCGGTGGACGTGAACGCTTCATTGCCAGGGGAAACGGAAGAGGGACTGCGGCTGCTTCGCTGCGCGACGATACACGCGGTGCCGGGCTTTGGCACGTTTCGGTTTCACTTCCCGCTTCACTTCAGGTTTTACTTCGGGTTTTTTCTGCGACTTCGCCTCGGCTGCGACTTGAGGCGCGACCGCAGGCCGAGCCTCCGGCAATGGCACCGTCGTAGCCACGGATGGAGACGATGTCGGGGCAGGCGCGACTGCAGCCACAGCTGGTTTTGCAACTGGCAATGGCGTCGTCATTATCACGGCTGGCGCCGCGGGCTTTGACGCGACCGATGTATCAGACCTGGACGTATCGGGCCTTGCTGCAGCCTTGTTATCGATCGCGAAATTTTCGACCTTCGATGCTTCGACCGGCTTCGGCTCGGTCTGCGGAAACAGCTTTGCGATTGTCTCCGACGGCCGCGCATCGGGCAGCGGCATGTGATGGCCGCGCACAGAGGGATCGAGACTCTTCGGCACCAGCATAACAAAGCGCGCAGGATGGCGCATCCGGCCGGCGACTCGGCCAGCTTCTGCGCCGGCGCCGAAATACAGATCGGCGCGGGCAGGGCCGACAATGGCCGAGCCGGTGTCCTGCGCCACCATCAGGCGACGGAACGGCGTCTTTGCCGTATCCGAGTCGACAGGTAGATCGCCCTCGATGAAGAACGGCGTGCCATAAACATGCAGCGACTTGTCGACGGCGATGGAGCGGCCCGGCGTCAGCGGCACGCCTTGCGCACCGACGGCTTCGTCCTTGTCGGAGAGCTGCACTTCGCGAAAGAAGACATAGGAGCGATTCTGCCGACGCAGTTCGCTCGCGGCATCTGGATTCTCTTCCATATATTGCCGGATACGCTGCATCGACATCTGCTCGCGCGGGATGATGCCGCGATCGATCAGCACGCGACCGACCGGCGTGTAGCGATAGCCATTATGCGCATCGTAATTGATCCGCACCGTGCCGCCGTCTTCGAGGCGGACGCGCGCCGAGCCCTGGATCTGCGTGAACAGCAAATCGGTCTGGCTCTTCAGCCAGACGATTTCAAGCCCGCGCCCGGCGATGGCGCCGTCTTCGATCTCACCACGATCATAATAAGGCACGAGTTTGCGACGGCCAATCTTGCGGAACACATCGCCGCCATTTGGCATGCTTGCGGATGACTGGCGATAGCCGCGCACAAACAGATTCGACGGGCGGCGATAGACCGGCACGGTGTAAACGTCAGTCTTCGTGCGCGAACCGTCGATCACCGGCTCATAGTAGCCGGTGACGAAACCTTCAGGCTCACCGAGCCGTGAGATACGCAGCGGCAGAAAATGGTCTTCGAAGAAGGCGCGCGCCTTGGCACCATCGGAAATCTCGGCAGTTCTCGCAGCCCGGCAGGGATCGCGGAGCGTGGTGCCAAGCGCCTTCGAATCAGTTGGTGGGTTGCGTTGAGCAACAATCGGCTTGCAGCTGGTGCGAAACGCCTGGAAGGCGAGGAGGTGATCGTCCTCGCTCCAGCCGCCAATATCGGTCCAATTCACCGGCGCATATTGGCTGCCTGTGAATTCGAACGGCCATTCCCGCGGCGGATTGTGCCGCGGCACATACACAAATTGTGCAGGATCATTCTTGACGTGCTTGGCGTGACGCCGGACCCGTGCGTCTGCAGAGACAGGGACCAACGCAGCAGCAATCACGCACAGCGCGGCAAGCCGGCCGAGCCTGGCAGCGTTATTGCACGCTGCCGGTGCCAACCAGCTTCCAATTCGGATCGCGCGAAGTGATGTCGCGGGCAAAGGTCCAGACGTCGGTGATGTCGCTGACCTTGTCGGCATTGCCGTCGACCACAGCGCCGGTCTTGTCGCGCGTCACCGAAATCATCTGCGACACGAAACGTACGGTGAGCTGTGCCGCGCGATCGCGCACTTCGGCGCCGACGAGTTCGGCCTTGTCGATGGAGACGAAACGGGTCTCGGTCTTCTGCTCGTTCTTCTCGCGGTCCTTGATGACGGCGTCGAACGAGTCGAACACTTCCGATGACAGCAGATCCTTCAGCGACCGACGATCGCCATTGGCAAAGGCCAACACGATCATCTCATAGGCGCCCTTGGCGCCGGTGATGAAATGGCGCGGATCGAACGACGAATCCTGGTCGACGATGGCATCGAGACCGGCGGCGAGCGGCGTGCCCGGTTCGGTGATGCCCTTCCAGCGCTCGGCGGGAGAGACGTCGGCGGCCGGTGCCGGCGCAGCCTGATCGATCGGACCGCCGGGCATCGGCACGACATTGCCTTCGGGCGGCAGAGCATCACGCGCGGCGCGGTCGAAGGGCGGACGCTCCTCGCCGGTGCGCTGTCCGAGCACGTTGCGCAGGCGGATGAAAATGAAGACCGCCAGTGCCAGGAAGATGATGGTGTAAATGTCCACGTCTTATTGCTTTCTGATCGGTGCCGGGCATGCCCGGCGGAAGACTATGCCGCCCATCGCGGTGCTGAAATCGGCTCCCACAGGGTCGGGAGATCGCGTCATGGGCGAACCTGCTCCATGTAGACATGAAACTAAGCCCAGCCAATGGCGCGCCATCGTGTCCGGCTGCGGCAAAGCGGCCTTCGCACCGGCAGCCTCGACCGCAACCGTTTCGATAAATTCTAGCGCGTTTGTCTGTCAGAGGAAATCGGATCGAACGAGGAAAACCCGCACTTTCAGTCATTTAACGTGAATTCGGGGCGAATATGACCGGTTTTGCACCTGGATGCCCAAGCGGTGGGTCAAACCAGCGATTTTCTAGCGTCCAGGTTGTGGCGTGGCATCCTTGTCGAGTGCCGCAGGCCTATGATAGCCACTCGCCGCGATCACCTCATTCGACCGTTCGTGCGGACGCCCGCGACGAACCGGTTCCACCCGCCCGGCAGCGCTTCAGGAGAATTTTCGATGGCAAACGGCAACGGCACCCCTCCGGAGCAGTCCCCCCCTCAGCTTAATGTACTGGCGCAGTACACCAAGGACCTGTCGTTCGAAAACCCGAACGCCCCAGCCTCGCTGGCACCGCAGGCCCAGCAGCCAAACATCAATATCCAGATCAATGTCGGCGCCAACAATCTCTCCGAGAGCGAATATGAAGTGACGCTGTCGGTCGAGGGCAAGGCCGAGAACGCCGGCTCGGTGCTGTTCTCTTTCGAACTGGCCTATGCCGGCGTGTTCCGCATCGTCAACGTGCCACAGGAAAACCTGCACCCGCTGGTTATGATCGAATGCCCGCGCCTACTCTTCCCGTTCGCGCGCGAAATCATCGCCACCGCGGTGCGCGATGGTGGCTTCCCGCCGCTGATGCTCGATCCCGTGGATTTCGTCGGTCTGTACCGGCAGAACCTGGAACGTCAGGCTCAAGCCGACGCTGGTCCGGCAAACTAAGTTCGGGTGCTCCAAACAATAAGCTTACGTCATGGCCGGGCTTGTCCCGGCCATTGTCGTTTTACGACGGCGTTCCCAGAAATTCGTTCCAGATTGCCTTCTCGCCCATCGTTGCGACAAAGGCGCGGTGCTCGGCGCGATCGGCTTCGGTCACGCGCGGCGCAAGTGCGATCTCGCGCTGGCGGCGCGGTGCGTCATTGATGCTGCCGGTGCGCTGCGCAGGCGCTTCGTCCGCCAGGATCAGTTGCGACTGCCGGGCGCCAATGAGGTCGATATAGACTTCCGCCAGCAATTCGGAGTCGAGCAGCGCGCCGTGCTTGGTGCGGCGGGAATTGTCGATCGCATAGCGGGCGCAGAGATCGTCGAGCTTGTTCGACACACCGGGATGCTTGCGACGCGCCAGCAGCAGCGTGTCAACGAGACGCTCGCGCGGCACCGGCGGGCGCTTGATGCGATCGAGTTCGGCATTGATGAAGCCGAGGTCGAACATGCCGTTATGAATCACCAGCGGCGAATCGCCGATGAAGGCCATGAAGTCGTCGACCACTTCGTGAAACAGCGGCTTGGTCGACAGGAACTCGGCCGACAGCCCGTGCACGTTGAATGCTTCCTGAGGCATGTCACGCTCGGGATTGACGTAGACATGGAAGGTCTGGCCGGTCGGCATCCGGTTGAAAATTTCGAGGCAACCGATTTCCACCAGCCGATCGCCCCGGAGGGGATCGAGGCCGGTTGTTTCGGTATCCATGACGATTTCGCGCATCGCAGTAAGCCGGTTGTCGAATCAGGGGGCGGTTACGGTCGCCGTTGCGGCATCTTAACAGCCTCGGCGAGAATTTCACGGATCTGCTCCCGCACGGGATCCAATCCGTTCGATGTATCCACCACGAAGTCGGCGCGCTTGCGCTTTTCGGCGTCAGGCAGCTGCCGCGCCAGAATGGCGTCGAGTTTCTCGGCCGTCATACCCTCGCGCGCCAGGATGCGCTCGCGCTGCTGCTCGGGATTGGTGGACACGACGACTACCGCATCGACCCGCTTTTCTCCGCCGGTTTCATAGAGCAGGGGCACATCGACCACTACCACCGGCACACCCGACTTCTCTGCATCGTCCAGGAATTTTCTGTGATAGGCGCCGAGCAGCGGATGCACGATCTGCTCGAGCCTCTTCATCGCGGCGGCATCGTGCACCACCAGCGGCGATAGCTTCGCGCGATCGACCTTGCCATTCACGGTGGTTCCGGGAAACGCCGCCTCGATCAGCGGTGCAGCTTCGCCCTCATAGATCATGTGCACGGTGGCGTCGGCGTCATAGACCGGCACGCCGGCTTCCATGAACAACTTCGCCGTGGTGGATTTCCCCATTCCGATCGAACCGGTCAGCCCCAATACGCGCATCAATTCCTCATAAAAATCAGATCGCGATCATCTCTTCGCCCCGCAGGAAACTCAACAGCGGCAACAGCGGCAGGCCGAGAATGGTAAAGTGATCGCCTTCAATCAGCTCGAACAGATGCACACCCAGACCTTCGAGCTGATAGGCGCCGACACTCGTCGTCACCTTGTCGCCCGCAGCGTCCAGATAGGCATTGATCGCCGCATCATCCAGCTTGCGCATGGTCATATGCGCCACGGAGACATTGGAGAACAACGTCGCACCATCGCAAACGACGGCAAGCGCTGAATGCAATTCGTGGGTCCGACCGGCGAGGATCGCAAGTTGTTCGGCCGCCTGTTCGCGTCCGGCGGGTTTGCTGAACATCCGATCCCCGAGCGCCAGGATTTGATCGGCGCCAAGAACATAGCGGCCGGGATGACGCAGCGAGATAAAGGCCGCCTTCCGCTCGGCGAGCAAGGCTGCGATCTCGCCCGGCGCCTTCAACCCGGATTTCTGCTGGATGCCGCGCTCGTCGATATCCGCCGGCATCGCATCAAACGTAATGCCAGCATTCGCCAGCAACTCACGACGCGCCAAACTCTGCGACGCCAGGATCAGTGGTTGCACGCCTCGCCAAATGGTCATTCGGACATCCTCTGACGCTGGCGATCGGCCAGCAGTTTCATGATGGCTGCCGCGGTTTCCTCGATGGAGCGACGTGTCACTTCCAACAAAGCCCAGCCGTATTTGGCGCTAAGCTTGCGCGCATAGGTGACTTCGTCCGTGACCGACTGGCGATCGATATAATCGTCATTGGCCGTATCGCTACCAATGCTGAGAAGCCGGTTCTGGCGAATCTGAATCAAGCGCTCCGGCGTCGCGTGCAGGCTGACCACCAGCGGATTTTTCAACGTCTCAAGCTGATGGGGAATGGGGATGCCGGGGACGAGCGGCACATTGGCCGTGCGCACACCACGATTGGCAAGATAGATCGATGTTGGTGTCTTCGATGTGCGCGAAACGCCGACCAGAACCACGTCCGCTTCTTCGAGGCCTTCCACATGCTGGCCGTCGTCATGCATCATCGAATAATTCAGCGCGTCGATACGCTTGAAATATTCGGCGTTGAGCGTGTGCTGCGCACCGACGCGGCCGGTGGTCGACGCACCAAGATAAGCCTGAAAGAGCTGCATCACTGGCCCGATGATCGACAGGCTCGGGCTGTTGATCTCCTGGCACTTGGCTTCCAACCGGCCGACGAGATCTTTTTCCAGCAGCGTGAAGAGAACAATGCCCGGCGCTTCCTCGATTTCGGAAAGCACACGATCGAGTTGCTTTTGGCTGCGGACAAGTGGGTAGACATGTTCGACCGGGGTGACGTTGGCATATTGCGCCGCGACGGCGCGGGCCACCGTGATCAACGTCTCACCGGTCGAATCGGAGACCAGATGAAGATGAAAATAGCTGCCGGTGGGGGGCACCATGATCGTGTATGTCCTGTGAATCTCTGTGGAGCTTTTCCGGGAAATCGACCATCGCCTCAGCGGGCCCGGGATAACTCGGTTTTTTCTTCACAGGGCTCATGAAGAGGAAAAGCTCTGAGGCTGCTCTGAATGATAATGGGGTTATCCGGGTTTGTCTTGGGATAATCCAGTGCACGGCGACGGTAAGCCTTTGCGCTGCATATCGAACTTGCATGCAGGCCGCTTTGGAGAAATCACGTGGCCATGTGCATAAGCGTGGGACAGTTCCGGGATTGTTTTGGGCGGCTGAAATCCACTGTCACTTAGACTCAAACCTAAGATTCTATAAATATTATTTAAGAGAAGGATGGCTTGCGGATAGTGCGGTGATCCGCTCTGTATCGGCGCGTCCTGCAACGCGGCTTTCCGGTGAAATGTTCCGGTGTCTGCACGTGCGGTGTGACGCAGTGATGCTGGAAAGAACTTTCGAATGTATGAATGGGCCAAGGCGTTGCATGTGATCGCCGTCATCTCCTGGATGGCGGGCATGCTCTATCTGCCGCGACTGTTCGTCTATCACTGCGATGCGGAGATCGGCTCGAAGCAATCCGAAACCTTTAAGGTGATGGAGCGTCGCCTGCTCAAGGCGATCATCAATCCGGCGATGATTGTCACCTGGATCCTCGGCCTGTATCTCGCCTGGGCCGGTCACTGGTTCAGCTCGGGCTGGTTTCACGCCAAACTGACGCTGGTGCTGCTGATGTCTGGCGTTCATGGCTTCCTGAGTGCCCGGGTGCGTGATTTTGCTCAGAACAAAAATACGCGGACTTCGAAATTTTATCGAATTATCAACGAGGTACCGACAATTTTGATGATCCTGATCGTCATTTTGGTGATCGTGAAGCCGTTCTAGGCCAAATTTGTCATCACAACCGCCGTTTCGGCTCCTTGCGCGACACCCTGCGATTTTCTATATTCGCGTTATCCCACCCCACGCAGGCGGATGTGGTTTGTACCGGTTTCGCTTTTTGAACCGGCCACCGCATCAGGTTTGAAGCTCCTTCAGCACCTTCCTCGCTCAAGACTTCCTGGCCAGAGACCTGCGGACTTTCCTGATCTTTTCCAGCGTCCGCATCCGTCTTGGCTACCTCGCGCTCCCTCCCCGACTTTCCACAGGATCCCTCCCAATGCGGGAAATGAAACTCCAGGACCTCAAGGCCAAGACGCCAGCCGAGCTTGTCTCGTTTGCGGAAGAGCTCGGGGTCGAAAATGCCAGCACCATGCGGAAGCAGGAGCTGATGTTCGCGAGCTTGAAGCAGCTGGCGATCAAGGAAACCGACATCATCGGCGAAGGTGTCGTCGAGGTTCTCTCCGACGGCTTCGGCTTCTTGCGGTCGCCTGATGCGAATTACCTGCCTGGCCCGGACGATATCTACGTCTCGCCCTCGCAGATCCGCCGCTTCGGCTTGCGCACTGGCGATACGGTCGAAGGCCATATCCGCAGCCCGAAGGAAGGCGAACGTTATTTCGCTTTGCTCAAGGTCAATACGCTCAACTTCGAAGATCCCGAGAAGTCGAAGCACAAGGTCAATTTCGACAACCTCACCCCGCTGTTTCCGGACCAGCGCTTCCGCCTCGAGCTGGAAGATTCGACCCGCCGCGATCTCTCGGCGCGTGTCATCGACATCGTTGCGCCGATCGGTAAGGGTCAACGCGCACTGATCGTCGCGCCGCCGCGTACGGGTAAGACCGTGCTGATGCAGAACATCGCGCATTCGATCACCGCCAACCACCCGGAATGCTATCTGATCGTTCTTCTGATCGACGAACGTCCGGAAGAAGTCACCGACATGCAGCGTTCGGTGAAGGGTGAGGTCGTCTCCTCGACCTTCGACGAACCGGCGGTGCGTCACGTTCAGGTCGCCGAAATGGTGATCGAGAAGGCCAAGCGCCTGGTCGAACATGGCCGCGACGTGGTCATCCTGCTGGATTCGATCACCCGTCTTGGCCGTGCTTACAACACCGTGGTGCCGTCATCCGGCAAGGTGCTGACCGGCGGTGTCGACGCCAATGCTCTGCAGCGTCCGAAGCGCTTCTTCGGTGCGGCCCGTAATGTGGAAGAAGGTGGTTCGCTGACCATCATCGCCACCGCGCTGGTCGATACCGGCAGCCGCATGGACGAAGTCATCTTTGAAGAATTCAAGGGCACCGGTAACTCGGAACTCATCCTGGACCGCAAGGTCTCGGACAAGCGGACCTTCCCGGCGATCGATATCTCGCGCTCGGGTACCCGCAAGGAAGAGCTCATCACGGATCCACAGCTGCTCAAGAAGATGTATGTGCTCCGCCGGATCCTCAATCCGATGGGTACGATGGACGCTATCGACTTCCTGCTCGACAAGCTCCGCAACACGAAGAACAACTCGGAATTCTTCGATTCGATGAATACGTAAGTTTCGGGGGCTGTTCGAGCGAACAGCTGCAGGACTGCAAAACGCGCCGTTGCGAAAGCAGCGGCGCTTTTTTGTGTCGGTTCTTTGTACTGGCCGTTGACCGTCATTCCGGGATGTACGGAGGTCGGCGAAGACGCCTGATGCACAGACCCGGAATCACGGATTGTCTTAAACATCTCGGGATTCTGGGTTCAGAATCCCCATTGCATCGCATCGCCCCCATCGGCAAATAGGCGATGCATCCACGCGACCAGACGATCTACGCTTTGTCCTCCGGCCGCCCGCCGACAGCGATTGCGATTGTCCGCGTGTCAGGTCCTCAGGCAGGTGAGGCGCTGACGCGTCTGGCAAGGAAGCTGCCGGCGCCGCGGATGGCCACCCATGTTCTCCTCTCGGATGACCGGCTCGGCCCGATCGACGATGCGGTGGCGCTGTGGTTTCCGGGGCCAGCGAGCGCGACCGGCGAGGACGTTGCCGAATTTCATATTCATGGCGGGCGCGCGGTATTGGCTTCTTTGTTTGAGGCCCTGGGCGCCATCGACGACTTACGGCCGGCGGAGCCCGGCGAATTCACGCGCCGCGCGTTCGAGAACGGCAAGCTCGACCTGACCGAGGCGGAAGGCCTCGACGATCTGATTCACGCGGACACTGACCGGCAGCGGCGTCAGGCGCTGCGGCAACTCAAGGGACTGCTCGGCGACAAGGCGCGCAACTGGCGACAGCAGATCATCGAGGCGCTGGCCCTGGTCGAAGTCGGCATCGATTTTTCCGACGAGGGCGATGTATCCGCCGAATTGCTGGCGCCGGCTCTGGCGAAAGCATCGGCGCTGCATCGGGAGATCGAGGAGGTGCTGGCGGCGCAGAGTCGAAGCGAGCGGTTGCGTGACGGTCTGGTGGTGGCGATCGCCGGCCAGCCCAATGTCGGTAAATCGACGCTGATGAATCAGCTCGCCCGGCGCGATGTCGCAATCGTATCACCGCATGCCGGCACCACCCGGGACGTTATCGAGGTGCAGCTCGACCTCGACGGTTATCCGGTAACGATCATCGACACCGCCGGCATTCGCGAGACGGCCGATCCGGTAGAGGAGGAGGGTGTGCGCCGGGCGCGGGCTCGGGCGGCCGAGGCGGATCTGGTGCTATGGCTGGTTGACTCCAGCGCGGAGGTATCCAATCCAGAACAATGGCTGGCGGAATCTGAAACGCCGGTCTGGGTGGTCCAGAACAAGGTCGATCTGGTCCAGACTGCGTCGGCCGGGCCTGACCTGTTGATCGCAATTTCTGCGGAACGCGGTGATGGCCTCGCACAACTGTTGGCCCTGCTTGTCGATTTTGCCGGTCGGTACTTCGGGAGCGGCGAGGCCGGGCTGATTACCCGGGAGCGGCAGCGTCTTTTGCTGCGCAGCACATCGGATTTGTTGCAGCATGCTGCAGCATCGGCTGAGCAAGGCGAAGAATTCGTTGCCGAAGATATGCGTGCTGCAGCGCAGCAATTGGGACGATTGCTGGGACGTGTCGATGTAGAGGATATCCTCGATAGCATCTTCCGGGACTTTTGTATAGGTAAGTAATATTTCTTTGTTCATTATTTAATGAAATGAATGTGAGATCATCTAAGAAGCGAGCCTCTCGGTTAAAGAGATTTTACCCGTCTCAAAAGGACAAGACTGCTTCGTTGCGGGCGTGCGCCACGCAATGACGGCTAAAGCAGATTGTGTTTCACGTGAAACAGTCCTGCCTCTCAGATCCTCTTCAGAGGACATCCGTTGTTTCACGTGAAACACTGCCTGTGGATTTCTCTTCAATCCCGGCGGCGCCCGCGCTAGAAGCTGCGGCCATGCAGGACAAGTTTGACGTCATCGTAATCGGGGGAGGCCATGCCGGCTGCGAGGCCGCGGCTGGTGCTGCGCGCATGGGCGCGCTGACGGCACTGGTCACGCACCAGTTCGCGACTATTGGTGCGATGTCCTGCAACCCCGCCATCGGCGGTCTGGGCAAGGGTCATCTGGTTCGCGAAGTCGATGCGCTGGACGGGTTGATGGGGCGCGTCGCCGATGCCGGCGGCATCCAGTTCCGCATGCTCAACCGCAAGAAGGGCCCGGCCGTCCGCGGCCCGCGTACCCAGGCGGACCGCAAGCTTTACGCTGCAGCGATGCAGGCAGCGATTGTGGCAACCGAGAATCTGAGTGTGATCGAAGGCGAGGCCGACGACCTCCTGATGTCAAATGGTCGGGTCACCGGCATCCGTCTGGCCGATGGCCGCGAACTCTCCGCCGGATCGGTGGTCATCACCACTGGGACGTTTCTGCGCGGCTTGATCCATCTTGGAGAGAAGAACTGGCCCGCTGGCCGGATCGATGAAGCTCCCGCACTCGGCCTGTCCAAGGCGTTCGAGCGCGTCGGCTTTACCCTCGGACGGCTCAAGACCGGTACGCCACCGCGGCTCGATGGGACCACCATCGACTGGGCGGGGGTAGAGATGCAGTCCGCTGACGAGCCGCCGGAGCCGTTCTCGGTGATGACCGACCGGATCACCAATCCGCAGATCCAGTGCGGCATTACGCGCACCACACCGGCCACCCATGAGGTGATCCGCGCCAATGTGCATCGCTCGCCGATGTATTCCGGCCAGATCAAGAGCTCAGGGCCGCGCTATTGCCCGTCCATCGAGGACAAGATCGTCCGCTTTGGCGATCGCGATGGCCACCAGATCTTCCTGGAGCCGGAAGGCCTTGATGACTCCACGGTCTATCCCAACGGCATCTCTACCTCACTGCCCGAGGAGGTTCAGGCTGCGATCCTGGCCTCGATCCCCGGTCTCGAGCGGGTCCGAATGGTCCGCCCCGGTTATGCGATCGAATATGACCACGTGGATCCCCGCGAACTCGATCCGACGCTGCAGACCAAGCGCGTCCCCGGCCTGTTTCTGGCCGGGCAGATCAATGGCACCACCGGATACGAAGAAGCGGCCGCCCAGGGTCTCGTCGCCGGTTTGAATGCGGCCCTGGCCGCGAGTGGGAGCCAGTTGACCGTGTTCGACCGGGCTGACGGTTATCTCGGCGTGATGATCGACGACCTGGTCACCCGTGGGATTACCGAGCCCTATCGAATGTTCACGTCGCGGGCCGAATATCGTCTCACGCTGCGTGCCGACAACGCCGATCAGCGCCTGACTGACAAGGGTATCAGCCTGGGATGTGTCGGCAGCGCTCGTTCGGCCCGGCATGGCGCCAAGATGGAAGCTCTCACCGTCGGTAAGACGCTCACGCAGGCGCTTTCGATCACTCCTAACGGGGCGGCGAAGCATGGTCTGGTGCTCAATTACGACGGTCAGCGTCGCTCTGCCTTCGATCTCCTGTCCTATCCGGAGACCGAATGGGCCACCGTGACCCGGATCTGGCCAGAATTATCGGCCATTGACCCAGCGATCGGCACCCATATCGAGATCGATGCCAAATATGATGTCTATCTGAAGCGTCAGACCGCGGATGTGGAGGCTTTTCGCCGTGACGAGGGTCTCTCGCTGGTGGATGTCGACTATGATGCGGTCCCCGGACTGTCCAATGAGGCCCGGGCGAAGCTCAAGGCAGTACTTCCTCACACTGTGGGGCAGGCGGGACGTCTGGATGGTATGACTCCGGCCGCATTGGCCATTCTCGCGGCCTATCTCCGCCGCGAAGCACGCAAGCCGAAGGCTGCTTTGGCCTAGTTGGTTGTTTCACGTGAAACAGGAAGCCGAAATCAACGCGGCTCCGTTGAAGATGGCTTCGCTGGCCGACGGGGCCAGAAGGCAATAGCTGCGACGGCCACTGTAAAGAGAACCACGGCGACGATCGTCTGAACCACGTCGAAATTGAGTGCGTCACGCGAGACGAACAGCGCAGTGATGGGTGCTGCCAGCATCAGGAAAAGCCGTACGATCACACTCATGGTCATCTGCCTCCAACGATGATTCATTGGAGGCCGGACTCGTCCTGCTCACATTGATCCTGGTCAACTCACTGTCCTGAATCCTCTATACTGCAAACCCTTGCGCCCTCAGGACGGCATTCAGCTGGTTATCAGAGGTGCTGAACAGGTCGTACAGGACGGCGTAAGGATCGCCTTCAAGCTTGAGCGCACGCGCAAAGGCAGGCTCTGTCTTTACTCCTCCGGCCCGTAACGCGCAGATGGCGGTGTGGAAGGCGGGTCCACCCAGGGTCAGCAGTCGCTTCTCGACCTCGAAGTGCCGCCAGCCAGCTTGATCCTGTACGGGAGTCGAGCTGACGAAGATTTCGAATGGCCATCCATACGCTTCGAATGTCGCGATCACCGGTCGGCCTTTGGCCGACCATTGATAGATGGCAAAGCTTTCGGACTCGCCGAAGTGCTTCCAGACAAGTTCAACAGCCGCGGACAGGTCGGCGGCGCAACAGATGATATCGATGTCACTGTTGGGCCGGGCGACACCGAGCGGCAGCGTGCCGATCACATGCGGGTCGAATGGTTCGAGGATGCGGAGCAGGCCGGTGCGTCGAAGGGCATCCTGATAGGTCGGTCGCTCATTCATCGGCAATTCCCGCCCGGATTCGTCGCCTCAATCCGGCAATTTGATAGCGGCTGTAATGGACTCAGAGTATGGATGGGTCCCAACAGCTTTTCAGACAATCCAATGGCGCAACGATCCCAGCAAGCGGCTCCCGCACCCCGGCTCGATGCCGATAAGGCTGCGGCCTTGCGGCTGACACCTGTTTCACGTGAAACGGAAGACAGGCTCGATCGTTATGTCGACCTGTTGCTGCAGTGGCAGGCCAAGACAAATCTGATTTCGCCGGCCACGCTTCCAAATCTCTGGACGCGCCATATCTCGGATTCGCTGCAGCTTCTGAACCTCGCGCCTTCAGCCATGACCTGGCTCGACTTCGGCAGCGGCGGAGGTTTCCCCGGTGTGGTTCTGGCCTGTGCCATGGGTGATGTCGCTGGCGGACATGTTCATCTCGTCGAGCGAAACGCCAAGAAGGCGGCGTTCCTGCGCGAAGCGTTACGTGTGACGCAAGCCCCAGGCACAATTCATCTGGCTGACATCGGGGATAATGTGGATAGATTTCCCGAGCATGTCGATTGCATCACCGCGCGTGCCGTTGCCTCGTTACATATCGTCATCGGTTTCGCCGAGCCCCTGATGAAGCCGGGCACAAAAGCCTTATTTCTCAAGGGTCAAGATGTAGAATCGGAATTGACCGAAGCTACTAGATATTGGAATATAAGCCCGCGCCTGCATGCCAGCCTGACCGGCGGACAAGGCTGGATCGTCGAACTCGACCGGATCGAGCGACTGACCCCGTCCGCAAACCAAAATGGCCACACCAATGACCGTAATTGATCAGCAATATCAAGAGCATACGTCAAATACGGTGCCTGGCCATCCCCGCATCCTGGCGCTGGCCAATCAGAAGGGCGGCGTCGGCAAGACGACGACTGCGATTAATCTCGGCACCGCACTTGCTGCGATCGGCGAGCGCGTGTTGATCGTCGATCTCGATCCGCAGGGCAATGCGTCCACCGGTCTCGGCATCGATCGCCGCAATCGCAACTGCTCGACCTATGACGTTCTGATCGGCGAAGCGCCACTGCGCGATGCCGTCGTCGTCACCGCCGTGCCGCGTCTGCACATAGCCGCCTCGACCATGGATCTGTCGGGTCTCGAACTCGAACTCGGTTCGGCCCGCGACCGCGCCTTCCGGCTGCGCGATGCGATCGGCGAGTTGAACAACAATGTCTCGCCGGGCTCCGACTATACTTACGTGCTGATCGATTGCCCGCCATCGCTCAACCTTCTCACCGTCAATGCCATGGCCGCGTCGGACGCTATTCTCGTTCCGCTGCAGTGTGAGTTCTTCGCGCTCGAAGGTTTGTCGCAATTGTTGCAGACCGTGGAGCAGGTGCGCTCGACGCTGAATCCGAACCTGTCGATCCATGGCATCGTGCTGACCATGTTCGACTCGCGCAACAACCTGTCAAACCAGGTCGTTGCCGACGTACGCGAATTCATGGGCAGCAAGGTCTATGAGACCATGATTCCGCGCAACGTCCGCATTTCGGAAGCGCCGTCCTACGGCAAGCCGGTGCTGGTCTATGACCTGAAATGCTCGGGTTCTGAAGCCTATCTGCGGCTCGCGACCGAAGTGATCCAGCGCGAGCGCGACCTGCGCACCGCTCACTGAGCAAGTAGGGTGGGCAAAGCACAGCGTGCCCACCACAGCGGATCGCAAACGATAATGGCAGGCGCGGCGCAAGTGCGCCTTTGCCCAGCCTGTAACCGAATTTCAAGTTTGAGTACGGAGTGGCGCGATGAGTTCGAAGGGATTGGCGATGGCTGATGAAGCGCGTTCGCGGCTGGGCCGCGGTCTTGCAAGTCTGATCGGCGATGTCGGCGGCGAGGCCGCGCATGTCGAGCGTCCTTCGCGCAACCAGCGCAAGGTGCCTATTGAATTTCTCAAGGCCAATCCGCGCAACCCGCGTCGGGCTTTTGCCGATGCTGAGCTCGCCGAACTCGCCGCCTCGATCAAGCAGCATGGCGTGATCCAGCCGATCGTGGTGCGGCCGGTGAAGGGTAGCAACGATCGCTTCGAGATCATCGCCGGCGAACGCCGCTGGCGCGCGTCGCAGATCGCGGGTCTACATGAAGTGCCGATCGTGCCGCTCGACGTGACGGATTCGGCCGCGATGGAAATCGCGATCATCGAGAACGTCCAGCGCGAGGATCTCAATGCGATGGAAGAGGCGCAGGGCTATCACGCGCTCGCCGAGACCTACAAACACAGCCAGGACGAGATCGCGAAAATCGTCGGCAAGAGCCGTAGCCATGTCGCCAACATGATGCGCCTCACCAAGCTGCCGGAAGACGTGCAGGGCCTGATCGCATCGGGGCAGCTCTCCAACGGTCACGCCCGCGCGCTGATCAACCTGCCGGACGCATCGAGCGCCGCGAAACGGATCATCGCCGAGGGACTGAACGTTCGTCAGACCGAAGCACTCGCGCACGAAGAGGGGGTGCCGGAGCGCGCGCCGCAGAAGCCGCGCACGTCGTCTCCCAAGGCGGCGAAGGATGCCGACACGATCGCGCTGGAGAAACGGGTCAGCGACGTGCTCGGGCTGAAAGTGTCGGTGGATCACCGTGATCCCGGCGGCACCGTGATCATCAAGTATCGTGATCTCGATCAGCTCGACGAAATTCTGAAGCGGCTGGATTCGGAGAGCTAACCGCGCCGCCTTGCATTCACGGCAATCGACATCAACGCCCTCTGTGCGATCACCGCGCCGAGGGCGTTTTGCTTGCGGACATCGAGGGCGGCAACGGCGAGCTGGTCGATGATGTTGACCAACCGTTGTGCGGAGAAATTTCGCAGCGCTGCTTCCACCGTTCCCTTGCGGGAAAAATGCAGCCGCGGAAATCCGCTTTCCACGGCTGCTGATGCCGAACTACCAGCCTCCACCAGCAGGCTGGCTTTGTGCAGCAATGCGGCCTGGCGCTGCGCGGCCATCATGATCATGCCCGGATAAGTTCCGGCGATCATCGCCTTGTTGAACTCGACTTCCACTGCGGCGGGATTTCCGGCAAAGGCGCCATCGACGATCGGGTCGATCTTCAGTTCGGACGCGTCGGCGACGACGGCCATCACGTCGTCGAGCGTGACTTCGCCGGTACCATGCGCATAGAGCGTGAGCTTGCGGAGCTCGTTACGCGATGCCTGCCGATCGCCGCCGAGCAGCGACATTAGTGTGGCGCGTGCATCCGGCGCCATGCGGAGATTGGAGACGCGGAGCTCTTCATCGATAAGCTTTGCGAGATCGCGCTCGGTGTCGGGGTAACAGGCGATGGCCACCGCGGTCCTGGCCTTCTCGCAGACTTTCCGCAATGGCGATTCCGGCCGAAGCTCACCAGCCTCGATGACGATGCGGCAATCCTTGATATCGGAGTTAGCGAGCGTGTCGACGCCGCTGGAAAAATTCTTCGAGCCTGCGCGCACACGGATCGCCCGCCGCCCACCGAACAGCGGCACCGTCATGGCTTCTTCGACGAGACGCGACGGCTCGGCGGCCAAATCATCGCCGTCCATGCGAACCAACGAAAATGGATCATTGGGATCGTCGACCGCGGATTTCATCAGCGCGTCGGCGCGCTCGCGGACGAGTCCGGCGTCAGCCCCGTAGAGCAGGATGATCGGCCGGCCGGGATCCGGCCTGGCCAGAAACGCGTCGATATCTTTTCCGCGAAGCGCGACCACGCGAGGCGCTTAGGTGCCGGCGTAGAAGAACGACGCCAGACGGGTGTTGATGTTGTCGGCGATCTCGCCCGCCGCGCGGTCCTCGGCATCGCGATAGGCGCGGGCGCGGGCGAAGCGCTGCAGCTGACCGGGAAT
The DNA here is from genome assembly GCF_056401215.1 of Tardiphaga sp. P4_G1. Taxonomy (NCBI): domain Bacteria; kingdom Pseudomonadati; phylum Pseudomonadota; class Alphaproteobacteria; order Hyphomicrobiales; family Nitrobacteraceae; genus Tardiphaga; species Tardiphaga sp. P4_G1. The sequence continues at coordinate 187,643 of NZ_JBFUJU010000003.1, forward strand.
GTCATAGGTGACGCGGGAGAAGGTGCTGCCGGTCAGGACCTGCTTTCCGGTGGCGATCTCGATCAGGCCATAGGTCGCGTCGATGCCGTAGTTTTCGCTGGTCGGCAGTGCGGTATTCGGGTCGACGATCAGCGAGGTCCGGCTTGGGTTGAAGCGGATCTTCAGCTGATAGGTCGGCGGCAGACCGGTGGCGCTGCCGTACATCTTGAACATCAGTGCATTGCGGATATTCACGCCGACGCGGGCTTGCGGCGACGCGTTGGGATAGTCTAGCGGCGGCACCTCGACGCCCTGCAGCTTCTCGCGCAGGCCGGGTTTACCGTCGCCACGCTCGGCATACATCGGCTGGAAGCAGCCGGCCGTCAGCGCCGCCAGGGTGGCGACGACCATGAGCCGGGCGGCGATACGGGATTTAGCCGACAACATTCACGATCCTCTGGGCGACGACGATGACCTTCTTGACGGGTTTGCCGTCGAGAGCTTGTTTTACAGCATCGAGCGCCAGAGCGGCAGCCTCAATTTCCGGGTTCGTCGCTTCCAGGGCCACTGTGACTTCTCCGCGCTTCTTGCCGTTGACCTGTACCGGCAGGGTCATGGTGTCTTCAACCAGCAGATTGGGCTCGATTTGCGGCCAACGGGCTTCCGAGATCATGCCCGGTTGCCCCAGTACGCCCCAGCATTCCTCGGCCAGATGCGGCATCATCGGCGCAAACAGTTGAACAAGAATGACCGAGGCCTCGTGCAGCGCCCAGCAGACGTCCGGGGCCGGAGTTCCCGGCTTCGCTAAAGCTTCGCCCAGCACATTAGAAAATTCGCGGATATGGGCGAGGCAGACATTGAAATGCAGCTTTTCGATCTCGATCGAGACCTTGCTGAGCGCGCCATGGGCCGCCTTGCGGATCGCCAAGGCATCGGGGCCGAATTCAGTCGGCCGGGCTGCCGGCGCCGATTTGCCGTGCGCGGCTGATTCGTTGATCTGCCGCCACAGACGCTGCACGAAGCGCGAGGCGCCTTTGACGCCTTCTTCGCTCCAGATGACGTCGCGGTCGGGCGGCGAATCCGACAGCATGAACCAACGGGCGGTATCGGCGCCGTAGGTGCCCATGATGTCGTCGGGGTCGACTGTGTTGCGCTTCGACTTCGACATCTTTTCGATCGGGCCGATGGTGATGTCTTCGCCAGTGGCGATCAGCGTAGCGCGTTGGCCGTTACCGCCGATCTCGATGTTGATCTCGGCCGGTGAGGCGAAGGTGCCGTCCTGTTTCTTGTAGGTCTCGTGCACCACCATGCCTTGCGTGAACATGCCGGCAAACGGCTCGTCGAAATTGACGTGGCCGGTGGCCTTCATGGCGCGGGTGAAGAAGCGGCTGTACAGCAGATGCAGGATCGCGTGCTCGACGCCGCCGATATACTGATCGACAGGCATCATTCGATTGGCAACGGCGGTCGTCGTGGGTGCCGACGTGTTCCATGGATCCGTGAAGCGCGTGAAGTACCAGGACGAATCCACGAAGGTGTCCATGGTATCGGTTTCGCGCCGCGCATCCGCGCCGCAGTTCGGGCACTTCACATGCTTCCACGTCGGATGATGATCCAGTGCATTGCCCGGCTTGTCGAAGGAAACGTCCTCCGGCAGCACGACCGGCAGATCCTTGTCCGGCACCGGCACGATATCGCAGCTCGGGCAGTGGATGATCGGGATCGGGCAACCCCAATAGCGCTGACGTGAGATGCCCCAGTCGCGCAGGCGGAAATTGATCTCGCGCTTGCCCCAGCCGTCCTTCTCGAAAATCTCGAGCGACTTCTTCATCGCTTCTTCGCAGGTCATCACGGCGGGTTCACCCACCCAACGGACATACTGCACAGTCTCACTTTTCGCCGGAGCGAAAGCGATGTTACCAACGCGTTCATCGCTACCGACGGGCACGAACACGTCGAGCACCGGCAGGTCGTACTTGCGCGCGAAATCCAGGTCGCGCTGATCGTGTGCCGGGCAGCCGATGATGGCGCCGGTGCCGTAATCCATCAGCACGAAGTTCGCGATGTAGAGTGGCAGTGTCCATGACACGTCGGCGGGATGCGTGACCTTGATGCCGGTGTCGAAGCCGAGCTTCTCGGCTGTGTCGATCTCGGCCTGCGAGGTGCCCATGCGATGGCATTCCTCGATGAAGGCGACAACCTTGGGGTCCTTTTCTGCCAGCGCTTTCGCCAGCGGATGATCCGGCGAGATCGCAGCGAAAGTCGGGCCATACATGGTGTCCGGGCGTGTCGTGAACACCGGCAGTTTGTCGAAGCCGGCGGGGGCGCCGATCAGTCCGAACTGGAAATGCAGGCCTTCCGACTTGCCGATCCAGTTGCGCTGCATCAGGCGCACCTTGTCGGGCCAGCGATCCAGCGTATCCAGTGCGGTCAGCAGTTCGTCGGAATATTTGCTGATCTTGAAGAACCACTGGGTCAGCTCGCGCTGCTCCACCAGAGCGCCGGAGCGCCAGCCGCGGCCGTCGATCACTTGCTCATTGGCCAGCACGGTGTGATCGACCGGATCCCAATTCACCTTGGACTTCTTGCGCTCGGCCAAACCTGCCCGCATGAAATCGAGAAACATCTTCTGCTGATGCTTGTAGTAGGTAGGGTCGCAGGTTGCGAATTCGCGCGACCAGTCGAGCGACAGACCCATGGTCTGCAGCTGCTTTTTCATCGACGCGATGTTCTCATAGGTCCACGCTTTCGGAGCGACCTTGCGTTCGATCGCGGCGTTCTCGGCGGGCAGGCCGAACGCATCCCAGCCCATCGGATGCAGCACGTTCTTGCCCTGCGCGCGCTGGAAGCGCGCAACCACGTCGCCCATCGTATAGTTGCGGACATGGCCCATATGGATGCGCCCCGACGGATACGGGAACATCTCGAGCACGTAATACTTCTCGCGCGGATCGTCGTTCTTGGTGGCGAAGATCGCCTTGTCGTCCCAGACGCGCTGCCAGCGTGGTTCGGTCTCGCGGGCGTTGTAACGTTCGTTGCTCATGGTGTTTTTGAAATCCGCCGGCCGGTTCGAGCGCTTCTCAGATCATGGACGCGCGAACGAGGTCGCAAACCGGTGCTTGCTCGGGCTGAATTCGCGCTGAGGCGGGGGACTAGGCCATAAAAGGCCGCGTTAGGTCAATGGTTTAAGACAAGAAACGGGCCAGGGGCGGGGGCCCGCCGTCTCACCCCGCCAGCGACACGGCCGTGCCATATGCCCGGACGAAGCCGTGCTCCACCACGGTGTTGCGGCCACGCCGTTTGGCGGCGTAGAGCGAGGCATCGGCTGCCTCGATCAAATCGTTCGCCGTCTCCAGCGTAGCTGGCATCGTCGAGGCCACGCCGACACTGACCGTGACCCGCTGATGTGCGCTGGTGGCATGGGAGACTGACAGGTTCCAGATTGCCGCGCGTACCATTTCGCCGATTTGGACGCCGCGGGCGACCTCGGTGCCCGGCAGCAGCAGGCAGAATTCCTCGCCGCCATAGCGTCCGGCAAAGCCCGAGCAGCGATCGGCCAGGCTGGAGAGAGCTTCGCCGACGCGCGCCAGGCAAGCATCGCCTTCGGGATGGCCATAGGTGTCGTTGAAGAGTTTGAAGTGATCGACGTCGATCATCAGCAGCGTCAGATGGTCGCCGGATTGCTGGGCCTTCAGCCATTCGAAATCGAGGCGGCTCTGGAAGCCGCGCCGATTGGCAAGGCCAGACAGCATGTCGATGGAGGCAAGCACCGTGAGCTGCTCGTTGCTGGCGCGCAATTCGCGTTCGCGACCACGCAACTGCGCCGCCATGCCGTAAAATGCGCGTGCCAGCGGTACGAACTCGGCCGGCAGCTTGTTCCGCGCTACGCGGGCCGACCAGTCGCCGCGACCGAAGCGCTGCGCCATGGTCTCCATCATCTGGATCGGCTTGATGATCAGTCGCTCCGCAACCACCAGCGCACCAAGCAGAACGAACAGGCAAACGAAAGCGAGCTGCAAATAGGCGGTGCGGATTTCGCGATCGGCAACCGCCGAGACTCGGGCCTCGTCGATGCTGACGATCAATTGCGCGCCGGTACCGGGGATTGTCGCGAATGATACGGTGCGCTGTGAACCGTCACTGGCGCTGAATGACAGCGAACCGGTCTGCTTATCCGTATTGCGCAGATGCGCTTCGATCATCGGCAATAGAGCAAGGTCTTCCATCGGCCGACCGATCGCGCTGGCGTTTGTCGGCGGCGCTGCAAGCACGGTGCCGGCATGATCGACCAGCAGTGTCGTGACACCGGGCCGGTCGCCGAGATTGCCCATGATCTTCGACATCCAGTCGAGATTCACCGCCGCCAGTACCACGGCATCGTCGTCCTTAGTCAGGCCCGGTGCGAGATAGGCAGCCATCACTGTCGGCTGGTTCGTCAAGCGGCTGAACAGATAATCGCTGACGACAAACTCACCGGTCGCTATCGCTTTCTTGAAATAGGGGCGATCGCTGAAATCGAATCTCTGCTCGATGACTTCCGGCCAGGTCGAGCACATGGCGATGCCATCCGCACCGGCCACCGTCAGGCTGCGCAGCCACGGCATATCGCCGCGGAGGCTCGCCCGCATAATGGCGCAGCTCCGATTCACCTGAGCGGCCGACGTATAGATGTAGGCGGATGATTTCAGCACGGCCTCGATCGAGGCGAAAACTTCGCGCTGTGCATCGGCGCTGTGCTGGGCGACACCAGCGAAATCACGCGCGGCCGTCGCGATCTGGTGGGTACGCGTCGCATCGAGTGAGCGAATTCGCTCCGCCATCAATGGCCCGACCAGAATGAGGGCCAACAGGACCAGTCGAGCGCGAATACCGAGAGCTCCCCTAAGCCTCGCTTTATTGCGGTTAATACCGATGCGTGACATCTTCGATCCCTAAGCCCCGCGGACATAGGTACTCCAAAGCCTTCAAAAAGCCTTTCCCGGATTCGTTAAACTGCAATGGATCTCAAGAAAGTTCGCGCCTTGGTTGAAAATAAATCCGTGCAAGAGTCGTCGGGCGTAACGTCTTCTTTACCAACCGACGGACTCGCTTCGGTCGAGTACGATATCTTCCGCGCATGTAACGAAGCGCGGCGGGACCGCAGTTCTGTGACGTTGATCGCGGTGTCGAAGACGTTCGAGGCTGACGCAATTGCGCCCGTGATCCAGTCCGGTCAGCGTGTGTTCGGCGAAAATCGCGTCCAGGAGGCAAAATCCAAATGGCCGGCGTTAATCGCCACTCAACCCGCGATTGCGTTGCATTTGATAGGGCCTTTGCAGTCCAACAAGGCCAAGGAAGCGGTCGCCTTGTTCGATGCGATTCACTCGGTCGATCGACCGAGCATTTGCGAAGCGTTAAGCAAGGAGATGAAGGCGCAGCAGCGGACGCCGCAGCTCTTCGTACAGCTCAACACCGGTGAGGAGCCGCAAAAGGCCGGTATCGCGCCGGGCGAGGCTGATGATTTCCTGGCGCGTTGCCGCGATACCTATGGGCTGACGATTTCCGGACTGATGTGCATTCCGCCGGTTAACGATGCGCCGGCACCGCATTTCGCGCTGACAGCGAAGATCGCTGCACGCAACGGGCTCACGCAATTATCCATGGGAATGAGCGCCGACTTCGCCATCGCCATCCAGTTCGGCGCAACTCATGTGCGCGTCGGCTCGGCGATTTTCGGACGTCGCTAGGCCAGAGGCCTAGCCGATAACGATCTTCGTCTTCGGTCCGATCCGGGCCAGCAGCCGCAGCATGGCTGGCTTGGTCATGGCCACGCAGCCCGCGGTCGGCGCGAATTTTGGGCGCGCCAGATGCAGGAACACCGCGCTCCCCCGTCCGGCGATCCGCGGCCGGGTGTTCTGGTCAATCTCGATGATGAAATCGTAGAGATGATCCTCGCGGGCCAGTCGGTCGCCGTCATGACCACGATCGAGCCGCACAGGCCGATTGTAGTGCCGATCAGACGGATCCTCGCACCAGCCATCCATCGGCGTGATGGGGCGGATCGGCAGAAAGCTACGCGGACGTGGATTGCGGTCGGCTCGCCACCATAGGCGGATGGGGCGAAACGTCCCAAGCGGCGTTCCGCCATCTCCTTCGCGTTTGTTCGCCTTGATTCCGCCGCGGCCGAGCGCGACGGGTATGGTTGCGTGATCGGTCGTCAGCCATCCACGGAGTCTGTCTCCGGCTGACGCGCGAATGTGAACCATAGTTAGCGGTCGATCACGCAAGCTTGTTCGATAAGTGTCTGAAATAACGAGACTTCCCATCCGAATCGCGAACTCCGCCTTGCTATTTACCGCAAATGTTCTATTTCGCGCTGCAGCAGTACATTCGCCGGGAATGTCGCTGATTTTGCGCTAGAATATGCAGTAACGGCGAAGCCTGTCACGATTTCTGGCCCACTGTTTCAGCGCGGCGAACAACGCTCCGCCGCAGCCGTTCAAAGGATTGTCGCAATGCCCAATGCCCGCAAGATCTTGATCGTGGATGACGATACTGATTTGCGCGAGGCGCTGGTCGAGCAGCTGTCGCTGCACGAAGAGTTCGAGGCCTCCGCTGTCGACACCGGCGCCAAGGGCGCTACTGCAGCCAAGGCCAATTCCCCCGATCTGGTGCTGATGGATGTCGGCCTGCCCGACACGGACGGTCGCGAAGTCGTGCGCAGCCTGCGCAAGGGTGGCTTCAAGGCGCCGATCATCATGCTGACCGGCCACGACACCGATTCCGACACCATTCTCGGTCTGGAGTCCGGTGCCAATGATTACGTCGCCAAGCCGTTCCGCTTCGCCGTGCTGTTGGCGCGTATTCGCGCGCAGCTCCGTCAGCACGAAGCCAGCGAAGATGCCGTCTTCACCGTCGGTCCCTATAGTTTCCGGCCCGGCTCCAAGATGCTCACCGGCGCCAATGCCAAGAAGGTCCGCCTGACCGAGAAGGAAACCGCGATTCTGCGCTTCCTGTACCGTGCCGGCCAGTTGCCGGTGTCGCGCGAGACGCTGTTGCAGGAAGTCTGGGGTTATAATTCCGGCGTCACCACGCACACGCTGGAAACGCATATCTATCGGTTGCGTCAGAAGATCGAGAAGGATGCCGCCAATCCTGAAATCCTGGTGACGGAAGCCGGTGGCTACAAGTTGGTGCCGTGATACGATTCGGGAGCCGATTCGCCATTAGCTGTTCGGTGCCCTCCTTCGCGCGTCCCGATCACACGGTTCTACATGTCGATCGATGATGATGTAGCCCTGCTTGAGCGCGTCCCAACATTGCGCCTGTTGGGTATCGCCGCTTTGCGCGTGATCGCGATCGGCTCCGAACAGCAGGAATTTGCGCGGGGCTCCGTGTTGTTCCGGCAGGGCGACGATGCCGATTGCGGCTATGTCGTCCAGAACGGCGCATTCCGCATCAGCCTCGACGATGGCAGCGATCATGAGGTGATCGCGGGGCCCGGCACATTGATAGGCGAACTTGCACTGCTGGTAGCGATGCAGCGGCCATCGACGGCGGTCGCCACGGAATATTCCAGCACGATCCGGATCACGCGCAGCCTGTTTCAGCGCGTGCTCGACAGCGATCCCGCGGCCGCGCGCCGTCTGCGTGACGACATGGCGACTCGCGTCAGCCAACTCGCCAGCGATGTGACGCTGATCGGCGCCAAGCTCAGCCAGTAACTGATATCAAAGCTCCAGCACCGTCGTGACCGGTACGTGGTCCGATGGCCGCTCCCATCCGCGTGCATCTGACGTGACGGTGAAGTCGCGGATCGAATCCTTCAGTGCGGACGACACCCAGATGTGATCGAGGCGGCGGCCGCGATTCGACACCGCCCAGTCGGCGGCGCGGTAGCTCCACCACGTGTAGATCTTTTCCGACAGTGGAATGCGTTCGCGCGCGACGTCGATCCAGTTGCCCTCGCTTTGCACGGCGAGCAGCTTTTCGCACTCGATCGGCGTATGCGACACGATCTTCAGCATCTGCTTGTGCGACCACACGTCATTCTCATGCGGTGCCACATTGAGATCGCCGACCAGGATGTGACGCGCATCGCCGCGCGGATGCAGCGGCTCGCAGGTCTTCATCTCGTCGAGGAACGAGAGCTTGTGCGCGAACTTCGCATTCACGTCCGGATCCGGAACGTCGCCGCCGGCAGGCACATAGAAATCATGCACGATCAGCGGCACGGCCATGCCGGCCTTTTCACCGAACGATACCGAGATGTGGCGTGAGTCCAGATTGTTGCAGAACACGCGGATGTCGCTGCTCTCGAATGGAAGTTTCGAGACGATGGCGACGCCGTGATAGCCCTTCTGCCCGTTCAGCACGACATGGTCATAGCCGAGCTGTTTGAAGCGCTTGAGCGGAAAGGCATCGTCCGGGCACTTGGTTTCCTGCAGACACAGCACATCCGGCTGCATCTCTTCGAGAAACTTGGCGACAAGGTCGATGCGTAATCGCACCGAATTGATATTCCAGGTGGTCAGGGAAAAACGCATAGAAATCCGATGGTGAGACGGCGCAAGCGCGCCTGCTCATCGTGAGGGCATCACCTGCAGCGAAAACTAATTCGCGCCGCTGGTGGGATACTTGGTGAAGTCGATCTTGAACAGCCCCGGGTCGGGCTTTTTCGCGGTATCGAGATTGTAGATCGCGACCGTGGTGTCATAGCCCTGCGGGTCGGTGACGGTCCACTGCTTGAGCTGTCCATCCTTGGTGCCGACCATCAGCATCAGGCGCGAGGTGCCGACCAGCGCGTTCTTTTCCTCAATGGTCACCGACGTATAGAGGTCGTCAGCGCTGACGGCGACCACATTGGTGTCCTTCATCAGATCGATGCGATCGGACAGCAGATAGCGCAACGGTGTCTGCGACAGCGGGTAGATGTCCTGGGTTGCCAGCTTGGAATCGCGGACGGCGAGCGACTGGCCGTCGGACACCATGGCGATGGTCGTCGGTGCATCATATTCGAAACGGACCTTGCCGGGCTTCTGGATGAAGAAGTCACCGGTGGTGCGGCTGCCGTCCGGGCCCACCTGAACAAAGTTACCGCTCAGATTGCTGAGCGATGACAGATAGCTGCTGACCTTGCTCGCCTGCGCCTTCTGATTGGCGTCGAAGCTCATGAAAATGCTGGCGGGAACGTTGCGGCGCGGATCCGGAATGATTGGATTCGGTGGCGTGGATGTCGTCGCCGATGTCTTGGGTGCGATTGCAACTGGCGGCCGAACGGCCGGGGGCTCGGAGGCCGACATCTGGAAACTGCCATTGCTGCGCGCCTGCGGTGCAGGTCGCGGCAATGGGATTGACTGGGCATGGGCCGAGGGCGCCACAATGGCGGCGACAAACGTCGCGACGAGGCCGGCTGCGCCGATGCGCAGGAAAGACCGGTCTGCGGCGTGATGGGTCGGGCGTCTCATCAAGGCGTCGTCCTGCTCGGCGGGTTCGGCGCATTTTACCGCGCTTTGCGTCAGAATGGGTACCGGTTTTGCGGTCCGGCCGGTGGTCTCTTGCGCCCCCGCCGCGGCTGGCGCCGCCAGCGCAGGCGCTAACCCGGAGCTGTGGCGATTTCGCGACTCAAAAGCGGGATTGTCCATCGGCGGGGTCAAACTCTCAGAACCCGCTTTCTTCTTCTTCGATCAGAATCTCGCGTTTACCGGCATGGTTGGGCTGACCGACGATGCCTTCGTTTTCCATGCGCTCGATCAGCGACGCTGCGCGATTGTAACCGATCTGCAGCCGGCGCTGGATGTAGCTGGTCGACGCCTTCCGGTCGCGCTTCACGATGGCAACGGCTTGCTGGAACAGATCGCCACCACCGCCATCGGCACCCATGCCGGTCGAATCGAATACCGCGCCGTCCTCGCCCTCTTCCGGTTCTTCGGCGGTGACCGCCTCGAGATATTCCGGCTCGCCCTGCGTCTTCAGGTGGCGCACCACCTTCTCGACTTCCTCGTCCGACACGAAAGGACCGTGTACGCGCGAGATGCGGCCGCCGCCAGCCATATAGAGCATGTCGCCGCGGCCGAGCAGTTGTTCGGCACCCATCTCACCCAGGATGGTGCGGCTGTCGATCTTCGACGTGACCTGGAAGGAGATACGCGTCGGGAAGTTCGCCTTGATCGTGCCGGTGATGACGTCCACCGACGGACGCTGCGTGGCGAGGACGACGTGGAGACCGGCGGCGCGTGCCATCTGCGCGAGACGCTGCACCAGGCCTTCGATGTCCTTGCCGGCGACCATCATCAGGTCGGCCATTTCGTCGACAATGATGACGATATAGGGCAGCGGCGCGAGATCGAGTTTCTCTTCCTCGTAGATCGCCTTGCCGGTTTCCTTGTCGAAGCCGGTGTGAACGGTGCGCGAGAGCTCCTCGCCCTTGGCCTTGGCTTCCACGAGGCGCGCATTATAGCCGTCGATATTGCGCACGCCGAGCTTGGCCATGCGCTTGTAGCGCTCTTCCATCTCGCGCACGGCCCATTTCAGCGCGACCACGGCCTTCTTCGGATCGGTCACGACCGGCGTCAGCAGATGCGGGATGCCGTCATAGACGGAGAGTTCGAGCATCTTCGGATCGACCATGATCAGGCGGCACTGATCCGGCCGCAGCCGGTAGACCAGGCTGAGAATCATGGTGTTGATCGCGACTGATTTGCCCGAACCGGTGGTACCGGCGATCAGCATATGCGGGGTGCGCGCAAGATCGATGATGATGGACTCGCCGCCGATATTCTTGCCGAGGCAGAGCGGGAGCTTGATGCTGCCGTCATTGGTGTCCTGCACGGTCAGCAGTTCGCGCAAGTAGACGTTTTCGCGATGGGCGTTCGGCAGCTCGATGCCGATGGCGTTGCGACCGGGGACGACGGCGACGCGGGCGGACAGCGCGCTCATGGAGCGTGCGATGTCGTCGGCAAGGCCGATCACGCGCGACGACTTGATGCCGGGTGCGGGTTCGAGTTCGTAAAGCGTGACGACGGGGCCGGGATTGGCTTTGACGATTTCGCCGCGCACGCCGAAGTCCTGCAGCACGCCTTCCAGCGCGCGCGAATTGGCTTCCAGTTCGGCCTTGCTGAGCGGCTTGCGATCGGCGGCCTTCGGCGCGGTGAGCATGCCGACGGAGGGCAGTTCGAACTTGCCGTTGGATTTGCGCACCGGCTCCTTGGCCGAGGATTTCTTGCGGGCCTTCGGGGCGGGCTCCTCTTCCTCTTCTTCTTCCTCGTAGTCGTGCTCTTCGTCCTCGTCGTGATCGCTCTCGTCTTCGTCATGCGGTGCGATGGAGGGACTGTTGCGACGACCGCCGAGGTTCGGTTCCTGACGTTCGAAGGAGGCCGCCCGCGCGTTGGGCTCGCTCGCGACCATCTTGCCGTAGACCAACGAGAGGAAACGGCCGAGACGCGCCTTCGCGCTCATCACGGCATGCGCCGCCCAGCCAAGCGAGACCGAGATCGAGCTGCGATCGCGGGTTTCGTCTTCCTCGAATGGCTCGTCGTCTTCCTCGATATCGATCTCGGCAAACTCTTCCTTCGCTTGCGCGCCATAGCCGCAGGCGATCAAGAAAGTCACGATCATCGCCGCGCAGAGAATAAAGCCGAGGACGAATCGATAGATGAAGCCGACGGGGCCGAAGACCACCGCGGGCGCGCGAAACAGCGCGTCGCCGACCACGCCACCGACGCCGGTCGGCAGCGGCCACGACCCGCCATGCTGCCAGCAGCTGGCAAAGCCTGATGCGATGATGGTGCAAAGGACCCAGCAACCGATGCGCAGTGCTTCGCGATCGAAATGCCGATGTGTCATCATCCGCCAGCCCCAGACGGCGATGGTGAGAATCATCATGATCGCGCCGAGGCCGAGGATCTGCATCAACAGATCGGCACCGATCGCGCCGGGATAACCGGCGACATTGCGGATCGCACGCGAGGTGGCATGGCTCAGGCTCGGGTCCTGCACGGACCACGTCATCATCGCTGCCGCCGCGACACCTGCGGCGCAGACCAGGCCAAAGCCCGCCAGTTCACGCAGCCGTCGTCCCAGCATCTCGCGAATCGACGCGGGCAGATGGCCGACGAGAGGAATGACGCGTTCGATCGTGGTGCTCATACCGGAGTGCTCATGCGCCCTGCATCAATCCAGGATCTTCAATTCAAAATCTTCACCAGCCGATGCAAAGCCTCGGCTGTCGTTTCACTGTCCTGCACCATGGCCAAACGAATATAGCCGGCGCCGGGATTGCTGCCGTCGGCCTGCGGGCGCGCCAGATAACTTCCGGGCACCACGCGCACGCCGCCATCGCGATACAGTCTCACGGCTGCCTCTTCGTCGCCGCCATATGCGGAGACATCGAGCCACAGACAGAAGCCGCCAGCCGGGCGCTTGTAGCCGTAGCGATTGCCGAGGATCTGATCCGCAAGATCGAACTTCAGGCGGTAGAGCCTGCGATTCTCTTCCACATGTGCTTCGTCGCTATAGGCGGCAACCGCGACCTGCTGCAGCGGCACCGGGACCTGCGGTGCGGCCACATTGCGCAGTTCGTGAAATGCGCCGAGGAATTTCTTGTCGCCGGCGACGAAGCCGACGCGCATGCCGGGCAGGTTCGAGCGCTTAGACAGCGACTGGAACGCAACGACATTGGCATAGTCGGGTCCGGCTGACGCCAGCATGCTGCCGGGCGCGGCCTGTGTGTAGATTTCCGAATAGCATTCGTCGGACAGCACGATGAAACCGTAGCGCAGCGCGAGGTCGTGCAGCTTCTTGAAGTAAGCGGGCGTCGCGACGGCGCCTTGCGGGTTGGCCGGCGATGCGACGTACATCGCCACCGTGCGCGCCAGCGTGGCCTCATCGAGTGCGTCGAGATCGGGAAGGAAGCCGTTGGCCACTGTGGTCGGCATGAAGATCAGTTCGCAACCCGCGGCACGCGCACCGGCGCCGTAGGCTGGATAGAACGGATTTGGCAGCAGGATCGCCGGCGTGCCTTTGCGCGGGCCGACAAAGCGCGCGGCTGTGATCGCGGCGAAGAACAGGCCTTCACGGCTGCCATTCAGCACCAGTATTTCGGTTTCAGGATCAAGGGCGCGCGGGAGATTGAAGCGCGTACCCATCCACGTCGCGGCGGCGCGGCGGAATGGCTCGATGCCCTTGGCGATCGGATAGCGGCCGAAATCGGCGATGTGTTTGGCGAGGACCGGCCCAACGAAATCCGGCACCGGGTGCTGCGGTTCGCCCAATGACAGTGTGATCAGCGGTTGGCCGGGCTGATACGGCGCCAGCAATTCCGTCAACCGCGCAAACGGCGAACGCTCGCCATCGGGCCCAGCCGAGGTCCGGCTGCCAGCGCCTTGCGCCGCGGAAGGAGGAGCGGTGAGTGCCATCAGGAAAACGCCAGTACTTTTAAGGCAGCCGATCGCCCCATGAGATCGGCCGAAACGAGATCAAACCACCATAGATACGGCGAGGTTAAGACGCGATTAACCATCGAGGGGCCGGCCTTGCTATCACGTGTTCGGCGGCCGTCCAGGCCTACGCGGGGATCAGAATGGCCCCCAAAAAGTGAAAGGCCCCAGCTTGCGCTGGAGCCCTTCGACGGTTGGGACATTGCCGGGTAGTGCCCCAACCGATCCCTTTGTGAGCATCCCGGACCGATGATCCGGCATGCTCGTGACGCTTACATGTTGTAGGCGCGTTCGGTGTGCTCGGTGACGTCGAGGCCTTCGCGCTCGACTTCAACATTGACGCGGAGACCGACGATCACGTCGACGACCTTGAACAGGATCGCCGAACCGACGCCTGACCACACCAACGTGGTCGCGACAGCCTTACACTGCGCGATCATCTGGGTGACCATGTCGTAGTCGCCGATCTTGCCGGCGACGTAGTCCATGACGCCCGTGCCGCCGAGGGCCGGGTTGACCAGGATGCCGGTGCCGAGCGCGCCGATGATGCCGCCGACGCAATGGACGCCGAACACATCGAGCGAGTCGTCATAGCCAAGGGAGTTCTTCACGACGGTGCAGAAGAACAGGCAGACGACGCCTGCGACCAGACCGAGAACCATCGCGCCCATCGGACCCGAGAAGCCGCAAGCCGGGGTGACGGCGACGAGGCCGGCAACCGCGCCCGATGCTGCGCCGAGCAGCGACGGGTGACCCTTGGTCATCCACTCCGCGAACATCCAGGCCATCGCCGCAACCGCAGTTGCGAGGAAGGTGTTGGTCATCGCGAGAGCGGCAGTGCCCGAGGCTTCGAGGTTCGAACCGACGTTGAAGCCGAACCAGCCAACCCACAGCAGGGACGCGCCGATCATGGTCATGGTCAGCGAGTGCGGAGCCATCAGCTCCTTGCCGTAGCCGGTGCGCTTGCCGATGATCAGGCAGCCCACGAGGCCAGCAATACCGGCGTTGATGTGAACGACGGTGCCGCCAGCGAAGTCGAGAGCGCCCCACAGGAACACCTGGCCGGCATCGGCCATGACTTCATCAAGCTTGGCCTGAGCCGCAGCCTTCGCATCGGGAGCCGCAGCCGCAACAGCCTTGGCGGCTGCAACGATGGCGTCCGGACCAGCCCAGTACCAGACCATGTGCGCGATCGGGAAGTAGATCAACGTCACCCAGAGCGGGATGAACAGTGCAATCGCGGCGAACTTGGTGCGTTCTGCAAAGGCGCCGACGATCAGGCCGGGTGTAATGGCGGCAAAGGTCATCTGGAAGCAGAAGTAGACGAGTTCCGAGATGTTGGCGTCTGCGGTGAACGAAGCAGCCATCGAGTCAGGCGTCACGCCGGCGAGGAACGCCTTCGAGAAGCCACCGATATAGGCCGAACCGCCAGTGAACGTGATGCTGTAGCCGTAGAGAGCCCAGATCACCATCACGATGCAAGCGGTGTAGAGGACCTGCATCAACACCGAGAGCATGTTCTTGGAACGAACGAGGCCGCCGTAGAACAGGGCGAGGCCCGGGACGGTCATCAACAGAACCAGCACCGTCGAGGTCATCATCCAGGCGTTATCGCCCTTGTTGACCGTCGGATCGGCGTAAGCCGCAGTTGCGGCGAACAGGCCAACGGCGAGTGCCGCCAATCCCGCGCCAGAGGGACGCTTAAACGTCATTGTGTTTGACTCCTGATTGAAGAATGGGTGAGCGCGAAATCCGAGGAATTCGACTTAGAGGGCTGCAGCATCGGCCTCGCCGGTGCGGATGCGAACCGCGTGGTCGAGGTTGATGACGAAGATCTTGCCGTCGCCGATCTGGCCGGTCTTGGCGGCGGTGGTGATGGCTTCGATGGTCTTGTCGACCTGATCGGAAGCGACAGCCACCTCGATCTTGATCTTGGGCAGGAAGCTCACCGCATATTCAGCGCCGCGATAAATTTCCGTATGGCCCTTCTGCCGGCCATATCCTTTGACTTCCGTCACCGTCAAACCATGAACGCCAATGGCGGTCAGGGCATCACGGACTTCCTCAAGCTTGAATGGCTTGATGATCGCCATAACAATTTTCATGGGTCCTATCCCCGCTTGGGCCCGACCGAAAACCGACCGGGCGATCTCGACTGAGGTTCACCACGCGGAGAAGTTCACTACGCGGGCACAGCCAGACCAGATAGAATCAAATGCCGTGCCAGATCGGCGGAATTCTCTAACGGTTTATGAATCCCCAGCTTTTCGCGTTTCTCACGTGATGAGACAGAGTGCGCTATTCGGTCGCGCCCAAACTCTAGCCAATCTTGCCCAAAATGGAAGCATGACAGGCTCTCGACATATTCCTGCTTAGGCGGCGGGCAGCCCAGAGGTGTCCAAATACGTCAATCCGAGGCAAAAAACTCGAAATTGTCTAATCTTCAGGCCTTCCAACTGGCGCGCGTGGAATTGACAGGGCTCAACCCGGGCAAGGCCGTAGAGCCCTTCGGGCGTATTCGAGCGGACTGAGAGCAGCTCTGGCTGAAAGCCCGTGGGGCGCTGGTGTGTTGCCTAAAGCGCGTCGCTGTCGGTCTCGCCGGTGCGGATACGCAGGGCGTGGTCGATCGGGGTCACGAAGATCTTGCCGTCGCCGATCTGGCCGGTCCGGGCTCCGGTGGAGATGACCTCGACCGCCTTGGCCGCGAGGTCGGACGCCACAGCGATTTCGAGGCGCAGTTTGGGTAGGAAGTTCACAATATACTCGGCGCCGCGATACATCTCGGTATGGCCCTTCTGCCGGCCATAGCCCTTCACTTCGGTCACCGTCATGCCGTGGACGCCGATGGCCGTCAGAGCCTGACGCACTTCATCGAGCTTGAAGGGTTTGATGATCGCGACCACGAGCTTCATGCAGGATTCCTCTTCGGGGGCGGTGTACGACCCTGCTTACGCAATCAGACAGCTTTATGCCATCCCCGTTGGCATGGCGCGTGGAAATTGGGCGGCGACCTGCCTTCGGGGCGGGCCGTTTGCACGCCAAGACGGCGAAGCGGGATTCATGGCTGGAAGCGGAGCAACTTACGTCGCCGGCTTCTCGCGGCGCTCGCGCACTGAGCCTTCCTGCGCCACGGTCGCCACCAGCGTGCCGTCGGGCTTGAAGATCAGGCCGCGCGCGAGGCCGCGACCGTTCTGGGCGCTCGGCGAATCCTGACTGTAGAGCAGCCATTCGTCGGCGCGGAACGGGCGGTGAAACCACATGGCGTGATCGAGACTGGCCGCCATCGCCTGACCGTCGAACAAAGTGCGGCCATAGCGGGCCATGATGGAATCGAGCAGCGAAAAGTCCGACGCATAGGCCAGCGCGCACATATGGAGCGCCGGATCGTCCGGCAGCTTCGCGGCGGTACGAATCCAGAAATTAATCCGCCCCTCCGGAATCTTCTCGCCAGCATAACGCTGGAATTCCACCGGACGCAGCTCGATCGGGCGATCGGACTCGTAATAGCGGCGGATGAAATCGGGCATCTTCTCGATGATCGGATGTTTCGACAGCTCTTCCGCAGTGAGCTTGTCCGGCGGCGGCACGTCCGGCATCGGATCCTGGTGGTTGAACGAGTCCTCCTCCTCGGCGTGGAACGACACCATCATCGAGAAGATCGCGTGGCCATGCTGGATCGCGGTGACACGCCGGGTCGAATAGCTCTTGCCGTCGCGCAGGCGCTCGACCTCGTAGACGATCGGAATCTGCGGGTCGCCGGGCAGAATGAAATAACAATGCAGCGAATGCGGCATGCGGCCTTCGACGGTGCGGCACGAAGCCACCATGGCCTGGCCGATCACCTGGCCGCCGAACACCCGCTGCCAGCGCGTTTTCGGGCTGCGCCCGCGGAACATGTTCACCTCGATGGTCTCGAGATCGAGGATATCGATCAGATCGATCAGGCTCTTGGACATGTCGGCATCTTTCGCTCAGCGGCAATATTAAGGGAGGTTTACCAAGACCTTGGCCGTGCAGGCCCCGGTCCCATTGCCGCCCTTGTTTCGCGATCCTGTTTCGCCCAGCTATAAGCGCGTGGCAACAGCGAGAACGGATATCATGGCGGCACAACGAGGCATTGTCATCGGCGGCGGAGCCTTCGCCGGACTGGCGCTGGCTTTGGCGTTGCGGCAGGGGCTTGGCCCCGATCTGCCGATCATTGTCGCCGATCCCGCGCTGGCGAACCGGCCGAGCCGCGATCCGCGCGCCACGGCCATCGTTGCTGCCTGTCGGCGGCTGTTCGATGCTCTCGGTGTCTGGGATGCTGTGGCTGCCGAAAGCCAGCCGATCCTCGACATGGTCGTCACCGATTCCAAGCTGGAAGACGCCACCCGTCCGACCTTCCTGACCTTCGGCGGCCATGTGGAGCCGGGCGAGCCGTTCGCACATATGGTCGAAAATCGCCGGCTGATCGACGAACTCGTGATCCGCGCCGAAGCGGCGGGCGTCGACCTGCGTGCGACCGCGGTGACGACATTCGATTCACGGGCCGACGGTGTCAGCGTCACGCTCGGGGATGGCAGTGTGATCGAGGCAGCACTTCTTGTCGCTGCCGATGGCGCACGCTCCAAGCTGCGCGAGCGTGCGGGCATCGCGACCCATGGCTGGGACTATGACCAGTCCGGTATCGTCGTCACCGTCGGCCATGAGCGCGATCATGACGGACGTGCCGAAGAACACTTCCTGCCCGCCGGGCCGTTTGCAATTCTGCCTTTGACTGGCAAGCGTTCGTCGCTGGTGTGGACCGAGAAGCGCGCGGAAGCCGCGCGCATCGTCGCTTTGCCGGATGATGAATTCCATGCCGAGCTCGAGCAGCGGTTCGGCCTGCACCTCGGCGAGGTCAAAGCGCTCGACAAGCCGCGGGCCTTTCCGCTCGGCTACTTCGTCGCGCGCTCCTTCATCGGCGAACGGCTGGCGCTGATCGGCGACGCTGCGCATGTGATCCATCCGATCGCGGGGCAGGGACTCAATATGGGTCTGAAGGATGTCGCGGCATTGGCAGAGACCATCGTCGACGCTGCACGTCTTGGGATGGATTTCGGCCAGAGCGATGTGCTGGAGCGCTACCAGCGCTGGCGCCGCTTCGACACCATGACGATGGGTGTCGCCACCAATGTGCTCAACGTCCTGTTCTCGAACGATCTGCCATTCGTGCGCAGCATCCGCGACATCGGTCTCGGCATCGTCGATCGGCTGCCGCCGCTGAAGGGCGCGTTCATCAAGCAGGCGGCGGGATTGTCGGGCGAAGTGCCGCGGCTATTGAAGGGCGAGGCACTGTAGGCAGCACGTCATGCGGTTATGCCGCTCAACGTGGGGAAGGTGTCTGATTCTTCTCGCCTTCGAACAGTGGGCGCTCGCGGATCAATCCTTCGCCGACGAGGTCGAAGAAGGCCCTGACGCGCGCCGTATTCTTCAAATCTGCATGAGTCACGATCCAGAGTTCACCCTCGAGTTCCTTGAGGGGCTCAGACAGTGCTCTTGCCACCCCAGTGTCCTGATCTGCGAGATAGCACGGCATTAGCGCGAGCCCGATGCCGGCTTTCGTTGCGATGAGCTGGTTGACCAGACTGTTCGTCCGATAGACGAAGGCCTTCGATGGCGCGGCGCGTGACAGCCAGTCGGCAGCCCCGATACCTGATGTTGTTTCCTCCCAGCCGATCAAGGAATGGCGATCGATCTCGGATGGATTCGATAACGGGCCGCCAATTGCCTCGAGATAGGCAGGGGCGGCATAGAGCCCCCATGCGATGGCCGACAGTCTGCGTCCCCAAAGATCGCCTTCTTTCGGACGGATAGGGCGCAATGCGATGTCGGCTTCGCGGCGCGACAGGCTCAGCACGCGGTTGTCGATCACCAACTCCACGACGATCCCGGGGTGAGCCTGCTGGAACGCGGCGAGAAGCGGCGTCAGCCGGCTATAGGCCAGTGTCTCGGACGACGTGATCGTCAGACGGCCGGACAGACGATGGTCACGACCTGATATGTCGCGATCAAGCGCCAGTGCCTCGTCCTCCATGCGCTCTGCGCCGGCAGCCATCCGCGCACCGGCCTCCGTCGCTTGATAGACGCCGCCTGGAAGTCGTTCGAATAGCCGCACACCAACCTTGTCCTCCAACGCTTTCAGGCGGCGGAAGGCCGTGGAGTGATCCACGCCGAGTGCTATCGCCGCCGCTGTCAGACTGCCCGCGCGTTGGATGGCGAGAGCCAGCCGAAGTTCGTTCCAATCATCCATGCCGACGAAGATAGCAGTGTGGCTGCTTGCAGTCACGCAAGCGTCGCTGGTGAAATGCCAATGGGACTTGCGTCTGTGCGGGCACTACCTTGCTGGTGCGATAGCGACCCCACGACGGATGCAATGAAAGTCGAGCCATGAAACTCTATTACGCCACCGGTACCTGTTCGCTCTCGCCGCACATTGTTGCGAACGAGGCGGGTATCCCGCTTGAACTCGTGCGGGTGGATATCCGGAAGTCGCCCCACGTCACCGAGGCGGGCAGCGACTATTCGGCGGTGAACCCGAACGGCTATGTGCCGGCGCTGGCGCTTGATGATGGCACAGTGCTGACCGAGGGCACCGCGATCGTTCAATACCTTGCGGACCTCAAACCCGAGAGCAGCTTGGCGCCACCAGCGGGCACACCGCAGCGTGTCGAGCTGCAATCCTGGCTCAATTTCATTGCCACCGAACTCCACAAGATGTTCAGCCCGTGGCTGTTTCACCCCGAATATGGCGCGCAGGCGGGAGATGTTGCACGCGCAAAGATCGCAGAGCGGCTGGCGTCGGTCGAGCGCCATCTGGCGGCGGGCGGGCCGTTCCTGCTCGGGGAAGGCTTCACAGTGGCCGACGCCTATCTGTTCACGATCGTTGGGTGGTCCAACTTCGCCAAGGTGGATCTGTCCAACTTTCCGCATCTGCGCGACTTCATGGCCCGCGTCGAAGCGCGGCCCGCCGTGCAGCAGACCATGCGCGCCGAGAGAATAAAGGTGAGCGCATGACCGTGGATCAGCCAGACGCGCCAGCACTGACGCTCGTCAGCCATCATCTCTGCCCTTACGTGCAGCGAGCGGCCATCGTGCTTGCCGAAAAGGGTGTCCGTTTTGAGCGGCGCTATATCGATCTTGCGCACAAGCCGGACTGGTTTGGTACGATCTCCCCGCTGGGCAAGGTTCCGCTTCTGCTTGTCCGACGCGACGGCAACGACACTGCCGTGCTCTTCGAGAGTGCGGTGATCTGCGAATATCTCGAAGAGACGCAGACAGGCGTGCGGCTTCATCCATCCGATCCGCTCGAACGAGCCACGCACCGTGGCTGGATCGAGTTCGGCTCGTCGATCCTCACGGATCTGTGGGGATTTGAGACGGCCACCGACGCGAACGGCTATGAAGCGAAGCGGAAGATGTTGACTGGAAAATTCGGTCGCATCGAGAACGTGCTAACTGCAGCGCCGTTTTTCGCGGGGCAGCACTTCAGTATGGTCGATGCGGTTTACGCGCCAATCTTCCGCTACTTCGATGTGTTCGATACCATCGCTGACACGGAAGTCTTCGTCCAGACACCCAAGGTTCGGGCATGGCGCGCAGCGTTACGCGGGCGTCCGAGTGTAGCGAACGCCGTCACGGCCGACTACGCCGACCGACTGCGTGCATTCCTCGCTGAGCGCGACGCTCATCTTCTCAAGATCGCAGCATGAGGCAGCCATGAGCCAGGGCGTCGCATGGCTGCTGCTGATCGTGGCCGGGTTTCTGGATGTGGGGTGGGCGATTTCGATGAAATATGCCACGGGTTACACCCGACCGGGCTGGACCATCCTGTCGCTGATTTTCCTCGCCGCGTTCGTCTATCTGCTCGGCCGGGTTCTGGAGGTTTTGCCGGTGGGGTCCGCCTACGCGGTATGGGTCGGGATCGGCGCAGCCGGGACGGTCCTGTTCGGAAGCGTGCTGTTTGGCGAGTCGATGAGTCTGCTGCGCGGCGGCGGGGTCGCCCTCATCGTCGCCGGTATCGTCGCCCTGAGATTTGCGCCGGCATGAGCCGCCATATCAGAAACTCAGTCGATCTTCCGCGCCTCTTCCGGCAGCATGATCGGAATGCCATCACGGATCGGATAAGCAAGCTTGGCCTGGCGCGAGATCAGCTCCTGGCGGGCGGCATCGAATTCGAGTTGGCCCTTGGTCAGCGGGCACACCAGAATCTCGAGCAGCTTGGCGTCGACGGTGCTTTCGGCGCGCTCGATTGGCGGTGTGGTCATGGGTGCGCTCCGGTGATGCGGTCGTTGATCATGGATATTTATCAGAATTACTGCAGCGGTGGGTCGCCGCTGGTGCGCTTCTTGGCCAGATCCATTTCAGTGACAGCGATCAGGATCTCGGCGCGGGTCTTGAGATCGGGCGCTTCGAGCATCGCCTGCTTCTCTGGCGGACCATAGGGCGACATCATCGCCAGCGCGTTCACCAGGGCCTCGTTGGGAGCCTTGTCGATGCCTTCCCAATCCACTTTCAGGTTGTTGGCCTTGAGGAAATCGGTGAGCACCGCGAGCAGCGCGGCCCGGTCGACATCGTCTTCGCCCTTGCGTGCGGTGAAATCGTCGATGAAGGGGAAGTAGTCGACCTTGCACTGCCGATATGCCGTCAGCACCGAGAGTTCCCGCACCACTTCGAAACGGGAAACGCCGGTCAGTTCGAGGATATAGCGGCCGTCGCCGGATTCGGCGAGCTGGGTGATGCGCCCGACACAGCCGACCTTGAACAGTGCCGGCTTGGCCTCATCCGGCGAATGCGCCGCATCGGGCTGGATCATGCCAATCAGCCGGTGCCCGTCGCGAAGCGAATCGTCGATCATCGCCAGATAACGCTGTTCGAAAATGTTCAGCGGCATCTGGCCACGCGGCAGGAGCAGTGCGCCCGGCAACGGAAAGACCGGGATCACCTCGGGAAGTTCGGCAGGCCCGCGATAGTCGGCATTGATGGGCATGTCCGGTTCCGATTCGTCACACGAGAAGAATTACGAGAACAGGATAGTCGATAACCGCCTGCGGCCGTCAACGGTGGCCTCATCCGTTGGTCCCCAAGCGTCGAAGAACTGGATCAATTGCTTGCGGGCGCCGTCGTCATCCCATTTGCGGTCACGCTTGACGATTTCGAGCAGATGACCCGTGGCCTCACTGCGCTGGTTGGCGCCATTGAGTGCGATCGCAAGGTCGAAGCGGGCCTGATGGTCGAGCGGATTGGCGGCGACCTTCTGTTCCAGTTCGGTGACCGGACCGAGCGCACTGGCCTGTTCGACCAGATCGATCTTGGCCTGCACGGCCTTGACTGCGGCGTCCTCACGCTTCGCGACTGGGACGAGCTCAAGAGTCTGCTTGGCCTGCTCGATGGCGCCGGTCTCGACGTAACAGCGGGCAAGGCCAGCGATGGCGGCGATATTGCCGGCGTCGGCGGCAATTACCTCGCCATAGATCGAGGCGGCGGTCGCGGGATCGCCCTCAGCCAGAATCGCTTCAGCTTCCTGAAGCAATTCGGCAGCCGTCGGCTCGGCGCCGGGCATGCCGGCCGTCAGCTTGTCGATGAACGCGTTGACCTGGCTCTCCGGAACCGCACCCATGAAGCCATCGGCCGGCTGGCCGTTGACGAAGGCGATCACGGCCGGGATCGACTGGATGCCCATCTGGCCGGGAATCTCTGGATTCTCGTCAATGTTCATCTTGACCAGCTTTACCTTGCCCTTGGCGGCGGTCACGGCTTTCTCGATGACAGGAGTCAGCTGGCGGCACGGACCACACCAAGGCGCCCAGAAGTCGATCAGGACCGGCTGGCGTTTGGATTCCTCGATGACGTCCTGCACGAAGGTGCGGGTGGTCGTGTCCTTGATGAGAGCGGTTGCTGCCTGCGGCGTCGAACCTGCCTGCGGCGCCTGTGCGCCGCCCTGATCCATGATGGTCACGTGAACCTCGCTCGATGTCTGAAAAATTTGGCTGCTTCTAGCATGGCCTGAGCGATTAAATGGCGTCCGTGACAGTAATTTGCAATCCGGTGAAATAGGTCCGGCAAGGACCGATTCGACCCGAGAGGCGACATTTCGCTGTTTTGACCCATTTTCTGGGCAAAATCGGGCTCAAAGGGCCATAAATCGCGATTAACTCGCCGCGATCCGAGATGCAGTCTAACTGTTGCATTCGCCACCGGCATTTGGCATAGGTCTGCGCGTCGGCGGCGAGCAATCGCCGCC
Organism: Tardiphaga sp. P4_G1; assembly: GCF_056401215.1. NCBI lineage: Bacteria > Pseudomonadati > Pseudomonadota > Alphaproteobacteria > Hyphomicrobiales > Nitrobacteraceae > Tardiphaga > Tardiphaga sp. P4_G1. Next base: position 211,298 of record NZ_JBFUJU010000003.1, read on the forward strand.
TGTCTTCTCGGATGCGGGTGTAGCTCAGTGGTAGAGCACGACCTTGCCAAGGTCGGGGTCGAGGGTTCGAATCCCTTCGCCCGCTCCAGAATTTTCCTGGTTTTTTGGCATCAGTTTTATCGATCACAGGCCGCCGTCCGGCGGCCTTGTCGTTTGTGATCCGCAGGCACGCAGATCCGCCCCGCATCGCTTGAAATCATCGGGCGTTGGGCAGACAATCCACGGGCGAAGCGGGTACGAGACTGACGATGCCGTCGACCACTGATTCCAACCTGGAAATTGCCAAGCGTGCCAATGACGAGGCGCGGGCGGATTTTGCGACCTGGGTGATGATGGCGAAGCTGAAAAGCCTCGACGCGCTGCCGCAGGAAGCCCAGACATTCTATGCGGGCTATCTCGCGCTGCTGGCGCGTGGCAAACAATCCGAGCCAGCCGCGGCCGAAGCCACCATCCAGACTGTCTACCGCAGCTATTATTCCCGCATGGGCGGCACCGGCATCGCGCCCATCATCAAGACGGCTTCGAGATCAAGACCAATGCCCGACGACAACAATAACAACGTCACGCCTTTTCGCCGGATCAAGCCCAACACGCCACCGCCCCCGCGCGAAAAGAAGAAGCTGCCGGTCGCGTTGATCTTCATGGGGTTGATCTTGCTGGCCGTGGCCTGGCGCTATCTCACCAAGGGCAGCCTTTAAAAAACGTAGCAGTGATCGCGCGATGATGCGGTGCGATGCGCCAATTGCATCAGGCTACTGGAACTAACTTTCAAAATTTTTTCAAGATGTCGTCGTGATGGCGACGTCTTTCATTTGCGCGAGCGTTAGTTGCGCTTTTCACCCGCGACATTTGTGCTAGCATCTCACTGTCTGAGAAAATCACAGACCAATAAAGTTCGTCTTGAACGTTCGATAAGACATAGCAGCCGCAACAAGCTGCACAGGGAGTGACGCGATGAAATCGATGACTGGTCGATCCGTTGTTGCGTGCGCCGCCATCCTCGCTACGGCGATCGGCATGGCCTCGCTCAATCAAGCGAGCGCACAGCAAAAGCTCAAGAGCTACAAATCCGATACCAAGGAATTCTGGACCAATCCGCCGGACGACTGGTTCCTCGGCGACGAGACCGAAGCGCAAAAGGGCCTCGCACCGCCGTCGGGCCCGCCGACCGGTGCGTCCGATGCCGAACTCGCAGCCATGATGAAGAAGATCAAGCTGCCGCCGGGATTCAAGATCGAGGTCTATGCGTCCGGCGTGCTGGCGGCGCGGCAGATGGCCTGGGGCGATAAAGGCACGCTCTTTGTCGGCTCGTTCGGCCTCGGCAACGTCTATGCGATCACCGACAAGGGCGGCAAGAAAGAGGTCAAGACCGTCATCAAGGGCATGAAGATGCCCACAGGCATCGCCTTTCAGGACGGTGCGCTCTATGTGATCGATATCAACAAGCTGATCAAATACGAGAATGCCGAGGCAAATATCGACAAGCTCGGTGACGGCAAGGTGGTCTATGACGATATGCCGTCATTCGCGGCACATGGCTGGAAGTATCTCGCGCCGGACAAGGACGGCTGGTTCTACGTTCCGTTTGGACCTCCCTTCAACATCGGCATTCCGCCGACCAGCCTGTCGCAGATCCGCCGTGTCGATCCCAAGACCGGCAATGCCGAAATCGTGGCGCTCGGCGTTCGCAATTCGGTGGGCGGCGACGTCGATCCCCGCACCGGCAAATACTGGTTCACCGAAAATGCGCGCGACTGGATCAGCGACGATATGCCGAGCGACAAGCTCAACATGATCTCGAAGCTTGGTGAGCATTTCGGCTATCCGCATTGCCATCAAGGCAACATGCCGGATCCTAAATTCGCCATGGGTCACAAGTGCTCGGAGTTCACGCCGCCGGTGTTGAATCTCGGCGCCCATGTCGCTCCGTTGGGGATGAAGTTCTATACCGGCAGCATGTTTCCTGCCGAATACAAGAACAACATCTTCATTGCCGAACACGGCTCGTGGAACCGGCACAAGTATCAGGGCGCACGTATCAAGCGTGTGATCGCTGGGCCGGATGGCAAGAACGCTAAGCAGGAGATCTTTGCCTCCGGCTGGATCGAGGGTGACCAGGGTTATCTCGGCCGCCCTGCCGATATCGTTCTGGCCAAGGATGGATCGCTGCTGATTGCCGACGATTGGGCAGGCGCAATCTATCGCATCAGCTACGCGAAGTAAGTCGCGAATTGCGTGAGGCTGGAGTTGCGTCATCCGCAGCTCCAGCCTCATGTATTCTGGAATGGGAATGTGGCTCATGCATCGTTCTGCAATCGCGGCTGTTCTTGTCTTTCTAGTTCTTGGTTCTGGGTCCAGTCCGGCTGATGCCGCCGATATCGCCGCGGGCAAGGAGAAAGCCGAGCTCTGCAGTGGCTGTCATGGCGAGAACGGCATCTCGCAAATGGAGAATATCCCATCACTCGCCGCACAGCCGGATCTGTTTATCCAGTGGCAGCTGGTGTTCTTTCGTTCAGGTACGCGCAAGAACGAACAGATGCAGCCGATCTTGGAGCAGATCGACAACAACGACATCCGCAATCTCGGCGCCTATTTCGCCTCGCTGAAACCGCCGGAGGGCAAGAAGCCCGATGACAATCCGGATCTGTCGGCCAAGGGCGCGCAGGCCGCCGCCGGCCGTCGCTGTGCATCGTGTCACACGGAGAGCTACGCCGGTACCAAGGCGGTGTCACGCATCGCCGGACAGCGCGAGGACTATCTCGTCAAGGCGCTGCGCGATTACAAGTCCGGCGTCCGCGCCGGTGGCGGCATGGCAGCGATGGCCGAGGTTGCCTATTCCCTAAGTGAAGAAGAGATCACTGCGCTGGCGCATTATCTGGCGCATCTATGAGGGGAAATCCGTAGCCCGGATTGCGATTGGCCTGATCCGGGCTACGTTGCGATGCTACGCTACCCGCTGATACTCATACGCCTTGAGATGCGTATAGATCATCCGCAGTCGCGGCACGGCAACCTTGGCGGCATCGGCGCGGGCGATGACATCGCCGACGATCTGGTCGGCCTCGATCTGCGCCTTGTTGAGAATGTCGCGATACATCGAGGCGGTCATCTTCGAACCCTCTGCTGTCAGCATGCCCTCGGTGCGTTCGAGGAAGGCTGCCCGCGGTGCGAAGCCGTTGGCCTTGGCGACGCCGCTCATCTCATCCCGCACGCCAAGGATGAAGTCGCGGCCGCCAGGTGCCGCGACGATGTCACCGACAGCGCCGCGCATGGCGCTGGTCGAGCCGGCAATCGTCGCGAGGAACACCCACTTCTCCCACATATCCTGCATGATATTCTCGGAGGCCGCGCCTCCAAAGTTGCCGGTCGCCATGATCGCAGCGATCGCCTTCACGCGATCTGAACTGCCGCCCTTGCGTTCGCCGAAGCTGAGCACCTGCATCGGCGCCATCTGGACGACCTCGCGCGCCTCGTTGAGCGTCGCTGCGATCTGGCATTGGCCGCCCATGACGTTCTCGGCGCCGAACTTCTTCTCCAGTATGTCGAGGTGCTTCATGCCGTTGAGCAGCGGAATGATCGCCGTGTTCGGCCCAACCGCGGGTGCAAAGGACGCGATGGCGTCGTCGAGGTCGAAGGCCTTGCAGCTCAGCAGCACGACATCGAATTTCTCCTTGATCGCATCTGCCTGCACCGTCGGCGGATTCTTCAGGGTCACGTCGCCGTGCGGGCTCTTGATGACAAGGCCGGCGCTTGCCAGCTCACCGGCGCGCTTCGGGCGAACCAGGAAAGTGATGTCATTGCCGGCCTGCAACAGCCTGCCGCCGAAATAGCCGCCGATGGCACCGGCGCCGACCACGAGAATACGCATTGGGATGAGTCCATGTTGGATTGGAACGTGAAGCTGTCAAACAGTAGCCCGTCATTGCGAGCGAAGCGAAGCAATCCAGTTCCTTGTCGATGCAGGGCTGGATTGCTTCGTCGCAAGGGCTCCTCGCAATGACGGCTGTGGTGTGAGCGGACTACCACTTCTCTCCGAACGGGCGGATCTCCAGCTCGAACGTCCAGGCGCTACGCGGCTGCTGATAGAGCTGCCAGTATGACTGGGCGACCGACGCAGGCGGCATCAACAAATCGGGATTGTTGAGCGCCTCCTTGCCCCACATCTGCTCGCGGCGTTCGCGCACCCAGGCGGTGTCGACGCCGCTGTCGATAATCAGATGGGCGACATGGATGTTTTTCGGGCCGAGCTCGCGGGCCATCGCCTGAGCTACTGCACGCAACCCGAATTTGGCCGATGCAAAAGCGGCAAAACCATTGCCGCCACGCAAGCTCGCGGTGGCGCCTGTGAAGAAGATGTTGCCCTGGCCACGCGGCATCATCAGCCGTGCAGCTTCGCGCCCGGCCAGGAAACCGGAATAGCAGGCCATCTCCCAGACCTTGCGAAACACCCGCTCGGTCGTCTCCAGAATTGGGAAATTGACGTTGGCGCCGACATTGAAGATGCAGACCTCCAATGGCGCGTGCGCATCTGCGTCGTTGAGAAAGGCGGCGATTTCGTCTTCCTTGCGGGCATCGAGCGAGCGCGCCACGATCGTGCCTCCTATGGCCTCGATCTCCGCCACCAAAGGCGCCAGCTTGTCCCCGTTACGGCGGCCGGCGAACACCGTGAAACCTTCGGCGGCGAACTTCTTGGCGATCTCCGAGCCGATAAAATCACCGGCGCCGATGACTGCGACAGTCGCATTGCGCTTCTGCATGATGTGCTCTCCGCTATTTGCCGGCGCCGGTAATCAATTCCTCGACCTCGCGCAGCTGTTCCTTGCCGAAGAACATCTCATCGCCGACGAAGAAGGTCGGTGAGCCGAACGCGCCGCGCTCGACAGCGGTCTGTGTATTCGCCACCAGTACCGCCTTCACCTCCGGCTCCTGTCCGCGTGCGAACAATCTTGCGCCATCGAGACCCGAGTCGGTGAGTGCTCTTATGGCCACTTCGGGGTCATCCATCTTCTTTGGCTCGCCCCACATGTGATGGAACGCGGCATCGACGTATTTCTCGAACACGCCGTCAAGCTGTGCCGCGATGGCGACACGCATCAGGTTCAGTGTGTTGACCGGAAAGAACGGGTTCATCGTGTAGGGCTTGACGCTGAAGCGCTTCACGAACCGCTCGGTCTCGATTTGATGAAATTCACGTTTGTTCTTGACGCCGGCATAGGTCTCCGCCGGCGAGCGATTATTGGTCGCCTTGAAGATGCCCCCCAGCAGGACCGGGACGTATTCGAATGTCACGCCGGTGCGCGCTTCGATCGCCGGGATCGCCAGATGGCTGAGATAGGCGTTGGGGCTGCCGAAATCGAACAGGAATTGTGGCGACGTCTTGGTCAAGGCGGTCTCCCGAATTTTTATTGGGTGCAGTGTGGCGCAGCACATGCGATGCGTCCACATCTTTTATGATGACCGTAATGCTATGGCTTGACGGCGCACAGTGTCAGATCAGACGCTGTACGGTCCGTTTGCGCCACACCAGCATGTAATAGCTCATCTGCAGAACAAACATGGCGCAGAAGGTGATGGGGTAGGCGGCCCAGACACCATCGAGACCGATAGTGCGGCTGAGGATGACGGCCGAGGGCACCTCGATGGCAACGATGGCGAAAACCAGAAGCGCCAATGGTGCGAATACCGTTCCGCTGGCACGCATCATTCCAGAGAAGGTTGTGGCCATGCCGAACAGGACCGAACTCCACAGTACAATGTGAAGCGATCGCTGTGCGAGTTCGAGGACCGCGGGATCGACAATGAAAAAGCTCATGAGGGTGCGGGAGAACAGGTAGGCGATCGCCACCAGTCCGCCGGTCAGGACGAGGTTCATCAGCAATCCGGTGCGGACGATGGCGCCGAGCCGGTCGGCCTGGCCGCGGCCGATGGCCTGCGCGCCGAAGATCGAGACCGTAATCGAGATCGAAATGGCCGGAAACTGCACATAGCTCAAAATCTGGTTGACCGCGCCATAAGCGGCGGTCGCGTTGGAGCCGAAGCCGTTGACCAGGCCGAGCAGCACAAGTTCGGCCACCGACATGACGGCCATGCCGATCGCGGAAGGGATACCGATCCGCAACACCTTGCGCAGCAGCGCGGGGTCAAGCCGTATTCTGCGCAGGAGCTCCGCGTCGGGCGCGAGCGCGTGTTTCTTGCGGCGCAGGTACATGGCGAGCCAGAGCAGCGTGAACGCGCTCGACGCGGCCGCGGCGCAGGCAGCGCTGGCCACGCCAAGTCGCGGCAGGCCAAACCAGCCCTGGATCAGCGCCGGTGTGACGGTGAGGCCTATGAATGTGGATAGTGCCAGCGCCCATAGCGGCGTCACGGTGTCGCCGACGCCGCGCATCATCGATGTCATCAGAATGAAGATGAAGGTCGCCGGCATCGCCAGCATCATGATCCGGGCATAGGCACTGGCCTGGTCGAGAACATCTGCCGGTGTCGCAAGCGCAACCATCATTGGTCGGCTCAACAGGGCGCCGAACACCGCGATGATGACCGCTAGCAGAAGGGCGACAGCGAGAGTCGTGCCGGCCACCGCCTTTACCTTGTGGCGCTCGCCCGCGCCCCAGGCCTGGCCAATCAGCACCGACGCGCCCGCTCCCAATCCCACGACGAAGGAGATGAAGAAAAACATTATCGGAAAGAACACCGATGCCGCCGCCAGCGCATCGACGCCGATCATCTGGCCGACATAGATGCTGTTGATGGTGCCGAACAGCGATTGCAGAATATTGCTCAGCATCATCGGTGCAAGGAAGACGAGAAAGGTCTTCCAGAGGGGCGGAACGTTCGACACGGGCATTTCCTTGGGATGGACGTGACGGCCGATTAGGCCGAGGTCGATTCGGCGCGATCACTGAAGGCAAGCTTGATGACGTGGTCGCGAATATCTTCGGGCCATGGGGCGATCAGGCCGGCAAAGCGTCGCCGGTCGTCAGCGAACAAGGCCCGCGACGCTTCCTCGAAACCGGGCCGGTCGCCCGCCATGGTCGACATGAAGTGATAAGCGGCGTCACGCGCCGCACGAAGCCGATCCCGGTCACCATGGACGCGGCGCGCCTCCTCGACCAGTTTTCGTAATGCGACGGAAGCGCCGCCGGGTTGGGTGCCAAGCCACTCCCAATGGCGCGGCAACAGCGTTACCTCGCGGGCGACGACGCCAAGCTTCGGCCGGCCACGGCCACGTGGCTCGGTGGATGCCTCGGTGGCGGGCTCGGCCGTCGATGGCTGGGGCAGGCGGGCGACGACCTCGCGATGGCTGCCGCGCAAATCGATATCGAGTGACTTGCCGGTGGCATTGTCGAAAATGACGATCGGATCGGCGATTGCGCCGGTCGCGATCTTGATTGCGATCGCGACCTCGGCCAATGGCCCAGAAGCCAGCAGCTTCGGACCGGCAAAGGCGCTAAACGGAGGAACACTCATTTCAGTCATGGGATAAGCCCGTCTCATCATCAAGATCGATGCTAATTATACCCGGATAATATATCTGTCAATATTACCCGGGCAATAATTGAGCGCGCCAGGTCGCAAAGGATCGCCATGCTTACAGTTCATCACCTGAATAACTCGCGCTCCCAGCGCGTCCTGTGGCTGCTCGAGGAGCTCGGCGTTCCCTATGAGATCATCAGATATAACCGGCAGCCCAACATGCTGGCGCCGCCGGAGCTGCGGGCGATCCATCCGCTCGGCAAGTCGCCTGTCATCACCGATAGCGGCAACACGATCGCCGAGTCCGGTGCGATCGTCGAATATCTCGTCAAAACCTACGGCAACGGCCGGCTGATTCCGCCTGACAACACACCGGAGCGCCTGCGCTTCACCTATTGGCTGCACTACGCCGAGGGATCGGCGATGCCGCCGCTCCTGTTGAAGCTGATCTTCCTAATGCTGCCGAAGCGCGCGCCGCTGCTGATGCGCCCGGTGGTCAATGCCATCGCGGCGAAAGCGCTGAACACGCTGGTCGATCCGCAACTCAAACAGCACATGGCGTTCTGGGAAGGCGAACTGTTGAAGAGCGAATGGTTCGCGGGCAGCGAGTTCACTGCAGCCGATATCCAGATGAGCTTCCCGCTCGAAGCAGCGTCCGCGCGCGCCGGGCTGGAACAAGGACACCCCAAGGCGATGGCGTGGCTCGCGAAGATCCACGCGCGGCCCGCCTATCAGCGTGCGCTGGAGAAGGGCGGGCCGTATTCGGTGGGGCGCTAGACCGCGGGGAAGCCGAACAGCTTCTGCGGATTGTTCGTGAGGATACGATTGCGCGTCGTCTCATCCGGCACCCACTCTGCAAGCAGGTCGAGCAGATCACTTACGCCCATCATCACATCCCAGTTCGCCACATGCGGCCAGTCGGAGCCCCAGATGCAACGATCCGGATTGGCGGCGACCAGCTTCTGGGCGAAGGGAATCGTATCGCTATAGGGCGGGCCACCCTGGATGCTGGTGCGATAGGCGCCGGACAGCCGCACCCATGCGCCGTCACGAACGAGTCCGACCAGAGCGTCGAAGCCCGGATCGTTGATGCCGCGTGAGGTCGGGAAGTGTCCCATGTGGTCAACGAGGAATGGCACCGGCAGTTTCGCAAAGCGTGAGGCGAGAGCCGGAATATCCTTGGCATCGATCAGAAATTGCAGATGCCAGCCCATCTCGCGGCAGAGCGACGCGTAGTCCTCAAGCTGCGCGAAACCCATCCCGCCGCCATAAAGCACGTTGAGCCGGAGGCCGACGACGCCCGCTTCTTTCAGCGCCACCTTCTCCTTCTCGGGGCAATCCAGCCCGATCACCGCGATGCCACGCAACCGCTGGCGATTGGCGGTGAGCGCGTTCACCAGCAGGCGGTTGTCGGTGCCATGCACGCTGACTTGCGTTAGCACGCCGTAAGTCATGCCGGTCGCATCGAGCATCGATAGATAAGATGCCGCCGTGGCCTCCGGCGGTGTGTAACTCCGCCCGGCGACGAACGGATAGTCCGGCGGCAGACCGATCACATGGGCATGGGTATCAACGGCACCACGCGGCACGGTGAACCGTGTCGCGCTGCGCTGGCTCGGTTGCGGCCCCGGGCAAGCCCGGGGTTCGCTGGGGGATGAATCAGGCGTCTGCATAGAGAATACGTCCGCGGGTTTCAGGCAACGCATAGGCTGCGAGGAAGAACAGGCCGTAAGCCAGCACTGCGAAGATCGCGATGGCATTGCCGAGGCTGGTGGTGTTGGACAGAGCGCCGACCAGGAACGGGAACAGAGCGCCGATGCCACGGCCGAAATTGTAGCAGAAGCCTTGGCCCGATCCGCGCAGACGTGTTGGATAGAGCTCCGTGAGGAACGCGCCCATGCCGGAGAAGTAGCCCGACGCAAAGAAGCCGAGCGGGAAGCCGAGGATCCACAGCACTTCGTTGGTGAGCGTCACCTGTGTGTAGATCAGGATGACTGCGATGGCGCCGAGCGAGAAGGTCAGGAACAGGTTGCGGCGACCGATGCGGTCGGCGAGCCAGGCACCGACGAGATAGCCGATGAAGGAGCCGACGATCAGCGCCGAGAGATAGCCGGTCGATGAGACGATCGACAGCTTGCGCTCGGTGGTGAGGAAGCGCGGCACCCAGAAGGTGATGGCGTAATAGCCACCCTGGCAACCGGTCGCAGCGAGCGACGCAAGGATCGTGGTCTTCAGCATCGGGCCGGCAAAGATTTCGCTGAGCTTGGGCCGATCGCCGCTGGCGTTCTGCTTGGCGCGGGTCTCCGCGGCGATGACCGGTTCTTCGACGTAGCGGCGCAGATACAGCACCAGCAAAGCCGGCAGTGCACCGATGGCGAACATCCAGCGCCACGCTGTCTCTGGTGGAAGCCATGAGAACAAGACCGCTTGTGACAGCACGGCGAGACCCCAGCCGATCGCCCACCCGGATTGCACCGAGCCGACAGCACGGCCGCGATATTGCGGACGGATGGCTTCGCCCATCAGCACTGCGCCTGCGGCCCATTCACCGCCAAAGCCGATGCCGAGCAGCGCACGCGCCACCAGCAGCTGATCGAAATTCTGCACGAAGGCACAGATCAGCGAGAAGAACGAGAACCACAGGATGGTCAGCTGCAGCGTGCGGACGCGGCCGATACGGTCGGCAAGATAACCGCCGAGCCAGCCGCCGATGGCGGATGCGAGCAGTGTCACCGTGCCGGCGAGTCCGGCGGTGCCGGGATCGACCTTCCACATCACGATGATGGTGCCGATCACCAGCGGATAGATCATGAAATCCATGCCATCGAGCGCCCAGCCTGTGGCACAGGCCCAGAATGTGCGGCGCTCCGGCGGATTCATGTCGCGATAGAAGGCCAGAAGGCTGGTGTCTTCGATTTCCGCGCGCTCAATGGCGCCGGGATCGGTTGGTCGGTTGCCGCTCATGATTGTTTCCCCCGTTAGTCGTCTTGGTTCGGGGGGCGCTCACCCGTGCGCCCCTGGGAGCACCGGATATGTCATTGGACGTCAGTACCCAGATGCCTCAGCGCCACGCGTACGCGGATCAGGGGCACCAAGCAAGCCGTCTGGCGTCACGAGAATAGAATTGGCCGAAGTCTGGCCCATCGGCTCGACCACCTTGTGGCCCATGGCACGCAGGGCATTGAGGGTCTCTTCGCTGAAGCCGCGTTCGATGCGCACTTCATCAGGCAGCCACTGGTGATGCAGGCGAGAGGTCGCGACGGCCGACATCACATCCATTCTGTAGTCGATCACATTGACGATCACCTGCAGCACTGTCGAGATGATGCGGCTGCCGCCGGGCGAACCGGTGACGAGTACCGGCTTGCCGTCCTTCAGGACAATGGTCGGCGACATCGATGACAGTGGCCGCTTGCCTGGGCCGGGCAGGTTGGCTTCGAAGCCGACCAGGCCGAAGGCATTCGAGGCGCCGGGTGCTGCGGTGAAATCGTCGAGCTCGTTATTCATCAACACGCCCGTGCCATCGGCGACGAGGCCGACACCGTAGGGAAAGTTGAGCGTATAGGTATTGCTCACAACATTGCCGGCAGCATCGACCACGGAATAGTGGGTCGTGTTCTGCCCTTCACGCGGAGGCACCGCAGACAGCGCGTCGGTCCATGGCGTCGCCTTGTCGAGATCGATCGAGGCGCGCTGTTTGGCGGCGTAGTCTTTCGAGGTTAGTATCGCAATCGGTGCATTGACGAATGCGGGATCGCCAAGATAGCGTGCACGATCGGCATAAGCGCGTTTCATAGCCTCGATCAGTAGATGCAGCGACGGCGCCGAGCCTTGCCGCAAGGTTGCCACTGGAAAGCCTTCGAGGATGTTGAGTGTTTCCAGCAGCACTGTGCCGCCGGATGATGGCAGTGGCATCGAGACGATATCGTAGCCCCGATAGCTGCCGCGCACCGGCTGGCGGATCACCGGCTGATAGGCCTTGAGGTCTTCGATCGCAAAAATGCCGCCGGCCTTGTTGATGCCATCGACCAGCTTCTGCGCCACCGGGCCTTCGTAGAATCCGCGTGGCCCTTGCGCGGCGATTGCCGTCAGCGTCGCAGCAAGGTCGCTCTGGGTCAGCGTATCGCCCGGTTGCAGCGCTGTGCCATCGGAGCGCGAGAAGATCTTCACCGATGATGGCCAGCGCGCGGTGCGTCGTTGCAGATCGGGCAGCGTGGCGGCGATATCGTCCGCCACGACGAAGCCGTCGCGCGCCAGCGCAATCGCGGGCTGCAGCAGATCCGACCATGTGAATTTGCCCGAACCGTATTTTTCCAGCGCAAGCGCGAGCCCTGCCACCGTGCCGGGGACGCCGATGCCCAATGCGGAGTCACGCGATTTCGCGATATCCGGCTTGCCGTCATTGCCGAGAAACATGTCACGGGTGGCTTTGGCCGGCGCGGTCTCGCGGTAATCGATGGTGATGTCCTCGCCGGCGGCGGTATGGATCACCATGAAGCCGCCGCCACCGATATTGCCGGCGCGCGGATAGGTGACGGCCATGGCGAAACCGCTCGCAACAGCCGCATCGATCGCATTGCCACCGTGCGCCATGACATCCGCACCGACCTTGGCGGAGATCTTCTCCTGGGCGACGACCATGCCATGCGTGGCAGCGATGGGTTTGAGCGTGCCTGACGGTGCGGGGGTATAGACGTCACGCGCCTGCTGCGCGTTTGTCGATGCCGGGACGACGAGTATAAAAGCGAGTGCTGCGACGCACGTACAACGCAGGAAAGCAAACAGTGCCATCGATCACTCCGGCTGACAGCGGACATGATCGCATCGCCGTCTCGAATGCTATATGGCTTGTGAAACGTACGAGACAACACTCTGTGATTCGCGGGGGATACCACGCATGGCGGTCGCCGCCGCTTCATCAGCCTCTGTGACAGCGGCGCCAAAGACCTATCCACCGCGCTCTGCGGTGATCAGCTGGATGTTTTTCGACTGGGCGGCCCAGCCTTACTTCAGTCTCATCACAACCTTTGTTTTCGCGCCCTATTTCGCCACGCGCGTGGCATCCGACGCCGCCACCGGGCAATCCCTGTGGGGCTTCGCCACCGCTGCGGCCGGGTTGGTCATCGCGCTGGCATCGCCGATGCTTGGCGCGATTGCCGACGCGAGCGGCCGCCGCAAGCCGTGGATCGCAAGCTTCGGTGCGATCTTCGTGATCGGCGCCTGCATCATGTGGATCGGCAAGCCCGGCGATCCCGCTATCATCCTGCCGCTGCTGATTGCCTATGGCTTGGCGACCATCGGCGTGGAGTTTGCCACCGTGTTCAACAATGCGATGATGCCGACGTTGGTGCCGCCGGATAAAATCGGCCGCCTGTCCGGTTCGGGCTGGGCGCTCGGCTATGTCGGCGGCATTCTCAGCCTAATCATCGTGCTCGGCTTCATGGCTGCGAACCCGACCACGGGGCGCACATTGTTCGGTCTGGTCCCGATCCTCGGTCTCGACCCCGCGACGTTCCAGGGCGATCGCATTTCGGCGCCGCTGTCGGGCCTGTGGTTCGTCGTCTTCGTGCTGCCGATGTTTCTCCTGACGCCGGATTTTCCTGCAAAGGTTTCGCCCGGTCACGCCGTGCGTGCAGGTCTGACCGATCTCAGGCACACGCTAAGTGATCTGCCGAAGCATCGCTCGATGATGGCATTCCTGATTGCCAACATGATCTACACGGACGGGCTGGTGTCGCTGTTTGCTTTCGGTGGCATCTATGCGGCCGGCACGTTCGGTTGGAATACGATTCAGATCGGCACATTCGGTATCATCCTGGCCATTGCCGGAACGTTCGGCGCCTTCGTCGGCGGCAAGCTCGACGATGCGTTCGGACCAAAGCGTGTAATCACCGGCAGCATCCTGCTGCTGCTGATCTCGATCATCGCTATCCTGCTGATTGATCGCGAAACCATCTTCTTCATCAAGGTCGCGCCGCCGGTGCCCGGTGGCGGCCTGTTCGCGGCGCCTGCGGAGAAGGCCTATCTCGCGCTGGGTTGCCTGATCGGCATGGCGGGCGGTCCGCTGCAGGCGGCATCGCGCACGCTGTTGATCCGGTTGGCACCGCAAGATCGCATCGCGCAGTTCTTCGGTCTGTTCGCGCTGACCGGAAAGGTGACGTCCTTTATGGGGCCGTTGCTGATCGGCCTCGTCACCGCGGTCACCGCCAGCCAGAAGGCTGGCATGGCGGTGCTGGTGCTGTTCTTTGTCGGTGGCCTCGGTCTGCTCGCACGGGTGCGGGAAGACTAGGGTGCGCGTCCCGGGATATCTCCGATCGAATCCTTATTTCGCTCAGCAGCGATGAGCATTTCGACAAAGGCGGTCACCTTGCGCGGCCGGAATTGTGCTGCAGGGTAAACCGTGTAGATGCCGCCGGACGGCAGCTGCCATTCCGGGAGGGCATGGCTCAGCCGCCCCGAGGCTAGATCTTCGGCCACCAGGAAATCCGGCAAAACCGAAAGGCCGCCACCGGCTCTGACTGCCGCGAGTACCCCTGGCGTCGTGTCGATGCCCATGCTCGCCTGCATGCGCACGGTCCGTCGTTCGAGGTCGCTGCGCGAGAACTGACACAGTAGCGGTTCGCGCAGTGCCATGTTGGCAATGAACGGCAGCGCAGCGAGATCCTTTGGATCGTAGGTGGCCGCGATTCGATCCGCGAATGCAGGGGCACCGACCAGCAATTGTCGGAAGGATCCGATCTTGCGCGCCTGCAGGCTGGAATCTGCAAGCCAGCCGACCCGGATCGCCATGTCTATCTTGCCGGAGGTGAGATCCATCGTCTGGTCGCTTAGCGTCTGCTCCACGCGGCAGCCGGGATAGCGCTTTGTGAAGGCCGTGACCACCGGAACGACCACTGCGATACCGTAGTCGTTGGGCGCGGTGATGCGCAGGGTGCCGGTCGGCTCGGCGGCCGCTTGGGTGAGTTCGTTGAACGCATCCTCCGCTTCCCGCAAGATCATGACGCAACGTGCATGAAACATGCGGCCGGCCTCGGTCGGATGGACGCGCCGCGTGGTCCGGACGAGAAGGCTCGTCCGCAACTCCTGTTCGAGCTGCGTCACCTGCTGGCTCACCACGGCCTTGGTGATGCCGAGCCGCTCTGCCGCGCGCGTGAAGGAGCCTGTGTCAACGACAGCAGCGAAATAAGCCAGCCGGTTCAGGTTCATCGCTATGACCGTGAGGAACGGGATAGATTGTCAGTTAATAGCATACATTCTGTCTGGTTTGTCGGTCTTATTCGAGCATTTGCCGTGTGCCATAAATCGCGTCCAAGGAGACCGATATGGCCGCTACCACGCACATCGCCTATCTCTTCGATCCGCTCTGCGGCTGGTGCTACGGCGCTTCTGCAATTCTCGAAAAGCTTGCCGCTCTGCCGGACTTTTCCTTCGCGTTAGCTCCGACCGGGCATTTTGCCGGGTCTGGTGCCAGACCGATGGACAACGGTTTCGCTGCATTCGCCTGGGCCAATGACCAGCGCATTTCGCGCCTGAGTGGTCAGCCCTTCAGCGAAGCCTATCGCCGCAATGTCCTCGGGGATCACACGCGCCCCTTCGACTCTGGCCCGGCGACGCTGGCGATCACCGCGGTCGCACTCACTGCCCCGGACCGGGAGTTCGATGCTCTCAAGGCCATTCAGAATGCACGCTATGTCGAGGGCCGCGACAACACGGACATCTCGGTTCTCTCGCATGTGCTGCGCGTGTTGCAGTTGCCGGAGATCGCGGATCGCCTGGTCGCTCCTGATGACGCGTTGATCGCTGCTAACCGTACGCGCCTCGATACAGCACGCGTCGAGATGCGCCGATTTGGCGCCAATGGCGTCCCATCCCTCATTGTGGGCAACGGGGAGAGCCGACGTCTTGTCAGCGCGAGTAGTCTGTTCGGCAGCATGGAGACGCTCGTCGAGGGACTGAAGGCAGCCTGAGTTTTACTGATCAACAGCGACAGGCGAGCCACGCCTGAATTTTACACTACCCACTCTCACGAGGAGACGCCCATGTTCACCAGGAGAACCATCATGAAAACAACTCTTGCCGCCGGTGCAGTCGCTGTGTTCGCTCCAGAGGGAACGGGCTACGCAGCTGGTGGGCTTTCGTGGAAGCACTTCCCCGCCGGCCCGAAGGGTTTCTTTCGCGCCCCCGTGCTCATTACTGGCGCGTCCGAGGCTGTTCTGATCGATGGCGGCTTCACTTACTCCGACGGTCGGGCTGTAGCCGACGCAATCAAGGCGACGGGCAAGAAGCTCACCACCATCTATGTCAGCCAAGCCGACCCGGATTACTACTTCAGCCTCAAGCCAATTAAGGAAGCTTTCCCCGAAGCTCGGGTGATTGCAGCATCCGATACGGTGGCCGCCATCAACGGCAATGTGGAAAAGAAACTCGCAGTCTGGGGGCCGCAGCTTAAGGAAAACGGCCCGCAGACGCTTGCCGATGTCGTCATTCCCAAGGCTTTCGACGACAAGAAGCTCATCGTCGATGGGGAGACCATTGAGATCGTCGATGCAGAAGGGCTGGCCAGTCGGCGCTATCTCTTCGTGCCGTCGTTGAACGCGGTGTTTGGCGGGGTAATGATCTTTGCGGGTGTGTATGTCTGGACCGCCGATTCACCGACCAAGGAACAGCGCGTTGCATGGATCGCCAATCTCGATAAGATTACCGCCCGCAAGCCGGTAATCGTTGTGCCCGGTCACATGACGCCGGACGCTCCCACTGAACTCTCGGGTGTTGCGCACACCAAGGCTTACCTTGTTGCCTTCGAGGAAGAGCTGGCCAAGGCCAAGGACTCAATAACGCTCAAGAGAGCCATGGAAGCCCGCTTCCCCGGTCTCGGCATGGGGGTTGCCCTCGACATCGGCTCCAAGGTCGCCACCGGCGAGATGAAGTGGGGCTGAGATGGGCGCCAATCTCGATCTGATCCGGGCTACCTATGAGGGATCATCATCGGAAGAGAACGGCCATAACCTGCTGGCCGCTCTCGCTCCTGATGCCGCGTGGACCGAAGCTGATGGTTTCCCTTACGCAGGAACTTACGTGGGGCCGGAAGCGATTGCGGCGGGTGTGTTTCGGCGCCTCGCCACCGAGTGGGTGGGTTACCGCGCCGATGTTCACACCTATCTCGAAGATGGCGACCGCGTCGCCGCCTTCGGCGTTTACTCTGGGACCTACAAGACGACGGGCAAGTCGATGCAGGCCGCCTTCGCACACCTCTACCTAGTGAGGGGCGGCAAGATCGCGCGCATGACGCAATATGTCGATACGCTCATGGTCCAACAGGCCTTGGCTTTGTAGCCCGATCACGCCGCTCGATGCGCCGACTGAGAAAATCGATCATCTTGGTCTATCGGTTGGCCGTGGGCCGCTGGCTAGCAGCCGGGGCTCCTTATGGCCGCAACTAGTGCTTGAAGTGGCGGACGCCGGTGAACACCATTGCGATTCCGGCGTCATCCGCCGCCTTGATCACTTCATCGTCGCGGATCGAACCGCCAGGCTGAATCACGGCTGTGGCTCCGGCCTCGATCGCCACCAATAGTCCGTCGGCGAAGGGGAAGAACGCATCTGATGCGACGACCGATCCTTTGGTCATAGGCTCGGCGAGTTTCAGTTCGGCAGCAGCATCCTGCGCCTTACGTGCGGCAATCCGAGCGGAATCGACCCGACTCATCTGGCCTGCACCGATACCGACGGTGGCAAGGTCTTTCGCGTAAATGATCGTGTTCGATTTGACATGCTTGGCCACACGGAATGCAAATTTGAGATCGCGCAATTCAGCTTCCGTCGGCTGCCGTTTGGTAACCGGCTTTAGGATCATGTCATCGACCACCGCGTTGTCACGGCTCTGCACCAGCAGGCCGCCGGCCACCGTCTTGTAGGTCAGGCCTGGCGCGCGCGGATCAGGCAGACTGCCTGCCAGCAGCAGGCGGATATTCCGTCGTTTGGCGATGATGGCGATTGCTTCTTCGGTGGCGTCCGGCGCGATGATCACCTCGGTCAGGATCTCGGTGATGGTCTGCGCGGTCTCCGCGTCCAGCGTGCGGTTCATGGCAATGATGCCGCCGAAGGCCGAAGTAGAATCGCAGGCCAGTGCCTTGCGATAGGCGTCGATCAGGTTGCTGCCTTCGGCCACGCCGCAGGGGTTGGCGTGCTTGACGATGACGCAGGCTGCGGTGCGCTTTGGATCGAACTCGGCGATGCATTCATAGGCCGCATCGGTGTCGTTGATATTGTTGTAGGACAGTTGCTTGCCCTGCACCTGCCGCGCCGAGGATACGCCGGGGCGCAGTTCGGGCGTGCGATAGAACGCAGCGGTCTGATGCGGGTTCTCGCCGTAACGCAACGCTTCGACGAGCTTGCCGCCAACAGCCCGGAAATCCGGCGCATCGATTTTCAACTGATCGGCAAACCAGTTCGAGATCGCGGCGTCATAGGCCGCAGTGCGGGCATAAGCCTTGGCTGTCAGGCGGCGGCGCAGCGTTAGCGTGGTCGCGCCCTTGTTGGTCGCGAGTTCGTCGAGCACCGACTGATAGTCCGACGGCTCGACGACCACGGTGACGTCGTCGTGGTTCTTGGAGGCCGCGCGGATCATTGCCGGACCGCCGATGTCGATATTCTCGATACAATCCTCATAGGAGGCGTTCTTCGCAACGGTCTCCTCGAACGGGTAGAGGTTCACGACGAGCAGATCGATCTGCGAAATCCCGTGATCCTTCATTGCCTTGGCGTGTTCGGCATTGTCGCGGATCGCGAGCAGGCCGCCATGAACCTTGGGATGCAGCGTCTTGACCCGGCCATCCATCATTTCCGGGAAGCCGGTGAGGTCGGACACGTCGGAGACCTTCAGGCCCGCCGCAGCGATCGCCTTGGCGGTACCGCCGGTCGAGACGAGGTCGATGCCGTGGGCGGACAGCGCCCGCGCGAATTCGATCAGTCCGGACTTGTCGGAAACGGACAATAGAGCGCGAGTAACCTTGCGCGGATGGTCGGTCATGATGCGTATCCCGTGGGAGAAGGATGCCGCGTAGCATGGTTTCGCGGTGCAAGAAACTGCAAGGGCTTGCATGCCAGCAATTTCGTCGTGAAGGCCTGATTTACAACGGCAATTCCGGCTCGCGGCGGGCGTTGCGGCGGGCCGTGGTCTGCGACGGCGAGGAGGCCGAGCGGGCAAAACTCCAGCGGATGCTGGAGGTCTGCTGCGCGTTCTGGTGGATCACGATCTGGGCGGTTCGGCGCGGTCCGTCATTGCCCGCCAGGAACACGCTGTCCTCCAGCTCGACCTTGTCGTCCAGCGCCTCGAAGGTCCAGACGTCGCGGTTCGGCAATACCAGCATGACGCCGCGGGCGTCGCTGAGCCGGCTGGCCTTTACCGACGGGTGCAGATGGAAGCGCAAGGCGTAGTCGGTATTACTGCCTTTCAGCCGCGCGCCGGGCGCCGCCGCGACGATGTCCTCGCCCTCGAGTTTCGAACCGTCCTCGGAGATCATCAGCACGCGCCGATGCGTGACACCGAAGCGTGGGTGATAGCCGTCATGCGCGGTGGTCAGGATGGTGCCGTTCGAGGTGATCTCGCGATAGCTCTCCACCACATGCGGGCCATTGACGATCGGCGCGCCCTGCAGAAACTTCTTCATCGCGCTGCGTTCGACGAACTGGCACGACGAGGTGTTGTGATAGGTCATCGTCGAATGCGCGGGCGTGCCGCGCGCGAAAGCGCGCCAGTTGTCGCGCCCGGTCGACGGCATGCCGCAATTGATGACGATGCGGCTCGGGCCGGACGACAGTTCGAACGACAAAGTACCGGCATGGGCGTCGTGGCTCACACTGGACGGTGGTGGCGGGCCGGTGTCGATGATCACGGTCATCTGACCGGCCTCGAGACGCTGGAAGCCGGTATGCGGCATATGCGCCATCGGCACGCCATGCGTGTCGTCATAGGCCAGCAGCGTCGCCAGCAGATGCGATGGCGCATTGCTCATACCGTTGAACAGTGCGAACGAGCCGTCGCCATGACGGAAGAATCGCAGCATCGGCATCATGCGATCGATCGCATTCAGTAGCGCCGGCGGTGGCGCGATGTTGCGCGCGGCAAAGGTCTGCCGCAGCGGCAGCAGATCGATCAGCAATTCGATCAACGCGCCCGGATTGCGCGAGATATGCCCGCCGTCCGGTAGAATCTGGCGCTGCAATTCGTCGGAGAGTTTGCGCGTCGCAGTGCGGATGTGGCGCGCCTGATTGGCGAGGCAGAGGGATGCGTAACACAGCGCAATCAGTACCTGCAGCTTTGGCACGCCGTCGGGTGCATGCGACAGCGCGTAGCGTAGCGAGCGGATCTCGCGGCTGAGCGAGCGCAGATAGCGGCGATAGAATTTGCCGTCGGTATCGCCGAGTACCAGCGGCGCCTGCGATAGCAGCGAGATCACACGGCGGGCGATGACGTCGGCGCGGCGTCCGACCGGGCGCTTGCGCGACGTATTCGACATCCAGTCGTCGATCAGCGAGCGCGCATTGGCGCGGGTGATGGCGGTGTCGGCGGCGCGCAGATGGCGGAGCCAGCCGAAGCCGAGCAGTGAAACTTCCCAGTCTTCCGATGGCGGCTCCAGATCGAAGATCGAGCGACCGTGGCAGGTGACGATCTTGCCGGCAAAGACGAAGCGCCCGGCATAGATTTCGGCGGCGCGGGTGGCGTCGGTGGTGCGCAGGTCATGCGGAGCGATGATCAGGCGATCGGTGCGTCCGGGCCAGAGCCGGGCCAGCGCTGCCGATCCGCCGGACGCGCGCGACATCGCGCTCCGCGCGAAGCGGCCGAGGATCAGCCCCGAGATACGTCTGCGATGTGCGACCACGCGCGCCTTGAACTGGAAGAGAAAGGGTTGTTGCGAATCCTTTTAGCCGGAAACGCGATCCGCACACAGTACAAGGAAGCTTCCTGTGGAAGCCTCGCGAATCGGGAGATTACTCTGTGAATATCAGGATTTAATGAGTCGCGCCGCATAGAAGCCGTCGAGCCCGCCGAGCCGAGGATCGGCATGGGGCAGATGGCTCGGCAAAGTGCGCAGATCGCCCTCGGGGGTGACGATCTCGGCAAGACCGGCCACTTCACTGGCGTCGGCGGGGGCGCGGCGCATACTGGAATCCTTGGCCAGCAGGTCGGCGATGGCTTGTTCGCCTTCTTCTGGCTCCAGCGAACAGGTGCAATAGACCAGGGTTCCGCCGGGCTTCAGGATGGAAGCCGCCTTCTGCAGCAGGCGCCGCTGCAGCGCCGTCAGCATGACGATGTCGGAGTCCTGTTTCAGCCAGGCGACGTCGGGATGCCGCCGGATCGTGCCAGTCGAGGAGCAGGGCGCGTCCAGCAACACGCCGTCAAAACCCTCGCCGGGATATTCGGTGCCGTCGACGACGACGGTTTCGGCCTCGAGCGACAGCCGCGCCAGATTTTCGCGCAGCCGTGCCACACGGTTCGGCGAGCGGTCGATAGCAGTGACCTGCGCGCCGCCCTGGACCAATTGTGCAGTCTTGCCGCCCGGCGCGGCGCAGAGATCGACGATGCGTTTGCCCTTGAGGTCGCCGAACAGTCGTGCCGGCAGTGCCGCCGCGGCGTCCTGTACCCACCACTGGCCGTCATCGAAGCCGGGCAGCATGGTCACCGAGCCCTGCAGCAGGGTTCGGACGGAGCCTGTGGGGAGCACTTCGCCATGCAGGCGCGTGGCCCAGGCATCGGCTTCGGATTTGACGGTGAGATCGAGCGATGGCTCATGGCTCAGCGCCACGGCCATTTCCTTCGCGGCCGTCTCGCCGTAATGGGCCGTCCAGCGCGCCATCAGCCAGGGCGGGATGTCGAGAGTCTGGGCGGCAACTTCGTCGATCAGCGGCTGGCCTTCTCGCGCGCAGCGCCGCAATACGGCATTGACCAGTCCGGCATATTTCGCGGCGCGGCGGTCGGATTGCACCATGCGGACCGAGAGGTCGACGGCAGCGTGATCCGGCACATCCATCCAGAGGATCTGGGCAGCGCCGATCAGGAGCGCACTTTGCGCACGCGGGGCATCGGTGGGAACACCACGGTCGAGCAGGCGGGAGAGAATATGCCCGAGCGTGCCGAGTCTGCGCAGGATCGTCGCAACCAGACGTCGCATCAGCGCGCGGTCGCGGTCGGATAGCGTTTTCAGGCCGGGATGGGCCGCGGCGCCTTCGAGCTGGTCGTCGAGGGTCCGATGCTTGTGCAAGACGCCGTCGAGAATATCCGCCGCAATCCGTCGCGCGGCGAGGCCGGGGACCTCGGTTGGCGGTGCGTATCTTACTTGCGACATGCGAAAACATCACGACGGAGGGCGGGCAATGGCGCGGGCAGGCTCAGCATGCGGCCATTGGATGGGAGCGATTCTGTCGCATGCGAATATGCCAAATGTAAGAATCGCCCTTATATGCTCACAGTCGAACGGCAACTGTTCGACATTGATTTATGTAACGCGTGCCGCCCTTGCCGGTTCAGCAGGAAACCTGAGATGAACGACATTCCTTCCGAGTCCGCAACGTCTTTGCCGGAGCCTGAGCCGGCACCGAAGAAAGTTTTGACGCCCGCCGCGCAGCGCGCGCTGGCCGAGGCAGAAGAACGTCGGGCTGCAGCTGCAGCAGCACATACTGCGGCGAAAGCGAAAGAGTTCCAGGGACCTGAAGGCCCGGAGCCCACGCGCTTTGGCGACTGGGAGCGTAAGGGCATTGCGTCCGACTTCTAACTCTTCGGATCACTGAGCCAGATTCTTCTGGCTGGTTGTTTCGACTCACATTATCGCAGGACGATGACCCCAGCATCGCGCATTCACCGTGCGTCGCCGTGGCGATCCCGCATGTCCGCGGCGATGCCGTGGGTATTCGTGCTTGGCCTGGCCGCCGGCACCATGCTGCCGGTGAAGCGTTGGCTGCCGTTCCTGCCCGGCGCGGATCAGACCGAGGCCGCCCGCGATTCCGAGGCGATCGTCAGGCGCGCCGGCAATGCTGAGGCGCGCTACCCGATCGAGATGCGCTATGCCATTGACGGCGATACTTTTGGCGCGCGCGTGCATCTTGGGTCCGGCGAGGACGTCAGTGTGCGCATTCGTTTGCGTGGCATCGATGCGCCGGAACTGAAGGGGCAATGCGCGCGCGAGATCCAGAAAGCAGAAACCGCGACGGCTGCACTGACCAAGTTGCTCCGCGAGGGAAGCCTCACGATCTACAATATCGGGCCTGACAAATATCCCGGCCGCGTGGTCGCCGATGTAGCGACCAGGCAAACGCCCAACGTGTCTGCAGCAATGCTCAACGCAGGGCACGCGCGCCCGTATGGTGGCGGTCATCGTAGCGGCTGGTGCGATAGCCGCTGAGATCAGCAAAACAAAAAGCCGCGCATCATGCGCGGCTTTTCAGAATAGCGAAGCTGCCAGCGATCAGCGCTGGGTGACGATCACAGGCGTGCCGACCGAGACGCGCGAATAGAGGTCGGTGATGTCTTCGTTGTACATGCGGACGCAACCGTAAGAGACATAGCCGCCGATCGAATTGGGGCGGTTGGTGCCGTGGATGGCATATTCGCCGCCGGCAAGGGTCATCGCTGCAACGCCCATCGGATTAGCTGGCGAACCGCCCGCAATCACATCGGGGATATTCGGATTGTCACGCTTGACGTCGGCTGGCGGAGCCCAGGCCGGCTGGCGGTACTTGCCGTCGATCTTGGTGGCGCCGGCCCACTGTTTGCCGGGCTTGCCGACACCGACGGGATAGCGCACGGCCTGACCCTGTTCGAGCACGAGATAGAGCTTACGCTCATTGGTCTTCACGACGATGGTGCCGGGGGCATAGTCGCCGTGGAAGCCGACCACATTGGGCGCTGCCTGCGCGGTGGGGGACATCAGGGCGCCAACGACAACGGTGGCTGCCAGCGCACTAGCAATCTTCAAGGACATCGATCTCTCCAGTTCGGCCCGGCCGGTAGCGGCCGACGAGGTCGTGCCGCCTCTCAAGGCGACGAAAACAATTGCACACGGGAAATTCTCAACCAGTCGCGTAAACAACCGGTCTCTGCCAGCGCGGGGGAGTGCGCCAACGAGCGCCTAAAGAGGAAATCCGCTGAACAAAGTAAATGCCCGGAAAACAACACTCGCTCTAAATTGGCCGGGGGTGGCCATCCGGCCCTGACAATCGCGTGAGGCCAGCCAGATGCAATGCGTTGGAGGTCACTAGGCCAGCGTAAAGGCCTCATGGACGGCGGATTGTACCGCGCCGCCGAGGACAGCGCCGCCACCGGCCACATAGATCCAGTCACCAATAACTGTCGCGCCGACCGCATGGCGCGGGGTCAGCATCGGCGCGTGGCTCTGCCAGGTGTCGGAGGCCGGGTCGTAGCTTTCCATCTGTCCGTACACCTTGCCTTGGGTGAGCTGGCCGTTCTGCACCACGCCGGATTCGCCGCCCATGGCGAACAGCCGGTCGCGATACACCACAAGACCATGGCCCGAACGGGTCGTCGGCAGTGCGGCGCGCAGCTCCCATGTGTCGCGCTCGGGCAGATACACATGGTGCAGATCGGTATTGTACTCGAACGTATTGAAACGCCCGCCGATCACATGGATCACGCCGCGCGTGGCGACGCAGCCGACATGGTCGCGCGCACCGGGCAGTGCCTTGCGGCTCTCCCATTTGTCGGTCTTGGGATCATAGACTTCGTGCCAACTGACACTGGCGCGCTCTGCCGCAGGTTCCGACGCGCCGCCGATCAGATGGATTTTGCCGTTCAGCGCAACGGCAGCGCCGGCACCGCGTGGTCGCGGCAAGGGCGCGATCGTATCCCAGCGATTGGCAGCGACATCATAGGCATAGGCGTTCTGATCCGAGCCGCGGTTCTGCTGCATGAAGCCGCCAAGCGCATAGACCCGTCCGGCATCGGCGGCGACCGAGACGTGATTGGCGCCGCGCGGCAGGGGCGCTGCGTCGAGCCACTGATCTGAAGCGGGATCGTAGACATGGTGATAGGGGCGGTCGACACGGCCTTCGCCGTAGCCGCCGACGATATGCATACGATCGGCCCATGATGTCGCCCAGGCCATCTCGCTGCGCGGCAACGGCAGTGCCGCACGCGATATCCACTTTCCTTGCGGCCCTTTCGGCGCCGGACTCTCTGTGACGCGCTGCGCCTCCTGCTCGGGCGTCATGTGATGCGGTACGCCGCCTTGCAATTTGGCGTAGGGCTCTTTCGACGATGGTGCCGCAGGCAATGCGGGATGACCGGCATGTTGCGCACGGGCGGAGGCTCCGCCCGCAACAACTGCAGCACTTCCCAACACGAATGACCGACGATCCACCACATCACTCCGTGTTTGCCAACAGATTGGGCGAGCGGTTACGCCCCCGGCTTCTTGTTCTGCCGATGCTCGACGAGGTCGGTGACCACGGCGGGATCGGCCAGTGTCGATGTATCACCCAGAGATGACGGTTCGTCTTCGGCGATCTTGCGCAGGATGCGACGCATGATCTTGCCGGAGCGGGTCTTTGGTAGACCCGGTGCGAACTGGATCAGGTCCGGCGAGGCGATCGGGCCGATGTCCTTGCGAACCCAGGCCACCAGCTCCTTGCGCAGCTCTTCAGTCGGCTCGACGCCGTTCATCAACGTGACATAAGCGTAGATGCCCTGGCCCTTGATATCGTGCGGATAGCCGACCACGGCGGCTTCTGACACTTTCTCATGTGCGACCAGCGACGATTCCACTTCCGCGGTGCCCATGCGGTGGCCGGAGACATTGATGACGTCGTCGACGCGGCCGGTGATCCAGTAATAACCGTCGGCATCGCGGCGGCAGCCGTCGCCGGTGAAGTACTTGTTCTTGTAGGTCGAGAAATAGGTCTGTTCGAAACGGGCGTGATCGCCATAGACCGTCCGCATCTGGCCAGGCCATGACTTGGCGATGCAGAGATTGCCCGAGGTCTCGCCCTCCAGCACCTTGCCATCGGCATCGACGATCTCGGGGACGACACCAAAGAACGGCCGCGTCGCCGAACCCGGCTTCAGTTTCGTGGCGCCGGGCAGAGGCGTGATGAGAATGCCGCCGGTCTCGGTCTGCCACCAGGTGTCGACGATGGGCGCACGCGCCTCGCCGACCACGTGATAGTACCACTCCCAGGCTTCCGGATTGATCGGCTCGCCGACCGATCCTAGCAATCGCAGGCTCTTGCGCGAGGTTTTCTTCACCGGCTCGTCGCCGGCCTGCATCAGCGCGCGGATCGCGGTTGGCGCGGTGTAAAAGATGTTGACCTGATGCTTGTCGATCACTTCCCAGAACCGCGACATCGACGGATAGTTCGGCACGCCTTCGAACATCAGCGTGGTCGCGCCGTTGGCCAGCGGCCCGTAGAGAATGTAGCTGTGACCGGTCACCCAGCCGACGTCGGCGGTGCACCAGTAGACATCACCCTCGTGATAGTCGAACACGTATTGATGCGTCATCGAGGCGAACAGCAGATAGCCGCCAGTGGTGTGCAGCACGCCCTTGGGCTGGCCGGTGGAGCCCGACGTGTAGAGGATGAACAGCGGATCTTCCGCATTCATCGGCTCGCAGGGGCATTCGGTGGTCACGACTTCGGCGGCTTCGCGGTACCAGAAGTCACGGGCGGGATCCATGTTCACCGGTGTGCCGGTGTGCTTGACGACGACGACCCAGTCGACACCGCCGGCCTTGGCGACCGCGGCATCGACATTGTTCTTTAGCGGCACCTTCTTGCCGCCGCGCAGGCCTTCATCGGCGGTGATGATGATCTTCGACTGGCAGTCAGTGATGCGCTGCGCCAGCGAGTCCGGCGAGAAACCGGCGAAGACCACTGAATGGACCGCGCCGATGCGCGCGCAGGCCAGCATCGCGTAAGCGGCTTCCGGAATCATCGGCAGATAGATGGTGACGCGGTCGCCTTTGCCGACATTGCGGTTGCGCAACACGTTGGCCATCTTGCAAACTTCGTCGTGCAGTTCCTGATAGCTGATGTGCTTCGACTGCGAGGGGTCGTCGCCTTCCCAGATGATCGCGGTCTGGTTGGCGCGCTTCGGTAGATGGCGGTCGATGCAATTATAGGCGGCGTTCAATACGCCATCCTCGAACCACTTGATCGAGATCTTGCCTGGGGCAAAGGACGTGTTTTCGATCTTGGTGGGGGCGTGGCTCCAGTTGAGGCGCTTGGCCTGCTCGGCCCAGAAGCCGTTGGAATCGCTGATCGAGCGCGCATACATCTCATTGTATTTCGCGTCATCGACGAAGGCGCGCGTCGTCCACTCAGCCGGTACGTCGTAAATCTTGTCGGACATCGTCCCCTCCACCACCGTGCGACCGCTGCGCGAATTCGCCGCCAGCCGGTTCTCGTTGCGCGCAATATGCGCCGGCGCGAGATAGCTGGACAAGCGGGGACGGACTAGGCCTTTGGTCGGTCCGCAAGGTCGCAGCCCTGATCACGTTCGCGTTTTGACGGCTCGGAAATTTCATCATAAAGCCAATTCGGGCGCTAAACGGTAACCAGTAACCGAAATTGCGTACCTGTGGACTCGCAATAGTTGCGGGAAGCCCCTAAATCGCCCTCGCAGGGACGGCCAAGCGGCCCGGAACCAAAAATCAATAAACGGCATTAGCAGAGACACAGGGCCGACGAGGCAGATAACACTATGATGGAACAGCAGAATTTCGCGCCTTCCCGGGCCGTTTCCGCCCGTTCCGTCGCGCGGCCAGGCCGTATGGCCAAGCCAAGCCCCGCGAGCGTGGAGGTTTTGGCCCGTGAAATGGGCCTGAAGCTTGGAGATCAGTCTGAGCTGACGATCCGCCGGCTCAAGCGCGGACAATCTTATTCCTTCGTCAGGGCCAACGGCACCCCGATCAAGCATATCGGCACGATCAAGCGGCTGAACTCCATGGCGGTGCCCCCGGCCTATGCCGAGGTCCGCTATGCCGCTGATCCTACGTCTCATTTGCAGGCCGTAGGCCGCGACGCGGCCGGCCGCCTGCAATACCGCTATCACTCGGATTGGGAGAAGGTCCGCGAGCAGCGCAAGGCGCATCGGCTGGCGAAGCTGGTGGCGGCACTGCCGAAGATCCGCCGCAACGTCTCGGCGCTTCTGGCTGGCGACGAGCCGACGCGTGAGTTCGCGCTCGCCGCTGTCATCGAACTGGTCACGCGGACCGCGATCCGTGCCGGCAATGAGAGCTACATGAAGCTGTCGGGCACCCGCGGCGCTACTACGCTGATGAAGTCGAACGTGCAGCTCGAAGACGATTGCATCGTGCTCACCTTCAAGGCCAAGGGCGGCAAGGCAGTGCGCAAGGAGTCCAATGCGTCGAAGCTCGTCCGCGCGATTGGTATCCTGCACGACGTGCCGGGCAAACGCCTGTTCCAGTATCGCGACAATGCTGGCCGCATTCACAAGGTCAACACGGCAGCAGTGAACGCCTTCCTGCGCGATATCGCCGGCATCAAGATTTCACTGAAGGATTTCCGCACGTTGATGGCGTCGGCGACGGTGGCTGAAACCCTGTCACGGATAGAGCCGGCAGCCAGTGAGCGCGGGCGCAGGAAGCAGGTGCTCGAAGCCGTGCGGTCGGCGGCGGACGAATTGCAGAACACGGCGGCGATCTGCCGCAAGAGCTATGTGCACGATACCATCGTCACCGCCTTCGAGGACGGCGTCCTCGCGCGCATCGCCGCGACGCAAACGGGCTATCGCTCGCAATCGAAACGCGAGCAGCTTCTGGCGCAGGTGGTGGCTGAGGCGGGGTAGTTAGGCCAGCGTCCACACCGCCGTGTTCTTGATCTCTGCATCTTCAAGATCGCGCGTCACGGGCACTCTGTATTCCGCGAGCTTGCGCAACTTGTCTTTCGGCAGATAGCTGCGGCCGGGGTCGCCGATCAGGACCGTTGAACCGCGCGCCGCTTGCTCTGAAAGAAATGCAAAGGCGCGCTCTGCGGTGTCGCGTTCATAGAAAATATCGCCTGCCAGAATCGTTTGTGCGGGCGGGACAGATGAGCCGCCGAGCAGATCGTCACCGCGAGCATTGATCGTAACGCCATTTTCAGCCGCGTTCAGTGCGATGGCCGTGCGCGCAAAGGCGTCGATGTCATAGGCGAAGACGCTGCTTGCCCCGGCTTTCATCGCGGCGATAGCCACCAGCCCCGATCCTGTTGCGAAATCGATGATGGTCTTTTCAGCAACATGCCCGGGATGATCGATAACAAAGCGCGCCAGTGCCTGTCCGCCGGCCCAGGCGAAGGCCCAGAACGGTGGCGGCAGTCCGGCTTCGCCGAGTTCTTCCTCAGTCTTGCTCCACAGCGGTACGGCCTCGTCGGCTGTGTGCAGCACGATCTCCGGCACTAGCGGCACCGGCAGCAGGCGCGTATTGGCGCGAATGAAAGCAACGGGGTCAGTGATTGCAAGATTGACCGCGCCGTCGGCGCTCACAATCCGCCCATTTTGCAGACGAGCTTCCACTCCTCCGCGGTCACCGGCTGCACCGAGAGCCGCGACAGTTTCAGCAGCGCCATCTCGGCGAGCTTCTTCTCGGCCTTCACGGCAACGAGCGTCACCGGTGTCTTCAAAGGCTTGTCGGCGGCGATATCGACGCAGACGAACTTGCCGGATTCATCGGTCGGATCGGGATAGTGCTCTTTCACGATCTCGACGATCCCGACGACCTCCTTGCCTTCGTTGGAATGGTAGAAGAAGGCGCGGTCGCCTTTCCTCATGGCGATCATGTTGAGCTTGGCGCTGTGGTTGCGTACGCCAGTCCAGGCTTCGCCCTTGTTGCCTTTCGCCACCTGCTGGTCCCACGACCACACCGAAGGCTCGGATTTCACCAGCCAGTATTTCATCCCGTCTCTAACCTTCTGCCTTGAATGGCCGCGTCAGCAGGCCCTCGATGACCTGATCGATGGTCGCTTTGCCGGCCAAGATCGCTGCCACGGCTTTCGCCACCGGCATATCGACGCCCTTCGACGTCGCAAGTTCGATCAGCACCGGCGCCGTGAACTCACCTTCGGCAAGTTTGCCGCGCGCCGGCTGCTCGCCGCGGCCGAGTGCCACGCCGAGTGAAAAATTGCGCGACTGCGCGCTCGAACAGCTCAGGATCAGGTCGCCCAATCCTGACAGGCCCGACAGCGTCTCGGTGCGCGCGCCGCATGCGATGCCTAGTCGCAGTAATTCGCTGAAGCCGCGCGTGGTGAGTGCCGCGAGGGCCGAGGCGCCCAGTTCCTTGCCGGCGACGATGCCTGCGGCGATCGCCAGTACGTTCTTCGCCGCGCCGCCGATCTCGACGCCGCGCACATCGGTGGAGTGATAGGGACGGAACGTCGCCGAACCCAAGGCCTGCACGAGTGCGACAGCGACATCCTCGTCGGCGCAAGCGAGCGTCACGGCCGTGGGCAAGCCAGCTGCGACATCGTCAGCGAAATTCGGTCCCGACAGAATGGCAGGAATCGCATGCGGTGCGACGTCGGCGATGACTTCCGTCATGAATTTGTGGCTGCCGCGCTCGATGCCCTTGGCGCAGGCGACCACCGGAACGCCTGCCGGCAATAGCGGCGCGAGCGCCGTCAATGCCTCGCGCAACTGTTGCGACGGGACGGCGAGCAGAATGATATCGGCGCGCGCTGCCAGCGAAAGATCGGCGGTGACGAAGACAGAGTCATCGATGGCAGCGCTGGGCAGTCGCGGATTGGCGCGCGATACCTGCATCAGTTCGGCGGCTGCAGTCGAGCGTGCATAAAGCACGGTTTCGCGGCCGGCGCGCGCCGCGACATCGGCCAGCGCCGTGCCGTAAGCACCAGCGCCGATCACCGCCACAGAGTTTAAGTCGGCCATGATGTTCCCGTCAGTAAGCCGCGCGGGATTTGGAATGGCCTGCCGGCGCCTTGGCGTCAGCGTCGAGCAGCCAGCGCGCGCGGGGCGGTGCTTCCATCGTGTCGGTGAGTCCCAGCGCAAGGCGCTCTGCGCCGGCCCAGGCGATCATCGCGCCGTTGTCGGTGCACAGTGCCGGCGGCGGGATGATCAGCGTGGTCTGCGCTTTTGCGGCCACGGCCTGCAGCGCACCGCGGATCGCCTGGTTGGAGGCGACACCCCCTGCCGCGACCAGTGCATGCGGCGGGCCGAATTGGTCTTCGAACAATCTGAGGCCGACGCTCAATCGATCCGCCGTCGATTCCAGCGCCGCCGCCTGGAAGCTGGCGCAGAGATCCGCGATGTCCTGCTCTTCCAAAGGAATGAGCCGGCTGGCCTCGTTGCGTACCGCAGTCTTGAGACCTGACAGCGAAAAATTCGCATCGGGCCGGCCAAGCATCGGCCGCGGAAACGCAAAGCGCTTGGGATCGCCACCGGCAGCGGCCCGCTCCACTTGCGGACCGCCGGGATAGGGCAGGCCGAGCATCTTTGCGACCTTGTCGAAGGCTTCGCCCATGGCGTCATCGACGGTGGTGCCGAGCCGGACATAGTGGCCGACGCCGAGCACCGCGACGATCTGGGTATGACCGCCGGAAACGAGAAACAGGCAATACGGAAACGCCAAGGAAGTGGTCAGCCGCGGCGTCAGCGCATGGGCTTCGAGATGGTTCACGGCCACCAGCGGGGTGTCATGCACCATGGCTATGGCTTTTGCGGTGGTGAGACCAACAATGACGCCGCCAATCAGGCCGGGTCCGGCGGCTGCGGCCACACCGCTCAGTTGCGCGAAATTGACGTCGGCGTCCTTCATGGCGCGGCCGACGATGCCGTCGAGCAGGTCGATATGGGCGCGCGCGGCGATCTCGGGCACCACGCCGCCATAGGGCGCGTGGTCGCCGATCTGCGAATGGACGATATTGGACAGGATCTTGCCGCTGCCGTCGGGCTGGCGTTCGATAACGGCGGCCGCGGTCTCATCGCAGGTCGTCTCGATTCCCAGCACCAGCATCGGTTGGTCGATGGTCACTATCGGTCCTTGCTAAATCAGCCAAATCCGGGCTTTTCCTGTCCCCGGCGTAGCATTGCGGGGTTGCAAGGTGCAATCACTCGATGCCCTGCGTGGCATGCGAGACCCCCGAAACCGGACCTCAGATATGGCTATTCTCGTCACTCGCCCGCAGCCGGACACTACCCGCACCGTCGCCGTCTTGCGCGCGCGGGGCTTCGAGGTGCTGGCGGCGCCGATGCTGCGCTTCGAAAAGGTGATGCTGTCCATCGATTCGGATGCGGATTTCGGCGCGGTGATCGTGACGTCGGCCAATGCGCTACGCGCACTCGCCGATCAGCCGGTGCAAGCAACCCTGCTTCACCTGCCGCTGTTCGCGGTCGGTGACCGGACCGCAGAGGCCGCGCGCGATCTCGGCTTTGCCAAGGTCGTGTCCGCCGAAGGTGATGCTGCGGCGCTGCGGGACCTATTGACGGAGAGCAGCAAGAGCAAGCTGCTGAACAAGACCCGCCCGCTCCTTTATCTGGCCGGCGCCGATCTTGCGCGGGATCTCGCTGGCGAACTCGGTGCGCGTGGTTTCACGGTGGTGACACAAACCACCTACCGGATGATGCCGGTGGCCGATCTGCCGGATGATGTTGCTGCGGCCTTCGTGGCCGGCAGAATCGAGGCCGTGCTGCATTATTCGCGGCGGAGCGCGCGGGCATTCTTCCAGGCGGTGGGCTTATCGGGCGTCGAGATCGCTGCCCTCGCAGTTCCACACTATTGCCTTTCAGCTGCGGTCGGTACGATTGCGCATGATGCCGGAGCCAGCCAGGTCGTGGTGGCGCAGACCCCGGACGAAAATGCCCTGTTCGCGGCGCTGGACCGTGCCATCGCGCCATTATCGCGTTAAGACTGCTGTGACCAAATCCCGGTAGGGATCGGGCATGTCACGAGGGAACCGACGCCATGGCCGACGATAATGAGACGGGATCGTCTCCGGATGCCGGTCGGCCCAAGCGGCCGCCGCCAACCATCGAATTGACGGCTGCCGAGGTCACCGAGCGTCCGGCTGCAGCGGAGCCTGCGGTACCGGAAACAGCATCGGAGTCCGTCGATACCGCACCGTCGGACATGCCGCCGTCCGAGCCCGCCGCGGAGGCTGCGGTTGAAAAGCAGGCGCCCGTCTCGCCTGCGCGTGCACCTGTCCTGGTTCCCGCCGCCGTTGGCGCGGTTGCCGGTGCGCTTGTCGCCGGAATTGCATGGTTCGGCCTGAGCGGCATTGCTTCGAGCGACAAGACAGATGTCGATGCGCTGACCTCTCGCATTGCACAGATCGAAGCACGCCCGCGCGCTGCGCCGGATACCGGTCTGGTAACGCGGATCGATACGCTCGAGAAATCCATCGCGGGATTGCGTGGCGATCTCACTGCCGCGAAGACGCAATCGGATCGTGTCGTTGCCGATCTCAATCAACTCAAATCCGCGCCGCGCACCGCGACCGGTGTGGTCGATCTCGGGCCGATCAATGAGCGGCTCGGGCAGATCGAACGTGCAGCCGGCGAGTTGAAGTCTTCGGCCGCCCAACAGAATACCAAACCTGTCGATGACACGGTCTTGCGCCGTGTCGTTGCGGCGTCGTTGCTCGATACGTCGGTGCGTCAAGGTGAGCCCTTTGCGACGGCGCTTGCGGCGGTCAAACCGCTTGCCGGCAATGCCAATCAGCTGAAGCCGCTCGATGCGTTTGCAATGACGGGCGTACCAAACGCAGTCGCACTCAGCCGTGAACTGCTTGCAGTGTTACCGAAGCTCACACCCGCGCCGGCGGACACGCCTGCGGTAGGCGCAGGTTTCATGGATCGTCTGCAGGCCGGCGCGGCCAAGCTGGTGCGCATCGAGCGCACCGACGCTGTCGGCGCAGGTAGCGACAGCGGCGCTGTGTCACGCGCGTCTGCGGCTGCGCGCAACAACGATATCGCCACGGCCAGGCGTGAGTTGCTGACGCTGTCGCCGGCGGATCGTGCCGTGGTTCAGCCCTGGCTCGATAGAGTCGATATGCGCGATGCAGCGCTGGCGGCTTCACGTCAATTCGCAGCCGACGCGATGGCGGCGCTTTCCAAACCGGCGCCATAGGAATCCGATGTTCCGCATTATTCTGTTTCTTGTGTTGATAGCACTTGCGGCCGCTGGCGCCGCCTGGGTCGCCGATCAGCCCGGCGATGTCGTTATATCCTGGGGCGTCTGGCGCGCTTCGCCGTCGGTGCCGGTGTTTGTGCTGGTGCTCGGCCTGACAATCGTCGCGGTGGTGTTCGCCTGGTCGCTCCTGCGTGGTTTGTGGGGCGCGCCGAAGCGAATGCGCCGTCGTCGCCATGAAAAGCGTCAGGCGCGCGGACGTCAGGCCATCACGCATGGTCTGCTGGCGATCGGGCAGGGCGATGGGCACGCCGCGCGGCGTCATGCCGATATCGCCAAACGTTTGACGACTGACGATCCGCTCGCTCTGTTGCTGCATGCCCAGTCCGCCCAGCTCGATGGCGATCGCGCCGGTGCGCATCGTGCGTTTCAGGCGATGGCTGAGCGTGGCGATACGCGGCTGCTGGGTCTGCGCGGTCTGTTCATCGAAGCGCAGCGC
This sequence comes from Tardiphaga sp. P4_G1, assembly GCF_056401215.1. NCBI lineage: Bacteria > Pseudomonadati > Pseudomonadota > Alphaproteobacteria > Hyphomicrobiales > Nitrobacteraceae > Tardiphaga > Tardiphaga sp. P4_G1. The sequence continues at coordinate 245,360 of NZ_JBFUJU010000003.1, forward strand.
AGCGACGATCCCGTTGCTGCCGTAACGATCGCCGAAGAAGCGCTTAAATTATCGCCGGCATCGACATGGGCGTCGCAAGCCGTGCTTGGCTTCCGCTGCGCGCAGAGCGATTGGACCGGCGCGTTGAAAATCCTCGACAACAATTTTGCCTCTGGTCTGATCGATCGCGCGGCGTTTCGTCGGCAGCGCGGTGTGCTGCTCACCGCGCGTGCGCTGGAGCTTGAGACACAGGATCGCGATCTGTCCCGCGACAGCGTGACCGAGGCGATCAAGCTTGCGCCAACTTTGGTGCCAGCCGCCGTTCTCGCTAGCCGATTCCAGAGCGAGGCGCATCAGACTCGTCGGGCAATGAAGATCATCGAGACAGCGTGGCTGGCGCAGCCGCATCCGGATCTCGCCGACGCTTATGCCCATGTGAAGCTCGGCGATTCCGCGCGGCAGCGGCTGGTGCGTGTCGAGACGCTGGCGTCGAAAGCACCAGGCCATATCGAAGGTGCGCTGGCGATCGCCCGCGCGGCCATCGATGCCGCCGAATTCACGCGCGCCCGCGAAGCACTGGCGCCGTTCACGGCCGACTCCACCCAGCGCGTTGCGATGCTGATGGCGGAAATCGAACGTACCGAACATGGCGACAGCGGCCGTGCCCGCGCCTGGACATTGCGTGCCGTGCGCGCGTTGCATGATCCGGTCTGGACGGCGGACGGCTATGTGTCGGATCGCTGGCGGCCGGTGTCGCCGGTTACCGGCCGAATTGATGCGTTCCAGTGGCAGACGCCGCTGGCCGCACTGCCGTCGGACAGGGCCTCGACGATCGAGACCGAGATTTTGCGCGAAACCGTGCTGGCTCCGCCGCCCGCGATGCCAAAACCCGTGGTGCCCGTGCCGGTCGAAGTCACACCCTCCGCGCCGGCTCAGGACCTCGCGGTGGAACCTGAAGTACCAGCACAGCCCGAGCCGGTGGCCGATGCCGCGCCCGAGCCCGCCGAAGCGCCGCCGCCGCTCCCGAAACCGGCCCCCGCGCCGCCACCGCTGTTCCGCGACCGCAGCGATATCGCCAGCGCCGTGAAGCCCGCGGTGGCTATTCCGGCCGTCATTCCCATCGTCAGGCCCCCGGACGATCCGGGCGTGGACGAGGCGGACGATTATCGCGATGAATTCGCCGAGCTGAATGCAGGCCAGCAACAGGGCGGTTGGCGCGGGTTTCTACGGCGCTGGGGCGGATAACAGCCCCGATTCAGGCCCAAATGGCCGGTTTCAGTGGGTGGTTGGTCGCGCTTTTCGGTCGCCAGATTCGCCGCCGCTTCTTGCAAAGCAACGCCCCGGGCGATATCAGATGCCCCAGCGTTTTCGGCCGAAAAGCCGAATCGCCGCTTGGTTCGCCGCAATAGCTCAGTTGGTAGAGCACGTCATTCGTAATGACGGGGTCACAGGTTCGAGTCCTGTTTGCGGCACCAATTGCGCTCCGGCGCGATCCGTTTCAGTCGCAACAGTCAGTCGCAGCTTTGGTGCCTTACGCGGCGGTGGCAGGCATTTCCAGGTCGGCCCAGATCTTGGCGAAATAGGCCTGGAAGGCAGCGTCGGTGCGCAGCGCTACGGGATCGCGGCCTGCTTTGGGCAGATCGATGACATGCAGCGCCCGCACGGTCGCCGGGCGTGCGCTGAGCACCAGAACGCGATCGGCCATGGCGATGGCTTCGCCGATGTCATGGGTGACCAGAATGGCGCTCTTGCCGTTTTCGGCGATGATGCGTGACACGTCGGCCTGCAGCAGCAGGCGGGTCTGGAAATCCAGCGCCGAGAACGGCTCATCCAGCAGGATCACCTGCGGATCGAACGCCAGCGTGCGCATGATGGCCACGCGCTGGCGCATGCCGCCTGACAAGGTTGCGGGCTTGGCATGTTCGAAACCGGCCAGGCCGTAGGCGCGGATCAGTTTCATGGCAATGTCGCGCGACGTCTGCCGCGGCGCGCCGCGCACTTCCAAACCGAGCATCACATTGTCGATGACGGACCGCCACGGCAGCAGCAGATCCTTCTGAAGCATGTAGCCGACGTGCCCTGCGGCATCGTCGACGCGGATGCCTGCAACCTCGACATGGCCACGCGTCGGCTTCAGCAAACCGGCGATGACATTGAACAATGTGGACTTGCCGCAGCCGGACGGGCCGACGATGGCCAGGGTTTCGCCCTGCCGCAGTTCGAAGCTGACGTCGCGGATGGCCTCGACATATTGCTTGCCGCTTCCGAAGGATGCGCCGACCTGTTCGGCCTTGAGCACAGCGGATGTGGACGACGACGTGGCGATTGGTATCATGGCGTTCATGCGTCCACCTCGCTGCAGAAGCCGAGCAGCATGTTATTGAAAACATCGGGTATCACGGCGGTGAAGGCATGGGCGCCCCATTCCACTTCGCGAACGCGCGCGCCCGGAATGGCGGCAGCCAGTTGTTGCGAGAGATAGGCCGGCACCAGGCTGTCGTCCCGCGATGAGGCCAGCAGTGTCGGCGTTGCAATGGTCGCGAGAGCGTCGCCGGGGTCGAAGGCGAGAAACATGTCGATCCGCGCATTCATCGTCGCCGCTGTCGGGAAGTGCGCGAGGATGCGCTCTTCTTCCGCGTCGAGCTGCGCGGCGTTGTCGGAAATCCATCGTGGCGGATAAAGAAACAGCGGCTGCGCCCGCACATAGGCTTTCGGGCCGGACTGATTCAGGATCTGTTTGCGCACTTCAAAACAGCGCCGCAGGAACGGATCGGCCCGGCCCCAGCCGTTCACCACCACCAGGCTGCGCAAGCGCGCGGGGTCGCGCAGGGCAAGTTCAATTCCGACGATGCCGCCGATGGCATGCCCCACCACATGTGCGTTGCTGACACCGGCGTGGTCGAGTACGTGCGCGATGTCGTCGGCCATGCCCGCAATCGATCGTGGTGGTGCGCTGTTTGCAGCACTGCGGCCGGTGCCGACGTGGTCGTAGAGGATGACCTGGTGGCGCTGCGCGAGTGCTGTGACCTGCGGCGCCCAGAACGATCCGCTGCCGCCCATGCCGGCCGACATGAGGATCGCCGTTCCGTGTCCATGAGTTTCGTAATAGATGTCGGCGTCAGCGCCGCTTGCATAGGGCATGGGTTGTCTTGCGGGTTCGAGCGATGGAAAGTCAGAAGCGCAGACGGCGTTCGAGAATGTCGATCGCGCCGTACATCAGTAGCGCTACGGCCATGAGCGCGGCGATGCCGACCCAGACGGCGTTCAAATCGTAGAGCACGCCGGCATAATAGATCATGTAGCCGAGGCCCTCTTTCGAGGCGATGTATTCGCCGACGACTGCGCCGATCAGCGCGAAGCCGACATTGAGACGGAAGGCGGACACGATCCACGGCATGGCGCCCGGAATGACGACGGTTCGCCAGGTCTTCCATCGGCTGGCGCCGAGCGAGCGCATCAACTTGATCAGGTCGCTATCGACTTCCTTGGCGCCTTGTTGCGCGGTGATCACCGCGACGATGAAGGTGATGATGGCGGCGATGGCGATCTTCGACGAGATGCCGATTCCGAACCACACGATAATCAAGGGTGCGAGTGCGATCTTCGGCAAGCCGTTGAGCGCGATGAGATAGGGGCGCAGCACCGCCGCGCTGGTGGGAAACAGCCAGAGCAGCAGCCCGACGGCGCTGCCGGCAATAGTGCCGATCAGGAATCCGGCGATGGCTTCCCAGGCAGTCAGCGCAGCATCGCGCAGGAGTTCTCCGTTGGCGATCAGAATAGAGGCCTTGGCGAAGATGCCGCTTGGCCGTCCGTAGAGATAGACCGCGATCCATTTGAAGCTGATCGCAATTTCCCAGGCAGCAAGTAACAGAGCTAGCAGTGCCACTTGCAGCAGCGCGATCCGCAGGACCGGCGGCATCAGCCGCCGCGCGACATTGGCTTGGGTGGCTTCGATGGTCGTCACATCAAGCTCGCTTGTGTGCGATCGACGCGATCTCGACGAGGCAATCCGGTTTCACCAGTCCGCACTGGATGCAGTAGCGAGCCGGCTTCTCGCCGGGGAAGTATTCGGCATAGACCTTATTGACGGCGCCGTAATTGGCCCAATCGGTTACGAAGATGGAGTTGAAGGTGACATCGGCCATCGTGGCGCCTGCGGCAGTCAGCACGCTCTTGATCGTCTCAAGGATGTGCCGGGTCTGCGCCGCCGCATCGCCGACATGAACGACGTCGTTGTTCTTGTCGAAGGCCAGCGTGCCGGACACATAGATCACGCCGTCGGCCATCATGCCGGGCGAGTAAGGTGCGAGCGGCGGATGAGTGCCGGGCGGAATAATCGCGCGATCTGTCATGGGATCCTCAGGCTTTCGTGGAGGTTTCAGTCTGCGCGAATGCGCGGCGGAAATCGGCCGTGCTGGAAACCCAGCCGAAGAAGGTTTCGATGTTGAAGACAGCCGCCTTCTGGACGTAGTCGGGGCCGGCCTGATGCGTCGCGTCTTCGAGCATCACGCCGAAATATTCGAGATGGAAGCCGTCGCGCAGAGTCGATTCCACGCAAACATTGGTGGCAACTCCGCAGAAGACGAGATTGCGGATGCCGCGCGCGCGCAGGATGCTGTCGAACTGGCTGTTGAAGAAGCCGCTGTAGCGCGGCTTCGGTACCACGATGTCGCCGGGCTGCGGCTGGAGTTCATCGACGAGCGCATAGTCCCAGCCACCCTTGGCGAGCAGGCTGCCTTGCAATTCCGGGCGCGCGCGCATGGTCTTGAGTGCGTTCGATTTGTGCCAGTTCGGGGAGCCCGGACCGCCGGCCTCGACATAGTCGGCGTCCCAGCCGTTCTGGAAATAGATCACAGTGACGCCGGCCTCGCGCGCGACCTCCAGCGTCTCCTTGACGGCCACGATCGCTGCCTTGGCGCCGGTCACGTCGAAGCCCGCGAGATCCAGATAGCCGTTCGGCGACGCGTAGGCGTTCTGCATGTCGACCACGATGACTGCGGTCTCCTCGACCGCGAGCCGCAACGGCTCGGGGCGTGCGGGCAAGGTGACGTAGCGCCGTTCAGGCGGAAAGCTGGTTGAGACCGACATCACGCCAATCCGAATTCTTTGGTCGCTTTCTCGGCGAAGCGATTGTCGACCATTTGTGCATAGGGAAGCGTCGTTGAGACTGCGCCGCCGCCTTGTTCCAGCAACATCGCGCGATCCCATTCCTCGGCGGAGATGGTGGGGTTTTTCGGGATAGCCGTCTTGCTGCCAAAGAAGTTCTTCGTCGCATTTCCGACCACCGACGGCGAGACTTTCGGAAAGTACTTCTCTGCGACCTCGGTGAAGACAGCATTGTTCTCGTGCATCATCTTCTGCGCCTCGGCGATGGCGTTACAGAAGCCTTGCACCGCCTCCGGGTTGGAGGCGATCACGTCTTCGGTGGCCATGGCCGTCGTGAAACACAGCGGACCAAGCAGATCGGCGAATGATAGCGACGGTACGAGGCCAAACTGTTCGGCGCCGATGCTGATATCCCATTCGAATGCGGTGGCGATGTCGGCACGGCCATCCTTGACGGCTGCGGCCTGGGCGCCCGGTGGCAATTCTAGGAAGGTAACGCCCGCTTCCTTGGGGTCGAACTTGCCGACCGTCTTCATCGCGTAAGTCGGGACCTGGATCGTCGAGGACGGAAATTTCAGCGTCGCGATGGTCTTGCCGCGGAGATCATCGATGGTGGTGATCTTGGTGTCCGGGCGGGTCATTCCCCACATCGACACGCCGCCGACGATCTTGGCGATATTCTTGAGCTTGCCGCCTTCACGCGTGGCGTTGACCGACATGCCAGGGCTTGTGACGCCGATCTGGCCGCGGCCGGACAGCAGGATCGGCACCGGCAGAGCGATGCCGCCTGCGGTCGACAGGTCGGTGTCGAGGCCATGTTTGGCGAACAGGCCCTTATCGGCGGCGACATAGAGCGAGGCATACATGCCGAGCCGGATGGCTTCGGACACCAGAACCTTGCGGCCGGCGGCAAAGGCCGGGCCTCCCAGGCCTGCGAACGGTGCCGCTGCCGCGCCGATGAGCGAATATTTGAGTAGGTTGCGCCTGTCGATCATGCCTCTGTCCCTCGCCGCCATTGCCGATGTCAGATGGTGCGCTGCATAGTTTTTAGCCGCAGCGGGCTTTCGCATAAAATTCTTGCACTCGGTAATTTCATTAACAAGTCGGGAAAAACAGATATATTTATCTGTAATGCTTATGAATATTGACCTCCGGCAACTCCGTGCCTTCGCCGAGGTGGTTCAGGCTGGGAGCTTCAGCCGGGCTGCGCGGAAACTTGGCGTTTCCCAGTCCGCCCTCAGCCAGGCCGTTCGCCAGCTCGAGGACGAGCTGCAGGTCCGGCTGCTGGACCGGACGACGCGCAGCGTTCAACTCAGCAAGGTCGGTGCCGAATTCCTGCCGGGGATCCAACGCCTGCTGGCGGATCTCGATCACCAAATTCAGGATTTACGCGATCTGCGCGAGCATCGCCGCGGCCATGTTACGGTGGCCTGCGTGCCGTCGGTGGCGTTGCGTCTGATGCCGGTGGTGCTAGCGAATTTCCAGCGCGAATATCCCATGGTGAGCGTGACGCTCAAGGAAGTGTCACGGCATCAGATCATTGCCGGGCTGCGCAGCGGCGACGCCGAGCTCGGCATCGCCAATGTGCCGGGTGAGGATGCGGATCTTGACGCGACGAAGCTGCTGACGGATCGTTTTGCGCTGGTGATGCGGCGGGATCATCAGCTGGCGTCACAAAGCACCGTGAACTGGATGGACGGCGTCGCTGCAGGCATGATCGCAATGGCGACCGGCACCGGGATCCGGTTGGAAATGGAACGCGGTCTGCAGGAACTGGGGCGTAGCAACCCGCTGCATGAGGCCGAACACCCGGCGACCCTGCTCGCCATGGTCGAGGCCGGCGTCGGCGTGGCGCCATTGCCAGGTCTGGCGTTGCCCGCGACGGACCACCCCGTGCTGACCTTCCGCAGGCTGCTTGATCCGGTCATCGAGCGCGATCTGTATCTGATCCGTCGCGTCGGGCGTGACCTGTCGCCGGCCGGTCGCGCGCTTTACCGCGGCATCCAGCTCGTGGCGCAATCGATCCGCGAGCGCACAGCGGCAGGATGGTAGCGAACACGCTTTGACCTTGCTCCCGTGAGTCCCTATTTTGGGGTCGTGAATTCCCATTCCGCCCATTTGAGCCCGCCATGACCGCCTCGCTGAAAGCCATCGACGGATCGGCTGATCTGCCTGTCCTGATGAACGACCTCGCCCGGAGCGCCCGTGCGGCTGCGCGTGCGTTGGCGGTGGCTCCAACGGAGCAAAAGAACCGGGCGCTTGCGGCCATGGAGCGCGCGATCCGTGCCGGTGCGCCTGCGATTCTGGCGGCCAATGCCGAGGATGTCGCCGAGGTGCGCGCCAATGGCGCCACATCGGCCTTTATCGATAGGCTGACCCTGACCGAGGCGCGCGTGCATGCGATGGCCGACGGCATTCGTGTGATTCATGACATCGCCGATCCCGTCGGCGCCGTCACCGAGAGCTGGCAGCGGCCGAATGGCATGACCATCGAACGCGTGCGGGTGCCGCTCGGCGTCGTTGCGGTGATTTTCGAGAGCCGTCCGAATGTTGCGGCGGATGCCGGCGTGCTGTGCCTGAAGTCCGGCAATGCCGTGATCCTGCGCGGCGGCTCGGACAGTTTCCGCTCCTGTCGTGCAATTCATGAATGTCTGGTGCAGGGCCTGCGTGAAGCCGGTCTGCCGGAAGCCGCGATTACGCTCGTGCCGACGCGCGATCGTGCGGCGGTTGGCTTGCTGCTCACCGGCCTCAATGGCGGCGTCGATGTGATCGTGCCGCGCGGCGGCAAGAGCCTGGTCGCGCGTGTCGAGGCCGAAGCGCGGGTCCCGGTATTCGCACATCTCGAAGGCGTCAATCACACCTATGTCGATCGTACCGCCAAGCTCGATATGGCGAAATCGATCGTGCTGAATGCGAAGATGCGCCGTCCCGGTGTCTGCGGCGCGACGGAAACGCTGCTGATCGACCGCGCGGTGGCAGGTACGCATCTCAAGCCGCTGGTGGAAATGCTGATTGATGCCGGCTGCGAGGTGCGCGGTGACGCTGTCGTGCAGCAGGCCGATGCGCGCGTCAAGCCTGCAACGGACGAGGACTGGGACACCGAATACGAAGATGCGATCATCTCGGCCAGGGTCGTCGATGGTGTCGATGATGCGCTCGCGCATATTCGCGATCACGGCTCGCATCACACCGATGCGATCGTTACCGAGGACGTCGCGGTGGCCACGAAGTTTCTCAACGAAGTGGATTCCGCGATTGTACTGCATAACGCCTCGACGCAGTTTGCCGATGGCGGTGAATTCGGCTTCGGTGCCGAAATCGGAATCGCCACCGGCAAATTCCATGCGCGCGGCCCGGTCGGCGCCGAGCAGCTCACCAGTTTCAAATATCGCATTCACGGCACCGGACAGACCCGGCCGTGATGATGTGCGTTTCGGCGCGTGGAGACTGAATTGGATTTGCATTCAGTCCCGCCGGCGCAGGGCATACCGCCACATAGTCCCGGGATGCGGATCGGTCTGCTTGGCGGATCGTTCAATCCGCCGCATGCCGCGCATCGGGCCATCAGCCTGTTCGCGATGAAACGGCTGCAGCTGGATCGCGTCTGGTGGCTGGTGTCGCCGGGCAATCCGCTGAAGGATCAACGCAATCTGCACGATCTCGCCGAGCGCGCGGCGGCTGCGAAGGCGATGGCCGATCACCCGCGCATCGATATCACCTGTCTCGAGAGTGTCATCGGTACGCGCTATACCGTCGACACCATCAGCTACCTCCGACGTCGATGTTCGCAAGCACGATTTGTCTGGATCATGGGTGCCGACAATCTCGCCCAGTTTCACCGCTGGGAGAGCTGGCAGGTGATTGCCGGAGAGGTTCCCTTTGCGGTCATCGACCGGCCGCCGCAGAGCTTCAAGGGACTGGCATCGACCGCCGCCCAAGCCCTCGGCCGTTACCGGATACCGGAGCAGGACGCTGGGTCATTGGCCGACCTGAAGCCCCCCGCATGGGTATTTTTGACCGGTTTGAAGCTGAATCTGTCCTCCACCCGGCTGCGGAACCCGGATGGCAGCTGGAAGACGTAATTCCACAACACTCGCCCGATAAGTGCTATAGGGCGGGCGCTGGAATATTGAATCCGGCATTCCCACATGCATACTTGATCTCACCGGGCGTCGGATTCGGCGTCCCAATACAGTGAAAGGAATGGTCCTCTGGCCACTTCTGTATTGTCCAAGACGGGTGCCAAGAAAGCCTCGTCCAAGGTTGTCCCACCCAAGAAGTCCGCTTCGGTAAAGAAGGCTGCCGCGCCTAAAAAGGCTGCCGCAACCAAAACCGCAAAGCCGAAGGCTGCAGCCAAGACACCTGCTGCGGCAAAAGCTGCACCGAAGGCTGTCATTCCGAAGAAGGTTGCTTCGCCCAAGGCAAAGAAATCTGCTGCGGCGGTGCGCGACAGCGCGACCGAAACGCTCAATCTCGTTCTCGCCCGCCTGGACGACATGAAGGCCGAGGAAACGGTGACCATCGACCTGCGCGGCAAGTCGGCTTTCTCCGATTACATGGTTGTGACCACCGGCCGGTCGAACCGCCATGTCGGCGCGGTGGCCGAAAATGTCGCCAAAGGTCTCAAGGAAGCCGGTCAGAAGAAGCTGCATGTCGAAGGCCTGTCCAATTGCGATTGGGTGCTGATCGATACCGGCGAAGTCATCCTGCATGTCTTCCGGCCTGAAGTTCGCGAATTCTACAATCTGGAACGTTTGTGGACGCAGAGCCCGTCGGATGAACCGCGGATCGATCTGAAGGCTGTTTGAGCCAGCGAGAATTCGGCAACGGCGCGACGCGTGCTAGTCTGCGCTGATGCATCTTCTTGTGATTTCCATCGGCAAGCTCAAGCAGGGTCCGGAACGCGAGCTCGCGGAACGGTACCGTGATCGTTTCGACGATATTGGCCGCAAGCTCGGTTTTCGCGGCCTTGCGATTCATGAAATTTCGGAAAGCCGCGCACGCGATGCGGTGACCCGGATCAATGAGGAAGCAGCGGCGATTTCGGCGCTGATTCCGGAAAAGGCTGTATTAGTAGCGCTCGACGAGCGTGGCAGCAGCGTCGACAGCGCCAGTTTTGCTCGCCATATCGGGAAGTGGCGGGACGAATCGGTGCCACATAATGTTTTTGTCATCGGCGGGGCGGACGGACTTTCGCCCGAATTGCGGCGCAAAGCCAAACTGAGCATTGCATTCGGCTCGGCGACCTGGCCGCATCAAATGGTTCGCGTCATGCTTCTGGAACAGATTTACCGGGCCGCTACAATTTTAGCTGGCCACCCGTATCACCGCGTTTAGCTCGCTATATTGAGCGTATCGCGTTTGAAAGAAGGCGCTGTCGAAACCACGATGCTGTCACCGCGGTCCATTCCATCTGAATACGACGCCGTTCGCCGCGGGATGTCGAACGCATCGTCGTTATCCATGATGCTGGTATCAGCGACTCTTGCAGGTTTGATGACGACGTCGGTCCGTGCGCAAACCGCTGCGCCGATCCAGCAAGCGAATGCGCCGTCACCCGATATCATTCGTCAACGCGAGCAGGAGCTTGAAGCGGTCCGCGCGCAGCAGAAGAGCGCTGCGGAGCTGCAGGCGAAATTGAAAGCCGATATCGCGGCGATCGGACAGGATCGCGGCAAGCTCAGTCAGCAGCTCATCGATATTGCCGCCCGCGTCCGCAGCGTCGAAACCCGGATCGACGATGCCGAAGTACGATTGCGGCCGCTGGATGCGCGCGAGCAGAAGATCCGCGGTACGCTGGAATCGCGCCGCGGCGAAATCGTCGAAGTGTTGTCCGCCTTGCAGCGCGCCGGCCGCCGTGCGCCGCCGGCTTTGCTGGTGCGTCCCGAAGATGCGCTGAAGTCGCTGCGCACCGCGATGCTGCTCGGCTCCGTTGTGCCCGAGATGCGCGCGCGCGCCGAGCAACTGGTGGCCGACCTCAGCGAACTCGTGAATTTGCGCAAGGCGATCTCGACGGAGCGCGATCAGCTTGCCGGCGATCGCGACAAGCTGAAGGAAGAACAGACACGCCTCGCGTCCTTTACCGAGGAGCGCCAGAAGCAGCAGTCGGCTGCGGAAAAGGACATGGAAGCGGAAGCCGCGCGTGCGCTGACCTTGTCCCGTCAGGTCGACAGTCTGCAGGGCCTGATCGCGAAGATGGAGCAGGACTCCAAGGCGGCGGCGAAGGCGGCGGCCACAGCCAGTCTGCAGGGCACGCCGGCGGCGCTCAGCAACGGCAAGCCAAATATCGGCGCCTTCAAGGATCCCGGCAGGCTCAGTCCGGCGATCGCCTTTGCTTCGGCAAAGGGCATGCTCGCACTTCCGGTCAACGGGGTTAAAATTCGCAATTTCGGCGGTTCCGACGGTGTGGGTGGCGTCGAAAAGGGCATGTCACTGGCCGCACGGGCGGGTGCGCAGGTCACAACACCGTGTGACGGCTGGGTTGTTTATTCCGGTCCGTTCCGTAGCTATGGACAACTCTTGATCCTCAATGCCGGGGGCGGGTATCATGTCTTGATCGCCGGGATGGAGCGTATTTCGGTGAACATTGGTCAGTTCGTCCTTACCGGGGAACCGATCGCTGTCATGGGATCAGCATCCCGGGTAGCATCCGTCCTTGCGGCCAATGCCAGCCAGCCTGTGCTTTATATCGAGTTCCGGAAAGACGGGACTCCCATTGATCCAGGCCCATGGTGGGCCGCTAACGAAGGCGAAAAGGTTCGCGGATGATGCGCAAGACTTCCATAATTTTGCTGAGTGCTGCCACTGGCGCCGCCTTGACGCTCTTCGTGACTCAGCCACGCGCCGTGTTCATGGGCACCAGTGCCCGCGCAGCGACCTCGGATACCTACCGCCAGCTCAACCTGTTCGGCGACGTGTTTGAGCGCGTCCGCAGCGACTATGTCGAGAAGCCCGACGACAGCAAGCTGGTCGAGTCGGCGATCTCCGGCATGCTCACCGGTCTCGATCCGCATTCCAGCTACATGGACGCCAAGAGCTTCCGCGACATGCAGGTGCAGACCCGCGGTGAGTTCGGCGGTCTCGGCATCGAAGTCACCATGGAAGACGGCCTGATCAAGGTGGTGTCGCCGATCGACGATACCCCGGCATCGAAGGCCGGTATCATGGCCAACGACATCATCACCAGTCTCGACGAGGAAGCCGTGCAGGGGCTCACCCTGAACCAGGCCGTCGAGAAGATGCGCGGTCCGGTCAATACGAAGATCAAGCTGAAGATCATCCGCAAGGGTCAGGACAATCCGCTCGACGTCACCCTTGTGCGCGACAACATCCGTGTTCGCTCGGTGCGTGCTCGGGTTGAAAGCGACGATATCGCTTACATCCGCATCACGACCTTCAACGAGCAGACCACAGAAGGCCTGAAGCGCGAGATCGCGGCCCAAACCGCGGCAATCGGCGCGGACAAGGTCAAAGGCTACATCATCGACCTCCGCAACAATCCCGGCGGTCTGCTCGAAGAAGCCGTCACCGTTTCCGACGCGTTCCTCGAGCGTGGCGAGATCGTCTCGACCCGCGGTCGTAACGCTGAAGAAACCCAGCGCCGCACGGCGCATGCTGGCGATCTGACCAAGGGCAAGCCGGTGGTGGTGCTGATCAATGGCGGTTCGGCTTCGGCATCGGAAATCGTCGCCGGCGCTCTGCAGGATCACAAGCGTGCGACCACCATCGGTACGCGTTCGTTCGGCAAGGGCTCGGTGCAGACCATCATCCCGCTGGGCTCCGGCAACGGTGCGCTGCGTCTGACCACGGCGCGTTACTTCACGCCGTCGGGCAAGTCGATCCAGGCCAAGGGCATCGTCCCGGATATCGAAATCGTGCAGGACGTGCCGGATGAGCTGAAGTCCCGCGACATCAAGGGCGAGGCTTCGCTCCGTGGCCATCTGAAGAACGATGGCGACGAGAAGACCGGTTCGCAGTCCTATGTGCCGCCGGATGCCAAGAATGACAAGGCGCTGAAGGCCGCTGCCGATTTGCTCCACGGCATCAAGGTGACGTCGAACGCAATCATCACGCCGCCGCCGGGAGCCGCTGCTGCTGCGGACAAGCCAGCGGACGATAAGGCGGCCGCCAAGCCGAACTGATCGGCGAATACGCATCAATTCTGCGGAAAGGGCGGCCTTCGGGTCGCCCTTTTTGTTGCAATCCTTCCAGGTGATCCCGCGCCCTTCCGGGTGCCGTGGCCGCGACCGGGCGTGTTATTGTCCGGTCGGCTGATTCGGGAGATCCATGGCAGTGTCGGCGGACGATCTGAGCGCCCCGCTTGGACAAAAATCGACGCGTAAGCGGCGGTTCCGGCTGCCTTTTTCCGGAACGCAGGCGCTTGCCACGATCCTCGCCTTGCTGCTGCTCGGTTTTCTCGGTGTTGCCATCTTCAATAATAACCCGATGGGCGGCGAGCCGGTAGCGCGCGTAGCGATCAAGGCACCTGCCGCGACTGATGATCAGAAGGTCGCCGCCAAGCCGCCGGTCGAGGTCAAGCACGGTACGCCCGAGACGGCCAAGGCACCCGAGGTTCCCGGCCAGAAGACCATTACCATCATCGACGGCTCCAGCGGCGCCCGTAAGGATGTCGTGGTGTCGAGCGAGGGGTCGGACAACGCTGCGGCCGATGTGTCGCCGCCGGTCATGACGGGGATCGATCAGAAACTGCTGGAGAAATCCCGCCACGGCATGGTGCCCATCGCCATCGGCGCGCTGAAGCCGGTCACGGCCTATGCCGCGGGCTCCGAGGCCGAGCGCGCCAGGGCGATGAAGATGCCGAGCATTTCCATCGTTATTGGCGGCCTCGGCGTCGGTGCAGCCAAGACCACCGATGCCATCATGAAGCTGCCGCCGGCCGTGACGCTGGGCTTCACGCCCTATGGCTCGGATCCCGGCAAACTGGTCGAGCGCGCCCGTGCGCAGCGCCACGAGGTGCTGCTGCAGCTGCCGATGGAACCGTTCGACTATCCCGACAACGATCCCGGCCCGCAGACGCTGTTGTCCTCGGCTACGGCCGAGCAGAACCTCGATCGCATGATGTGGCATATGAGCCGCTTCCAGGGCTATGTCGGCGTCGCCAATTTCATGGGCGCGCGCTTCATCGCCACTGACACGGCGATGCAACCCATTGCGCGTGAGGCCAGCAAACGCGGGCTTGCATTGTTCGACGATGGCTCGACGCCGCGCAGCGTTGCCGCCGCAGCCGCCGAAGGGCAGGGCATGCCCTTCGCACGCTCCGATGTTGCCATCGACGCGGTGCCGACCTCCGCAGACATCGACAAGGCGCTAGCGCGGCTCGAGGGGCTGGCCAAGGAGCGGGGTGTGGCTGTCGGCGTCGCTTCGGCGCTGCCGATCTCGATCGAACGTATCAGCGCCTGGGCGAAAACCCTTGAAAGCCGCGGGGTCATGCTGGTGCCATTGACAACCGCGATGCTGAAATCAAAATCAAGCTAGCGTCTTTGGGCTAGGGTGAATTCGGCACGGCCGAATCGCTGCGATTCAGCAAGGTCGAATCGCTGCGTAAAGAGTGCTCGAACGGACGCGAGAGGCATTGACGGAATGGCGCGCTACGAAGACCTGCCCTATCGAACTTGCGTCGGAATGATGCTGATCAACCCGCAAGGGCTCGTCTTTATCGGCCGACGTGCCGGCGGTATCGAGCACGTCGATGACATGCATGTCTGGCAGATGCCGCAGGGCGGCGTCGATCCCGGTGAGGACACCTGGGAGGCAGCCAAGCGCGAGCTCTATGAAGAAACCAGTGTCCAATCGGTCGAGAAGCTCGGCGAAGTGCCGGACTGGTTGATCTACGACATTCCCCGCACGGTGGCCGGGCGGGCCTGGAAGGGTCGCTATCGCGGCCAGCGGCAGAAATGGTTCGCCGTACGCTTCACCGGCGATGACAAGGAAATTAACGTCACGCACCCCCCGGGTGGCCACAAGGCCGAGTTCATCAATTGGCGCTGGGAGCCGATGAAGAACCTTCCGGAGCTGATCGTGCCGTTCAAGCGCCCCGTCTATGAGCGGGTGGTGAAGGAATTTGCCGGTCTGGCGGACGGCTAGCGCCGCAATGACGGATAACCGGCCCTATCGCCCCAATGTGGGCGTCGCACTGTTCAATGCCGACGGCAAAGTTCTGATCGGCCGCCGCTTCAAGGATGACGGGCCGGAGATCATTCTGCCGGGCCTGGAATGGCAGATGCCTCAGGGTGGTATCGATCCCGACGAAGATCCCCGCGTCGCCGTGATGCGCGAATTATGGGAAGAGACTGGCGTCAGCCATGCCGACTATCTCGGCGAGACCGGCTGGATGACCTACGACTTCATCCCGTTCGAGAACCCCAGCCATCGCTTTGCGCAGTTCCGCGGGCAACGGCAGAAGTGGTTTGCACTGAAATTCACCGGGGATGATGCCGAAGTCGATCCGCTCACGCCGCGCAATGACCAGCCGCCTGAATTCGACGCCTGGCGTTGGGAGCGGCTGGATCGCGTCGCGGATCTCGTGGTGCCGTTCCGGCGGGAGGTCTATCGCGCCGTGGCCGAGAGTTTTGCGAAATTTGTCTGAGGCGAAGCCCTGACGAAACGAAGCGCTACCCGGGCTATAGCGCTTAGTGCATCGCCGTCGAGGTGATGTGCTGCTGGATGACCTTGAAGTGGTCGAGGCGCTCGATGGCGCGGTCCAGAGCGGAACCTTCCTTCTCGGCGAGCTTCTCTTCCATCTCGGCGATGTCCTTGGCGAAAGCTTCGCGGTCCAGCTCGGCGATCGACGTCGCGACGTCAGCAAGAACCGTCAAGCCCTTGTCCGAGACTTCGGCAAGGCCGCCGAGCACAATGATCTTCTCATGCTTGCCACCGTTGGTGACAGTCATGATGCCCGGACGCAACGCAATCACCACAGGTGCGTGGCCGGCCATCACGCCGACATCACCCTCGGCGCCCGGGATATCGACCTGCTCGACTTCGCCTGTGAAAGCGAGCTTTTCCGGCGAGACGAGATCGAAGTGGAACGTGACCATCGGTAGCTACTCTCTTGGCTGTCACCCGCGAACACGGTCCGCGGTCTATCAGTCAGAATCTGCAGTCGGAACAATTCAATCCGCTGCCGGGCAGAGCCCGACAGCGGCAATCTTCTTTGATCAAGCGGCTTCCGCAGCCAGCTTCTTGCCCTTCTCGACGGCTTCTTCGATCGCACCGACCATGTAGAAGGCGGCTTCCGGCAGATGATCGTACTTGCCTTCGCAGATCGCGCGGAAACCCTTGATGGTATCGGCGAGCTCGACGAACTTGCCCGGCGAACCCGTGAAGATTTCAGCGACGAAGAACGGCTGCGACAGGAAGCGCTCGATCTTGCGGGCGCGGGCCACGGCCAGCTTGTCCTCTTCCGACAGTTCGTCCATGCCGAGAATGGCGATGATGTCCTGCAGCGACTTGTACTTCTGCAGCACCTGCTGAACCATACGCGCGGTCTCGTAGTGCTCCTGGCCGACGATCAGCGGGGACAGCATGCGCGAGGTGGAGTCGAGCGGATCCACTGCGGGGTAGATGCCCTTTTCCGAAATCGCACGGTTGAGCACGGTCGTCGCGTCCAAATGGGCGAACGAGGTAGCAGGCGCCGGATCGGTCAAGTCGTCGGCCGGAACGTAGATGGCCTGCACCGAGGTGATCGAACCCTTATGCGTGGTGGTGATACGCTCCTGCAGCGCGCCCATGTCGGTCGCGAGAGTTGGCTGGTAACCCACCGCCGAAGGAATGCGGCCGAGCAGCGCCGACACTTCCGAACCTGCCTGGGTGAAGCGGAAGATATTGTCGATAAAGAACAGCACGTCCTGGCCCTGATCGCGGAAGTGCTCGGCGACGGTCAGACCGGACAGAGCAACGCGCATGCGGGCGCCCGGAGGCTCGTTCATCTGGCCGAACACGAGAGCGCACTTCGACTTCACGGCCGGATCCGGATTGTGCGGATCGGCGTTCACCTTGGACTCGATGAACTCGTGATAGAGATCGTTACCTTCGCGGGTACGCTCGCCGACGCCGGCGAACACCGAGTTGCCGCCGTGCGCCTTCGCGACGTTATTGATCAGTTCCTGAATGAGAACCGTCTTGCCGACGCCGGCGCCGCCGAACAGGCCGATCTTGCCGCCCTTAGCGTAAGGCGCGAGCAGATCGACGACCTTGATGCCGGTGACGAGAATTTCAGCCTCGGTGGACTGCTCAGTATACATCGGCGCTTCCTGATGGATAGCGCGGTTGCCTTCCGAAGCGATCGGACCGCCTTCATCGATCGGCTCGCCGATCACGTTCATGATACGGCCGAGGGTGCCGACGCCAACGGGAACCTGGATCGGCGAGCCAGTGTCGGTGACTTCCTGACCGCGGACCAGACCTTCGGTGGTGTCCATCGCGATGGTGCGGACCGTCGATTCGCCGAGATGCTGGGCGACTTCGAGAACCAGGCGGTTGCCACCGTTCTTGGTTTCGATCGCGTTCAGAATTGCGGGCAGGTAGCCTTCGAACTGCACGTCGACGACGGCGCCGATGACCTGGGTGATACGTCCGGTCTGGTTGGCGGATGCGGCCATGAAAACTTCTCCATAAACTTCAAGGACTCGGAAGTCCAAAACTTGAACGGCGGCCCATGAGGCCGGAAGGTTGTTGTTAGATCGCCTCGGCGCCGGAGATGATTTCGATCAGCTCCTTCGTAATCATCGCCTGGCGGGTGCGGTTGTAGATCAATGTCTGCTTGCGGATCATGTCGCCGGCGTTGCGCGTAGCGTTGTCCATCGAGCTCATCTGCGCGCCATAGAACGAAGCGTTGTTCTCGAGCAGAGCGCGGAAGATCTGCACCGCAAGATTGCGCGGCAGCAGGCCGTCGAGGATCTCATCTTCGGCGGGCTCGTAGTCGTAGCTCGGCGTTGGGCCGGCATCGGCTTTAGGCGCCTCGACCACCAAGGGAATGATCTGCTGGGCGGTCGGGATTTGCGCGATCACCGACTTGAAGCGGGAATAGAACAGCGTGCAGACGTCGAATTCGCCAGTGTTGAAGAGTTCGAGAACCTTCTTGGCGATGTCGTTGGCATTGACGAAGCCGAGCTGACGCACCGAACGCAGTTCGAGATGACCGACGATCTGCTTGTCGAAGTTACGGCGCAATTGCTCGTAGCCCTTGCGGCCGACGCAGAAGAATTTGACCGTCTTGCCTTGGTTCATCAGCGCCAGTGCGCGTTCGCGCGCCAGACGGACGATCGAGGAATTGAAAGCGCCGCACAGGCCACGCTCGCCGGTGCAGACCAGCAGCAGATGAACCTGATCCTTGCCGGTGCCGACGAGCAGCGCCGGGCCGGAGCCTGCCGTTGTAGCGCCGGCAATGCTGGCGATCACGGTATCCATCTTCTCGGCGTAAGGACGTGCAGCTTCGGCAGCGGTCTGCGCACGACGCAGCTTCGACGCTGCGACCATCTGCATCGCCTTGGTGATCTTCTGCGTCGCCTTGGTCGAGGCGATGCGGACGCGCATGTCTTTAAGTGAGGCCATTCTCAGTCCACCCCGGCGATCTGGCCGTTTGGCCGATCGCGAACCTCTCGTTCGAAACGCCCGACCTCGTGCCGGACATCAACGCGAATGGCCGGCAGGAGCCGGCCATTCATTGACAGTATTAAGCAGCGTAGGTCTTCGCGAAGCCTTCGACGACGGCCTTGAGCTGGGCGGCGACGTCATCCTTGAGATCGCGGCTGTCGCGGATCGCGTTGAGGATCTCAACGTTCTTGCCGCGCAGCAGCGACAGAAGACCGTCTTCGAAGCCCCGAACCTTGGCGATCGGCAGAGTGTCGAGATAGCCGTTGGTGCCGGCCCAGATCACGCAAACCTGCTCTTCCATCTTCAGCGGCGAGAACTGCGGCTGCTTCAGGAGTTCGGTCAGACGCGCGCCGCGGTTCAGCAGGCGCTGGGTCGACGCGTCGAGGTCGGAGCCGAACTGCGCAAAGGCCGCCATTTCGCGGTACTGCGCGAGCTCACCCTTGATCTTGCCGGCGACCTTCTTCATCGCCTTGGTCTGCGCGGCGGAGCCGACGCGCGACACGGACAGACCGACGTTCACGGCAGGACGGATGCCCTGGAAGAACAGGTCGGTTTCAAGGAAGATCTGACCGTCAGTGATCGAAATCACGTTGGTCGGAATGTAGGCGGACACGTCGTTGGCCTGGGTTTCGATGACCGGCAGCGCCGTCAGCGAACCATTGCCCTGGGAATCATTGAGCTTCGCAGCGCGTTCGAGCAGACGCGAGTGAAGATAGAACACGTCGCCCGGATAGGCTTCGCGGCCTGGCGGACGGCGCAGCAGCAGCGACATCTGGCGGTAAGCAACGGCCTGCTTCGAAAGATCGTCATAGATGATGACGGCGTGCATGCCGTTGTCGCGGAAGAATTCGCCGATCGTGCAGCCGGTGAACGGCGCGATGTACTGCATCGGAGCCGGATCTGAAGCGGTCGCGGCGACGACGACGGAGTATTCCATCGCGCCCTGCTCTTCGAGCACCTTCACGAATTGGGCGACGGTCGAACGCTTCTGACCAACGGCGACGTACACGCAGTACAGCTTCTGGCTCTCGGGAGCGCCAGTAACGTTCAGCGACTTCTGGTTCAGAATGGTGTCGAGCGCGATTGCGGTCTTGCCGGTCTGACGGTCACCGATGATCAGCTCCCGCTGGCCGCGGCCGACCGGGATCAGCGCGTCGACCGACTTCAGGCCGGTTGCCATCGGCTCGTTGACCGACTTGCGCGGAATGATGCCCGGTGCCTTGACGTCGACGCGCATACGCTTGTCGGCCTGGATCGGACCCTTGCCATCGATCGGATTGCCGAGCGCGTCGACCACGCGGCCGAGCAGACCCTTGCCAACCGGCGCGTCCACGATCGAACGGGTGCGCTTAACAGTCTGGCCTTCTTTAATTTCGCGGTCAGCGCCGAAAATAACGACACCGACGTTGTCGGTTTCGAGGTTCAGCGCCATACCGCGGGTGCCGTTCTCGAATTCGACCATTTCGCCGGCCTGGACGTTGTCGAGGCCGTAGACGCGGGCAATGCCGTCGCCGACGGACAACACCTGTCCGACTTCGGAAACTTCAGCTTCCTGGCCGAAATTCTTGATCTGGTCTTTGAGGATCGCGGAAATTTCTGCGGCGCGGATGTCCATCAGCCTGCCTCTTTCATCGAGTGCTTGATCGAGTTGAGTTTGGTGCGAAGCGAGCTGTCCACCATGCGGCTGCCGAGCTTGACGACAAGCCCGCCGATGATGGACGGATCGACTTTCACGTTGAGCGCGACGTCCTTGCCCGTCACTGACTTCAGCGCGGTCTTGAGAGCGTCGAGATTCTTGTCGCTGAGCGGCTCGGCGACGGTGACGTCAGCCGTAGCTTCGCCCTTAAACTTGGCGACCAGCGCATTGAAGCCGCGCGCCACGTCACCAATGGCGAACAGGCGGCGGTTGGCGGTGAGGACCTTGAGGAAGTTGGCAGTGATGCCGGTAATTCCGGCTTTCTCCAGAACCGAAGCGAGGGCCTTGCCCTGAATCTCGGCAGAGAACACCGGGCTGCGAACCAGTCGCGCCAGGTCGGCGCTGTCGGCCAGCATCGCTGCGAATTTGTCGAGATCGGTCTTCACCGCATCGACGGACTTTTCGTCACGCGCCAGCTCAAACAGAGCCGTTGCATAACGACCGGACATTCCCGAAACCGACGGATCTTGTGTTGCCACGAATTGCGCTCTTCAGGCTGTCAAACTCGCAAGGGAATAACTATCGCCTGAATGTGGCGCCTAGCGATCCAAGTCCTTGGAATTCAAGCGGGACTTCGATTTTTAGGTCACAACAAAATGTCGTGACCCGTTCAAATCGCGGCTTTGCTAACATAGCCCGCGCGCTGGTGCAACGCGACGAAAGCGTTTGATGATGCCTTGTCGCAGGCCCTCGCAAAGAATCATTTCAGGGAGATGTGACGCGCCAATCGGGTCGCTGACGGAGTGTTTCATCGTCCATCTCCGAGGCGGAATTTCTTATTCCGCATGACGGTACGCCGTGCCGATTCTTTTGAATCACGCAACGTCGAGTACGGTGAGTCGGCAATTGAAATCGCGGCGGGCAGCGCGGCGTGCGCGTTTCATGTCACCGTTTCGGACTGCTTAACATTTACTTATCGAATGCTATCCATGCACGGCGATCACTTAGCTATTCAGTATAGTTATGTAATATGCAGTATATTTAATAGTTAAAAATTCATTAAAGTGGCTCATTAGGCATGTTCTGTTCCATCACAAGATATTTCATCTGGTCATGGAACGATTGCGTTGCCTATTTTACGCCTCATTACGTCGTCAAACGCTCAGCCAATGAAATTGGGACGGGGGTCCACTTGCCACATTTGTGGCAATACTGTCTGAGGGACAACAACTTATGCTGCGTTACGGAAAATCGACGCTGGGCGCTATCGCCCGGCCGCGTACGGCAATCGCTGTCATGACTGCCGCTCTTGTTCTCGGGGGAACGGTTTCTGAGGCTTCGGCCAAATCCCGGCACCATCGCCATCACCACAAGCACCATCACGTCGCCAAGGCTTCGCCGTCGCTGTTCGATGCCAATGCGTCGATCGCGCCGACCACCGGCGGCCGCAGCTTCTCTGGCGTTGCGTCCTATTACGGCAATGAGTCCGGCAGCCGCACTGCGTCGGGACAGCGCTTCAATCAGAATGCGATGACCGCCGCGCATCGTTCGCTGCCGTTCGGCACCAAGCTGCGCGTGACCCATGGCGGTCGCAGCGTTGTCGTCACCGTCAACGATCGCGGACCGTTCATCCGTGGCCGCGTACTCGACCTGTCCAAGGGCGCAGCGAGCGCGATCGGTCTGACCGGCCGTGGTGTCGGCCGTGTCGTTGCGGAAGTCATGTAAGCAAGACTAACGCGTCGCGTTTCTGATCTTTCAAGTTCAGTAGCGTTGTGTGTGTACTGAGTAGAGTAAGCGTTGAGTAAAAGAGCCTGCTGTCATTAAAAGACAGCAGGCTTTTTTGTTTTACGTTGTCAGTTCACGCTGTCATTCATTACGGCTTCGCCCGCAAGAGCAAGCGCCCCCGGAATGACGAAGCTCAAAGAAAGCTCTGCGGATCGACATCGACTTCGAGCTTTAGATTGCCTGTAGGCTTTGGGCCGTGCGCCAGCCAGTCGCGGAGATAGTGCGACAGGTCGACATTGCGCGCCGACTTCACCAGCAGTCGAAAGCGATAGCGACCTTTGATCACGGCGAGCGGTGCTTCGGCGGGGCCGAGCACCATGATGCGCTCGTCGATCGGCGCTACGGAAGCGAGCTTGCGCGCATAGCCTTCGGTGGTCGGCCGGTCGCCGCCTGAGATGATCAGGCTCGCCAGCCGTCCGAAGGGTGGATAGCCGGCGCGCTCGCGGGCCTCGATCTCGCTGGCGTAAAACGCTTCGCGGTCGTTTGCGATCAGCGCCTTCATCACCGGATGTTCCGGCTGATGGGTCTGCAGATAGCCGACGCCGCGGCCCTGTTCACGTCCGGCGCGGCCGATGACCTGATTGAGCATCTGATAGGTGCGTTCCGCGGCGCGCGGATCGCCATTACCGAGGCCCAGATCGGCGTCGATGACGCCGACCAGATTGAGCCGCGGGAAGTTATGGCCCTTGGCCACGAGTTGCGTGCCGATGATGACATCGACACGGCCCTCTGCGATCTCGGTCAGCTCCGTGCGCATCGCATCGATCGACGTAATAAGATCGCTCGACAGCACCATGGTGCGCGCATCCGGGAACAGGCTCGCCGCTTCCTCCTGCAAGCGCTCGACGCCCGGGCCAACGGCGACCAGCGATTCTTCGGCCTGGCAATGCGGGCATTGATGCGGGCGATGCATCGAGAAACCGCAGTGGTGGCACACCAACCGCTGGCGAAAGCGATGATCGACCAACCACGCATCGCAGATCGTGCAGGCAAACCGGTGTCCGCAGCCGCGGCACAGCGTCAGCGGCGCATAGCCGCGGCGATTGAGGAACAGCAACGCCTGTTCCTTGCGCTCGATGGCGATCTGGATTTTCTCGGCGAGGCGCGGTGCGATGAAGCGGCCGCGCATCGGCCCTTCGCGGCGCAGGTCGATGGCTTCGATATGCGGCATGTGCTGGCCGCCGAAGCGCGATGGCAGCGCGATGCGTTGATAGCGCCCCTTGCGCGCGTTGACCTCGGACTCGACCGATGGCGTGGCAGAAGCGAGCACGATGGGGATCTTCGCAATCGATGCGCGCACCACCGCCATATCGCGGGCGTGGTAATGCGCGCCTTCGTCCTGCTTGTAGGCTTGGTCATGTTCCTCATCGACGATGATCAGGCCGAGTTTCGCGTAAGGCAGAAACAGCGCCGAACGCGCACCGACGATGACATGGGCCTCGCCATTGGCGATCGACGCCCAGTTGCGCGCGCGGGTGCGCGGTGTCAGTTCGGAATGCCACTCCAGCGGCCGCACGCCGAAGCGTTTTGAGAAGCGCTCGAGGAATTGCCCCGTCAGCGCTATTTCGGGCATCAGGATCAGCACCTGTTCCCCGCGCTTGATCACCTCGGCAACCGCCTCGAAATAGACCTCGGTCTTGCCGGAGCCGGTGACGCCGTCGAGCAAAGCGGCGTGAAAATCCCCCTTGGCGGCGAAGGTCCGCATCGCCTCGGCCGCGACGGCCTGATCGTCTGAAAAGTCCGGTTCGGCGAAGGTGGGATCAGGCGCCGGCGGCGGCAGCGCGCGGGGCATGGCTTCAATAGCAAGCGTGCCTTCATCGACGAGGCCGTCGATTACGCCTGCGCTGACGCCGGCCTCCTTGGCTGCCTCAGACTTCGCGTGCAGCAGGCCGTCCGACAGGATCTCGATCAGCCGTGCGCGTGCCGAGGTCATGCGCTTGGGCACTTCGCCGACCAGGCGGACGCCCATGCGCACGCGCTCTGGGCCGAGATGCTCGCCCATCCGCAGCGTCATCTTCATGACCATGCCGCGTGCGGACAGAGTGTAATTCGCCACCCAGTCGACCAGGCTGCGCAATTCCTGCTTCAGCGGGGGGACATCGAATTTCTCGCCAACCTCTTTCAGGCGGTTGTGCAGCCGCGGATCGGGATTGGTATTTTCCGCCCAAACCACGCCGATCACCTCGCGGGCGCCGAGTGGCACGCTGACAACATCGCCGGGCCGCAGATCGAGGCCACGAGGCACGCGATAGGAATAAGCCTGGTTCAGCGCGACCGGCACCAGCACGTCAACGACGCCAGACGATGTTTTGGTGCGCGCAGCTTCGTCCATCGGCGGAATCAGACTCGAAATGGGGTATCCGCTAACCTAAGCTCGCGGTGCGGGCCGGACCAGTGCCGGCTGTGTGGCCCGGTCTTATGACCGATGTGCCGCCACGACAATGAAGCAAGAACAATAAGTCAAAGGGAGAGTTACTATGGGCCACAGGCTCGCTGGGGCAATCGCCTCATTCGTCATGTTTTCTGCCGTCGTGATACCTGCGCTGGCGCAGGACCGGATGCCGCCGATCCCAGCCGACAAATACACCGAATCGCAGAAGAAAGCCGCCGAGGAGTTCGCCGGCGGCCGGGGCTACGAGGTCCGTGGCCCCTTCGTGCCGCTGATTCGCAGCCCGGAAGTCATGCTGCGCGCCAAGGCGATGGGCGATCATCTCAGGTTCAAGAGCGCACTGGCGCCGCGGCTCAGCGAAATGATCATCTTGATCACCGCACGCGAATGGACCCAGCAATATGAGTGGGTTGCGCATCATGACATCGCGATCAAGGCCGGCCTGCGCAACGACATCGCCGATGCGATTGCCGATGGCCGGCGTCCTGTTGGCATGGCCGAGGACGAAGAGGCCGCCTACGACATGTCGATCGAGATCCAGCGCACCAAACGCGTGAGTGATCCGACCTGGAACAAGGCCGTCGCCAAATTCGGCGAGCAGGGCGTCATCGATCTGCTCGGGATCAATGGCTATTACACCTTCCTGGCCATGGCCATGAATGCAGCGCGAACAGGCCTCCCGGCCGGTGTCGCGGAGCCCCTGAAGCGGTTCCCGGATTGACGATGCCGGCGGTTCACCAAAGTGAAACGAGCAGGGTGTGATAATCTCTGCCCGTTCGCGTACCGCGAACTGCAAGGCATTCCGATGGCCAAGCTTTCCGATAAAAAACCAAACGCACCCGCACCTATCGATCTCATTTGCGCCGATGCTGATGTCTCGCTGCAAATGACGCGCTGGCTGTCGCATTTGCGTGCCGAGCGACGGCTGTCGCCGAAGACGCTGGAGGCTTATGCGCGGGACGTCCGGCAGTTTCTGACATTTCTCGCCGAACACTGGGGCGCGCTCGTCTCGCTGCCGCGTTTCGCCAAGCTGGAGACCAGCGATATCAGAGCCTTCATGGCGGCGCGGCGCGGCGATGATATCGGCAGCCGCTCGCTGATGCGCGCGCTGGCCGGTCTACGGTCATTCGGTCGTTTTCTAGAGCGCGAAGGCAAGGGCAATGTCGGTGCGTTGTCCGCGATTCGCGCGCCGAAAATCGGCAAGAGCCTGCCGAAACCGTTGCAGATGGTCTCGGCCAAGCGCCTCGCCGATGCGGATGAGCGCGCGGGCGAAAATCGCGATCCGTGGATCTGGGCGCGGGATGCCGCGGTGATGGCGCTACTCTACGGGTCCGGCTTGCGTATCTCCGAAGCACTTGGCCTGAAGCGCCGCGACGTGCCGGCAGCCGGCGCGGGCGATGTGCTGATCGTCAACGGCAAGGGTAACAAGACCCGTATGGTGCCGGTGTTGCAGAATGTGCTGGAGCTCATCGCCGACTACGCCACGCAGTGTCCGCATCCGCTCCCTGCCGATGGCCCGATGTTCGTCGGCGCGCGCGGCGGCTCGCTCAGCCCTCGGATCATCCAGTTGACCATGGAGCGGATGCGCGGCGCGCTCGGCCTGCCCGACAGCGCCACGCCGCACGCGCTGCGCCATTCCTTTGCCACCCATCTGCTGACCCGCGGCGGTGACCTCCGCGCGATCCAGGAATTGCTCGGCCACGCCTCGTTGTCGACCACGCAGATCTATACCGGCATCGACACCGAGCGGCTGTTCGAGGTCTACAAGACCGCACACCCGCGAGCATAGGCTAGGCAAGCCCCAGCTGTAGTAGAAGTGTCATGAGCTGCCCCTTGCGAAGTCGCCGCGGTTCGGTCAAATCGACACATCGACCAACCGGAGGGGATTACGATGGGTGCGCACGAAAGTATGGAGCACGCGGAGCATGCCGAGCATGCGTCCGGCTCGAACAAGAATATTGCACTGCTGATTGCCGTGATCGCGCTGTTTCTGGCGTTCTCGGAAACCCTCGGCAAGGGTGCGCAAACCGAATCTATCAGCAAGAACGTCGAGGCATCCAACCTCTGGGCGTTCTTCCAGGCCAAAAGCATCCGCCGCACCGTCGTTCAGGCGACATCGGACCAGGCCAGGCTCAGCCTCGGCCTGATGGGTGACGATGCCGCCAAGGCCGCACTGTCCAAGCAGATCGACGACTGGAAGAAGACCGCGGATCGTTATCGCTCCGAGCCGGAGACCGGCGAAGGCTCCGAACAGCTCGCCGCCCGTGCCAAGGAAGCCGAGCATGCGCGCGACCTCGCAATGGCGCGTTATCATCACTATGAAGTGGCCTCCGCCGCATTCCAGATTGGCATCGTGCTGGCATCGGCCACGATCATCACCGGCATGATCGCGCTGGCCTGGGTATCAGGTGCACTGGCGATTGCCGGCGTCGCCTTCACCGCGATCGGTCTGTTCGCGCCGCATGCGGTTCATCTCATGTAATGACTTAAGCCGAAGCGGTCCGGCATAGCTGCAGGGCCGCTTCGGCAAACGCGCGCGGCGCCTCTTGGGGCACATTGTGGCCAACGCCCGCGATGACGCGGCGCTCGTAAGGGCCCGTAAAATACTGGCCGTGATTTTCGGAGTTATTTACTGGTCCAATGCCATCGTCAGCGCCGTGCAGCACAATGGTCGGAACATCGATCTTCGGCTGCGTTGCGAGTTGCGTTTCCAGGAAAGCATAATTTGGATCGCCGGCGACGCTGCCGGTACGGTGCATATAAGAGTGCACGACCACATCGACGAAGTCATCGTTGTCGAAGGCCGATGCCGAGCGCTCGAAGGTGGCGTCGTCGAACGCCCAGCTGGGCGACCACATCTTCCAGAGCAGTTTGGCTAGTGCGTCGCGGTTCTGGATCAGGCCGTTGCGGCCACGTTCGGTATGGAAATAATACTGATACCACTGTCGCGCTTCCTGCTCGGGAGCGGATGGCCGCGCCGCATTCGTCAGGTCCTGGATGTTGTAGCCGGTGCAACTGACGAGGCCGTGCACGCGTTCGGGCCATAGCGCCGAGACGACACAGGCCGCGCGGCCGCCCCAGTCATAGCCTGCGACAACAGCCTTGCCGATACGCAGCGCGTCCATCAGCTCCAGCAGATCCTGTCCGAGCGCAGCCTGTTGCCCCGAGCGGATGGTCGCGCTGGAAAGAAACCGCGTTGGCCCATATCCACGCAGATAGGGCACGATGGTGCGGAAGCCAGCGGTGTTGATGATGTCGACCGCGTCGTCATAGCCTCTGATGTCATAGGGAAAACCATGCATCAGCAGGACGGGTAGGCCGTCATTCGGTCCGCTATGTTCATAAGCAATATCGAGAAGGGGAGTTTGGATGCGTGCCAGTTCAGCCAAGTTGCTCTCCCGCTCGGTCTACCGTGCCGAATGCGCCCGATGACGCAGCCGTTGTACCAGCCGCATCCAACGCGACGATGAATTGGAGCGGAACATCGCCATCGTCGCCTTGATTCTTGCCGTCACAGGCGCGACCAATTCGCCGGCCCGGCGGCGGATGTCGAGAACGAATTCGTAGAGCTTCCGAAACCAGTTCATCTGCAACAGCTTCGGCCGTGTCACATCGAAGATGAACGCGGCGACGCCGACGCCGAGAAACTTGCTGAATACGATGAGTGCGAAAGCGCTGATCCAATACTGATGCATAAGCAGCCAGGCGCCGGCCAGTTTCAACGGAAACAGCAGGATCGCCGGAATAACAAACACGACCAGCGTCAACATTGGCGACAGCCGCGCGATTCGCGCGGCCAGCCATTCCTTGAATGCGCGCAGCGGTATCGCTGCAACGATGCGCGCGACGACCGGTTCGAGATGATCCCACAGCCACGCTTCGATCAGGAAGATCAAAGCGAGGAAGAACCATAGCGGCTGCAGCACGCGTCGCATCATGGTGTTCGTCTCCCAGCCGGCGTCGTGCCGGCCGTGACTCACATATGGATAGCGCGCTTGGCTACTGCAAATGCAGCTTCCTTCACCGCCTCGGAGCGGGTCGGATGGGCATGGCAGGTGCGGGCCAGATCTTCGGCGGAACCGCCGAATTCCATCAGCACGCAGGCTTCATGGATCATTTCGCCGACTTCGCGGCCGATCATATGCACGCCGAGCACGCGATCGGTCTTCGCATCTGCGAGAATCTTCACGAAACCATCGGTGGTCTGGTTGACCTTGGAGCGGCCATTGGCCGTGAACGGGAACTTGCCGACATTGTAAGCGATACCGGCAGCCTTGAGCTCTTCCTCGGTCTTGCCGACGGCGGCGACTTCCGGCGTGGTGTAGACCACGCCCGGGATCACGTCATAGTTCACATGACCGGCTTGGCCTGCAAGAATCTCGGCGCAGGCAACGCCTTCGTCTTCCGCTTTGTGCGCCAGCATCGGGCCGGCGACGACGTCGCCGATCGCGTAGATGCCCTTCACATTGCTTGAGAAGTGATGGTCGATCTTGACGCGACCGCGTTCATCGAGCTCGACACCTGCTTCCTTGAGGCCAAGCGCTTCGGTATAAGCGACGCGGCCGATCGCCACGAGAATCACGTCGGCTTCGATGGACTCGGCAGCGCCGCCCGCGGCTGGCTCGATCTGCGCCTTCAGTTTCTTACCGGACGTATCGACGCCGGTGACCTTGGCGCCGAGCTTGAAGGTCATGCCCTGCTTCTCGAGCATGCGCTGGAACTGCTTAGCGACTTCGCCATCCATGCCGGGCAGGATACGGTCGAGGAATTCCACGACGGTGACTTCGGCGCCGAGGCGGCGCCACACCGAGCCGAGTTCGAGGCCGATCACGCCGGCGCCGACCACGATCATCTTCTCCGGCACCTTGTCGAGGGACAGTGCGCCGGTCGACGACACGATGCGCTTCTCGTCGATCTCGATGCCCTTCAGCTTGGCGACGTCAGAGCCGGTAGCGATGACAATGTTCTTTGTCTCCAGCGTCTGGGCCTTGCCGTCGGCGCCGCTGACTTCGACCTTGCCGGTGCCGAGCACACGGCCGGTGCCCATCACGACGTCGATCTTGTTCTTCTTCATCAGGAATTCGACACCCTTGACGTTGCCGTCGATGCCTTGCTGCTTGAAGTTCATCAGCGCCGGAAGATCGAGCGTCGGGGCGGACACCTTGATGCCCATCTTGGCGAAGGAGTGGCCGGCTTCCTCAAAAAGCTCTGACGAATAGAGCAAAGCCTTCGAGGGCATGCAGCCGATGTTCAGGCAGGTGCCGCCCAGCGTGCTGTTCTTCTCGACGACGGCGACCTTCATGCCGAGCTGCGCCGCGCGAATCGCGCAGACATAACCGCCGGGTCCGGTGCCGATAACAACGAGGTCGTAAGAAGCCATGATGCAGTCCTGTATTGTCTTCAGATGATATGGGGTGTCAGAGCCTCAGCGGCCACCGGACACGTCGATAATGGTGGATGTGACGTAAGAAGCCTCGTCCGACAGTAACCAGACGATGGCATTGGCAACTTCATCCGCAGTGCCGACGCGCTTCATCGGTACGTTGACGGAAAGACGATGCGCGCGGTCCGGCTCGCCGCCTGACGCGTGAATATCGGTATCGATCAAACCCGGCCGAATGCCGGCAACGCGAATGCCTTCGGCTGCGACTTCGTGTCCCAATCCGATGGTGAAGGAATCGATCGCGCCCTTCGAGGCGGCATAGTCGACATAGGTGTTCGGCGCACCCAGTTTGGCGGCTACCGATGACAGATTGACGATGACGCCACCCTTGCCGCCATGCTTGGTCGACATCCGTTTCACGGCTTCGCGGGCGCAGAGAATGCTTCCGGTGACATTCACCGTCATCATGTTGGCGATGCGTTCGGCAGTCATCTGATCGACGCGGATGGAAGGGCCGACAATGCCGGCATTGTTGACCAGGGCGCCGAGAGGACCAAAGGCGTCCGCTGCCTTGAACAGCGCAAGAATGTCAGCCTCGGAGCCGACATCGCATTTCACCGCGATGGCCTTGCCGTTGGTCGCTTCGATCTTCGAAACGACCTCGTTGGCGGCGGCTTCGTTGCTGGCATAGCCGACGACGACCTTGAAGCCACGTGAGGCCGCCAGCAGCGCGGTGGAACGACCGATGCCGCGGCTTCCGCCGGTAATGATCACGACGTTGTCGCTCATGCGTCGCTCCCGGTGAGTGCGGCGTTGAAGGACCAGATGTGTCCGAACGGATCGCGAATGGTGCCGTAGCGGGCCCCCCAGAAAACATCCTGAGGCGCCATCACGACTTCTGCTCCCGATGTTTCCGCGCGGGCGATCGCGGCGTCGACATCTTCAGGCTTGGGCAGATTGATATTGATCGTCATGCCGGCGCCGCCGCGGGTCTGCGGCGACAGGATGTGGCCACCAAACTCGGGAAATTCGTCATGCAGCATAACTTCGCTGCCGAACATTTCGAGATTGGCGTGCATGACCCGCTTGCCGTCGTCGGCCATTGCGTGGAACGAACACTTCGCGCCAAGCGCCTTCTCATAGAAGGCAATGGCTTCAAGCCCACCCTTGACGCAAAGGTGGGCCTGAATTGGCGGAGGGTTCGGTCCGAACGCCATGGCGACCTCGGGTTAGAGATCCAGAACGAGACGGGCCGGATCTTCCAGGCTTTCCTTGACGCGAACGAGGAATGTCACGGCTTCCTTGCCGTCGATGACGCGGTGATCGTAGGACACCGCCAGATACATCATCGGGCGGATCTCGATCTTACCGCCGACCACGACCGGACGTTCCTGGATCTTGTGCATGCCGAGGATGGCCGACTGCGGTGCGTTCAGGATCGGCGTCGACATCAGCGAACCGTAGATGCCGCCATTGGTAATGGTGAATGTGCCACCCTGCATTTCGTCGATCTTGAGCTGGCCGTCGCGGGCGCGCTTGCCGAAATCCGCAATGGTTTTTTCGATGTCGGAGATCGACTTGGTATCGCAGTCGCGCACCACGGGAACGACGAGGCCCTTGTCAGTGCCAACGGCAACGCCGACGTGATAGTAGTTCTTGTAGATCAGGTCGGAGCCATCGATCTCGGCGTTCACGGCCGGAATATCCTTCAACGCCTGCACGCAGGCCTTGGTGAAGAAGCCCATGAAGCCGAGCTTGGTGCCGTGCTTCTTCTCGAACACATCCTTGTACTGCGAGCGCAGTGCCATCACGTTGGTCATGTCGACCTCGTTGAAGGTCGTCAGCATCGCTGCGGTGTTCTGCACGTCCTTGAGGCGACGCGCGATGGTCTGACGCAGGCGCGTCATTTTCACGCGCTCTTCGCGGGCAGCATCGTCAGCGGGTGACGGCGCACGTACCTGCACGGCGGCGGCAGACTGATTGATCGGCGTGGGTGCCGACGCAGCCTTTTCGATCGCAGCGAGCATGTCGCCCTTGGTCACGCGGCCATCCCTGCCCGAGCCGGGGACGGTGGCGGCATCGATGCCGCTCTCGGCCGAGATCTTGCGGACCGACGGCGCCAGCGGCGCATCGACGGGTGCAGACTTTTGAGCGGGAGCAGGCGTAGCAGCGGCGGGTGCGGCGGCCGGAGCCGGGGCAGCGGGCTTCGCGGGAGCTGCAGCCGGCTTGGCGCCGCCGGCACCATCGGTGATCTGGCCGAGCAGTGCGCCGACGGCCACGGTCTCGCCGTCCTTGGCAACGATCTCGCCGAGCACGCCAGCGGACGGCGCGGGCACTTCGATCGTGACCTTGTCGGTCTCGAGTTCGACCAACGGCTCGTCAACGGCGACGGCATCGCCGGCCTTCTTGAACCAGCGGCCGATGGTGGCTTCCGTCACGGATTCGCCGAGCGTGGGAACGCGAATTTCAGTCATTGTCTATTTCCTCTTGTGGCGTGGCGACCCGCTCGGTCATCCCTGCCTGAACTTAAAATCAATGGGGATATGCGAATGCCCCGCGGGTGCGGGGCATTCGCCAACAGAATGGAGGCTTAGCCGAGCGCTTCGTCGAGGAAGGCCTTGAGCTGGGCGAGATGCTTGGACATCAGGCCGGTGGCGGTCGCCGCAGATGCGGCGCGGCCGGCGTAACGCGGACGCTTGTGGGTGGCGTTGATCTGGTTGAGCACCCATTCGAGATACGGCTCGATGAAGTGCCAACCGCCCATGTTGCGCGGCTCTTCCTGACACCAGACGAATTCCGCGCCCTTGAAGCGGGTCAACTCCTGCACCAGCGTCTTCAGCGGCACCGGATAGAGCTGCTCGATGCGCATCAGGTAGACATCGTCGATGCCACGCTTCTCGCGCTCCTCGTAGAGGTCGTAATACACCTTGCCGGAGCACAGCACGACGCGACGGATCTTGTTGTCGGCGGTGAGCTTGATCTTCTCGTCCGGCAGCTTCTCCGCATCGTCGAACAACACGCGGTGGAACGAGGTGTCGGCACCGAGTTCGCTCAGCTTCGATACCGCACGCTTGTGGCGCAGCAACGACTTCGGCGTCATGACGATCAGCGGCTTGCGAATCTCACGCTTCAACTGACGACGCAGCATGTGGAAGTAGTTGGCCGGAGTGGTCGGATACACCACCTGCATGTTGTCTTCCGCGCACATCTGCAGGAAACGCTCAAGGCGTGCGGAGGAATGCTCCGGCCCCTGGCCTTCATAGCCATGCGGCAGCAGGCAGACGAGGCCCGACATACGCAGCCACTTGCGTTCGCCCGAGGAGATGAACTGGTCGAACAGCACCTGTGCGCCGTTAGCGAAGTCGCCGAACTGCGCTTCCCAGATGGTCAGAGCCTTCGGCTCGGCCAGCGAGTAGCCATACTCGAATCCGAGCACGGCTTCTTCGGACAGCAGCGAGTTGATGACCTCGTAGTGACCCTGGTCGGGCTTGAGGTGGTTGAACGGCGTGTAGCGGCTTTCGTCTTCCTGGTCGAACAGCACCGAATGGCGCTGCGAGAAGGTGCCACGCTCCGAGTCCTGGCCGGACAGCCGAACATGGTGGCCTTCTTCCATCAGGGTACAGAATGCCAGCGCCTCGCCGGTCGCCCAGTCAATGCCTTCGCCACTGTCGATCGCCTTGGCGCGGGTGTCGAGGAAACGCTGCACCGTGCGGTGAACGCGGAAGCCATCGGGCACCTTGGTGATCTTGGCGCCGATCTCCTTCAGCGTCTTGACGTCGACGCCGGTCACGCCGCGACGGGGATCTTCCTCCTGGTCGGCATATTTGAAGCCGGCCCACTTGCCGTCGAGCCAGTCAGCCTTGTTCGGCTTGTAGCCGGCGCCGGCTTCGAGCTCGGCATCGAGACGGGCGCGCCAGTCGGCCTTCGCCTTGTCGACTTCGCCTTCGGTCATCACGCCATCGGCGATGATGCGCTTGGCATAGATATCCAGCGTCGACTGATGCGCGCCGATCTTCTTGTACATCACCGGCTGGGTGAACGCCGGCTCGTCGCCTTCGTTATGGCCGTGGCGGCGATAGCAGAACATGTCGATGACGACAGGCTTGTGGAACTTCTGCCGGAACTCGATCGCGATCTTGGCGGCGAACACCACCGCTTCCGGATCGTCGCCGTTCACGTGGAAGATCGGAGCATCGATCATCTTCGCAACATCGGACGGATAGGGCGACGAACGGGAGTAACGCGGATAGGTGGTGAAGCCGATCTGGTTGTTGACGATGAAGTGGATCGAACCGCCGGTGCGGTAGCCCTTCAGGTCCGACAGCGCAAAACATTCCGCGACCACGCCCTGACCTGCGAAGGCCGCATCGCCATGCATCAGCAGAGGCAGCACGGAAATGCGCTGGTCTGGCGGATCACCATTCTGGTCCTGCTTGGCGCGGACCTTTCCGAGCACCACGGGATCGACGATTTCAAGATGCGACGGGTTCGCCGTCAGCGACAGGTGGATATTGTTGTTGTCGAACTCGCGATCCGACGAGGCGCCGAGGTGATACTTGACGTCACCCGAGCCTTCGACCTCGTCCGGATTGGCCGAACCGCCCTTGAATTCATGGAACAGCGCGCGGTGCGGCTTGCCCATCACCTGGGTCAACACATTGAGGCGACCGCGATGTGGCATGCCGACGACGATGTCACGGACACCCAGGCTGCCGCCGCGCTTGATGATCTGTTCCAGCGCCGGGATCAGTGATTCGCCGCCGTCGAGGCCGAAGCGCTTGGTACCGGTGAACTTGACGTCGCAAAACTTCTCGAAGCCGTCGGCTTCGACCAGCTTCTGGAGGATGGCGCGGCGGCCTTCCGGCGTGAAGCTGATTTCCTTGTCCGGGCCTTCGATACGTTCCTGGATCCACGCCTTCTGCGCGCGGTTGGAAATGTGCATGAACTCGACGCCGAGGGTCTGGCAGTAGGTGCGCTGCAGGATCGCAACGATCTCGCGCAGCGTGCCGTATTCGAGGCCGATGACGTTATCGAGGAAGATCTTGCGGTCGTAGTCGGCATCGGTGAAGCCGTAGGAGCGCGGATCGAGCTCCTCGTGATCCTTCTGGCCTTCGATGCCCAGCGGATCGAGATTGGCGTGGAAATGGCCGCGCATGCGGAAGGCGCGGATCAGCATCAAGGCGCGTACCGAATCGCGGGTCGCCTGATTGATGTCGCCGGTCGGGGCGGCAGCACCGGGCTGCGCGGTCTTGGCGGCGAGCTTGGCACCCATCACCTTCTCGACCTGGGCCCAGTTGCCGTCCATGGCGGAGGTCAGGTCGTCCTTGGGCGTCAGCGGCCAGTTGGCCTTCTCCCAGGACGGGCCTTCGGCGTTCTTCTGAACGTCGGCGGGCGAGTCCTTCAGGCTCTTGAAGAACTCCTGCCACTCGGCGTCGACCGAGGAGGGGTCCTTTTCGTAACGGGCATAGAGGTCGTCGATGTAAGTGGCGTTTGCGCCTTGCAGAAATGAGGAGAGTGCAAAGGCGGCGTTCGCGTCCTGGCGAGACATGATGGCGTCCTGATTTGGTATCGCGCGGAAATTTTAACGAGGGCTGATCCGGTTGCCGGACCATCCTAAAGTCGAGCGAGCTTCTACCCTATTTAATCCGAATGTGCGCCCTGAAAAGCACGAAGAACTGAATATTTCGTCAATTCTTTGTGCGCGAGATTTTGTCCGCTGATTTCAGTCGACGACACTGAGGTCTTCCTTGGCCAAAGCGGCAGCGCCGCCTTGCAGTCCGGCGCGTCGGGTGCGGCGGATTTTGGGCGGTCCGCAGGCCTCGTCGAGCAGGGCATTGGCGGCCATGCCGGCGGCGTCTGCCACGGTCGGGTCGCGGGTCACCATGGCGGCGACGATGGCGCCGTCCATCAAGAGGCCGATCTGGTGCGCGAGAAAGTCCGGCTTCTTGGCGCCGGCGGCCTCGGCCAGTCCGGAGATGTGCTTGAGAATGAACGACTTGTGCCGGATCGTGATGTCACGCAGTCGGGTCTCGTCCTTGGAGTGTTCACCGACCGCATTAATGAAAACACAGCCATAATAGGTCTCTTCGGCAAACCAGCCCTTCAGCGCGGGGAAAATCGAATCCAGTTTTTCACGCGGAGTTCTGGCGCGTTCCACGGCGGCAATGAACCAGCCGCGCCAGGTCTCGCTCTCCGCCCTGAGCACGGCGTCGACCAGGTCGTCCTTGGATTTGAAGTTTTTGTAGAGCGTGGTTTTGGCCGTACCGGCCTCGCTGACGATGGCGTCTATGCCGGTGGCATTGATGCCATTCTTGCAGAACAGCCTTGTCGCCGCGTCCATCAGCCGCTCCCGCGGCGTCACCTGCGGAACATTGCTTTCGACAGCCTGCGGCATCGCATCAGTCATGCCCTGTCATATGTCATGGCGCGCGCGCGGCGCAAGCGATCATCGGTTCCTGACCAATATTCGAGCGGGTAAATACGCTTTTGCCGCGCTAAGCGGCAGTTCAGCCTGTGCCCCATTTTGCGTCAATTACGCAACTCGCTGATCCCACGATGATTTTTGCATCAGCCGACGCTGGCACGGTTTCTGCAAAGCTACAGAACGTTCTGTATCTTGCCATCTTTCCAAGGGAGAAAACCAATGACTGCTGTTGCCGCCAAAACCGCCCTGACCGGCTGCCTCGCGCCGATCGACAAAGGCGGCCTCGAACAGCTGATCGCCAACGGCAAAGCCAATCCCAATGTCATCAAGACGCTGAAGTGCAAGACGGTGGCCGAGGGCAAGTTCCGCCACGCCAACTACATCCGCAATCTGCCGCCCTATATCGTCGATGAGCCACCAGCCCTGCTCGGCGACGACACCGCGCCGAATCCGTCAGAGGCGTCATTGGCGGCGCTTGGCTCCTGCATCGCCGTCGGCCTGCACGCAAATGCCGTGCATCGTGGTTGGACCGTCAACAAACTCGAACTGCAGCTCGAAGGCGATCTCAACATCACTGCCGTCTGGGGCACCGGCGATATCAGCGAGAAGCCGGTCGGTTTCACCGATGTGCGCATCAAGGTCGACATGGAATGCGAAGGCGTTCCCCAGGCCGAGATCGATGCGCTGATCACCCACGTCAAGAAATGGTCGCCCGTCGCCAACACGTTTACGCGCCCGGTCAATCTCGAAGTCTCTGCCTGAATGTGAGTTAGCGCGGCCGCAGCGATGCGGCCGCAGTCTCTCTTCCTTGTGCGTGACGGAGGTCGACATGACCACGACGGCAGTGCTGCGGAAATCTGACGATATTGAAGGGGCCGGCGACACACCGTCGCTCGTTGAACGAATAGCTGTCGTCGCGCGCACCGATCTTTCACCAATAGTTTTGGAGATCGATGAAGGCACAATCTATCCAGATCGTGCGCTACGTCATCTCGGCGATGTCGGTGCCTGGTCGGCACACGCGGATCTCGGCGAGACGATCGCGGGCATCACCACCATCGGCGAGACCTGCGGCTCCACGGCCTTCATGGCGTGGTGCCAGAACACGCTGGTCTGGTACATCCTCAACTCCGACAACGCCGCGCTGAAGGCGAAGTATCTGAGCGATGCCGCGAGCGGCAAGCTGCTCGGCGGCACGGGCCTCTCCAATCCGATGAAGAGCTTCTTCGGCATCGAGAAGCTCAAGCTGAAAGGTCGCCGCACTGATGGCGGCTATATCGTGCGCGGTGCTCTGCCATGGGTGTCGAATCTTGGTCCCGACCACATGTTCGGCACCATCTTCGAACTCGATGACGGCTCCGGCGAGAAGGTGATGTTCCTCGCCGACTGCGCCGACGAGAATCTCTCGCTGACGCCATGCAAGCCGTTCCTTGCCATGGATGGCACCGGCACCTACGCCGTGCAATTCCGCGACGTCTTCATTCCCGACGATCAGGTGCTCGCGGCACCGGCGATGCCGTTCGTGAGGAAGATTCGCGCCGGTTTCATCCTGATGCAGATGGGCATGGGCCTTGGGCTGGTGCGCGATTGCGTTGCTATCATGCATAGCGTCAAGCCGTCGCTCGCCCACGTCAATTGCTTCCTGCCGCAGCAGCCCGAGGATTTCGCCGGGCTTCTCGCGAAAATGGAGGCCGAGACGATGATGCTCGCCGCCACACCCTTTGACACGAGCAATGCCTATTGGCGCAGCGTCGTCGAACTGCGTCTGCGCGCCGGCGACGCCGCCGTCGCCGCAGCCCATGCAGCGATGCTGCATTGTGGCGCGCGCGGCTATCTCAAATCGCACCGCGCCCAGCGCCGACTGCGCGAAGCCTATTTCGTGGCGATCGTCACCCCCGCCACCAAGCAGCTCAGAAAAATGCTCGCAGACAATGCGCGCGAATATCAGGGAGACCAGGGCGGGGCGTGATCCCGATCATGCAAATGATCCCGATCACGCGAACGGAAAGCGAATTGACTTAAGTCACGGCGAAACGACAGGCGATCCAGCACAAACGACTCAACAACGACGGTTCAACACAGTGGAGGCTTTCAATGGCTGAAGTTCTCATTTCCGCAGACGACCTCGTCACGTTCATGAAGTCAGAACCTTGTGTCATCATCGACACGCGCAATCCCGACGCCTATGCGGCCGGGCATATCCCCGGCGCCGTCAATCTCCATGAGATCTTTACGTTCCTCGCCACCTCGACGCCCGAAGGTATGGACGAGTTGAAGAAGAAGTTCGCTGCGGCCTTCGGCGGTGCCGGCCTGTCCGGCAGCGAGACTGCGGTGATCTACGAACAGTCGATGAATTCGGGCTTCGGCCAGTCCTGCCGCGGTTACTTCCTGCTGGAGTTTCTCGGCTATCCCAGGATCAAGGTCCTGCATGGCGGCTTTGAAGCCTGGACCATGAAGGGCCTGCCGACCACCACGGACGTTCCGACGCCGACGGCAGCATCCTTCGTCATCAAGCCGGAAGCCGGTTCGATCCTGATCGATGCGGGCACCATGCAGGGCGCGCTCGGCAATCCGTCGATCGCCATCCTCGACGTACGCGATGTCGACGAGTGGATCGGCGAAAGCTCGTCGCCCTATGGCAAGGATTTCTGCCCGCGCATGGGCCGCATTCCCGGCGCCGTCTGGATCGAGTGGTACCGCATGATGAAGCCGACATCGGAAGGTCCGCGCTTCAAGTCGAAGAACGAGATCCTCGCCGAATGCGCGACTGTCGGGATCACGCCGTCGACCACTGTCTATCTTTACTGCTTCAAGGGCGCACGCGCGTCGAACACGTTTCTCGCGCTAAAGAACGCCGGCGTGGCTGATGTCCGGATGTATTTTGGTTCGTGGAACGAATGGTCGCGCGATACGAAGTATCCAATCGAGGAAGGTTTGCCGCTGGTTGGCGAGAAGCAGGCGCAGGCGGCGTAGAACTCCAGTGTCCTCGCCCGGCCGGGCGCGCACTTGGACCGGGCGATCCAGTCAGAGTGTCAAAACAAAAGGCCCGCTCTCGCGAGCGGGCCTTTCTTTTCTCAACTCTGCCGAGCTCAGCTTAGCCCTTCAGCACATCAACCAGCGTGGTGCCGAGGCGGGCCGGTGATGGCGAGACACGGATGCCGGCGGCTTCCATGGCTGCGATCTTCGACTGGGCATCGCCCTTGCCGCC
Organism: Tardiphaga sp. P4_G1; assembly: GCF_056401215.1. NCBI lineage: Bacteria > Pseudomonadati > Pseudomonadota > Alphaproteobacteria > Hyphomicrobiales > Nitrobacteraceae > Tardiphaga > Tardiphaga sp. P4_G1. The sequence continues at coordinate 284,884 of NZ_JBFUJU010000003.1, forward strand.
GGAGACGATTGCGCCGGCATGGCCCATACGACGGCCGGGAGGTGCGGTGACGCCGCCGATAAAGCCGACCATCGGCTTCTTGCGGCCGCGCTTCGCTTCGTCCTTGATGAACTGTGCCGCGTCCTCTTCCGCCGAACCACCGATTTCGCCGATCATGATGATCGAGGTGGTCTTGGGGTCGGCCAGGAACATCTCGAGCACGTCGATGAACTCGGTGCCCTTGACCGGGTCGCCGCCGATGCCGACTGCCGAGCTCTGGCCGAGGCCGGCCTGGGTGGTCTGGAACACGGCTTCATAGGTCAGTGTGCCGGAGCGCGACAGGATGCCGACGCTGCCGGGCTTGAAGATGTTGGCCGGCATGATGCCGATCTTCGACTCACCAGCGGTGACGACGCCCGGGCAGTTCGGCCCGATCAGGCGCGACTTGGAGCCGGACAGCGAACGCTTGACGCGCACCATGTCGAGCACCGGAATGCCTTCGGTGATGCAGACGATCAGCGGAATCTCCGCGTCGATGGCTTCGCAGATCGCGTCTGCTGCGCCCGGCGGCGGCACATAGATCACGGATGCATCGGCGCCGGTCTTGTCGCGGGCTTCGGCCACGGTGTCGAACACCGGCAGGCCGATATGCGTCGAGCCGCCTTTGCCCGGCGAAGTGCCGCCGACCATCTTGGTGCCGTAGGCAATCGCCTGTTCGGAGTGGAAGGTGCCGTTCTTGCCGGTAAAGCCCTGGCAGATGACCTTGGTGTTCTTGTCGATCAGGACGGACATCGGCTTACTTTCCCTTCACGGCGTTGACGATCTTCTGAGCGGCGTCGTCGAGATCGTCGGCGGGCAGAACGTTGAGACCGGATTCACGGATGATCTTCTTGCCTTCCTCGACATTCGTACCTTCGAGGCGGACAACCAGTGGCACCTGGAGGCCGACAGCCTTCACTGCGGCGACAACGCCGGCAGCGATGACGTCGCATTTCATGATGCCGCCGAAGATGTTGACCAGGATGCCCTTCACGTTCGGATCGGCAGTGATGATCTTGAACGCTGCGGTCACCTTCTCCTCGGAAGCGCCGCCACCGACGTCGAGGAAGTTGGCCGGGCTTTCGCCATAGAGCTTGATGATGTCGAGCGTGGCCATTGCGAGGCCGGCGCCGTTGACCATGCAGCCGATGGTGCCGTCGAGCGCGATGTAAGCGAGGTCATATTTCGACGCCTCGATTTCCTTGGCGTCTTCTTCGGTGGTGTCGCGCAGCGCGACGATTTCCGGGTGACGATACAGCGCGTTCGAGTCGAACGACATCTTGGCATCGAGGCACTTGAGTTCGCCCTGCTTGGAGATGATCAGCGGATTGATCTCCAGCATGTCCATGTCCTTGGCGATGAACGCGGTGTAGAGCTGCGACACCAGCTTCTCGGCCTGCTTGGCGAGATCGCCCTTGAGGCCCAGCGCCTGCGCCACGGTGCGGCCGTGGTGGCCCATCACTCCGGTGGCTGGATCGACCGAGAAGGTCACGATCTTGTCCGGGGTGTTGTGCGCGACTTCCTCAATGTTCATGCCGCCTTCGGTGGAAACCACGAAAGCCACGCGTGAGGTCTCACGGTCGACGAGCAGCGAGAGGTAGAATTCCTTCTCGATGTCCGAGCCGTCTTCCAGATAGATCCGGTTGACCTGCTTGCCCGCCGGGCCGGTCTGTTCGGTCACGAGGGTCGCGCCGAGCATTTCCTTGACGAACTGCTTGGTCTCGTCGATCGACTTGGCGAGGCGGACGCCGCCCTTGTCGCCGGCCGATGCTTCCTTGAACTTGCCCTTGCCGCGGCCGCCGGCGTGGATCTGGCTCTTCACCACCCACAACGGACCACCCAGCTGCTTGGCGGCAGCTTCAGCTTCCTCGGCCTTGAGGATTGGCACGCCCTTGGAAACGGGCACGCCGAATTCCTTCAGCACGGCCTTCGCCTGATATTCATGGATATTCATAAGTTGCTCCCGAACCCCGGATGGTGAACTTGGAATTCACGTCATTTTCTTTGAACTGGCATACCGTATACCAAGCATGCTGCAAGTCAAAGCCGACGATAATTCCGCGTGACGGACGAATTGGCTGAGGGGTTCGTTGCAGTGTTTGCCAACGTCGTCAAATGCAAAACCGGCACCCAGAGGGTGCCGGTGAAGTGAGCTTGATCTTAGCCGAGCAGGTCGGGTGCGATCTTCTTGCAGGCGTCCATCAGGCCGACCACCGAAGCTACCGACTTGTCGAAGCCTTCCTTGTCCTTGCCGAGGAGTTCGATCTCGACGATGCGCTCGACACCCTTGGCGCCGATGACAACGGGAACGCCGACATACATGTCCTTGACGCCGTATTCACCGTTCAGGTGAACGGCGCAGGGCAGAACGCGCTTCTTGTCCTTGAGATAGCTCTCAGCCATCGCGATGGCCGACGCGGCCGGAGCGTAGAAGGCCGAACCGGTCTTGAGCAGGTTGACGATCTCGGCGCCGCCATTGCGGGTACGGTCGACGATTTCGTCGATGCGAGCCTGCGAGGTCCAGCCCATCTTCACGAGGTCGGGCAGCGGGATGCCGGCAACGGTCGAATATTTGACCAGCGGAACCATGGTGTCGCCGTGGCCACCGAGCACGAAAGCGGTGACGTCTTCGACCGACACATTGAATTCATCGGCCAGGAAGTAGCGAAAGCGCGCCGAGTCCAGCACGCCGGCCATGCCGACGACCTTGTTCGCCGGAAGACCGCAGGCCTTCTGCAGCGCCCAGACCATCGCATCGAGCGGATTGGTAATACAGATCACGAAGGCATTCGGGGCGTACTTCTTGATGCCTGCGCCAACCTGCTCCATCACCTTGAGGTTGATCGAGAGCAAATCGTCGCGGCTCATGCCCGGCTTGCGCGGCACGCCGGCGGTGACGATGATGACGTCCGAACCTTCGATCGCCTCATAGGAGTTGGCGCCGGTCAGCTTGGAGTCGAAGCCGTCGACCGGTGAGGACTGCGCGAGATCGAGCGATTTGCCCTGCGGCACACCTTCCGCAATGTCGAACATCACGACGTCGCCGAGTTCTTTCAGGCCGACGAGGTGAGCAAGTGTTCCGCCGATCTGACCAGAACCAATCAATGCGATTTTGTTACGCGCCATGGGAAATCTATCCTTTAAGCCCGAAGGGGTAGGGAGGGAGCAGGAAATGCTGACAGGCTGGTTATCCCTTTCGCGGACACCGTTCAAGTCGGAGCCTGCCCAATTGTCGAGCGCCGGCCTGCAATGCAAATTATTATGAGTGAACTGGAAATTGGAATCGCTCGCGAAAGTACCGATTCCGCTTTGATATCGATCTGATCGCGCGCGTCAGGTTTCGACCAGGCCGGTGGTGGCGCCTGAGGCGGTGGAATCGCTGCGGCCATGGGGCAGGGCCAGATATGTTTCTGAACCCATCTCGAACAGCCGCGACGCGGTCCGCGCGAATTCCATTGCCTCGAAACCTTCGCTGGCCTGATACAGCGCGTGCGGTTCGCCGGCCGCCGAGGCCATCAGCTTCACGGCATTGTCATAGAGCGTGTCGATGAGTGCGATGAAGCGTTTGGCGGCGTTGCGGTCGCCGTAGTCCATCATCGGAATATGTTCGATGAACAGCGTGTGATAGTCGTGCGCCAGTTTCAGGTAGTCTGACGCGCCAAGCGGCTTCTCGCAGAGGTCGCCAAATGAAAACCGGGCCACGCCCTGCGCTTCCAGGGGAACGCGTAGCGTGCGACCCTTGATCGAGATTTCACGCGACTTTGCCGGTGCGCCGCCCGTGAGCTTTGCCCAAGCCTTGTCGAGCGCGGCCTTTGCTGCATCATCGTCCGGCACCAGCCAGCTCTTTACGCCGGCCAGTTTTTCCAATCGATAGTCGGTGCGCGAATCCAGCTTGCGCACCTCCATATGATCTTCGATCTGTTTGATGAACGGCAAAAACAGCGCGCGGTTGAGACCGCCTTTGTAGAGATTGACGGGTTCGACATTGGACGTCGCGAAGACGACGGTGCCGAGCTCGAACAGCCGTGCGAACAGTCGGCCGAGGATCATCGCATCGGCGATGTCGGTGACGTGAAATTCGTCGAAGCAGAGGAGCCAGGCTTCGTCGAAGATCGAATTCGCCGTCAGCGCGATGACATCGCCGTCGGGCAGCTCGCCGCTCGCGATTTTCTGGCGAAAATTATAGATGCGCTCATGGGTGTCGGCCATGAACTCATGGAAATGAGCGCGACGCTTGTGCGTGACCGCGCTGGCTTCGAAGAACAGGTCCATCAGCATGGTCTTGCCGCGGCCGACCTCGCCATGGACGTAGAGACCGCGCGGCGGTTGCATATCCTTGTCGCCGAACAGGCGTCCAAAGAAGCCCTGCTTGCGCGGTGGCTTATAAGTGGACAGCGCAACGTCGAGCGCCGCGATGGCCTCGACGGCGCCGGCCTGCGCCGGGTCAGCCTCGATGGCGCCGGAGGCTACGAGGGCTTGATATTGTTCGCGGAAGGATTGCGGAGGGCTGGACGACATGGGGCCCTAACGGCCCCATACGCCCGGAAAATGCAAGATGCGAATTGGTCGAAGCGGATATGCGCTCATGCGCAGAGCGCGTAGGAATCCTCGACCAGATAAGGGCCGCCGCCCGTGGATGCCCGCGACGAGAACAACACGAAGCGCGAGGCGGTGAAGATCTTCGTCGGGAAGTAGCCCCGCACCGAAAGATAGTCGGCGACGTCGCGGTCGCAGGAATCGCGCAGCCGGGCCAGCGTGACATGCGGCGTGAATTTGCGGCCCTCGGGCTCGAGCCCGCAGCGGCGCACCAGCCGTTCCAGTTCGGATTGCAGTTCAAGCAGCGGACGGCTCGGCTCGACCGCAGCGACGACAGCGCGGGGTTTCTTGCCGCCGAAGCTCGAAAGGCCACGCACCGCGACCTCGAAGGGTCTGCGCTCCACGCGTGACATCAGATCGGCGATTTCGTTGGCGGAAACGCCATCGATATCGCCGATGAAGCGAAGCGTGACATGATAATTTTCGGGATCGATCCAGCGTGCGCCTGGCAGGCCGCCACGCAAATTGGCCAATGTCTGGCCGATCTCGGCTGGTATCTCCAGTCCGGCGAACAAACGCGGCATAGTCAGCTCCTCTTTGCCGGGGCGCGATTTTCGCCGAAAGGTGCTGACTACGGTGTGCTTACGCACGCCCGCACCCCTCGGCGAAAATCATGCCCGAACAAACGAGCCGGTGACGAATCACCGATGTCTTTTTTTACCCGACTTCTGTGACTCTGCGAAGCAGATGCCGCGCTCGGTGCATGAAGGTTCCGTGAAAAACCGTCATTAAGGTTGAGGCTGCCTGTTTCTCAACTGCGTTGCCCAGCGATCGTGCCGACAAATGCCTCGACGCTGGGCAGGATGTTTTTCACGACGATGTCGACGCCATCCGCTGTCGGATGCATCGCGTCGGCCTGGTTGAGTTTACTGTCACCGGCGACGCCTTCGAGAAAGAACGAATAGAGCGGCACGCCAAATTGCTTGGCGAGATCCGGATAGATCGAATTGAACTTTTCCGCATAGTCGGCGCCGTAGTTCGGCGGTGCCACCATGCCGCAGAGAAGCACGGCGATGTTGCGGGCCTTCAGCCGCGTCAGAATCTCGGTGAGCGCCGCACGCGGGACCTTCGGATCGGTGCCGCGCAGCGCGTCGTTGGCGCCGAGTTCGACGATCACGCCCTGCGTCCCCTCGGGCACCGACCAGTCGAGCCGCCCGAGGCCGCCCGAGGTGGTATCCCCGGATACACCGGCATTGATCATCTCGACCTCTATCCCCTTGTCCTTCAGGGCCTTTTGTAGCCGGACCGGAAACGCGGCTGCCGCCGGCAGGCCATAACCTGCGCTCAGGGAGTCTCCCAGCACGACCAGTTTGACGGGCTTGGCCGTGCCGGTGGCGGCCGTCTGCGCCGTGGCGGTGGGGATCGGAAGTGCGGCCGTCAGCCCGGCGACGACCAGCCACATAAACGTGCGCAGCAGCCCCTCGACCGCCGCAAACGAAGTGCCATATGAAGCTCGCATGGATACTTTCATTGAAGCCTCATCATCGGCCGGCGTTTCGCCGGACACCATTTCAATCTCGAACATCAACCTCTCGCTCGGCACCGGCGCTGCGCGGGTGCATATCCTCAAGGATATCAGCCTGCGCGTCGGATCGGGTGAAGCGATCGGGCTGATTGGCCCGTCGGGCTCCGGCAAGTCCACGCTGCTGATGGTGATGGCGGGGCTGGAGCGTCCTGACTCCGGTCAGGTGGTGGTCAATGGCACCTCTTTCAATGATCTCGATGAGGACGGATTGGCGCGGTTTCGTGGCCGTCATGTCGGCATCGTCTTCCAGTCCTTTCACCTGATCCCGACCATGACGGCGCTGGAGAATGTCGCGGTACCGCTGGAGCTGGCAGGTCATCCCGACCCAGCCGGCCGTGCGGCGCGCGAGCTGGAAGCGGTCGGTCTCGGTGCCCGTCTGCATCACTATCCGACCCAGCTTTCCGGTGGCGAGCAGCAGCGCGTCGCGCTGGCGCGCGCATTGGCGCCGGATCCTGCGATCCTGGTCGCCGACGAGCCGACCGGCAATCTCGACGAATCCACCGGCGGCCAGATCGTCGATCTCTTGTTCGCGCAGCACGCGCAGCGCGGCATGACGCTGGTGCTGGTGACTCACGACAATACGCTGGCGCATCGCTGCGACCGCGTGGTGCGATTACGTTCCGGCCGGATCGATGGGCCCGCCACCGAGCGCAACTGGGTCGAGACGGCCTGATCCGATGACCATCACCGAGACCATTCCTAACAGCCGAGGCCCGTCGCTGGCGTTGCGTTACGCTTTCCGCGAGCTGCGCAGCGGCCTGCGCGGCTTCTACGTTTTCATCGCCTGCATCGCGCTGGGCGTCATGGCCATCGCAGGCGTTGGCTCGGTCGCGGCAAGTTTGGGCGAGGGCGTGGCGCGCGAAGGCCGTACGCTGCTCGGCGGCGACGTGGCATTCTCGCTGATGCAGTGTGAGGCCAAGCCGGAAGAACTCGCCTTCTTGCGCGCACGCGGTGCGGTGTCGGTTGCCGCAACGCTGCGCGGCATGGCGCGCGCGCCGGACGGCAATCTTGCGCTTGTTGAGATCAAGGCCGTCGATGGCAGCTATCCCTTGCTCGGCAAGGCGACCCTGGCGCCGGACATGCCGATGAGCGATCTGCTCGCCGAACGTGACGGGGCCTATGGCGCCGCGACGGATACGACATTGATGGCCCGGCTAGGCCTCAAGGTTGGTGACCGCCTCACGGTCGGTAATGCGACGTTCGAGCTTCGCAGCGAAATTTCAGCGGAGCCCGACAAGCTCGCTGGCGGTGTCGGTTTCGCGCCGCGTTTCCTCACCAGTGAGGACGCTCTGCGCGCCACCAAGCTTCTGCAGCCCGGCAGTCTGGTGCGCTGGATCTATCGTGTTCGCCTGCCGGACACCGTTTCCGGCGATCGCGCTGCCAAGGCGCTGGCCGACGCCGCGCGTGCCCAATTGCCGCAAGCCGGCTGGGAAATCCGTTCGCGCGACAACGCATCGCCGCAGCTTGAGCGCACCATCACGCGATTCACCCAGTTCCTGACGTTGGTCGGCCTCGCGTCACTGCTGGTCGGCGGCGTCGGCGTCGCCAATGCCGTGAAGAGCCATATTGATCGCCGCCGCGATGTCATCGCGTCGTTGAAAGCGCTTGGCGCGACTGGCCGCGACGTATTCGCGATCTACCTCACCCAGGTACTGGTGCTGGCGGTGATCGGCTCGCTGATCGGCATGGTGGTCGGTGCGTCCCTGCCGTTTGCTATTGTCGGCCTGTTTGGCAAGCTGCTGCCGCTGCCGGTGGTGCCGGCGCTTCATCTCGGCGAGCTGGCGTTGTCGTTGCTGTACGGGCTGCTGACGGCGCTGGCTTTTGGGCTGTGGCCCTTGGCCCGGGTGCATGACGTCCCGGTCGCGGCGCTGTTTCGTGATGCGGCATTGACGGAATCTCACCGGCCGAAGTTGCGCTACATACTCTGGATGGCACTCGTGGTCGGGGTGCTGATCGCGGTGGTGGTCGGGCTCGCTTACGACAAACGCGTCGCTGCCGTATTTGTGGTGTCGTCGATGGTCGTTTTCGCCTTGCTGCGCGGTATCGCTGGCGCATTGATGGCTTTTGCGCGCAAATTACCGCGGCCGAGCATGACCATGCTGCGGCTGGCTATTGCCAATATCTACCGGCCGGGCGCGCTGACGCCGTCGGTGGTGATGTCGCTCGGGCTCGGCCTGACGGTGCTGGTGACCGTCACCCAGATCGACGGCAATCTGCGCCGGCAGTTCATGGCAGCGCTGCCGGAGAAGGCGCCGTCGTTCTATTTCATCGACATTCCCTCCACCGAGGCCGACCGCTTCAGCGCGTTTCTCAGGGAGAAGCAGCCGCAGTCGACCGTCGAGGATGTGCCGATGCTGCGCGGCCGGATCGTCGCCGCGCGCGGCGTCAAGGCAGAAGACCTCAAGCCGTCATCCGATGCCGAATGGGTACTGCAGAGCGACCGCGGCCTCAGTTACACCAACGAGGTTCCGCGTGGCTCCAAGCTGGTCGAGGGCGAATGGTGGGCGCCCGACTATAGCGGCCCGCCACTGGTGTCGTTCGAGAAGAAGCTGGCCGACGGGCTCGGGCTCAAACTGGGCGACGAGGTCACCGTCAACGTGCTCGGCCGCGATATCACCGCCAGGATCGGCAATATGCGGTCCGTCGACTGGCAGAGCCTCGGCATCAATTTCGTCCTGGTGTTCTCGCCCAATACCTTCCGCGGTGCGCCGCATACCCATATTGCCACGCTGACCGAACCGAAGTCCGATCCGTCCCAGGACGCCGGTCTGGTCAAGGCGGTGGCCGACGCATTCCCGATGATCACCACCGTGCGGGTCCGGGAAGCGCTCGACACTGTGGGATCGGTTGTCACAAATCTCGTGCTGGCGATCCGCGGTACCAGCGCGGTGACCCTGCTCTCGGCCATCCTCGTGCTCGGTGGCGCGCTGGCCGCCGGTCACCGGCATCGCGTCTATGACGCCGTGATTCTCAAGACCCTCGGCGCAACGCGTGCGCGGCTTTTGGGTGCCTATGCCCTCGAATATCTGATGATCGGCCTGGCCACGGCGGTGTTTGGGGTCATCGCCGGCTCGGTGGCGGCGTGGCTGATCGTCACGCGCCTGATGACGCTGAGCTTTGTCTGGCAGGCTGGCAGCGCGGCTGGCGTCGTGCTGGCGGCGCTAATTGTCACAGTGGGTTTGGGCCTGGTGGGTACGTTGGTAGCCTTGAACCAGAAGCCTGCCACCGTGTTACGGAATTTGTGACCTGTTTTGACACGAAGCAGCCTTTGCACGGGCTGATTCGTGCAAAATGACTGAGAAATCGCCAAGCTTGCGTCAGGCTGAAAGTTTACCCGGTTGCCTGAATGCAAATCGGAGCGACATTCCGCCACGCGTGGAAGCTTGCAGCGAATGTGTTAGTTTACCACATACCCTATGGGTCAGGCATCGAGCGCAGATGACATCGATTTTTTATGAAATCGAGTTTAGTGTCAGGAAGCGCAGATATCTGGGATATAATTCGAACCGGCGACGCGAACCCTTTGCGATCAGCCGGACAACATCGAGGTTTCGACCATGTCGGATCTAGACCGTAACTATGCTTCCCCCTTCGGCCGGGCCGGCGCGCGCGATGCCGCTGCCGTGGACGCCGGACTGCGCTCCTACATGCTGCGCATCTACAACTACATGACGATCGGTCTGGCCATCACCGGCCTGGCTGCTCTCGGCGTGTACATGGCCGCCGTGACTACCGACCCGTCGGGCGCCGCTGCCCGGATCGGTAGCTCCTACCTGACGCCGTTCGGCTATGCGATGTTCGTGAGCCCGCTGAAGTGGGTGTTCATCCTGGCGCCTCTGGTCATGGTGTTCGCCATCTCGTTCGGCATCAACCGGCTGAAGCCGGCTACTGCGCAGTTGCTGTTCTGGGCCTTCGCGGCTCTGATGGGCATCTCGCTGTCGTCGATCTTCCTGGTGTACACGCACACGTCGATCGTGCGGGTGTTCTTCATCACCGCTGCCTCGTTCGGTGCGCTGAGCCTTTACGGCTACACCACCAAGCGTGACATGACGGGCATGGGCTCGTTCCTGCTGATGGGCCTGTTCGGCATCATCATCGCGAGCGTCGTGAACATCTTCGTCGCTTCGTCGATGCTGCAGTTCATCGTGTCGGTCGTCGGTGTGCTGATCTTCGCGGGCCTCACTGCCTACGATACCCAGCGGTTGAAGAACGACTACATCTACGGTTACGCCTCGCAGGGCGGCGATATCGCCGAGCGCGCGGCGATCACCGGTGCCCTGTCGCTCTACTTGAACTTCATCAACCTGTTCACGCTGCTGCTGCAGCTGCTCGGACAGCGCGAATAAGCTCAGAGCATAGAGAAGATCTTAGCCCCGACCGAAAGGCCGGGGCTTTTCTTTTGGGTGGAGCAAAAATAGTCTCAGCGCCATGTCCGATATTGAAATCAGGCCCGCCACGGCGGCAGATCTGCCCGCGATCACCGCGATCTATGCCGAGGCGGTGCAGTTCGGCACGGCCACGTTCGAACTGATCCCGCCAGATTTGGCCGAGATGACGCGGCGTTTCGAGGGGATGGTGAGCGGGGGCTATCCGTATCTCGCGGCTGTGCTGGAAGGCCGGGTTGTCGGCTATGCCTATGCCAGCGCGCATCGCCCGCGACCGGCCTATCGCTTTACCGTCGAGAATTCGATTTATCTCGATCCGAAAGCCCAACGGCGAGGCGTTGGCGGCAAACTTCTGGCGCGGCTGATCGCCGAATGCGAGAGCCGCGGCTACCGCCAGATGGTCGCCGTGATCGGTGACAGCGCCAATGCCGGCTCCATCGCGGTTCATCGCAATGCCGGGTTTCAGATGGTTGGGGTGCATACCGATGTCGGGTTCAAGTTCGATCGCTGGCTTGATACCGTTTCGATGCAGCTCGCACTTGGCGACGGCGCCCGCACGCTGCCCTGACGCTGTGCGAATCGATTACACCACCGCCAGCTTGCGATCAATCACCAGGAGCACGCGGTCGAGTTCTTGGCCGCGGCGCAGAATCATGCCGCTGGCCGAGATCACACTATACATGCCCTGCTTGCGCGCCAGTCGCGGATCTTTCTCGATGCGATAGAGCGGCACTTCCGACGAGCGGCGGAACACCGAGAACACCGCGCGGTCGCGCAGAAAGTCGATGGCGTAATCGCGCCACTCGCCGTCGGAGACCATACGGCCGTACAGGTTGAGGATGCGGCTGAGCTCAAGGCGATTGAAGCTGACGACGGGCGCGGCGGCGGCAGAGCCCGTCGCCGCGCGATTCTCGGTGGGCTCAGTATCTCCCGGAATCACATTCATGCAGCGCCTCCTGTCATATCGTCGACATGATCGCGCCGACCGCGGTCCTCTGCAAGGGCCGATCCGCAGGCCCGATGGTAGAAATTTCCCGTCACGGGAACGTCAGGTGAATCTTATTGCCGCCAAATTTTGGCCCATCGGGCGCCCTTCTGGATTGCGACAAGAAGATACTGCGTCGGGTCCGGTTCTTCCGGTCTCGGATTCCTCAGCCCCCAGCCCCCCGCGGTCGTTGGGATCGGACCCTGCGCAGGAAGTTAATCCCCACTGGGCCAACGCAAGTTGGTCCTTTTCTTTTTGGTGGATGCTTTTGCGAGACCATCAAGCGTCATTGCGATAGGCGAAGCGACGAAGCAATCCAGTCTTCGCCGAGGGCTCACAATGGTGCGGGCATGCCACGCGTAAGGGCAGCAGCTACCGAAGTTATCAATCTGAAGACTTACTGTAGCGACGTATAGGCCGCGCCGCGCATCGCGCCGGGCTTGTCGCGCGTGCCGTCTTGCACATAAACGACGGCGGCATCGACACCATCCCTGGAGATGTTCTCCAGCGGCAGCGTCCAGTTGGCGGCGTTGCCGGTCCAGTCACCGACCTTCAGCCAGTTCCGGACGACATTGTAGTAGGTCAGTTGCTTGCCGCGATTCTCGCCGCGCCCGACCGTGATCGGCACTGCCTTCGACACGGAACAGATCCAGACTTCGCCATGCGCCGTATCCGGCGCATTGTTCGATGCGGCAACGGACACGTTGACGTGTTTGCCGGAAACCGACATCGACACCGGCACCGTCATCACGGTGCCTTTCTTGGTTTCGCTGATCGCGCCCTGGATACGATCGGCATCGCTGCCGATCACTTGAGTGGCGCCGTTGACGACGACTTGCGGTGTGTAGACGTCGCGATCGCCGCGCATCTGCGAATAGGCCTTCTGCCGTGCGCTGAAACGCGAGTCGGCCAGCGTATCCTTCCAGCCAAGGTAATCCCAGTAGTCGATCGGCATACTTAATGCGATCACGGATGGGTCTTTGGCGAGGTCGCCGATGATCTTGTCTGCAGGCGGGCAGGACGAGCAACCTTGCGAGGTAAACAGTTCCACCACGGCCCTAGGCTGGGCCAGCGCGCTACCGCTTGCTGCAATGGCGGCGCACACGCTGAGCGCGCCGGTCCACTGCGATATGCCGCCAAAGGATTTCATGAGGTTTTGCCACGCTCGAGGTGAGACACATAACAGACGGTGTCGCACATTGGTGTCGCTAACACGTTCATGCCCTCAAACGCCAGAAGGCGGCCCTTCATAGGCCGCCTTCTGTTCACTAGCCACTCACTTCGCGGTGAGGCACTACGTCACACCACGTATGGGCGTCAGGCCGCAAGCTGACGCAGCACGTAATGCAGGATGCCGCCATTGCGGTAATATTCGAGCTCGTCCAGCGTATCGATGCGGCAGAGCAGCGTCTCCTTGTGGAGTGAGCCATCGGCCGACACGATTTCCGCCACCATCTGCTGGCGCGGCTTGATGTCGCCCGTCAGACCGCGGATCGTGACCTTCTCGTCGCCCTTGAGGCCGAGTTTCTTCCACGATGAGCCGTTCTCGAAGGTTAGCGGCAGAATGCCCATGCCGACCAGATTGGATCGATGAATACGTTCGAAGCTTTCGGTAATCACGGCGCGAACGCCGAGCAGACGGGTGCCCTTTGCAGCCCAGTCGCGCGACGAACCGTTGCCGTATTCGGCACCGCCGAACACGACCAGCGGCACTTGTTCGGCCTGATACTTCATCGCGGCGTCGTAGATCGACATGGCTTCGCCATCGGGCCAGTGCTTGGTCATGCCGCCCTCCGGCACGTTGCCGTCAGCACCCTGCATCATGAAGTTCTTAATGCGGATATTGGCAAAGGTGCCGCGCATCATCACTTCGTGGTTGCCGCGGCGCGTGCCGTACTGGTTGAAGTCGGCCGGGCGCACCTGGTGCTCCGACAGATACTTGCCGGCGGGTGAGGTGAGCTTGATCGAACCGGCAGGCGAGATGTGGTCGGTGGTGATCTTGTCGCCGAACAGAGCCAGGATGCGCGCATCGACGATGTCGGTGGTCGGTTCCGGTTCCTTCTTCATGCCTTCGAAGTAGGGCGGGTTCTGCACATAGGTCGAACCCATGTTCCACTTGTAGGTCTCGCTCTCGACCGTCTTGATCTTGCGCCAGTTGGCGTCGCCGTCGAACACGTTTGCGTACTTCTTCTTGAAGATCGTCGACGTCACGTACTTCTTGATGAAGGCGTTGATATCCTTCGTGGTCGGCCAGATGTCTTTCAGGAACACCGGCTTGCCATCCTTGCCTTCGCCGATCGGCTCGACCGCTAGATTCTTGGTCACCGTACCGGCAAGTGCGTGCGCGACGACCAGCGGCGGCGAGGCGAGATAGTTTGCCTGCACGTCCGGCGAGACGCGACCCTCGAAGTTACGGTTGCCCGAAAGAACCGCTGCGGCAACGATGCCGTTGTCGTTGATCGATTTCGAAATCTCCGGCGGCAGCGGGCCGGAATTGCCGATACAGGTGGTGCAGCCGAAGCCGACGAGGTTGAAGCCGATCTTGTCGAGATCGAGCTGCAAGCCGGAATTGGCGAGATATTCAGCGACGACCTGCGAGCCCGGCGCCAGCGAGGTCTTCACCCACGGCTTGGTCTTGAGGCCCTTGGCCACGGCGTTACGTGCCAGCAGGCCGGCGGCGATCAGCACGCTCGGATTCGAGGTGTTGGTGCAGGAGGTGATGGCAGCGATCACCACGTCGCCATGGCCGACATCGAAGTTCTTGCCCTCGACGGGGAAGCGCGCGTTGTGGTTATCCGGCTTCTTGTATTCGGTGGTTAGCGCGGCAGAGAAGCCTTCGGCGATGGCGGGCAGTGCGACGCGGCCTTCCGGACGCTTCGGGCCGGCCATCGAGGGTACGACGTCGCCGAGATCGAGCTTCAGCGTTTCGGTGAACACCGGATCGGGCGACTTGGCGGTGCGGTACAGGCCCTGCGCCTTAGCATAAGCGGCAACCAGTGCGACACGCGCCGATTTGCGGCCCGAAGTTTTCAGATAGTCGATGGTGGCGGCATCGACCGGGAAGAAGCCGCAGGTCGCGCCATATTCCGGCGCCATATTTCCGATTGTCGCCTTGTCAGCGACCGACATGGCGTCGAGGCCGGGGCCGTAGAATTCCACGAACTTGCCGACGACGCCCTGCTTGCGCAGCATCTGGGTGACGGTGAGCACGAGGTCGGTGGCGGTGACGCCTTCCTTGAGTGCGCCCGACAGCTTGAAGCCGACCACGTCGGGCAGCAGCATCGACTGCGGCTGGCCTAGCATCGCGGCTTCCGCCTCGATGCCGCCGACGCCCCAGCCGAGCACGGCGAGGCCGTTGACCATGGTGGTGTGCGAGTCGGTGCCGACCAGCGTGTCCGGATAGGCGACCTCGAAGGTGCCGGTCTTCTTGCCGACCGTCATCTTCTGCTTCTTCGTCCAGACGGTCTGGGCGAGATATTCGAGATTGACCTGGTGGCAGATGCCGGTGCCGGGCGGCACGACGGAGAAATTCGAGAACGCGCTCTGGCCCCACTTCAGGAACTCGTAGCGCTCCTTGTTCTGCTTGTACTCTTCGGCGACGTTCTTGCCGAACGCCTTGTTGTCACCGAAGAAGTTCACGATCACCGAGTGGTCGATGACCAGATCGACCGGGACCAGCGGGTTGATCTTCTTGGGATCGCCCTTCAGCGCCTGCATCGCGTTGCGCATGGCAGCAAGATCGACTACCGCGGGGACGCCAGTGAAGTCCTGCATCAGCACGCGCGCAGGGCGGAACGAGATTTCGTGCTCAAGCTTGCGCTTCTTCAGCCATTTCGAGAAAGCAACGATGTCTTCCTTCTTGACGCTGCGGCCGTCCTCGTTGCGCAGCAGATTCTCGAGCAGGACCTTCATCGAATACGGCAGCTTCGAAATGCCCGTCAGACCATTTTTCTCAGCGAGCGGCAGGCTGTAGTACACGTAAGTTTTAGCGCCCACCTTGAGGGTTTTTTGGCACTTGAAACTGTCGAGCGAGGTCATGCGAAGGGGTCCCAATTCAGTTGACCGATACCCGGAAAAGGGTATCTACACACCGTCGGCGGAGAAGGCCGGTTTGCTCGCTGGCGCCGATTGTGTGCTGCATCAAGTTCCGACTTATAGAATCTTTCTAGAACCGCTGCCATATCCACAATCGTTTGCAGCCCTGCGAAATGATGCAACAACGCCGCGGCGACCTCTGAGCCAAATCAGATGGTCATGGAAGGGTTAAGATGCGGCTCTCGGGGCGCAATTTGAGATGCCTGCGGGGTGGCCGCGAAGTCTTCGCCGGGCTCGATTTCGATGCCACGGCAGGCACGACCGTGGCGGTCATTGGCCCTAACGGAGCAGGTAAAACCTCGTTGTTGCGGTTGATCGCAGGCCTGCTGGCGCCGGCCGAGGGCTCCATCACTCTCGAGGGCGGCGACGGCGAAATGACTGTTGCCGAACAGGCCCATTACCTGGGCCACCGCGACGCCATGAAGCCGGCTTTGACGGTGACGGAAAACCTGACCTTCTGGGCCGACTTCCTCGGTGGCACGCCGGCCGATCCAGCCACGTGCATTGCAGCAGTAGGTCTCTCCCATGCCGCAGCATTGCCCGCGGGTTTCTTGTCGGCCGGCCAGCGTCGCCGGCTGTCGATTGCGCGTCTGCTGACCGTCCGCCGGCCGATCTGGCTGCTCGACGAACCGACCGCAGCGCTGGATCTCGCCAGCCAGCGAGTGTTTGCGGGGCTGATGACGGATCATCTCGCATCGGGCGGACTGGTTATTGCCGCGACCCATGGTCCGCTCGGCATTCCCGCCCGGGAGTTGCGCATCGGGGGCGAGGCGTGAGTGCCCTTGGCGCGTTGATTCGCCGTGACATCCGTATTGCCGTCCGGGTCGGCGGCGGGGCGCTGATCGGTGTGCTGTTCTTTCTGACGGTTGTCGTCCTGATGCCTTTCGCGCTGGGGCCGGATCTGGCGCTGCTGGCACGGCTGGGGCCGGCGATTCTATGGCTCGGGGCGCTGCTCGCGAGCCTGCTGACGCTGGACCGGTTGTTTACCGCCGATCACGACGATGGCTCGCTGGATCTCATTCTGATGAGCCGGACGCCACTGGAACTCGCCTGCGCCGCCAAGGCTCTTGCACACTGGCTGGCCGCGGGCGTGCCGCTGATCGTCGCGACGCCAGTGCTGGGGCTGCTGCTCAATCTCGACGGATCGGCGACGCTGGCGGTCGCCCTGACGCTGTTGGCGGGCACGCCGGCGCTGACCTTCACCGGCATGATTGGCGCCGCGCTGGCGGTGACGCTGCAGCGCGGCGGGCTCTTGCTGGCGGTGCTGGTGTTGCCGTTGTCGATCCCGGTGCTGATTTTCGGCGTTGCGGCCTCCAATGCGGCCATCGCCGGACAGTTGTCATTCTCGACGCCATTCTCGATCCTCTGCGCGCTATCGCTGGCGAGCCTCGTGATCGGGCCTTTCGCGGCGGCGGCGAGCCTGCGGCATGGACTGGATTGAGACAGTTGGATGGATCACGACAGGCTGAGACACTGGATTGACCTGGGTCAACTCGTCGCGAGCCGTGTTGAACGAGAATAAGTTGCATTGATCGCGGACAGGGCCGCGACTATTGGAAATGCCATGACGCTGACCGAACTCGCCAATCCAACCCGGTTCCTGTCGCTCGCCACCCGCATCCTGCCGTGGCTGGCGATGGCGACGGGCATTCTGCTTGCGATCGGCTTGTATCAGTCGGCCATGGCCCCCGATGACTATCAGCAGGGCGCCACCGTCAAGATCATGTTCATCCATGTGCCCAATGCCTGGCTGTCGATGTTCGTCTGGGGCGTCATGAGCGTGGCATCGCTGGGCACGCTGGTGTGGCGGCATCCGCTCGCCGACGTCGCCGCCAAATCCGCAGCACCGATCGGCGCGGCCTTCACCTTTCTCGCACTGGTCACGGGGTCGCTGTGGGGCCGGCCGATGTGGGGTACCTATTGGGAATGGGACGCCCGACTGACTTCGGTGCTCATTCTGTTTCTGATGTATCTCGGCCTGATCGCGCTGTGGCGCGCCGTCGAAGATCCATCGCGGGCGGCGCGCGCCGCGGCGGTGCTGACCTTGGTCGGCGCCATCAATATTCCGATCATCAAGTTCTCGGTCGATTGGTGGAATACGCTGCATCAGCCTGCGTCGGTGATGAAGATGGGCGGCTCGTCGCTCGACAAGTCGTTTCTGATCCCACTGCTGGTGATGGCGGTGGCATTCTCGCTGCTGTTCATCACACTGCATCTCGCGGCCATGCGTAACGAGATCCTGCGGCGCCGCCTGCGTGCGCTGCAGATGCTGCAGGCCTCAAAGCCGGTGGCACTCCCGTGATGGCGCTTGGTCCCTACGCATCTTTCATCGTCACGTCCTACGCGCTGGTCGCAGCGGTGGTGCTGATCCTCATCGTGTGGATCGCCATCGATCATCGTCGCGTCCGCGCGCGGCTGCATGAGTTGGAATCCTCCGGCGTGGCGCGGCGCTCGGGTCGTGGCGCGACGGATCTCACATGACCACGCAAGCCACTCCAAAGCGCCGCTGGGTGCTGGCACTGCCTCTGCTGATCTTTGCCGCGCTCGCAGGGCTGTTCTGGTTTCGGCTCGGAGCCGACCCTGCGAAACTGCCCTCGGCATTGATCGGCCGCGCCGCGCCACAGACGACATTACCGGCACTGGAAGGCCTTACCGATAGCGATGCGCTGGTGCCGGGTCTCGATCCCGCAGCCTTCAAGGGCAAGGTCAGTCTCGTCAATGTCTGGGCATCGTGGTGTGTGCCGTGCCACGAGGAGGCGCCGCTGCTGACAGAACTCGGCAAGGACAAACGGCTGCAACTGGTCGGCATCAACTACAAGGACGCACCGGACAACGCGCGCCGCTTTCTCGGTCGTTACGGCAATCCGTTCGGCATCGTCGGCGTCGACGGCAACGGCCGCGCCGCGATCGAATGGGGCGTCTATGGCGTGCCCGAAACCTTCATCGTCGGCCGCGACGGCCGCATCGCCTACAAGATGGTCGGTGGCATCACGCAGGAAAATTACGAGCGCGTGCTGAAAGTCGAGATCGACAAGGCACTGCAGGCAGGGTCCTGAGCGCAATCCTCATCATGAGCAAGCCGGCTTAACTACCAAAATAAACTTCAGCTTTTATCTGCGGTTCATTTTCGCGCCATGGCGGCGCCATGAATCCGCAGCTAGCTTGATGGCGTTACTTAACCGTCCTTGGAGGGACACCACGATGCGCCATTTCAAATTTGCTACTTTGACCGCTGCCGCTCTCACTCTGGGTCTGCTCGCATCCGCGCCGTCGATGGCGCAGTCGCCGCAGCCCGCTGCTCCCGCCGGCAAGATGGCCCCGGCTGCCACATCCAAGATGGCGCCTGCCAGCGAATCGAAGATGGCCCCGGCACCGAAGGCTGAGCTGCTCGATCTCAACTCCGCCAGTGTCGAGGCGCTCGAGGCTCTGCCCGGCATCGGCAAGGCCTATTCGGCGGCCATCGTCAAAGGCCGTCCGTATAAGGGCAAGGACGAACTCGTGCAGAAGAAGATCGTGCCCGAGAAGACCTATGACGGCATCAAGGACAAGGTCATCGCCAAGCAGAAGAGCTAGGCGCGATCGCTTCGCTCGTCCGGAAACGCATCGGCGCAGCCGCGCCGGTGCGTTTTCTTTTGTGGTCCATCACGATCAGCCGATAACGCTGTCCTTCACCACATCGCCCAATGCGGCGAAGTCCGCCTTGCGCGGAGACGTCCGGCGAAAGGCGAGGCCGATGGTGCGGCCGGGCTGCGGATTCTCCAACCGCAGGAATTTGACGCGCTGGTCGCGTTGTTCGACGTCGGCGGCGATCTGCGGGATCAATGTCACGCCATAGCCGCTGGCGACCATCTGCATCACCGTGGAGAGGCTGGACGCAGCGAAGGCCATGCCGTTGCCGCCGGACTGATGGCCGCGCGCTGCGGTGGCGCAGAAGGCCAGCGCCTGATCGCGCAGGCAGTGGCCGTCCTCCAGCAGGATCAGTCGGCTCTGGTCGATCTCCATCGCCTTGATGCGTTTGTCGGCCGGACGGGGATCGTCTGCCGGCACCGCGAGCAGGAACAGATCGTCGAACAATTTGGCCGTATCGATCTCAGGCTCGCCAAGCGGCAGCGCCAGCATCGCGGCATCGAGTGCGCCTGACTTGATATCGTCGACCAGTTGCCTGGTCTGCGTCTCGCGCAGCTCCAGCCGCAATTCCGGAAACTGTTTCTGTAGCATCGGCAGGATCCGCGGCAGCAGATACGGCGCCAGCGACGGGATCACGCCGAGCGTCAGCCGCCCGGTCAGGAGTCCACCGCGATGCCGCGCAAAGTCCACCAGGTCGCGCGAGGCCGCCAGCACATCCTCGCCGCGCCGCGCCACTTCGCGCCCGACATCGGTCAGCATCACCTCGCCGGGCCGGCGCTCCACCACCTTGACGCCCAGCGTCCGTTCGAGATCGCGTATCTGCATCGACAGCGCAGGCTGGGTGACGTTGCAGGCCTCGGCCGCGCGGCCGAAATGGCCGTGTTTGGCGAGCGCGGCGAGATAGCGGAGCTGGCGGAGCGTGATCATGGATCATCAGATAAACTGATCGGAGAGAGAAGACAATTCGACTGGACCTGATCTAAGAATTCTTCCAATCTCTCGTCACGAAATCCAATTAGGGTGAGCGCCAAGCTCGCCGAGGAATTCGGCAGACAATTGAAATTAGACAGCTTTTGGAAAATTTGAGCGGGTTTTTGAAGGCGATCCGGTGTGTCGGTGTTGCCTGGGACGGCTCATATTCCAAACAGCCAGAAGGAGAGACTGATGGACACGACGAATGAGAATGGCGCCGGCAAGTGCCCCGTTGCGCATGCCCCCGCTGCCCGGGCCAATCGTGACTGGTGGCCGAACAAGCTAGACCTGTCGATTCTCCACCAGCACTCGTCGCTGTCCGATCCGATGGGCGATGCGTTTAACTACGCCGAGGAATTCAAGAAGCTTGATTACGAGGCGTTGAAAAACGACCTGCGCAAGCTGATGACCGATTCGCAGGATTGGTGGCCGGCTGATTTCGGACATTACGGTCCGCAGTTCATCCGCATGTCGTGGCACGCCGCCGGCACCTATCGGCTCAGCGATGGCCGCGGCGGTGGCGGTCGCGGTCAGCAGCGTTTCGCTCCGCTCAATTCTTGGCCGGACAACGTCAACATTGACAAGTCACGCCGCCTCCTGTGGCCGATCAAGCAGAAATACGGCAACAAGATCTCGTGGGCCGACCTGCTGATCCTGACTGGCAACGTGGCGCTGGAGACCATGGGTTTTCGCACCTTCGGTTTCGCTGGCGGTCGCGCCGACGTCTGGGAGCCTGATCAGGACGTGAACTGGGGCCCCGAAACCACGTGGCTGTCCCACCGGTCGCTCGACAAGTTCGAAGCTCCGCTCAGTGCCACGGAAATGGGCCTGATCTATGTGAATCCGGAAGGTCCGGGTGCCAGCGGCGATCCGGTTGCGGCCGCCAGCTTCATCCGCGAGACCTTCAAGCGCATGGCGATGAACGACGAGGAAACCGTGGCGCTGATCGCCGGCGGTCACACCTTCGGTAAGACCCATGGCGCTGCGCCTGAGTCCCACAAGGGTCCCGAGCCTGAAGCTGCCGGCCTGGAAGCGCAGGGTCTTGGCTGGGCGAGCAACTACGGTACTGGATCCGGTGCAGACGCCGTTGGTAGCGGCATTGAGGTCACCTGGACGCAGACGCCGGCGCAGTGGAGCAACTTCTTCTTCGAGAACCTGTTCAAGTATGAATGGGTGCAGACCCGCAGCCCCGGTGGGGCCATCCAGTGGGAGGCCAAGGACGCCGAGGAAGTGATCCCCGACGCGCATGATCCATCGAAGAAGCACAAGCCGACCATGCTCACGACGGATCTGTCCCTGCGCCTGGACCCGGCCTATGAGAAAATCTCACGCCGCTTCCTGCAGAATCCGCAGGCCTTCGCTGAAGCTTTTGCTCGGGCCTGGTTCAAGCTGACTCATCGCGACATGGGTCCGCGCGTGCGTTATCTCGGTCCGGAAGTGCCCAAGGAAGAGTTGATCTGGCAGGATCCGATCCCTGCGGTTGACTATCCCGTGATCGACGACACCGACGTCTCTGCGCTCAAGGCCAAGCTGCTGGCATCGGGCCTGACCGTGTCCGAATTGGTCAGCACGGCCTGGGCTTCGGCCTCCACCTTCCGTGGCGGCGATAAGCGTGGCGGTGCCAACGGCGCGCGCATCCGTCTGGCCCCTCAGAAGGACTGGGAGGTTAACCAGCCGGCTCAGCTAGCCAAGGTGTTGCAGGTGCTCGATGGAATCCGGAAGGAGTTCAACGCGGCGCAATCCGGTGACAAGCAGGTTTCGCTTGCCGACCTGATCGTCCTCGGCGGCAGCGCGGCGGTCGAGAAAGCCGCGAAGGATGCTGGCCTGGATGTAACCGTTCCGTTCTCTCCGGGGCGCGGCGACGCCTCGCAGGCGCAAACCGATGTGGAATCCTTCGAGGTGATGGAACCGGTCGCGGACGGCTTCCGTAACTACCTCAAGGGCACGTCTGCCGTACCGGCCGAAGTATCCTTGGTGGATCGCGCGCAGTTGCTGACGCTGACCGCTCCGGAAATGACTGTTCTCGTCGGCGGCTTGCGGGTACTCGGTGCGAATTCCGGGCAGTCTGTGCGCGGTGTCTTCACCAAGACACCGGAGACGTTGACCAACGACTTCTTCATCAACCTGCTCGACATGAGCACGGAGTGGAAGGCGGTCGATGGCTCGAACAACGTGTACGAGGGACGTGATCGCAAGAGCGGCGAAGTCAGGTGGACCGGTACACGCGCCGATCTGGTCTTCGGTTCGCACTCGCAGCTGCGTGCCTTCGCGGAGGTCTATGCAAGCGCCGACGCCAAGCAGAAGTTCGTGAAGGACTTCGTCAAGGCTTGGGTGAAGGTGATGAACGCGGATCGTTTCGATCTTGTCGAGAAGCCGATACTGCAGGCGGCTGAGTAACCTCGGCCCGCCATCGTGCATATGAAAGCCCCTGCGACTATGTCGCGGGGGCTTTTTCTTGTCGCGCCGCGTCATACTCAACTGTCATCACTGACACTGCCGGTTACTGGATCCCGTTTTCGCGGCGATGAGAGTTTCAAAGAGTCTGAGCGCTCTGCGTCTTGCAGCTTTCTCCGAATCCCCGCACAAATGGCAAAATGTTTCTCCGGAGGATCTCCAGATGATGAAACTCTACTGGTCGCCGCGCTCGCGCTCATTCACGGCGCTTTGGCTGATGGAGGAAACCGGCGTCGCCTATGAGCGCGTGCTGACCGATATCTCCACCGGTGCGCAGCGCACGCTGGAATTCCTCGCCGTCAATCCGATGGGCAAGGTGCCGGCTCTGCAGGACGGCGATGCCACCATGGCCGAGGCTGCGGCAATCTGCGCTTATGTGGCCGAGCGTTATCCCGACGCGAAACTGGCGCCACCGCTCGGCGACTCGCATCGTGCGAAATATCTCTATTGGCTGTTCTTTGCGCCGGGCTGTATTGAACCGGCGATCGCACAGATCGCGACCAAGATGGAGTTGAATCCGGTGGCCGCGGGCTGGGGCGATGCGCAGCGCGTGTTCGATGTGCTCGAAGCCGCGCTTGATGAAGGTCCATGGATTCTCGGCGGACAATTCTCTGCCGCCGATATCGCCATCGGCTCTGGACTGAACTTCGCCGTGCGCAATTTCAAGATGGTGCCGTCGCGCCCGGCGTTCGAGCGCTATCTCGATCGTTGCAGCGCCCGTCCGGCCTTCCAGCGCGCGATGAAGTTTGCATCGGGGGAGAAGACGTAAGGCGAATTACTCGCCTGCGTCCGCCTTCAGCGCATCCGGATGCGGCATCGAGATGATGTTGTAGCCGGAGTCGACGAAATGCGTTTCGCCGGTCACGCCGCCGGAAAGATCCGACAGCAGATACAGCGCAGTGCCGCCGAGTTCTTCCAGTGTTACGCCACGGCCGAGCGGCGAATGTTTCTGCTGGAATGCGAACATCGCGCGGGAATCGCCGATGCCCGAGCCGGCCAGTGTACGTACCGGGCCAGCCGACACAGCGTTGACGCGAATGCCCTGGCGGCCAAAGTCAGATGCGAGATAACGCACCGAGGCTTCGAGAGCGGCCTTGGCAACGCCCATGACATTGTAGTTCGGCATCACGCGGGTCGATCCGCCAAAAGTTAGCGTGATCATGGCGCTGCCCGGCTTCATGATTTCCGACGCGCGCTTGGCGATTTCGGTGAAGGAGAAGCAGGAGATCACCATGGTGCGCGAGAAGTTCGCACGCGTGGTGTCGGCGTAGCGGCCCTTGAGTTCGTTCTTGTCGGAGAAACCGATGGCGTGGACCAGGAAATCCAGGCTGCCCCATTTCTCCTTGATCGCAGAGAACGTAGCATCGACGCTGGCGATGTCCTCGACGTCGCAGGGCAGGATCAGATCCGCATTGAGCGATTCCGCCAGCGGCTTGACGCGCTTGCCAAGCGCATCGCCTTGATAGGTGAAAGCCAGTTCGGCACCCTGCGCATGCAGGGCCTTGGCGATTCCCCACGCGATCGAATGATCATTGGCGACGCCCATGATCAATCCGCGCTTGCCCTGCATCAGTGATGGCATCGCGCTATGCGTCCATCCGCTTGAAGACCAGCGTGGCGTTAGTGCCGCCGAAGCCGAAGGAGTTCGACAGCACGGTGCCGACCTTCACATTGTCGATGCGCTTGCGCACGATCGGCATGTCGGCGAACACTGGATCGAGTTCGGTGATGTTGCCGCTCTCGCAGATAAATCCGTTCTGCATCATCAGCAGCGAGTAGATTGCTTCCTGGACGCCGGTGGCGCCGAGCGAGTGGCCGGTGAGGGCCTTGGTCGCCGAGATTGGCGGGCATTTCTCGCCAGTGCCGAACACGTTGCGGATCGCCTGCATTTCCGGCGGATCGCCGGCAGGCGTCGACGTCGCATGCGGGTTGATGTAGTCGATCTTGATGCCGCCGGTGGTGGCCAGCGCCATCTTCATGCAACGCTCTGCGCCTTCGCCCGACGGGGCGACCATGTCGTAACCGTCCGAGGTGGCGCCGTAGCCGATGATTTCGCCATAGATCTTGGCGCCGCGTGCTTTTGCGTGCTCGAGTTCTTCGACCACGACCACGCCGGCGCCGCCGGCGATGACAAAGCCGTCACGGCTGACGTCATAGGGACGCGAGGCCGTCGATGGGGTGTCGTTATACTTCGAGGACATTGCGCCCATGGCGTCGAACAGTACCGAGAGTGACCAGTCGAGCTCTTCGCAGCCGCCGGCGAATACGACGTCCTGCTTGCCCCACTGGATCATCTCATAGGCATTGCCGATGCAGTGGTTCGAGGTCGCGCAGGCCGAAGAGATCGAATAGTTCACGCCCTTGATCTTGAACCAGGTCGCGAGCGTGGCGGATGCCGTCGAAGACATCGCCTTCGGCACCGCGAACGGACCAACGCGCTTCGGACCCTTCGTTCGCGTGATGTCCGCGGCTTCGACGATGGTGCGTGCGGAAGGTCCGCCCGAGCCCATGATGATGCCGGTGCGCTCGTTCGAGATGTCCGACTCTTCGAGACCGGAGTCCTGGATCGCCTGTTCCATGGCGATGTGATTCCATGCGGCGCCTTCGCCGAGGAAGCGCATCGCGCGGCGGTCGATCACATCGGCCGGATTGATGGTCGGTGCGCCCTGCACCTGCGAACGGAAACCGAGCTCTGCGTATTTGTCGGCGCGCGTGATGCCCGACTTTGCCTCATGGAGGCTCGCAAGCACTTCCTGAGTGTTGTTTCCGATAGATGAGACAATGCCCATCCCCGTGACGACAACCCGCCTCATGATCGCCTCGCCCTTTGAATTACGTTGTTGTGGAACTGGCGGTCGCCCCCTCGGAGACCGCCGTTGAATGGCACCCGGTAGATCACGTTCCCGGCTGCAATGCGGCAGGTGCTTCCTGCTTGAACAGGCCGACCTTCAGGTCCTTGGCGCGATAGATAATCTCGCCATCGGCCGAAAGCGAGCCGTCGGCAATCCCCAACCACAATTTTGAACGCATCACGCGCTTGATATCGATGGTGTACACGACCTTTTTGACGTTCGGGAGAACCTGGCCGGAAAACTTCAGCTCGCTGAGCCCGAGCGCACGTCCGGGGCCGATGCCGCCCGACCAGCCCAGAAAGAACCCGACCATCTGCCACATGGCGTCCAGGCCGAGGCAGCCCGGCATGACCGGATCGCCCTTGAAGTGGCAGGCAAAGAACCAGAGGTCCGAATTGACGTCGAGTTCAGCGCGCACGAGACCCTTGCCGAATTCGCCGCCATCAGCCGTGATCTCGGTGATGCGGTCGAACATCAGCATCGGCGGCAGCGGCAATTGAGCATTGCCTGGTCCGAACAGCTCGCCGCGGCCGCAGGCCAGCAGGTCTTCATATGCGTAGCTGTTGCGTTGTTCCTGGATCATGCCGGCTTTCTGGGATGGTGGTGGCTACCCGGGTGGAGTCGCCACATATAGAATTGTTCCAAATGACACGGGAACTTGCCCCGGCTGGGCGCTCTCTATCATAGGCTTATGGGGCGGCAAAGCGGCGGATCGCCTGCTTTTGGCGGGTTATTGACCATGTTGCGATGCACTGCGGAAGCATCCCTTCTGATGCATGGCTCCTAGTTGCGAAAACCTTGCATCTGAGGCCCCGCCTTTCTATAATAGAAGGCTAATTCAGTGTTCTTTTTGAGTGTGAACGGCAGGATTACTGACGTGGATATGAGCGACAGCGTTTCAGTTCTGAATGACGCAGCTGCGGTTGCGGAAATCAATCACGGCCGCCAGCCGGCTTTGACTGGTTGCCCGTGGCATGACGTCAACGAGATGCTGCAGTCGGTCGGTCTGCGTCCCACTCGTCAGCGAATGGCGCTGGGCTGGCTGCTATTCGGCAAGGGCGCGCGTCATCTCACCGCGGAAATGCTCTACGAGGAAGCGACTCTCGCCAAGGTGCCGGTGTCGCTGGCGACCGTTTACAACACGCTCAATCAGCTCACGGATTCCGGCCTGCTTCGTCAGGTCAGTGTCGATGGTACGAAGACCTATTTCGATACCAATGTGACCTCGCATCACCACTACTATCTCGAGAACAACCACGAGCTGGTCGATATTCCGGACCAGAACCTCGTGCTGACCAAGATGCCGGAAGTCCCCGAGGGCTTCGAGATCAGCCGCATCGACATGGTCGTTCGTCTGCGCAAAAAGCGCTAACGGCTTTATCCAAATTCTGAAGTTATTTGCGCCGCCGAACCGTTTTCGGCGGCGTTTGCTCGCCAGCTGCAGCCGTCGCCATGATAGCGCGGGCGAGGGCGCGGCCGGTGCATTCGTAGCCGGCTGCGGAATTGTGTAGTCCGTCCCAAGCCGTCAGTGCTCCCATGGAGAGCCCTGCGTCCACTGCACGGCGCATCAGCTCGAAGCGCGAGAACAGCGGTGCGCGTCCCTGCCGGGCGGCGTCAGCTATGCTCGCCTGCATCTTGGAATATTGCGATGCAAGAATGATCGGCGCGTATTGCTGATCCATCAGGATCACGTCGGCGCCGTCAGCCTTCAGCAGGCGGATGCCCTCGACGATCCTGCCGGTCAGGCTGTCTGCGCTTTGCAGCCAGGTCACGTCATTGGTGCCGATCTGCCAGATCACCAGATCCGGGCGATGCGCCAGCACATCGCGGTCGAAGCGGGCGATATTGCCGGGGATCGTGTCGGCGTTCCGCCCACTATTGATGACCTTCAGCCGCAGTCCCGGCTTCAGGCGTTGCAGCTCGCTCTGCAGCATGCCGGGATAGGTTTTGGTGGGGTCGGATTGCCACAGGCCGAGCGTCGAGGACGAGCCCGTGGCGACGATCTTGAGCGGGCCACCGGTTTTGAGCGCAGCCACGGTGCGCGGAAGGGTCGCATCACCAGACAGCCGCTGATCCACAGCCAGACACGCCTCAGTGGCGGATTGCGCACGAGCCGGGCCGGACCATGGCAGCGCTGCCATGGCGACCACTGCGCCGGCGCAGGCCAAGCTCCCGATGCGGGATGTGCTCAGTTCACCTTCTCGTCGGCGTAGACGCCCCATAGCCGTTGCTGTTCGATCCAGCCATCAAAGCCGTTGCCGATCACCCGGCACCAGCCATTGTTGCAGCGCTTTACCTGCGCCACGACACCCGCCTGTAACCGCGCTGCGACGGCGCTGGTCGCATCCGGATTGTCGTAGATCGAGGCGAGTTCGTCCTTGGATTTCATGGTCACGACCGCGGTGCGGCGGCCGGACAGCAGCGAGTGATAGACCCAGCCCTCGGCGCCCTCGGAATCACGAACGCGGCGCCAGTTCTCGTATTCGGCGGTGATCTCTACCGGCAGGCCGGAGCGAGTATAGACCCAGGCGACATCGTTGTCCTTGGTGGGGCCGGCGCGGACATTAACGTGATCCGACTTGAGGCTGACGTAGCGCGGCACCGGCAGGCCGCTGGCGCCCAGCGGCGTGTCCTTGGCAGCGAGAGCCGGATCGATTGCTGCCGCGATCAGAGTACCCATCGCCAACATCGCACACGCAAATCGCCGGAACGCCATCAACCCCACCTCAACCCAATCCAAAGAACGCAAGTGCCGCCGCGCCGCACGCGCCTGTTGGGTTCTTGTTTTGGCTTGGTCTTCTGCTAGAGAGGACCGAAGGCCAAGGCACCAAAAAGGGTGTCGGGGAACCCGAGGAAACGGTGAATTCGCGGCTGCGGCAGTTTCGAACAACCGGGTTAATGCGGACTGAACGGATTAGCCAAAGCGCGAGTGAGCAGGACATGTCGGTCAAGAAAAAGCCTCTCGTCATCGTCACGCGCAAGCTGCCGGACTCGATCGAGACCCGTATGCGCGAACTGTTCGATGCGCACATCAATCTCGACGACACGCCGCTGACGCCCGAGCAACTCGCTGAAGCGACCCGCACCGCCGACGTGCTGGTGCCAACCGTCACCGACGAGATCACCAAGGAACTGCTCGAGCATCCCGACTGCAAGCTCAGGCTGATCGCCAATTTTGGCAACGGCGTCGACAACATCGATGTCGTCGCGGCCCATGCCCGCGGCATCACCGTCACCAACACGCCGAAGGTGCTCACTGAAGACACCGCCGACATGACCATGTCGATGATTCTCGCGGTGCCGCGCCGGCTGATCGAGGGTGCCTCGATTCTGACCGAAGGCAAGGACTGGCAGGGCTGGTCGCCGACCTGGATGCTGGGCAAGCGGTTAGGGGGCAAGCGGCTCGGCATCATCGGTATGGGCCGTATCGGCCAGGCCGTGGCGCGCCGCGCCCGCGCCTTCGGGCTACAGATCCACTATCACAACCGCAAACCTGTCGCGCCGAAGATCGCCGAAGAACTCGGTGCGACCTATTGGGATTCGCTCGACCAGATGCTGGCGCGCATGGACATCATCTCGGTGAACTGTCCGCATACGCCGGCGACGTTCCACCTGCTGTCGGCGCGCCGTCTCAAGCTGATCCGCAAGGACGCCTATATCGTCAACACCGCGCGCGGCGAGGTGATCGATGAAGAGACGATGATCAAGCTGATCGAATCGGGTGACATTGCCGGTGCCGCGCTCGACGTGTTCGAGCACGAGCCCGCGGTGAGTCCGAAACTGGTGCGGCTCGCGCGCGCCGGCAAGGTCGTGCTGCTGCCGCATATGGGCTCGGCGACGATCGAAGGTCGTGTCGAGATGGGCGAGAAGGTCATCATCAACATCCGTGCCTTCCTCGACAATCACAAGCCGCCGGATCGTGTGCTGCCGAACATGCTGTAAGGCGCGGCATCTATGCGACGCTAGATTTACGAGGTCAGTTTGAAAATGAGATAGGCCGCGATGCGGCCCTCGCGGGTGGCTTTGCGGCCGTAGCGCGTCATGGTGTAGTTCGGCCATGGCAGGCGCCAGTCATCGGCGCGCTCTGCAGTCCAGGTGAAATCCGGCGATCGCGACACATGCCAGAGTGTCCACGCGACGTAATCCGGAATGTCATGCACGAAACGAAATTCGCCTGACGGCTTCAGCACGCGCGCCATCGCAGCCAGTGTTGCGTCCTGCACGAAGCGGCGCTTCCAGTGACGCTTCTTCGGCCACGGATCCGGATGGATCAGGTCGATGCGTGACAGCGATTGGGCCGGTGCCCATGTGAGAAGTTCAGCGGCGTCGCCGGCGACGAGGCGGATATTGCCGATGTTCTGAGCCTCGATCTGCGTCAGAATCTTCGCCATGCCGTTGATATAGGGCTCGCAGCCGATGAAGCCGATGTCGGGATGCGCCAGCGCTTCCGCGACCAGATGTTCGCCGCCGCCGAAGCCGATCTCCAGACGCACGGTCTCGACATCAGTGCCGAACAGCGTGCGGATATCGTCAGGTGCCGCGTGTGCGATGTCGACGGTGAGCGCCGGCAGCAGCGTCGCCATCAGGTCGGCCTGATGGTCGCGCAGCTTGTGGCCCTTGCGGCGTCCGAAGAACGAGCCGGTGTAATGGCCGCTCTCGGCAGGCGTGGACGCACCCGCATCAGTGGGGGCATCGTGATCGTTATGATTGGAATTGGCTGTGGTCATCGCGCGCGAGTGATACAGCCGAAACGCCATCGGCGCCATCAGGCGCGATGACGAATTTCCGTTGAAACTACCGTGATTTTAGCGCTGATCCGGGGCTTCGCGCGAAGCGATCTGTTCGACCAGGTCGACGATGCTG
The DNA here is from genome assembly GCF_056401215.1 of Tardiphaga sp. P4_G1. Lineage (NCBI taxonomy): Bacteria > Pseudomonadati > Pseudomonadota > Alphaproteobacteria > Hyphomicrobiales > Nitrobacteraceae > Tardiphaga > Tardiphaga sp. P4_G1. The sequence continues at coordinate 315,256 of NZ_JBFUJU010000003.1, forward strand.
CGGCGGAGCTTGGCATCGGTGATGCGCGTGAAGGCGCGGGTCAGAGCGAGGCCTTCGGAGGTGGCGAGGAAGTCGGAGACATAGGCAGGCGAGGACGCTTCAGCGAAGCCTTCGCCGTTATGGATCGCGCCGGGGCCGCCTTCGAACAGGAACGAGACGGGGACCTGCAGGATTTCCGAAATCTGCTGCAGCCGGCTGGCGCCGACGCGGTTGGTGCCCTTCTCGTATTTCTGAACTTGCTGAAACGTCAGACCGAGGGCTTCGCCCAGCTTTTCCTGACTCATGCCGAGCATAATGCGCCGCATGCGCACACGGCTGCCGACATATTTGTCAACAGGATTGGGCGCTTTCGTCGACATCTCAATTACTCCTGGATCACATCAAGGGAGACGGATCATGCGTGGCAATCCGTCATTTAGGGCGGCTTCGGTTGTAACCAAAGGTATCCTAGTGGATTATAACAACCGCGCAAATTTTCCTAAGCGGAAAATTTAAGCCACTGCACCTTTATTTCTCAATAGGTGAGAAATAAAGCTTACAAAGCTAGCTTAAAAAGCAATCACATCGAGAGGGTTGTTCGGTAGGCGGCGAAAGCTAGCTTGCAAGCTATATCAAATGCTTCAAGTATCAAGCTAGTGACGTACCGGCGTACGCCGCCGAACGGCGAAAATGATCGCGAGCGCGACAAACATCGCGGCGGGAATATCGCCGATTTTCGAGTAGACCGTCGGCGAAATGGCCGCTGGTAATCCCGAATCCAGCACGCCTTCGACACCGAGATCGAGCCGCGCGATCAGGCGGCCGACAGGGTCGACCACGACGGAAATGCCGGTGTTCGCAGCGCGAACCAGCGGCAGGCCTTCCTCGATGGCGCGGACGCGGCTTTGCTGCAGGTGCTGATAGGGGCCCGTGGAAATCCCGAACCAGCCATCATTGGTGAGATTGACGATCCAGCCCGGCCGATCGTTGCGCGTGGTGATATCGTCCGGGAAAACCGCCTCGTAGCAGATCAGCGGCAGCATGTGCGGCGCGCCGGGAATGTCCATTGGCTTCCGGCGCGTGCCGGGAATGAAGCCGCCATGGACTTTGGTCAATTGCTGGAAGCCGATCTTCTCCATGAAGCTCTGGAACGGCAGATACTCGCCGAACGGCACCAGATGAAGTTTGTCGTAGGTCGACAGGATGCTGCCGTCATGGTCGATCACGTAAATGGAATTATAGGCCTGCGTGATGCGCGCGCCGAGTGGCGCATCCGGCGGGCGCACGGCTCCGGTGACCAGCACGGTGCCTTTCGGCAGCAGATTGGCGATCTGCGCCATCGCATCGGGTTCGCGCGACAGGAAGAACGGGAATGCCGATTCCGGCCAGATCAGGATGTTGGCTGCGCCGACGCCTGAATTCTGTGGACCGGTCGCGCGGTCAGACAGCGCAAGATATCTGCTCATGACATCCGCCTTGGCGGAATAGTTGAAGCGCGTGTCCTGCGACAGATTCGGCTGCATGATGCGCAGTTTCACATTGGCAACCAGTTGCGTCGGGGTGCGTGACAGCCGGGCCATGCCATAGGCGCCCATCGCGACGAGCAGCACCAGCGCAAGCGCCGGCGCCAGCCACGGCCGCTGCGTGCGCGAGCGTCCGTCGATCAGCACCGCAGGCGATGCAAAGATCGCTACGGTGATAAATGTCAGTCCCCATAGGCCGACCAGCGATGCGCTCTGCGCGAGCGCGAGCGGTTCGGTGAGTGCATAGCCGAACGCATTCCAGGGAAAGCCCGTCAATACATGACCGCGCAGCCATTCGCCGATCGTCAGGCTCGCGGCGAGCGCGAAGATCCGCGCGACATCCTTGGTCCAAAGCAGGCGTGCCAGCGCGAAGCCGATCGCAGTGAACAGCGCGAGATAGGCGGGCAGGCCGCAGATCGCGGCGGGCAACAGCCATGCGAAGGTCTGCGCGTCGACGAGGAAAGCGTAGCCGATCCAGTATAGGCCCGGCACGAAATAGCCGAAACCGAACCACCAGCCCGCCATGGCGGCCGCGGGAATGCCGCGCATCTTGCCGGCGGCGGCGCCATCGATCAGCCAGACGACGACGGGGAACGTGATGAACAGCACCGGCCAGGCGTTGAACGGCGCCATCGCCAGCGACGATACCGCGCCGGCCAGCAGCGCGATGCCTGCGCGCTTCCAACCCCAAGCGAGAATGATGCTGAGTGCGACCGAGCGCAGGCTGCGTGATGTCACGGCGTTCCCGCGCTGTCGCCTGATGGAGGCGTATTCACATTGTCATTGGACGGTGCCGCGCCGGTGTCCGATGACGCATCGCGGCGGCGTGGTTCGCGGGCACGCGGCGCAGGCCGCTCCTTGCGGGGGCCGACGCGCAGCCGCTTGACGCGGCGCGGATCGGCATCGAGCACTTCGATCTCGAAATTGCCGGGGCCGGAAATCACCTCGCCGCGCACGGGCAGCCGGCCGACATGGGTGACGAGATAGCCGCCGAGTGTCTCGACTTCCTCGCCGTCTTCGCCGGTCTCGAATTCTTCGCCGATCATGGCGCGCACGTCATCTAGGCTGGCGCGTGCATCGGCGATGAAGCTGTCGCCCTGCCTGACAATGGATGGCGGCTCGTCGCTGTCGTGTTCGTCATCGATCTCGCCGACGATCTGCTCGACAATGTCCTCGATAGAGACGAGGCCGTCGGTGCCGCCATATTCGTCGACAACGAGTGCGAGATGGATGCGTGCGGCCTGCATCTGCGCGAGCAGATCGATGGCGCGCATCGATGGCGGCACGTAGAGCAGCTTGCGGATGATGCCGGTGTCAACGACGGTCTGCGCCAGATCGACCGAACGTAGGTCGAGGCCCGCGGGAAACACTTTCTTCTTCTTGGCCGTCGACGGCACGACGTTGCGCGCCTTCACGGTCATGTATGCCAGCAGGTCGCGGATATGAACGATGCCGACGGGATCGTCGAGGGTTTCGTTGAATACGACCAAGCGCGAATGCGCCGCGCTCTCGAACAGGCCCATCAATTCGCCGAGCGAGATATCCTGCTTCACCGCGACAATATCGGCGCGATGCACCATGACGTCGGCGATGCGGCGCTCGTTGAGCCCCAAAATATTGCGCAACATCGTGCGCTCGATGGTGGAGAAGCCGGTCTCGTCCGGCGCGGAGGCGTCGAGCACGACTTGCAGGTCGGCACGCACCGAGCCCGGCTTCCAGCCGAACAGCGAGCGGATCGCGCGGGTCAGCCAGGTCTCCGACGTCGGGCGCATGACCTCGCCGTCGTGAACCACCGCAGGCAGATTGCTTGAGGTCTTCGAATGATCGCTTCTAGTGTCGCCGTCCGGCATCTCAGGTCACCCGATCCTGATCTGCATAGGGGTCCGGGATCCCGAGCGTTGCCAGGATCTCGCGCTCCAGCGCTTCCATCTCTTCGGCTTCGTCGTCCTTCTCATGATCGTAACCGACCAGATGCAGAAAACCGTGAATGGCGAGATGGCTGAGATGGTTGGCGAAGCTCTTCTCTTCTTCGTCAGCCTCGCGGCGCGTGGTCTCGTAGGCAATAGCGATGTCGCCGAGCATGCGCGGCATGTCATCGGGCTCGTCCGCGCCTTCGGGCGGCTGCAGCGCCGGGAATGACAGGACGTTGGTCGGCTTGTCGATGCCACGCCAGTTCTGGTTCAGCGTGCGAATGCCGGCGTCGTCGGTGAGCATGATGGCGAGTTCGGTGTCGGCCGTATCGGTATCGACCATGGCGGCGGCGGCTTCGATGGCGCGGTGAATCACGGCGTCGGCATCGGCCTCCGCAGACCAGCAATCGGCGACAACAAGAACCTCTGTCGCGGGAGATGAATAGGTCGGCATCGGTATCGAACTTCTTTCGCGAACGGACCCGATTCCGGGTCCGCCGTCAGCGTATGAGTGTGTCATCAGGTCTTTGTAGCGACCGCCTTCTGCGGCGTTCCTTCGTAGGCGGCGACGATGCGGGCCACGAGTTCGTGGCGGACGACGTCTTCGCCGGTGAATTTCACCTGCGAGATACCCTGCACGCCGTCGAGCAGACGCGCGGCCTCGGCGAGACCCGAGGTCTGGCCGTTGGGCAAGTCGACCTGCGAGGGATCTCCGGTGATGATCATGCGGCTGTTCTCGCCGAGACGCGTCAGAAACATCTTCATCTGCATTGAGGTGGTGTTCTGCGCTTCGTCGAGGATGATCGCGGCATTGGTCAGCGTGCGACCGCGCATGAACGCAAGCGGCGCGATTTCGATTTCGCCGGTCTGCAGTGCGCGTTCGACAATGCGCCCGTCCATCAGGTCATACAATGCGTCATAGATAGGGCGCAGATAGGGATCGACCTTCTCGCGCATGTCGCCGGGCAGGAAGCCGAGCCGTTCGCCGGCTTCCACCGCGGGACGCGACAGGATGATGCGATCGACCTCCTTGCGCTCGAACAGCATCGCCGCCTGCGCAACCGCAAGCCAGGTCTTGCCGGTACCGGCGGGGCCGATGCCGAAAACCAGCTCGTTGCTTCTCAGCGCGCGGATATAGGCGTCCTGCGTCGCGGTGCGGGCACGCACCGGGCGCTTGCGCAGATTGATGGTGTCGAAATTCGAGGCGGCTGCTTTCGATCCCTTGGGATCGAACGGAAACAGCGTGCCTTGTGCCAGCGTCGCGCGGATCGTGCCTTCGACATCGCCGGGGGCAAGGTCATGGCCCTGCACTGCCTGCGCATAGAGCGTTTCGAGCACACGGCGGGCGGCGTCGCAGGCGTCGCGGATGCCGGTGAGGGTGATGTGGTTGCCGCGGGAATCGACGACGACATTCAGCCGGCGTTCGATGATCGCGAGGTTCTGGCCATAAGGCCCGACCAGCGAAGAGGCCGCCCGGTTGTCATCAAAGTCGATGACGACCTGCGTCTCGGCCTGCGGTGGAGTATCGAGTTTGCGAACAGCGAGCGTAGACGAATCCGATGCGCTTTTGGCCAAGAATTCAGGCTCCCGTGACGGTGTGAGAACGGACTGGCTGCAACACTGGTGGTACTGGAGAACTAGCAACTGGAGGTGATGCGAGGCTGCCGAGCAGGCTGTAGCGCTCAAGGCTCTCAATGGTGACCGGAAGCACCTGGCCGATGATGTCGTCAGAAGCCATCACATGGGCCGGCTGCAGGTAAGCGGTACGACCGACGATCTGGCCGGGATTGCGCGCGGGGCGTTCGAACAGCACATCCACAGTGCGTCCAATCGTGGCCGCGTTGAAGGCCGATTGCTGGCTGTCGATCAGGTTCTGAAGCCGCACCAATCGCTCGTCCATGTCAGCCTGTGACACCGTCTCCTGCAAATCCGCGGCCGGCGTTCCCGGACGCGGCGAATACTTGAACGAATAAGCGCCAGCGTATCCGATTTGTGTGACGAGCGCGAGCGTGGCTGCAAAATCTTCCTCGGTCTCGCCCGGGAAGCCCACGATGAAATCAGAAGTAAAAGCAATGTCTTGCCGCGCGTCGCGAAAACGATCGATGACGCGGCGATAATCTTCGGCTGTATGTTTGCGGTTCATGGCCGCCAGAATGCGGTCGGAACCCGACTGCACGGGCAGATGCACGAACGGCATCAGCTCCGGCAAATCGCGATGCGCCGCGATCAGCGTGTCCTCGACATCGCGGGGATGGCTGGTCGAATAGCGCAGCCGGGCGATACCGGGAATCTCGGCGAGGCGATAGAGCAGCGTGCCCAGCGCCCACGGGCGGCCGTCGGGGCCCTCGCCGTGATAGCCGTTGACGTTCTGGCCGATCAGCGTGATCTCGCGCACGCCGTTATCGGCGAGCCGCTGCACGTCGTCGATGATCTTCGCCACGGGGCGCGAGACTTCGGAGCCGCGGGTGTAGGGCACCACGCAGAAGGTGCAGAACTTGTCGCAGCCTTCCTGCACGGTAACGAAGGAGGAAATGCCGCGGGCGCGAATCGCTGCCGGTTTCGGCGGCGGCAGGAAGCCGAACTTGTCCTCGACTGGAAATTCGGTGTCGAGCGCGCGGCCGCCGGCTTTCGCCTGCTTCAGCAGCGCCGGCAGGTTGTGATAGCTCTGCGGCCCGACCACGACATCGACAACAGGCGCGCGGCGAATGATCTCGTTGCCCTCGGCCTGCGCGACGCAGCCGGCGACGACCACGTTCATCTTGCGTCCGGCCTGCGCGGCTTCCGCCTTGGCCACGCGCAGCTTGCCGAGCTCCGAATAGACCTTCTCGGACGCCTTCTCGCGGATGTGGCAGGTGTTGAGGATCACCAGATCCGCGTCGTCGACATTGGCCGTCTCGACGAAGCCTTCCGGCGCCAGCGTGTCCACCATGCGCTGGGCATCGTAGACGTTCATCTGGCAGCCGTAGGATTTGATATGCAGCTTACGCGGCGCGGTCATGGAACCTGTAATGGGCTGGAAATGCGCTTGCTGCGCAGCGCTCAATTATAGGCTAACGCTCGGAAAATCCAGCATTTCTGCAAAATATAAGTGCTCGCAATGGCTTAGGCGAGGCCGACGGGCTCGCCAGCCAGTGCGCCCCTGGCCACCAGGCCAGGGAGCTGCCGCATATCGTCGAATACGAGATGGGCTCCAGCGGCCGTCAGGGCTGCCGCGGTGGCCGGGCTGCAATGGCCGCCGCCGTGATAGCCGAATACGGTCATGCCGGCTGCGACCCCCGCCGTCACGCCGGGAATGCTGTCCTCGATGACCACGCAGCGCTTGGGTGCGGCATTCATTTGCGCGGCGGCAAACAGAAACAGATCGGGCTGCGGCTTGCCGCGCTCAACCTGCAGAGCGGAAAACAGATGCGGATCGAAACGGTCGAGCAGCCCGGTCGTGGTGAGGCTGCTGCGAATGCGTGTCGGTGTGCCCGAGGACGCCACGCAAACCGGGTGTGACAATATTGCGAGCGTCTCTGCGATATGCGGGATCGGCTGCAGCTTCGCGCCGAACACCTCGTCGATCGTGGCTTTCAGCGTCGCGGTGTAGTCATCGGGCAGCACGCGGCCGAGCTCGGTCTCGACTTCCAGGCGCGCCTCGCGCGCGGACCGGCCGAGGAAACGCTCATGCACCTGATCGGCGGTGATGGGATAGCCGAACTGTGTCAGGACATCTGCGTGGACGACGCAGGCGAGGGACTCACTGTCGACGAGCACGCCGTCACAATCGAAGATGACGAGATCGAAGCGCGAAGAAACTGAACTCACTTGGTTGATTCGCTCACTTGGTGGTTTTGTCCTCGTCGAGCGGCACGCAGTACAGCTCCAGCCGGTGATCGACCAGCTTGTAACCGAGCTTCGCGGCGACTTCAGCCTGCAATTTCTCGATTTCTTCAGACGTGAATTCGATGACGGTCCCGTCACGCAAGTTGATCAGATGATCGTGATGGCTGTCACGCATCGTCTCGTAGCGCGCGCGGCCTTCGCGAAAATCGTGACGCTCGATGATGCCGGCGTCTTCGAACAGCTTCACAGTGCGATACACCGTCGAGATCGAGATCTTGTCATCCACCGCAACGCAGCGGCGATACAGTTCCTCGACATCGGGATGATCGTCGGCTTCCGCCAGAACGCGCGCAATCACGCGGCGCTGCTCCGTCATGCGCATGCCGGTCGCGGCGCAGCGCGCCTCGATACCAGCAGACTTCATCGCAGATGATTTCAGTGCAGTCATGATCCGGATCCCATCGTGGCTTCTTTTGCCACTCCGCAGGCGTCAGGACAAGTCGCGCCGCATCACCAGCGCATTCAATTCCGCTCCATCCGCTTCCTTGTAGTAGCGTTCCCGGCGTCCCGCGACTGCGAAGCCGGTTCTGTCATAAAGCCGCCGCGCGGGTAGATTGTTTTCCTCGACTTCGAGGAATACGGTACGCACGCCGCGACCGGCCAGATGGCCGAGATGGGTGAGAAACAGATCGCGCGACAGGCCGCGGCCGCGATGACCCGGCGACACCGCAATGGAGAGAATCTCGGCTTCATCGGCGGCGATTCGCGAGACCGCGAAGCCGACGAGGCGGCCGCGCAGTTTCAGCCGATGCACGAGGGTGTTTTGTTCGCGCAGCATCTGCTCGAATTCCCCGGCACCCCAGCCGCGATGGAAGGACGCGGCATGCAACTGCGCGAGTTGTCGCGCGTCGCGGAGCGTGGCGGGCTCGACCACAGCATTGCCGCGGCTGAACAGGCGCAGCCACCAGGCCGGCATCATGATGCGGCTAGTGCGGCCTGCTGCATCAGGCTGCTTTGCGGCTTGGCATCGGGTGCGCGCAGATAATAGGGACGCGCCAGCGCGGTCTCCGGATTCACCGCGGCGCCAAGCCATGCCACCCATGAGATTTCGGGAGCGGGTTGCATATCGACGCGCAGCGGCGCCGGTGCATCGGACGGCCAGCGCGCGGCCAGGATCTCTGCGGCATTGCCGACCAGATACGGTGCGCCGAACTGCGCGGCCTCAAGGGCCTCGTCGATGGGGATGACGCCCGGCCGCACCAGCGAGGTGCCGTTACCGCTGACGACCTGGAAATAGACATGGTCATGCCGCGCATCGATGGCGGCGATGACAGGCGCATCCATGTTCTCACTGACGACGGGTGCCGCATAGGCCGTCAGTGTGGTGATGCCGACCACGGGCTTGCTGGCCGCCAGGCCAATGCCGCGCGCCGCCGCCAGGCCGACGCGCAGGCCGGTAAAGCTGCCCGGACCAGTGGTGACGGCAATGCGGTCGAGGTCGGCGAAGGCGATGCCGGAATCCGCCATGACGCGCCCGAGCAACGGCATCAGCGCCTCGGCATGTCCGCGCTTCATCGGCATGGACTCATGCGCAATGAGCTTGCTGGTGCGGGTGTCGAGGATGCCTGCGGCGCAGGCGTCAAGGGCGGTATCAATGGCAAGGATCAACATAAAGAGACGCTACCACGGCTTGCGAGGGTTTGCGCCTGCCACTCGCAGAATATCGCTCCACGCGCAATGGTGCTGTGATTCGCGTTGCTGCCGGAGAGGGGGCGGCAGCTTTAGCGTGCATCCACTACTCGCTTTCTCATAAAGATATTTTCACAAGATACGATAGCGAGATCATGAAAGTTCCCGTGAGCGAAATGCGCCCGTGGACAGCTTCAGTTTCGCTCTGGCTAAAAGCTTCACTTAATAAATTCTTCGGAGATCGATGAGATAAGCATACCGTTCGGAAGCGACATTTCGCGGATGCGCGTGGCTTTCATGCGGGCTGAAATTATTCGTCTAATTTTTTGAATACGATTATATTTATGGGAGGCGATTCGATGCTGCATTGGTTGAGCAGTTCAGGGGCGCGCGAGGGGCTGGCCCTGGCGGCAGCGATCAAAAAATCGCAAGCGGTGATCGAGTTCAGCGCTGACGGCACGATCCTTGGAGCCAATCAAAACTTCCTGTCCGCCCTTGGATATACGCTGGAAGAAATCGTCGGCAAGAACCACAGCATGTTCGTGACGCCGGAGATGAAGAGCAGCGCGGAATATCGCACGTTCTGGAACAACCTCAATCGCGGCGAGTACCAGGCCGGCGAGTTCAAGCGTCTCGGCAAAGGTGGCAAGGAAGTCTGGATCCAGGGTTCCTACAACCCGATCCTTGGGAATGATGGCAAGCCCCTGAAAATCGTCAAGTTTGCCATGGATACAACTGCAGTGAAAATCCGCAGTATGGACGATGCCGGCAAGATCGCAGCCATCGGTCGTTCGCAGGCTGTCATCGAGTTCAAGCTCGATGGGACGATTGTCACGGCCAATGACTTGTTCTTGAATGTCATGGGTTACAATCTCGCGGAAATCGAAGGAAAACATCACAGCATGTTTGTCGATTCTGCAACTCGCGACGGCGCGGCCTATCGCGAATTCTGGGCCAGCCTCAATCGTGGTGAATATCAGGCCGCCGAATACAAGCGGATCGGCAAGAACGGCAAAGAGGTCTGGATTCTCGCGACCTACAATCCAATCCTTGATGAGACAGGCCGGCCAATCAAGGTAGTCAAGTTCGCGTCAGACGTTACCGAACAGAAGCTGCGCACGGCGAATTTCTCAGGTCAGATCGAGGCCATCGGCAAGTCGCAGGCCGTGATCGAATTTAGCATGGATGGCATCGTTCTCAGCGCCAATGAGAATTTTCTGGGCGTGCTCGGTTACGCGCTCTCGGAAATACAGGGCAAGCACCACAGCATGTTCGTTGTGCCGAGTGAGCGCGACGGTGCCGACTATCGCGAATTCTGGGCGGCGCTTAAGCGTGGTAACTATCAGGCGGCGGAGTACCAGCGGATCGGTAAGGGCGGCAAACAAGTCTGGATACAGGCTTCGTACAATCCGATCCTCGATCTCAATGGCAAGCCCTACAAGGTCGTAAAATATGCCACCGACACCACGGCGCAGGTGATTGCGCGCATGAAGAGCGAACGCGTCCGCGCGATGATGGAATCGGTCGCCGCTGGCGCTGAGGAACTGAACGCGTCGGTGCGCGAAATCTCTGAGGCCATGATGAAATCAAAGACCACGGCGATGTCTGCGGTGGGCAAGGTCGAGTTGGCGGACGATCAAGCGCAGCGTCTCAGCACGGCAGCGCAGGCGATGAGTGGGATCGTCGAGCTGATCGGCAACATCACCGGGCAAATCAATCTGTTGGCGCTGAATGCCACCATCGAATCGGCGCGTGCCGGTGAAGCCGGTCGTGGCTTTGCGGTCGTTGCATCGGAGGTGAAAAATCTGGCCAACCAGGCCAAGCAGGCGACCGATAAGATCGCCAGCGAGATTGGCAGCCTCAATGGCATTTCGAGCGATGTGGTCGATGCGCTGAACGCGATCAAGCAGGAGATCCAGAACGTCAGCGAATATGTCACCGCAACTGCGGCTGCCGTCGAAGAGCAGAGCACGGTGACGAACGAAATGTCATCGAGCATGCAGCGGGCCGCAGAAGAAGCCGCAAGTATCGGCCGCTAAACGAAGGCTGGTTCCAGAAACGAAAATGCCCGGGATTGTCCCGGGCATTTTTATGTGTCGCGGTGCGACCGAACTTACATCGGGCGGACTTCGACAACGTCCGGCACGAAGTGCTTCAGCAGGTTCTGTATGCCGTGCTGCAGGGTCGCTGTCGATGACGGGCAGCCGGCGCACGACCCCTTCATGTTCAGATAAACGATGCCGTCCTTGAAGCCGCGGAAAGTAATGTCGCCGCCGTCATTGGCCACGGCCGGGCGCACGCGAGTCTCGATCAGGTCCTTGATCGTATCGACTGTCTCGGCGTCTTCCTCGTTGAAGAATTCGGCCTCGTCGTCGGAGATCACGTCGCCGCTCACGCTGCCGTCGGCCATCAGCGGCGCGCCGGACATGTAGTGCTCCATGATGGCGCCGAGGATCGCCGGCTTGAGGTGCTGCCAGTCGCTGTCGTCTTTGGTCACGGTGACGAAGTCGGAGCCGTAGAACACTGACGTGACGCCCTTCACGGCGAACAGCTTTTCGGCCAGCGGCGAACGCGTTGCGGCTTCCGGTGAGGTGAATTCCATGGTGCCGCTGTCGAGCACGTCGCGGCCGGGAATGAACTTCAGCGTGGCGGGATTGGGGGTAGCTTCGGTCTGGATGAACATCGGTCTCTCCTGCGTCGCCGGTTCAAGGCCGGCGCGTGAGTATCCCCTAGCAGATGGCGACGAAAAACGCACGATCAAGGCGCGAAATCGCCGAATTCGGCCTATTTCGCAGTCCCTTAGCCGTCCGAAAGGGTGGTTACGACAGGGCGTCGATGTCGAGGTCGCTCAGGGCGCCCGACACGATGACGACCGGCACCGGAAACGAGCCGACCAGCTTGGCCATCATGGTGACGATCGGGCCGGGGCCTTCCGCGCCGGCCGATGCAGCCAGCACCAGCATGGAAATGTCGACGTCCTTGTCGATTACGTCGAGGATTTGCTCGGTGGGATCACCCTCGCGGATCACGCGTTCAGGGGTGATGGCGGCGATGCCATTGGCGCGGCCTGAGGCGCGGTCCAGCGCGGCATTGGCACCTTCTTCCGCTTCGGCCTTCATGACATCGGCAACGCCGAGCCATTGCTGGTTGCGATCTTCGGTGTCGATGATGCGCAGCATCACCACGCCGCCACCGACACGAATGGCCCAGCGGCTGGCGTAATACACTGCGCGGTCCCATTCCTCGCTGTCATCGACGACCACGAGGCATTTCGGCTTGTGGCCGCTTTCATAACTACGTCGCTGGGTGCTCATGCATGTCCCGATGCTGTGGCGTGTCTGATGCGCCAGAATGTGAGCGGCTTGGCAATCGTGTCATGCTGCCACGGCGCAGCGGCGTTCGACAAGCGCGACGCAAGGATGACTTGCGTCGCGTCGATTGTGGCAGAGAAAAGGAATGCGATAGCGAATTTACCGCTTGTGGACGAAGCCGATGATGTCCTTCACGGACTTGATGGTTTCGGCGGCAATGACGCCGGCGCGTTCGCCGCCATCGGCCAGAACCTGATCGACATAGGTCAGATCGGATGTCGTCAGCCGCTTCATCTCGCCGGCGATAGGTGACAGTTTTTCGACAGCGAGATCGACAAGGCTCGATTTGAAGCCCGAAAACTGCGCGCCGCCGAATTCTGTGAGAATGTCAGCCTTCGACCGATTGGACAGTGCGGCATAGATGCCGACGAGATTATCGGCCTCGGGACGCGGCTCCAGGCCCTTCTCTTCCGACGGCAATGGTTCCGGATCGGTCTTCGCCTTGCGGATCTTCTGCGCGATCGTGTCTGCATCGTCCGTGAGGTTGATGCGCGAATTGTCTGACGCGTCCGATTTCGACATCTTCTTGGTGCCGTCGCGCAGGCTCATCACCCGAGTCGCCGGTCCGGTGATGACAGGCTCCGGCATCGGGAAGTAAGGGCCGTCATGGCCCTGCGCTGCGATGGATTCGGAGAAGTCGTTGTTGAACTTCTGCGAGATGTCGCGGCACAGTTCTAGATGCTGCTTCTGGTCCTCGCCGACCGGAACGTGCGTGGCGCGATACAGCAGAATGTCCGCAGCCATCAGCACCGGATAGTCGTAGAGACCCACGGACGCGTTTTCGCGATCCTTGCCGGCCTTTTCCTTGAACTGGGTCATGCGGTTCAGCCAGCCGAGGCGGGCGACGCAGTTGAAGATCCAGGCCAGCTCGGCATGGCCGGAGACCTGGCTCTGGTTGAAGATGATCTGCTTTTTCGGATCGATACCCGAGGCGATGAAGGCCGCAGTCACTTCACGGGTGTTGCGGCGCAATTCATCGGGTCCGCCCCACACGGAGATCGGCACGGTGACGGCATGCATATCGACCACGCAGTAGATGCAATTATGCGTCTCCTGCAGTTTGACGAAATTCACGATCGCGCCGAGATAGTTGCCGAGGTGCAGATTGCCCGTCGGCTGGACGCCCGAAAAAACCCGTTGAGTAAAAGCCATCGTCTAGTTCCTGTGTGCCCGTGGTGGAATGCGGGCCAAGGGGCGTGACTTGCCATAGGCGCCGGGCGGCGTCCATTGCCAATCTGCCCTAGCCGGCCGCCGGTGATCGCTTGAGGGCGCCGCGGACCTCGGCCCAGCGCACGGCCCCCGTCAGCGTCAGTAACGCGGCGTAGATTGCCAGCCCGCCAACGATCAGGAGGCCGAGCAAGCTCGCTCGTACCAGGCCGTGGGCCTGCGCCGTCCAGGGCAAGGCAATATGCGCGGCGAGCCATAGCAGGCCGCCCATGGCCAGCGACGACAGGACAATGATCGGCAGTCGGCGTCTTGCATCATGGTCGGGCGAGAAGCCGAAAGCTGCTGCGCTCCGGACGATCAAAAAGATCGCGCTGCCCCACGCCGCCAGAGCGATCGCCGCCGCGATGCCGCTCGTACCGAATGGCCTATTCAAAACCAGTGCGAAGATGATTGCGATTACCAAACCGACGAGCGTCGCCAGCAGCGGCGTCGTCGTATCCTCGCGTGCGAAGAAGGCGGGCGACAGAGCTTTCACAAGCACCTGAGCGGGCAAGCCCAGCGCCAACCATATCAGCGCACTTGCAGTCGAGACCGTGTCGCTCGCGCCGAACGCGCCGTGTTGAAACAGACACTGCACGATGAGATGGCTCAATATCATCAGTCCGAGCGTAGCCGGCAATGCGAGACCGATCGCGAGTTCAAGCCCGCGCGATTCGGCCTGTGTGATAGCTGCGTGATCGTCTGATCGCACGGCGCGCGTCAATGCGGGGACCAGCACAGTGCCCATGGCCGTGCCGACGATGCCGAGCGGCAGTTCAATCAGGCGGTTCGCGAAATACAGCCACGATACGGCAGCCGGAGTCGTCGATGCGATGATTGCGCCGGTGACGATGAGAAGCTGCGGCCCGGAATTGGCGACCATGCCAGGCAGCGCCTTGCGGAAGAAGCCGCGCATCTCGCTATCGAGCGACAGCCGCAAAGGCGTCGCAAGATTGCCGCCAGATTTCCGCAAGAGCAGCATCAGCAATTGCAGCAGCCCCGCAATGCCCACAGTGGCCGCCATGGCCATAGCGGCAGTGTCTAGCTCTTGCCGCCACACTAGCAGTAGGGCCATGACGGCGATCAGGGCGATGTTGAACAGCAGCGGCGAAAATGCGGTCACCGCGAAGCGTTGTTGCGCGTTCAGCAGTCCCATCATGACCGTGACGGGGCCGGCGAAGGCCAGATAGGGCAGCATCAATCGCGCATTGTCGACGGCGAGCTGCAGCGTCGGCTGGCCGACGAAACCCGGGGCAAGCAGTGCGATCACGAGCGGCATCGCAAAGCCGATCAGGATCGTCGCGACGATCAGCGCAACGCTAATGGTGCCGAGCACACGACCTGCAAAAGCTGTGGCTGCGACAGCGCCCTGGGTCGTCTGGATGCGCAGCCAGGCCGGAATCAGCGCCGCGTTCAGCGCGCCCTCGGTGAGCAGCCGCCGGATCACGTTGACGAGCTGAAATGCGACCAGAAAAGCATCCGCGATCGGGCCTGCGCCGAGCAGTGCGGCGACCATCGCGTCGCGGGCAAAGCCCAGCAACCGCGACGCCAAAGTGCCCGTGGAAACGGTCAGGATGGAACGGATCATAGAACCATCGTAAGGGGCTGTCCTTGCTGGTGCGGGGCAGAACGTGATAGTCGCTGCAGCCATCAAACCGGCCTTTGCCGACGGCTCAACTTGGGCGACCGCGAGACGAGTTGAAACGGATTTTCAGCCTCATCGCAATTGCTGCAACGGGATATTCTTAATGACCTCAGCGAAATATGACGTACTCGGAATCGGCAATGCGATTTTCGACGTGCTGGTGCAGGCCGACGACAAGTTTCTCGCCGCACATGAGATGACCAAAGGCGGCATGGCGCTGATCGACGAAGCCCGCGCCACTGCGATCTACAAGGCGATGGGCCCTGCCACCGAAATGTCCGGCGGTTCGGCCGCCAATACCATCGTCGGCCTCGCCAGCCTCGGCGCCCGCGCGGCCTATGTCGGCAAGGTCAAGGACGACCAGATCGGCAAGCTCTACACCCATGACATCCGCGCCGCTGGCGTCGCTTTCGATACAAAGCCTGCGACGGGCGGCCCTGCAACCGGCTGTTCCTACATCCTGGTGACGCCCGATGGCGAGCGCACCATGAACACCTATCTCGGTGCTGCGCAGGATCTGACGCCCGACGATATCGACGCCGCTGCGGTCGCAGCCTCGTCGATCGTCTATCTCGAAGGCTATCTGTGGGATCCCGCCAGCGCCAAGGAAGCCTTCGTGAAGGCCTCGAAGATCGCCCATGACGCCAAGCGTCAGGTCGCATTGACGCTGTCGGACGCGTTCTGCGTTGGTCGTTATCGTGCCGAGTTTCTCGACCTGATGCGTTCCGGCACCGTCGATCTCATCTTCGCGAACGAGGCCGAACTGACCTCGCTCTACGAGACCACGGATTTCGATGCCGCGCTCAAGCAGCTCGGTAAGGACATCAAGCTCGGCGTCGTGACGCGTAGCGAGAAGGGCTGTGTCGTGACATCGAGTGATGGCGTCGTTGCAGTGCCTGCACACAAGATCGAGAAGCTCGTCGATACCACCGGTGCAGGCGATCTGTTCGCGGCGGGCTTCCTGTTCGGCCTGGTGCGCAACGCCGGGTATGAGAATGCCGGCAAGCTCGGCGCGATGGCCGCCGCTGAAGTCATCCAGCATATCGGCGCGCGTCCCCAGGTTTCGCTGAAGGACCTTGCGGGCAAGAACGGGTTGCCGGTTTAAGACTGCATTTCTTGGGTTTTCTTCTCTGTCGTCATGCCCGGCCAGCGCGAAGCGAGCTTCGCTAGGTGTGCCGGGCATCCACGTCTTGGCAAGAGAGGAAAGTCGAGGATGGCCGGGTCAAGCCCGGCCATGACGTGGTGAGATCAGCGCATCGCGGCTCTCACGCCGCTTTCTTCGCACCCAGCCCCGCATAAACGGCGCGTTCGAAATCTGAAAACACCTTCAAACAAGTCGAATCCGCAAATGGTAGCACCTGCATCATGATGACGCCGGTGACGTCGCACACCGGATCGATCCAGTAATAGGTGTTGGCGAGGCCGGCCCAGGCGAGGCTGCCGGCGCTGCGGCCTTCGGCTGACTGCGCCGTGTTGATCATGAAGCTGAGGCCGTATTTCTTGTCGATGCCCGGAAGGAAGTCGACATTGTTACTGGCGGTCGGCACTGCTGAAGTCATCGGCGTCATGTTGAGCTCGCCGATGTGGTTTTGGCTCATCAGCGCGACGGTCTCTGGCTTTAATATCCGATTGCCGTTGCCGGTCCCGTTATTCAGCATCATTTGCGTAAACTTGATGTAGTCGGGGGCGGTGCCATAGAGCCCCCCGCCACCGGCGAAGAATTCCGGATCCTGTTTGATCTCGAATGGGATCGGGGTCAGTGCACCGTCGGCGCCGCGGCTGTGCATGGCAACGAGGCGCTTGCGCTGGTCGCCGCCAATCACGAAGGCGGTGTCGGTCATCCCAAGTGGCGCCAGCAAATGGTTCTGGAAATAGGCGTCCAGGCGTTCGCCGCTGACGGCCTCGACGACCTTGCCGACGAAGTCGATATTGGTGCCGTACTCCCAGCGGGTCCCGGGATCGCGCATGATCGGCACCTTCATGGCGGCGTTCAGTCCGGAGCGAAACGGCGGAATGCCGGTTGTCTCGAGATAGCGCACCATGTCGCCGTTCCACATGTCGTAGCAGAAACCGGCGGTGTGGGTCAGCAGATGCCGCAAGGTGATCGGTTGGCGCGGCGGACGTAGTTTCGGAGTGCCTTCGCTGTCGAAACCATCCAGCACCTGCGTCTCCGCGAGGTCCGGAAGCACGGTCGCCAGCGGTGCGTCCAGCGTCAATTTGTCCTGCTCCACCAGCTGCATCGCTGCAGCGGCCGTAATCGCCTTGGTCATGGAGGCGATCCAGAACACGCTGTCCGGCGTCATGGTGGTATCTTTGGATGCGTCGCGCTTGCCGAATGCTCCTTGGTAAATGATCTCATTCCGCGTCGCAGCCACTGTCACGGCACCTGGAATCGCGCTGGTTTCGCTGGCTTGCTGCAGAATCCGGTCAATCTCGACTTGAACTGACATCCGTTTCCTCTCCGATTTTCTTTGATCTTACCGATGTCCGGCGTGGACATTCAACTTGAGCGCGAGGTCGTCGGTCTCGCGGATGTGATTACATTTGCGCTGGTTTTAGCGTTTCAGAGGAACCATATCGGGCTGGGAGCGAGTTTGACCGCACCCTGGAACGAAATTGGCGCAGCTGTGTTCAAAAAATGACGTGAACGTCAAAGCGCTTTCCGACACTAACCCGTAAGACCATGAGTAACACGTGCAGCGTGTCAGCTGCGGAGACCGACGATGATCGCGAACTGGACCGACTGGAAACATTATCCCCGCGCTTCCCGTGGCGAGAGCATCGAGGCCCCGATCGGTCCAGGAATTTTCGAAGTTCGCGTGGCGCAGACCGGCGCCTTGTTCGCTTTCGATGCGGCTGAAAATCTGGCGCAGGCGCTGGCGAAGATTTCGGCCCCGCCCAAATCGTTTATTTCCTGGTTCGGTCGCAGCGACGCCGCGATGCTGCCGGAGCTGGAATATCGCACCTTCTCCACGACCACCCGTGCCAACGCCCGCATCGCTTTCGAGCGCATGATCGACCGGCGCGAGACCTATATGCGCGGCGCGGCCTGATCGGGCTTGCGGCGCTCTGCGACTGTTGAATTCGGGCGTTAAATACCCCCTTGCGGGCGATAGCTGCCATTCGCCGCCAAGGGGCGCTTTCGGGCCTATACTCCTCTACAAGTCCGCGGCTATACGTTCGCGACACTTTCCGCAGGAGAACCGCCCATGTCACCGACCTCAGCCGCACGCCAGTCCACCGCCCCCTCGCTGCGCGACCGCCTCAAGGACCCCTCGCTGCTGCGCGACAAGTGCTACATCGACGGCGCCTGGGTCGGCACGGGCGAGACCTCGGTGACCAATCCGGTCAATGAGATTGAAATTGCCAAGGTGCCCAATATGGGCGCCAAGGAAACGACGCAGGCTGTCGAGGCCGCCGAAAAGGCGTTTCCGGCCTGGGCCAAGTTCACCGCCAAGCAGCGCTCCAACATCCTGCGCAAGTGGTTCGAGCTGATCATCGCCAACCGCGAGGATCTCGCGCTGATCCTGACCACCGAGCAGGGCAAGCCGCTGGCCGAAGCGCTGGGCGAGGTCGATATCGGCGCCGCCTATATCGAATTCTTCGCCGAGGAAGCCCGCCGCGTCTATGGCGAGACCATCCCGACCCAGCGTGCCGATGCCCGGCTCCTCGCCATCAAGCAGCCGATCGGCGTCTGCGGCGCCATCACGCCGTGGAATTTCCCGAACTCGATGATCACCCGCAAAGTGTCGCCGGCGCTGGCCGCCGGCTGCACCGTGGTGATCAAGCCTGCCAACGAGACGCCGCTGTCGGCGCTCGCGCTGGCTGAACTCGCCGAGCGTGCCGGCGTGCCGAAGGGTGTGCTGAACATCATCACCGGCGACGCATCGGCGATCGGCCTCGTGCTCTGCGAACATCCTGCGGTGCGCTTCGTCGGCTTCACCGGCTCCACCAATGTCGGCAAGATCCTCTACAAGCAGGCTTCGGTCGGCGTGAAGAAGCTCGGCCTCGAACTCGGCGGCAACGCACCCTTCGTGGTGTTCGACGATGCCGACATCGATGCCGCCGTGGAAGGCGCGATTGTCTCGAAATATCGCAACATGGGCCAGACCTGCGTCTGCGCCAACCGCCTCTATGCGCAGGATGGCATCTACGATCAGTTCGTCGAGAAGCTGTCGAAGAAGGTCGCGGCGATGAAGGTCGGCGACGGCACCGAACAGGGCATCACCCAGGGTCCGCTGATCAACGAGAAAGCCGTCGAGAAAGTCGAGCGCCACATCGCCGATGCGGTAAAGGGCGGCGCCAAGATCGTCACCGGCGGCAAGCGCCATGCGCTCGGCGGCACGTTCTTCGAGCCGACGGTGCTCGCCAATGTGAAATCGGATGCACTGGTCTCGCAGGAAGAAACCTTCGGCCCGCTGGCGCCGGTGTTCCGCTTCAAGGACGAAGCCGATGTCATCGCCATGTGCAACGCCTCGCCGTTCGGTCTGGCGTCGTACTTCTATTCGCGTGATCTCGGCCGTGTCTGGCGTGTTGCGGAAGCGCTGGAGTCCGGCATGGTCGGCGTCAATACCGGCCTCATCACCACCGAAGTCGCTCCGTTCGGTGGTGTGAAGGAGTCGGGTTTGGGTCGCGAAGGCTCGCATCACGGCATGGAAGAATATGTCGAGATCAAATACATCATGATGTCAGGGATCTGAGGCGTCACCTCCGACCCAATTAAAATTCATTATGCGTCATGCCCGGCCAGCGCGAAGCAAGCTTCGCTAGATGTGCCGGGCATTTGCATTTGGGCTGGCCGAGCCAGCGTCGCTCAGTAGCAGCGACGTACGCGCACGCCATTGACCCAGACGGTGCGGCACGCGACCGCCACCGGGCGGCGCACCACCGCGGCGCCACGATAGCCGGCGCAGCCGGCACGGTAAACGCCGCGTGCGCAGACGACGGCGTTGGCGTCGGTGGCTTCAAACGCCATCGTCGTGCCGAATGCGAGAACGGCTGCAACCATCATCAAGAAAGTACGCATGGTGATCTCCCGGCTGTGTTGGTTGGCAAAACAAACGAAGAAAGGTTCGTGGGCTTCAGTAGGCGGAATTAAGAACGATCAAATGAGAAGTGGCTTCACGCGCAAAGAGTAGTTCGCAGGAGACGCAAAGGCTGAGTGGTCAATGACAAATCTTGCGACGCCGCCTTGCGTCTCGATCCGACAGAACGTTTATTCAATCTCGTAAATACAAATCCTTGCCGACCAGAAACATGCGATGTGATGATTTCGCCCGGTGTTGATCTCAACAGGAGAAAGCATGTCGGATTTCAAAACCAGGTGGCTTACTTTTCACGGTCGACATATCGAGCCCGCCTCAAAGGAAATATTCAGTCACGTCGAAAAGATGGTGATCGGCACTTTGATCATCTCGGCCGGGGCGCATGTGTCGAGCAATGAGCCCTTGATCGTCCTGTTTGGATATTTGCGCCACGGTCTTGTCGGCCGCGGTGTCATGCTGTTCGGAATTGTTTTGTTGCTGCTGAATTTCCTCGATGGCCTCTACAAGCTCGCAAAGTTGGAATGGCACGTGGCGCTTCAGATCATCATGTCGCTCTGTTACGTCATTCTGTCTGTCCGGTTGATCCAGTTGATTTTGGCCTTCCGTGGAGAGTGATCCCGCCTATTGCGGGGCGCATCGTGTTCATCGTTGAGCGAATGGCGCAAGAACGCTGGTGCAAGCCGGCGAAAGTGATGCGCTATTGCTGGCCAGGCATTGCACGATGCGGCCGCCACCAGGCGCTATGCCGCCGCAGAGCGATCTGATGTCGCCACCGCATGCTGATCTCATCACGAGCAATTCTTCGCGTGGCCGCATCGGCCGCAGCACGATGGCTGCAGGAGCAGCGGCGGCGGCAGGCGCCGCGGTTGTGGCTGCCGCAGCAGGTGGCGGGGCTGTGCTTTTCACTGCCGCCTTTGGTGCGGCAGTGGCGGGCGCGGGCTTGGTAGCCGGTGGTGTTGCTTCTGTCTTGGGCGCTGCAGCAGGCGTTGGTGCGGTGGCCTTCGGTGCCGCAGTTGGCGCCTGAACTGCGCGCACCGCGCCCGCACATCCCGCAGAAAGACTAGCCATGTTCTTTTGCAGGCATTGCAGCGAGGCTTCTCCACCAGGAGGAACGCTTGAGCAATGCGCGATGTAATCCGAGCGACACTGCGTCTTGATCGCGTCACGCTGCGCCTGGCTCGGCGCTTGCGCAAAGGTGGGGCTCGCGATTGCGATTAGAATGATAGTAGCCATCGATACGCGATATCGCGCGGCCAAGCCGAACATGAAATTCATCGCTGAAATCCTCGTTGCTACCGCCCGGTTAGTCAGGGCAACTGCGTAAAATCTTCAAGAAGCGTGAGTTCTGAAAGGCATTCGCAAAACAACTTCGGTCCGACATCATTTTACGGTTTCGGTTTCACTACAAGTGGATTGTTGCTATTGATGCGGGCGGCTGTCGTTTTTGGCCAAGGTTTTTTTGAGAGTCTTTTGATTGAGGCAGGACAATGCGATTTATGCGCGCCTGTTCATCTGGACCGAAAGATCGCATTGAGCAGCTGCAGCATGTCCCCGCTATACGCGCTGCCGGCGTTGTGCTGACGAGCATCTTTTTAAGTGCCTGCGAGCAAAACACTTTCGTGCCGCCACCGCCGCCGAAAGTTGAGGTGGCGGTTCCTGTGCAGCGCGGCATCACGCGCTTTCTCGAAGCGACAGGCAATACAGCACCGATCAAGAATGTCGATCTCGTGGCGCGCGTTCAGGGCGTTCTACAGTCGATCAACTATCAGGACGGCTCCTTCGTCAAGCAAGGCACCACGCTGTTCACGATCGAGCCTGAGACATACCAGTTGAAGCTGGAACAGGCGCAGGCTGCGGAAGCCGGTGCGCAGGCGTCTGCAAAGCAGGCGGAAGCGGATTTCAAACGCCAGTCGGACCTCGTATCCCGCCAGGTTGTTGCGCAGTCAACGCTCGAGCAGTCGACGGCGACACGAGAGAATTCACAAGCCAATCTGCAGCAGGCGCAAGTCAACACCAAGATCGCGGCCGTCAATTACGGCTATACGAATGTCATTGCGCCGTTTGACGGCATCGTCAGCGCACATCTGGTGTCGGTTGGCGAACTGGTCGGTGTGGCGTCGCCGACCCAGCTTGCGACGATCGTGCAGCTCGATCCGATTTATGTGAATTTCAACGTCAACGAACAGGACGTTCTGCGCATCCGGGATGAAGCCCGGCGACGCGGGCTGACGGTGAACGATCTCAGGCAGCTGCCGATCGAGATCGGACTGCAGACCGAGACTGGTTTTCCGCACAAGGGCCAGATCGACTACATCTCGCCGACCATCAATCAGTCGACGGGTACGCTGCCGGTGCGAGGTGTTCTGCCAAATCCGGATCGCATCCTGTTGCCGGGTTTTTATGTTCGCGTGCGCGTGCCTATCGACCAGCAGGACAACGCCCTGCTGGTGCCGGATGTATCGCTCGGCAGCGATCAGGCCGGGCGTTATGTGCTGGTCGTGAGTGGCGACAATGTCATCGAGCAGCGCAAGGTCGTCACCGGCCCGCTGGAAGGTGAGCTTCGCGTCATTGAAAGCGGTCTGAAGCCGGATGATCGCGTCGTCATTGCAGGCCTGCTGCGTGCCATTCCGGGGCAGAAGGTCGATCCGCAACTGAGAAAGATCGAAGCGCCGACCCCGACCAAATAGGACAGGCCATGATTTCGAAGTTCTTCATCGAGCGGCCGGTCCTGTCCAATGTCATCGCGTTGCTGATGATCCTGATCGGCGGCGTCTCGCTCTATGGCCTCGCAGTCGCACAATATCCGGACGTGGTGCCGCCGACCGTCCAGGTGACGACGCGCTATCCCGGCGCCAGCGCCAAGACCATCGTCGACACGGTGGCGCTGCCGATCGAGCAGCAGGTGAATGGCGTCGAGGACATGCTCTATATGCAGTCCTACAGCGCAGCCGATGGTACCTATTCACTTACGGTCACGTTCAAGATCGGTACCGATCTGAATTTTGCGCAGGTGCTGGTGCAGAACCGCGTATCGAGCGCGCTGTCGTCGCTGCCGACCGCCGTGCAGAATCAGGGCGTGACCGTTCAGAAGAAATCGACGGCAATCCTGTTGTTCGTGACACTGACGTCGCCGAAGGCGACCTATGACAGCCTGTTCCTGAGCAATTACGCCACGATCAACATCCGGGACGAGCTGTCGCGTCTGTCGGGGGTCGGCAATGTGACGGTGTTCGGCGCCGGCCAGTATTCGATGCGGATATGGCTGGATCCGAACAAGCTGCAGGTGCGCGCGCTGATGCCGCAGGATGTCATCCAGTCCATCCAGCAGCAGAGCCAGCAGGTTTCTGCGGGGCAAATCGGCATGCCGCCGACGCCCGCGGGACAGGCCTTCCAGTACACGCTGAACATCAACGGGCGGCTGGATGATCCCGGTGAATTCGAGGACATCATCGTCAAGACCGGCGACAATGGCGATGTCACGCGGGTCCGTGACGTCGGACGCGTCGAATTGGGTGCGCAGACCTACAGCCAGATCTTTTCGCTCAACCAGAAGCCAGCCGTCGGCATCGGCGTATTCCAGTCGCCGGGCGCCAATGCGCTCGAGGTGGAGAAGGCTGTAGAGAAGAAGATGGCGGCGCTGGCCACGCAATTTCCCGACGACATCAAATACGACACGCCGTTCGACACCACGAAATTCGTCCAGGCATCGATCAACGAGGTCTACAAGACGCTCCTCGAAGCAGGTTTGCTAGTGCTGGTGGTCATCCTGATCTTCCTGCAGGACTGGCGCGCGATGCTGGTGCCGGCGACCACTGTGCCGGTGACGATCATCGGCGCCTTCGCGGCGATGGCGGCGCTCGGTTTCACCATCAATCTGTCGACCCTGTTTGCCATTGTGCTGGCGATCGGCATTGTCGTCGACGATGCCATCGTGGTTGTCGAAGGCGCGGCGTACAATATCGAGCAGGGCATGTCCGGCCACGACGCGGCGATCAGCGCGATGGACAAGCTGTTCGCCCCGATCATCGGCATCACGCTGGTGCTGATCTCTGTGTTCCTGCCGGCGGCATTCCTGCCCGGGCTGACGGGGCGCATGTATGCGCAATTTGCACTGGTTATCGCGGCCACGGCGCTGCTCAGCGCCGTCAATGCGGCCACGCTGAAGCCGACGCAATGCGCATTGTGGCTGCGCCGCCCGGTGCCGCCGGAGAAGCGCAATTTTTTCTATCGTGGGTTCAACAGGGTCTACGACCGGCTCGAACGGGGCTATGCCGCTCTGATCGGTCGCATGGTCGCGCACAGCAATCTCTCGGTTGTCCTGGCATTGATCCTGATCAGTATTGGCGGTTACGGCCTATCCCGGATTCCCACCGGCTTCATCCCGATCGAGGATCAAGGCTATCTGCTGGTCGCAGTCCAGTTGCCCGATGGTGCCGCGCTGGATCGGACTCAGCGTGTACTCGATCGGGTCAGTGAATTGGCCGCGAAGACGCCAGCGGTGGAACAGGTGGTTACCATCGCCGGCATCTCCGCACTCGACAGCAGCTCCAGCCTGGCCAATGCCGGTGTTGCCTATCTGATCCTGAAAGAATGGAGCGAGCGCGGACCGGGGCAGGATCTTCGTTCGCTGTTCGTTGGATTGAACGAGAGCCTGTCGGTGATTCCAGAGGCGCGCATTCTGGTGATCCCGCCGCCGCCCATTCAGGGCATCGGCAATGCGGCGGGCTTCGCCATGCAGATCGAACTGCGCGATGGCAACGCCGATTACAGCAAGCTGCAGGCGATCACCGGCGCGATCGTGGCGAATGCACAGACGCAGAGCGCCTTGCAACGCGTCAGTTCGCCGTTCCGCTCGATGGTGCCACAATTCGATATCGAGATCGACCGTATCAAGACCCAGACCCTACATGTCACGACGGATCAGGTGTTCTCGACCCTGTCGTCCTATCTGGGCTCGTCCTTCGTCAACCAGTTCAACAAGTTTGGCCGCACCTTTCAGGTCTACACACAAGCAGATGCCAAATTCCGGCTGACTGCCCGGGACATCGAGAACCTGATGGTCCGCAACCAGCAGGGCAACATGGTCCCGCTTGGCACCGTGGCGAAGATTACGCCTGCCGTGGGGCCGTCGCTGATCAGTCTCTACAATCTCTATCCGACGGCGACGGTGATCGGCCTGCCAGCACAGGGCTACAGCTCCGGGCAGTCCATGGCGTTGATGGAGCAGATCGCAGCGAAGACTTTGCCTCCGGGAACGGGATTCGAGTGGACGGCGATGTCGTATCAGGAAAAGATTGTCGGCAATCAGCTCTATTATGTATTCGGTCTTGCGCTGCTGCTCGTCTATCTGGTGCTCGCCGGACAGTATGAAAGCTGGTACGCGCCGATTTCGGTGATCCTGGCCGTGCCGCTGTCACTGCTTGGCCCGATGGCGGTGCTCACCGCGCTGCGGATCGAGAACAATCTCTACACCCAGATCGGCATTATCCTTTTGATCGCGCTGTCAGCGAAGAACGCGATCCTGATCGTTGAGGTGGCGATCGAACTGCACGTGCATGATCGCAAGCCACTACTGGAGTCGGCGGTCGCAGCTGCACGTGCGCGATTCAGGCCGATTCTGATGACGTCCTTCGCCTTCATTCTCGGCGTGCTGCCGCTGGTGCTCGCGACCGGCGCCGGCGCCAACGCCCGCAAGTCGATCGGCATCACCGTATTCTCGGGCATGCTCGCCTCGACCTGCCTTGCCGTCCTGTTCGTTCCGACCTTTTTTGTCGTCGTCCAAAGGTGGGAGAACTGGCGCGCCAGCCGCAAGGCAACGAAACCTGCCAATTCGGCCGTCGGTGTCGGCGGCTCCAACTCGTAGACGATCGCGACGTCCGTTTCAGATGCGCTGTATCGGCTATTCTTACCTTCGCAGCACCGCGATCATCCGGCTCGCAAAAGCCAGCCTCTCCGCCATCACAGACACGAAATAAGTCAGCAGTTTCTGGCTCAATGCCGGATGGTTCTGCTTGATGTCCTCGAAGGCGTCGGCGCGCAGCAGATACAGCACGCTGGCGATCTCTGCCTGGATGGTGGCGCTGCGGGGAGCATAGGCGACGAGGCCCATTTCGCCCACCGTCGTGTAACGCCCGAGGCTGCGCACCCGCGTCAGCTTGCCATCGCCCGCCGGCACCATGATGCCGAGTCGGCCGTCCAGAATGAAGTGCATGGAATCGGCAGCGTCGCCAGCCTGAACGATGATCTCGCCGGCAACGACCTCGACGCGCTGGCAGCGTCGCATCAGTTCTTCGGAATCGTCGGCGGTGCGCAGGATCTTGGTGAACCAGTCGCGCAAGTTGGCTTCTTCTTCGGCGAGCCCACGATGCCGCGCGATCACCTCGTTCTCGCACCACTCCAGCGCGTGATCGAGTTCGCCCATGACCTTGACGGCGTCATCGATGAACAGGCTGGCGCGCAAATTGCGATTGGCTGAGGGATGAAGGTTGGCGAGCACCAGCGTGGTGCCGTGGCCTTCGGCGATGCGCTTGATCTGGGCGAAGCTGTGGGCGGCCGACGAATCGATGCCCGTCACCAGCTTGAAGTCGAACACCAGATACCGGCATTCTGGATGACGGCGCAGCAGCGCCTTGACGTGCAGATAGAGCCGGTTGGCCGAGCCGAAGAACAAATAGCTCTGCAGGTTAAGGCCTTGGATTTCGCGGCCATGCGCCGCCAGCGTACGCTGATCCTCAAGTGATCGATCGAGCGAACTGCGATATTCCGAGCCATCGAAACCGTATTTGATCGAGGATACCCGCGATACGCTGAGCGCAAAGGTGGCGCAGCCGATCACGATGCCGATCAGCACGCCGGCCACGAACCCCCATGTGAGAATAATGACGATGATTGCCAACAGCGACAGGTAGTCGAGCAGCGACAGTCGCTTGCGGGAGTCGACGATCCAGCGATGAAGTTGCTCCAAGCCGAGATACAGCAGCAGGCCGCCGAGCACGAAGCGCGGCATATAGGCCAGGAGCGCGGGGTCGACGACGAGCATCAGCGCGGCTGCCGCGGCGACGGTGAGGCCCGAAAGCCGCCCTGTGGCACCGCTGTTGCGATTCAGGAGCGAACGACTGATCGAGATGCAGCCGGCATAGCCACCGAGCGCGCCAGCCAGGATATTGGCCGCCCCGGTCGCATTGAGCTCGCGTTCGATATCGGCTTCCCGATGTGCGGCGACTTCGAGGCCCGTCGTATTGAACAGGGTACTCACGGCCGTCACGAAGATCACAGCGATGAAATTGCCGATGAGTCCGGGCAGCGCCTGCCATGGATAGCCGTTGCTGAAGAAGGCCCAGGGTAAGGTCAGGTTGGCCTTGGGTGGCGATGCGAAGGTCCAGCCCATAGCCTGTGCCTCGATCACGGACACACCGGCGATCTTGAAAACTAGATGAGCCGCTATGACGCTCCCGATGAGAATCATCGGCAGGCCTAGTGGCTTACGGGACCGATGCCAAGTCGCATAGATGGTGAGTGCCACGGCTACCGCGGCCAGCAACTCGTAGAACGTCATCGGATTGGCGAGTTTTGCCAGGTTCGCCCATTGCAGCTTGTAGCCGGTGATCACCTGAATGGCGCCGGTGACGATCAGGCAGGCGGTGGCTCCGAGAAATCCGCCGATCACCGGATAGGGCACATAGCGGATAGCGCGTCCCATGCGGGTAACGCCGAAGCCGCACAGCACAATGCCGGTGATGATCGTGGCCGAGGATAGGGTGATGAGCACCGGGCCAAGCAAGGCAGACGGTGCATCGGCCGTAACGATGTGCTCGACCAGAGCCGCCGCCAGGATGGCGGTGACGGCTGCGGTCGAGCTCTCGGGGCCGGCGACCGCGAAGGGGAACGAACTGCCAAGGGCGATCACGGCGGCTATGACGCTTGCAGAGATGAAGGTCGCGGCAATGCCGTAGGGCAGCAGCGAGGCCAGCGGCCCGGTGAAGATCAGCACCGAATAGGACAGGCCGAAGCTGATGGTGAGGACGCTGGCGATCAGGCCGCCGAACACGTCATTACGCCATGCGTGCAACACGCCCGGGCTGACAAGGGAGTCAGTCATGGGCGGCTACTTTCGCAATGACGGGCGATGAGGAGTGCGGGCCGGAAGTATGTCACGCGCGAACCTGTAGGAGCGCTGCGCGACAGGCGCAACCGCCGCCGTCTCTGGTAGACGACGGTGAGATGTACGGACAAGACTATTTTTATGACAGTCCGAGGGAAAGACAGTCAGTTTGTTAGTTGATGACCAGCTCCGTGCCGGTCAGGCGGCGATAGGCCTCCAAATAGCGCTTGCTGGTGGCGTCGATCACCTCAGGGGGGAGCGGCGGCGGCGGAGCTTCGCCGTTCCAGCGGCCGGCGCGGCGCTCGATGTCGAGATAGTCGCGCAGCGGCTGCTTGTCGAAGCTCGGCTGCGGCTGGCCCGGTCTATAGACGTCGGCGGCCCAGAAACGGGAGCTGTCAGGGGTCATCACCTCGTCGATCAGGATGATGCGGCCATTGCCTTCCCTGCCGAATTCGAACTTGGTGTCGCCGATGATGATGCCGGCCTCGCGGGCGATCTCCTCGCCCTGGGTGTAGACGGCGCGAGTCATGCTCTCGAGGGTGAAGGCATCCTCCTCGCCGATAATCTCGCGCATCCTGGCGATGGTGATGTTTTCGTCATGGCCGGTCTCGGCCTTGGTCGCCGGGCTGAACACCGGTTCGGCGAATTTCTGGCTTTCGAGCAGCCCGGCTTCCAGCTTCTCGCCAGCCAGCGTGCCTGACGCGGCATATTCCTTCCAGGCCGATCCCGAAATGTAGCCGCGGATCACGCACTCGATCGGGAACACGGTGGTGCGGCGGCACAGCATGGCGCGACCGGCCAAAGCGGCGCGGTGACCTGCGAGAGCCGGCACCTGCCTGATGATCTCGTCGGCATCGGCCGAGATCATGTGATGCGGGACCACGCCGCCAAGCTGGTTGAACCACCAGGCGCTGATCTGGGTCAGTACCGCGCCCTTCATCGGGATGGTCTCGTTCATGACAACGTCGAAGGCACTGATGCGGTCGGTGGTCAGCAGCAGCACGCGGTCGTCGCCGACGGCATAGATATCGCGCACCTTGCCGCGACCGATCTTGGGGAGGGGCAGGTCGCTGGTGGCCATCGTGGTCATGTCAGGGTCTTTCGAAAACAGAGTCGTCCGGCGTCTGGCCGGCGGCGGCGTGATGAAGGAGTGAGCCTATTCCGGCAGCGGGATGAATTCGTGTTCGTTGGGCACATGGGCGAAGCGGCCGGTCTTCCAGTCCTCTTTCGCCTGCTCGATGCGCTCCTTGCTGGAGGACACGAAATTCCACCACAGGTGCCTCGGCCCTTCCAGCGCGTCGCCGCCGAGGAACATCATGCGGGTATTGCGCGTCGCCTTGATGGTGATGGCATCGCCGGGCCGGAAAATCAGCAGTTGCGGCCCCTCATGGCGGTCGCCGGCGATCTCGATCTCGCCATCAACCACATAGACTGCACGTTCCTCATGGTCGGGATCGAGCGGCACGCTGGTGCCGGCCTCGACGGCCACTTCGGCATAGAACCATGGCGACACCATCGACACCGGCGACGCTTTGCCAAACGCCTTGCCGGCGATCACCCGCGCGGTGAAGCCGGTGTCGGTGATGGTTGGCAGGCTGTCTGCGGCATAATGCTGGAACGACGGCGCGATTTCCTCGGAGCCCTTGGGCAGCGCGATCCAGCTCTGGAGGCCCAGCATCTTCTGGCCGTCGCGGCGCTGCACGTCCGGAGTGCGCTCGGAATGGGCGATGCCCTTTCCGGCAGTCATCAGATTCATGGCGCCTGGCTGGATCTCGCGGACATTGCCCTCGCTGTCGCGATGCATGATCGCGCCGTCGAACAGATAGGTCACCGTGGCCAGGCCGATATGCGGATGCGGCCGCACGTCCATGCCCTTGCCGGAGATGAACTGCATCGGGCCGAAATGGTCGAAGAAAATGAACGGGCCGACCATCTGCCGCTTGCCATGGGGGAGGGCGCGGCGGACGAGGAAGCCGTCGCCGAGATCGCGGGTGCGCGGCACGATCACGAGCTCCAGTGCGTCGCAGGTCTGCGCATCGCCGAGGATCGGATCTTCTGATGGTTGCCAGCTCATGAGGGCTCCGTGGGGTTGGGGCCATCATAGCAGCATTTGGCGGGGCGGGTAAAAGGGCCTCAGCCCGGATGGATCGTTCCGTCCGGGCTGAGGAATGGCTGTGCTTACAGCGGCTTGATCTGGACCTTGCGGAATTTCACCACGCCGGAGCCGTATTGCAGGGCGATCGGGCCGGCGGCGTGCTTGGTGTCCTCGACATCGACGGTCTTTTCGCCGTTCAGGATGACCGTGAGCTTCGGGCCCTTCGCCGTGATCTCATAGGTGTTCCACTTGTCCGCCGCCTTGGGCATCGGATTGACCTTGGCCACATCGACGATGGCGCCGGTGCCGTAGGACGGGTCGGGCCGCTTGTCGAAGATGTTGACCTCGTAGCAGGTCTTGCCATCGATCACCTTCGGGTTATCGCAGCGGATGAAGATGCCGCTATTGGCTTCGGCATCGGTCCAGAACTCTGCCTTGATCTGGAAATCCTTGTAGGGCGTCTTGCTGACGAGATAAGCGAGATCCTTGCCGGAGAGCAGCTTGTCGGCGGCGAGTGCCCCGTCCTTCATCTCCCAGTTGGCGTCGCCAACCTTGTCCCAGTCGCCCATCTTGGTGCTGTCGACCAGCGTGACCCAGCCGTCAGACTGGCTCATGGCAGGCTGGATTGTCGTAAGAGCCGCAACGCCGATAACGAATCCGGCTGCAATCGCTGTAACGCGCAACATAAAGGTCTCCTCCCGTTTGCTTTTTATTGGTGTGACGTTAGCCACGGGCGAATGCGGTTGTAAATCTACTTCACATTGTGCGGTGCGCTAACGCTTGATGCCTTGCGCTTCGCTGCAGGGCCGCGGGTCGTTCGTTCGTCCAGCAGCACTTTTTGCATCGCCTGGACGTTCGGCGAAGCTGCGCCCTTGCGCCAGATCAGCACGGTCTCGGCGTGATTCTCGCCGCGCGGCAGGCGATGCACGGTGAGCCGCTTGCCCTCCGGGAATGTCGACAGCACGCTTTCCGGCAGCAGCGCGATGCCCATACCCGCGACTACGCAGCCGAGCATGGCGTGATAGGAGCCGAGTTCGATGGTGCGCTCGGGCATCTCGCCGCGCTTTGCATACCAGTCTTCCAGCCGCTTTCGATGCGGGCAGCCGTTCTCGAACACCAGCACCGAGCGCGGCGCGCTGTCCTTGCGGCCGATCGGCGGATGGCGTGGCGACGACACGATCACCGGCTCCTCGTCGAACGCATGCATGCGGTCGAACGGGGCCGCGGCGATCGGCTCGGCTACGAAGGCGGCGTCGAGATCGCCGGCGAGGATACCCTTCGCGAGCGTCTCCGGATTGCCGATGCGCATTTCGAGCTGCACGTCGGGATAGCGGCGGTGAAATTCATTGAGCGGTCCGGGCAAGCGTACTGCCGCGGTGCTCTCCATGGCGCCGAGGCGGAAGACGCCGCGCGGCCGCGGGTCCTGCACCGCGTCGCGGGCCTCGTCGGCGAGCGCCAGCAGCCGGTCGGCATAGCCGAGCAGCGTTTGACCTGCGGGCGTCAGATGCAACCGCTTGCCCTCGCGCACGAACAGCGCCGTGCCGAGATCGTCTTCGAGCTGACGCACCCGCGTCGTCACGTTGGACTGCACGCGATGCAACCGCTCCGCGGCGCGCGTCACACCGCCTTCGCGCACAACGGCGCGGAAGATGCGCAGCTCGGACAGATCCATACATCTCTCCATGAGATCGAAATGATCTTGATTATTCATTTTATGGGATGAAATGCGCCGGGTAAACCCATCGTGGCCAGCGTCACAGCATAAGCGGAGAGGGTGGACATGATCGAGGATGAACCCGAACCGCACGCGCACGATGCGCGCTACCTGACGCCGCTGCAATGGACCGCGCTGAGGCGATCCATCATCCGGCGCGCCCATGTCGAGCGTGGCCGGATGTTGCGTGCGATCGCGATCGCCGCCGTCGCAGCCCTGCGCCACGGCTGGCGTCGCCTGCGCGAGCGGCAGCAGGCGCGAGACCAACTACGCTCCATGAGCGACTACGAATTGCGCGATATCGGCGTGACCCGCGCCGGCATTGATGCCGTGATCCGCCACGGCAATGACGATGCGACACAGGACGCGCCACAACGATCACATCAAAACTGGAGAGCCATGATGTCGAAAGCCTACTGGATTGTCCGCGTCTCGGTGCGCGACGAGAGCCGTTATCCGGAATATCTCGCCGCGGCCAAGCCGGCGTTCGACAAGTTCGGTGCACGGTTCATCGTGCGCGGTGGCGCCTTCGAAACCATGGAAGGCGTCGCCCGGGATCGCAATGTGGTGGTAGAATTCGCCGACCGCACGACCGCAACGGCCTGCTACCGTAGCCCGGAATACGAAACCGCCAGATCCATCCGGCAAAAATACGCCGAGGCCGATTTCATCATCATCGACGGCGCCTGATGTCCGTTAGCGTCCCATCGCCGTCGCCGTTGCCACGCGGTCGAAAGTCTCGAGCGAGAGGATCGCATCCGCAAATTTCTCGGCGCGATTATTCAGCACGGGGCGCGCGAGCTGCAGGAACTTCTGCTGCATGGCGGCGGCATCGGGAAACGATGTCGGCTCGCCCGATGGATCGGCATAGATGCGCTCATGCACGCCATCCTCGGTGGTGATGCTGACGCGGGCGCCGAACGGATGGCGCTTGCCTTCGAGGCGTTCGTCCTGAACCACGTCGAAGCGGTCGGCCAGCGTGTTGATCGCGCTGTCGCCGAGGCGCTTGTAGTCGTCCCAGCCGAAGCTGCCCTGGTCGAGCGCCAGCGCGCCGGTGAAGAACATCGAGAACTGGCCGCCAACGATGGAGGTCGGATGGCGCTTGGTGGCGGCGTCGCCGGTCAGCGTGATGCCGTTGCGATGCAATCCAATCTCGACGCGCTTGACCTGCTCGGGCGTCAGATTGTGCTCGCGCCGCATCGCGACCAATGCGTCGATGGCCGCATGCGTATAGCGGCAGCTCGGATAGGGCTTGATGCCGATCTTCATGGTCTCATAGACCGAGCCGAGATCGGCCACGGCCTTCTCCGGATGCGCGTTATCGCTATAGCCAACCAGGAGGCCATGCTTGCCTTCGACGGATTCCGTCGCGCCGATGAAGTCGTTACGCGCCAGAGTCGCGGCGATCACGCCGTTCATAGCGGCGGCGCCGACCTGGTAGCGCTTGTTCCAGGCGCCGTTGACAAGGAATTGCAGCGAGCCCGCGGCCTGGCTACCCGACACGCCGAAGGCTGAAATCAGCTGATCCTTCGACAGCCCGAACAACTTGCCAGCTGCAGCCGCAGCACCATAGGTGCCGGCGGTGGCAGTGGGGTGGAAGCCCTTGGCATAATGCGAGGTCGGGTCGAGGGCGTTGCCCAGCCGGCAGCAGACTTCATAGCCGGCGACGATGGCTGTCAGCACCTCTTTGCCGGATGCGCCGACCATTTCGCCGACGGCGAAGGCGGCGGGGACCACGGGAGCGCTGGGATGCAGCGAGGAATCGGCATGGGTGTCGTCGAAATCGAGCGAGTGGCCGAGCGCGCCGTTGAGCAGGGCGGCCACGGCGGGCGTCCAGGTCTTGCTGTCGCCGAACACAGTGGATTCGCCCTTGCCGTCCAGTGACAGGGCCTCCAGCATCTTGAGCAGTGAGGGGGTAGATTCGGCCTCGCTACGGGCACGGATCGTGCTGCCGAGATAATCGAGGGTGAGGACCTTGGCGCGTTCCAGCACGTCCTGCGGAATGTCGTCGAATTTCAGGTCCGCGACATAAGCGGCAAGCGTTGCGGTCTCATTGGCCATTGTGTTTCCTCACTCTTGTTGAAATAGCCTTAGGCGGACCAAATCGGCGTTTCAAGCGGCCATGGCGACGCGTGGATCAGCCATGCTGAAACTGGTTCGTCAAAATCCGTTTCAGGGATCAATTCTGACATGTCCGCATCGAAGCGAATTCTCGGCCTCCTGAAACGGGTGGTTGCCTTCTTCCGGGCGCGAAAGGTCGAACTCGGCCTCGGCGTCCGGGTGACCACAGCGGCGCTTGCTGCGCTGATCATAGCCCTGACCGTCGGGCTGAAACTGCCGCTGTGGGCTGTGCTAACGGCGATCATTGTCACCCAGATGAGTGTCGGGCGGTCGCTGAAGGCAACACGTGATTATCTGGTCGGCACGATCGGCGGCGCCATCTATGGCGGCGCGGTTGCGATCCTGATCCCGCATTCCAATGAAGGTGCGCTGCTCGCGGTGCTTGTGCTCTCCGTGGCGCCACTGGCCTTCATCGCGGCGATCAATCCGAGCCTCAATGTCGCGACCGTGACGGCCATCATCGTGCTGCTGCTGCCGATGATGAACCACAACACGCCGCTGGAATCCGCCATCGATCGTGTGCTCGAAGTCACGGTCGGTGCCGTCACAGGTCTTCTGGTGTCGTTCCTGGTGCTGCCATCGCGGGCGCATAGTCAGGTCCGGGCCAGTTCGGCAGAGGCGCTCGATCTGATCGCAACGGCGCTCACCGAACTGCTCGCCTCTCTGACGCGCGGCCGCGACAATGAAGCACTGCACCGGTTGCAGGATGGCATCGGCCATGCGCTCACCAATCTGAATGCGATCGGAGCCGAAGCCGAACGGGAGCGTGCCGCGCATTTGTCCCGCGGCCCTGACACTGGCCCGCTGCTGCGCACAACGCTGCGGTTGCGGCACGATCTGGTCATGATCGGGCGGTCCACGGTGGTGCCGTTGCCATCCGCGTTGCAGGTCAGGCTGGTTGGTCCCCTGTCGCGGGTCAGCGATGCGATGACGACGTTTCTGCATTCGACCGCCATAGCACTGCGCAGCGGCACCGGCGCGCCGGCGATCTGGCCGGTGCAGATCGCACTACAGGCTTATGCGGGAGAGGTCGGTGCGCTTCGGCAAGAGGGGCAAACGCGCGGATTACCCGGCGATGTAGCCGAGCGCTTCTTCGCGATCGGCTTTTCGCTGGAACAGATGCGGCAGAATTTGAAGGATCTCGAACGTTGCGTCGCCGAATGGGCCGAGACGGATCCGGTGAGCAAGGAGCCTACTGACGCGATTTGAGCAATGCCAAGGCGTGGAGCTGCAGCTTTTCCGGGTCGCGCTCCCCGCGCGATGCTTCATCGAGAATACTGCTCGAGAGCAACTGCACGGCGTCCGATGAAATCCGCAGCGGCAATTCATCGAGGCAGCGATCCAGCGCTGTGGACATCGCAGCGACCGTCTCCGGGCCGAACGACTGGTTTCGTTGGTCGTCAGCCTGAGGTGCCAGATCGGGGGATGCGACGTCACGAATGCGGGCCGAAAGCCGCGCCGCCTCGGCGAGTACGCGGAGGTAAATCAATCCGGCCTCGCTGAGCGCCTTTTCATCGATCTGTCCTGACCGCGCCACGGCGACAATCCGCGCGGCAAGGCGGCGGCGGTTCTCGGGCGTGTCCGCGGACTCGCCTTCATGCGCCACAAAGGGCTGCCAAGCGGCGTCAAACGCGTGCGCCAGCGTGACTTTCAGCTCCTCGTTCTGCGGATCAATCTCTGTAAATGGCATATGGGCTAACGGGCTGCGATGACCCAGGTTCCCCACGGCCGCCACCGCAAATTCAGCGCGTGACCTGCCGCAACATGGAACGGACCACCATCCGGTGAAATGGCTTGATGACCGACAGGTAGATGCGTCCGAGCCAGTTATGCATCAGCACGACAGTCGTTGCCGTAACGCGCTGGCCGGTACCGTCCGCTGCGACATCGACCACGACGCGAAAATCGAGATGATTGTCATTGAATCCCGCGATCAGACGCTGCGGCGTCTCGCTGAGCACAGGGAAAAAGCCGACCTTGTCGACATTGGCGTGACGCGCAGAGTGCGCCGTCTTCAGCCCGAAGGGCGCAACGATCAGATCCCGCAGCCGCATCAGGGCGTCCACCCAGGGCGGAGAGTGGCTGAGCATGCGGGTGGCGGCGTCGCGGGCGGTCAGGTCCGTCGTCTCGGTCGTGATACTGAAGGCGTCGGCGAATTGTGCGCCGGTCAGCAGGCTCTTGGTGTCGATCGTTGGGTGAACCATGGAGATGGTCATAGGACCTCCGTAGACGTCAAGGAACGGCGCCGCACGCCGTCGGTTACGCCGCTCTGCAGCATAACATGTCTTTGCATCCGGCGCCGGATACTCCCTAAGATCACGGAAAAATCAGGCAAAGATCTACTTAGACAAGACCTGGTCAGGGAGGATTTGGGATGGCTTGGTTCAGGCTTGCTCCGCTCTGTCTGGTGCTGATCGCGCCGCTGTGTGCATCCGCGCAGGATTATCCCACCCGTCCCATCACGCTCGTTGTGCCATTCGCTGCCGGCGGCAGTTCCGATGTCAATGCACGGCTGATTGCCGAACAGATGAGCCGGCATCTCGGTCAGCCCATCGTGATCGAAAATATCGGCGGTGCGGGCGGGGCCGTGGCGCTGGCTCGCGTCGCGCAGGCCCCGCCTGACGGCTACACCATCGTGCAGGGCAATAGCGGCACCAATACTGCGGTCTACCTGTTCACGCCCGATGTGAAATTCGCGCCGTCGGATTTTGCAGGCATCGGCATGTTCAACAAGAGTTCGGCTATGGTTGCCATCCGGCGCAATTTTCCGGCCGACAATCTTGCGCAATTCATCGCGCATGCGAAACAGAATCCCGGCCGTCTCAATATCGGCCACTCCGGCGTGGGCTCGCAGAACTATCTATTCTGCAAGGCTTTCGTTCAGGCTGCGGGCATCGATGTTACGCTGGTCGGCTATCGCGGCGGCGGTCCGGCCCTGAATGATCTGATAGGTGGGCAGATCGATGGCATCTGCGATTCCTCGGCGTCGGTGACGCCGGCCATCCAGAGCGGTCTCATTCGCGCGATTGCGCTGGCATCCAGAACGCGCTTGCCGCATCTGCCTGACGTTCCGACCGCCAGCGAGGCCGGGTTGCCGCAATTTGAAATATCTGGCTGGTATGCGCTGTTCGCGCCGAAGGGCACGCCTGCGCCGATCATCGCGAAGCTCAATGCCGCGATGCGCGCTGCCGTTGCCAATCCCGATTATCAGAAGCGCCTCGATGATCTCGGCTCGATGCCCGCCGCAGATGCCGAAATGGCGCCGGCCTATCTTGCGCATTTCGTGCCGCAGGAGATCGAACGTTTTCGAAAGATGCTGGGCGACAGCAAGTGATCTAAGGCCGGACCACCCATGCACCGGTATGGTATGGCCGTCATCGCTTCTGTGTTATAAGGGTTCCAGTCTGATTGTGGGTGGGGGACTAAGTTGGCTTATGATCGTTCGACCGTTGAAGCGGTGATCCAGCATTATTTCGACGGCCTCTACGAGGCCGATGCCGACAAGCTCGGCGCGATCTTTCATCCGACCGCGGACCTGCGCTGGGTCGAGAATGGCGAGCTGAAGGTGCTGACCATGCCGGATTGGATGGCCATGGTTCGTACGCGGACCTCGGGCAAGGTCGATGGCAAGACCCGCGATGACCTCATTGTCACCATCGATCGCTCCGACGACAAGACAGCCTTCATCAAGGTGCGCTGCCAGCTGCCGCCGCGTTACTTCACCGATTACCTGATCGCGATGAAGCTGGCCGATGGCTGGCAGATCGTCTCGAAATCCTATCGCTACGACGTGAAGGACTAACAGGCGCAGGCATCCTGTCTGCGCCTATAGAAGAGATGCGCCAGGTTCGGTTGCGCGACATTGGTTGGAAGTATCAAAAATTGCGATTGATCCCGGTCGGAATCCGTTCGCGGGCTTGACCTAAGTCAATCGCTGTGGCGGTGGAGTGAGTTAGTCGTGATGGTGTGAGGATGCTCTGTGCCGATCGGGCGCTGCGCGTCCTGCCTGACGAGCCGCCGCGAGACGAGCAGGGGATGACCGGATGATCGCGCAATTGACCAAATCGGAGCGGCAGCTCGCGCTCATCATCCTGCTGGCTCTCACGATTTGCGGCCTCGCGATGGCGATCGCCGGCCGCCAGGACCCGCTCGGCGTCCATGGTGCGATTGTCATGCTGGCGGGGATCGCCGGCATCTTCGGTGTCATTTATGTCTATTACGAGCCGGAGCCGGACGAGGCCCGGCTCGCGCTGTATTACGATGACCCTACCAAACTGGCGATCATTCTAGCGATGATCTGGGCCGTCATCGGCATGTTCATCGGCGACTGGGTCGCGTGGCAGCTGGTGTTTCCCAATCTGACGTTCGATGCTGGCTGGTCGAGCTTCGGCCGCATCCGCCCCGCGCATACCAGCGCAGTGATCTTCGGCTTCGGCGGCAATGGACTGATTGGCACCTCGCTTTATGTGCTCCAGCGCACCTCGCGCGCGCGGTTGCCGGATCAGATCAGCCCGTGGTTCGTGTTGCTCGGTTACAATCTGTTCTGCCTACTCGCCGCCACCGGCTATCTGATGGGCGTCACCCAGTCGAAGGAATATGCCGAGCCGGAATGGTATGCCGACCTTCTGCTGGAAATCGTCTGGATCGTCTATTTCGTCATCTATATGCGGACGCTGGCGCGGCGGAAGGAGCCACATATCTACGTCGCCAACTGGTACTACATGGCCTTCATCCTGGTGGTGGCGATCCTGCATACCGTCAATAATCTGGCGATGCCGGTCTCGTTCGGTCACGCCAAGAGCTATTCGGCCTTTTCCGGCGTGCAGGATGCGATGACCCAATGGTGGTACGGCCACAACGCCGTCGCCTTCTTTCTCACCTCCGGCTTCCTCGGCATGATGTATTACTATCTGCCGGTGCGGGCGGGGCGGCCAATCTATTCCTACCGGATGTCGATCATCTCGTTCTGGGGCATCACCTTCATGTATATGTGGGTGGGCTCCCATCACCTGCATTACACGGCGCTGCCGCAATGGGTGCAGACGCTCGGCATGACTTTCTCGCTGATGCTGCTGATTCCGTCCTGGGGCTCCGCCGGCAATGCCCTGCTGACGCTGAACGGCGCATGGTACAAGG
This sequence comes from Tardiphaga sp. P4_G1, assembly GCF_056401215.1. Taxonomy (NCBI): domain Bacteria; kingdom Pseudomonadati; phylum Pseudomonadota; class Alphaproteobacteria; order Hyphomicrobiales; family Nitrobacteraceae; genus Tardiphaga; species Tardiphaga sp. P4_G1. The sequence continues at coordinate 354,616 of NZ_JBFUJU010000003.1, forward strand.
TGCGCGACGATGCGACGCTGCGTTTCATGATGGTGGCTGCGGTGTTCTACGGCCTCACCACGTTCGAGGGATCGTTCATGGCGATCCGCTCGGTGAACTCGCTGTCGCATTACACCGACTGGACCGTGGGTCATGTCCATGCCGGCGCGCTCGGCTGGGTGGCCATGATCACCTTCGGCTCGATCTATGCGTCGGTGCCGTGGCTGTGGAAGCGCGAGCGGATGTATTCGCCGGCGCTCGTCGAATGGCACTTCTGGCTCGCTGTCGCCGGCCTCTTCACATACGTCTTCGCGATGTGGAATTCAGGTATCATCCAGGGTTTGATGTGGCGCACCTATAACAGTAGCGGCACGCTGTCTTATTCCTTTATCGAGACAGTGATCGCGATGAAGCCCTATTACGTTGCGCGCGCGGTCGGCGGGTTCTTCTTCTTCGCTGGTGCGGTGATCGGTCTCTACAACATCGTCATGACTATCCGCACTGCTGATCAGCCGGCCGATGAACGCGCCGCAGATCGTCCGACGGCACAGCCCGCTGGCGTGCCTGCGCTGCAGCCGGGAGAATGACGATGGGTTTGTTCGGCCTGCATTACAAGCTCGAACGCAAGACGATGAGTCTTGCCATCGGCATCATCATTGCCGCTAGCATCGGCGGCCTCATCGAGATCGTGCCGCTGTTCACGATCCATCAGACCGTGGAAGATGCACCGGATATGCGCGTCTATACGCCGCTCGAAATCGCCGGCCGCAACATCTACATCCGCGAGGGCTGCTACGCCTGTCATTCGCAGATGATCCGCACGTTGCGTGATGAGGTCGAGCGCTACGGGCCGTATTCGCTCGCGGTCGAATCCAAATACGATCATCCGATGCTGTGGGGCTCTAAGCGCACCGGACCGGATATAGCGCGTCTCGGCGGCAAATATTCCGACGAATGGCACGTCAGGCATTTGATCAATCCGCGCGACGTGGTGCCGGAATCGGTGATGCCGCCTTATGCCTATCTCACGCGGGCGAAGGCGCGGATCGACGATCTCGGCCTGCATCTGGCCGCGCTGCGCAAGGTCGGCGTGCCCTATACGGATGAGATGATCGCCAACGCGTCGAACGATGCCTATGGCCAGACAACGCCGGATACGCCTTTCGCGGAAGGCGTCACCAAACGCTATGGCGAGGCGACCAATGTGCGCGCCTTCGATGGCCAGCCCGGCGAGCCCACCGAGATGGATGCGCTGGTCGCTTACTTGCAGATCTTGGGCAAGCTGACTGATGCGGCTCACAAGGCCAAAACGGCTGCGGCGGGAGAGTGACGATGGAGCACGAGGCCACTGTCTGGTTCGCGAAGTCCTTCGGGCTGTTCTATCTGATCGCCATGTCTGTTGGCGTGGTGGTCTATGCCTATTGGCCGAAGAACAAAAAGTCGTTCGACTCTGCGGCGCAGTCGATCCTCGATCCTTCCGTTGAGGACAAGCCATACGAGGCGAAGCGATGGCAGTAGAGGAGCGCGACCCCGTCTCCGGTTATCTCACCACCGGTCACGAATGGAATGGCATCAAGGAACTGAACACGCCGGTGCCGCGTGCGGTGGTCTTCTTCCTCTGGGCGACCTTTCTCTATTCGGTCGTGTACTGGATCCTGATGCCGGCCTGGCCGCTCGGCGTGACCTATACCAAGGGCCTGCTCGGGATCGACCAGCGCAACGTCGTGGCCGAGCAGATCAAGGACGCGGCCTCGGACCGCGCCAAGTGGAGCAAGCTGATCGAGACCGAAAGCTTCGAAGCTATCCAGGCCGATCCGAAGTTGATGAAGATCGTGCGGCAGACCGGCGCGACTTTGTTTGGCGATAATTGCGCGGCCTGTCATGGCCGCACCGCCGAGGGCGGCAACGGCTTTCCAACGCTGGTGTCGCAGGCCTTCCTGTGGGGCGGCACGCCCGATGCGATCGCCGAGACGATCCGCGTTGGCATCAATTCGCCACACAAGGACTCGCGGACCTCGCAGATGCCGGCCTTCGGCCGTGACGGGATGCTGAAGCGCGAGCAGATCGACGATGTCGTCGACTATGTCCGCAGCCTGTCGAATCCCGCGGCGGCCAAGGCGATCGCGCCCGCGAAGCTCGCCAGCGGCAAGGCGGTGTTCACCGACAATTGCGTCGCCTGCCACGGCGAGAACGCGACCGGCAATATCGAACTCGGTGCGCCGAACCTGCGCGACAATTTCTGGATCTATAGCGGTGACGCCCAGTCGGTCTTCACCACTGTCTGGGGTGGCCGGCAAGGTCATATGCCGAGCTGGGATTCGCGACTGTCGGCGCTCGATCGCAAGATCCTCGCGCTCTATCTCGTCAACCTCAGGGCTGCCGGGCCATGAATGTAGCAGCGATGAAGCACGTCAACGCGAAGGTCTGGGTCTGGATGGCGGTCGCCGCCGGTGTCCTGTTCGTGCTGATGGCGAATGCTCATCTGGTCTATGTGGCGTTTTCGTCGCAGCCCGACTGTATCGATCACGTCAAGCGCGGTGCCAGTGTCGCGGAAGCCGGCCAATTCAGTGCGGCGTCCTCGTCATGCACACCGCGTCATTGAGATTGCGAGGTTGAAGATGACTCTTCCAGCCGTTGCCCCTCCGCTGCCGCCCTCGGTGTCGTGGAATCGTCATGTCGCGCCATCCGCTGCTTTTGACTGGCTCAAAGCCGGCTGGCGCGATCTGACAATTATCCCGTCGGTGAGCCTCAGCTATGGCGTGCTGGTTTTCGCGGTCTCGGTCGTCCTGGTCGGCGGGTTGTTCGCCTTCGGCTGGGACTACATCCTGTTTCCGGCCTTTGCCGGCTTCATGGTGGTCGGGCCGGTGCTCGCCATCGGACTCTATGAGAAGAGTCGCCGGATCGCCGCGCGTGAGCGTGTGTCGCTGCTGCAGATGATCCTTGTCCGGCCAAAGTCGGGAGGGCAGTTGCTGTTCGCGGGCCTTTTGTTGTGCTCGCTGATGCTGGTCTGGATCCGCGCCGCGGTGATCATCTACGCGTTGTTTTTCGGCATGAACCCGTTTCCCGGCCTCGATGGCGTTGCGGCCATGCTGTTCACCACACCCATCGGGTGGGCGATGCTGATCGCCGGCACCGCGGTCGGCGGCATCTTTGCGGCATTCTCCTTCGCGATCAGCGTGTTCGCCATTCCCATGCTGCTCAACGAGCGCGTCGATGCGCTCACCGCCATGGGCACCAGCATGGGGATGGTCTGGGCCAATCTGCCGGTCATGCTGACCTGGGCGGGAATCGCGCTGGCTTTGTTCTTGATCAATGTCATGACCGGCCTGCTCGGTATGATCGTCGTGTTTCCCGTGCTCGGTCACGGGACATGGCACGCTTATGTGGCGATGAAGCCGGGTGTCGAGGTGACTGGCTAAAGCATGATCCGGAGAAGCGGGAACCGGTTTCCGAAAGGATCATGTGCAAAGTGAGAAACGAGGTCTCCGATGAGTTGCTGTGGCTCAGGAGCAGAATTGGCAGTGCTGGCGGCGCCGGATCCGCGCGAAATCCTGCTGGTCAGCCGGACCATTGCGGGCGGTTTGAGGCAGACCGATCTCTCGGTGCCGGATGTTCATTGCGGCGCCTGTATTCGCACGATCGAACAGTCGCTCGGTGCGCTTGACGGCGTGACATGGGCGCGGGTGAATCTCTCGACCAAGCGCGTCACCATCAAATGGCGCGCCGATGCCGCACCGCCGCCTTTCATCGAAACGCTACGCAATGTTGGCTATGAAGCGCATCTGTTCGAGGTCGATGGCGATGCGACGGATACGGCGCTGTCGGAACTGATCCGTGCGCTGGCGGTGTCGGGCTTTGCAGCCAGCAATATCATGCTGCTGTCGGTCTCGGTGTGGTCCGGTGCCGAGCCCGCGACGCGCGATCTGTTCCACGGTATCTCTGCGCTGATCGCGCTGCCGACGCTGATCTATTCCGGCCGGGTATTCTTTCGCTCGGCCTGGCAGGCACTGCGTCACGGTCGCACCAATATGGATGTGCCGATCTCGCTCGGCGTCTTGCTGGCCTTCGGTATGAGCCTGTACGAGACCGCGATCCATGGTCCGCATGTCTATTTCGATGCGTCGGTGACGCTGCTGTTCTTCCTGCTGATTGGCCGCACCCTCGATCACATGATGCGCGAACGCGCTCGCGTTGCAGTGAAGGGGCTCGCGCGTCTGGCGGCACGCGGCGCGCTGGTTCTGCAGAGTGACGGTGCGCAGACCTATCTGCCGGTCGGCGAAATCACGCCGGGTATGACCATCATGCTCGCTGCCGGCGAGCGCGTGCCGGTCGATTCGCAGGTCATTAAAGGTTTGTCCGAGCTCGATGTCTCGCTGGTGTCAGGCGAAAGCGTGCCGCAGCCGGCACTGCCGGGGTCGGTGCTGCGCGCGGGCACATTGAATCTGACGGGGCCGCTGACGATTACCGCGACGGCCTCTGCCAACGAGTCGTTCCTCGCCGAGATGCTGCGGATGATGGAAGCCGCGGAGCAGGGCCGTTCGGTCTATCGCCGCATCGCCGATCGTGCAGCTGGGCTCTATGCGCCGGTCGTACATCTCACCGCGGCCATCACACTCGTCGGCTGGCTCATTGTGTCCGGCGATGTGCATCGCGCGATCACCATTGCAGTGGCGGTGCTGATCATCACTTGTCCTTGTGCGCTTGGCTTAGCTGTGCCGATGGTGCAGGTGGTTGCCGCGCGGCGGCTGTTCGAGAATGGCATCATGATCAAGGATGGCGGCGCGCTGGAGCGCCTCGCCGAGATCGATACGGTGGTGTTCGACAAGACGGGCACACTGACGCTAGGTAATCCCCGCGTCGTCAATGCGGAAACGATCGCGCCCGCGACGCTGACGCTGGCCGGCGCAATCGCCGCACATTCGCGGCATCCTTATTCGCGCGCGCTTGCTGCAGCCGTTCCGACGGCGCAGAGGCCGATTGCGCTCGATGATGTTTCCGAACATCCGGGCTGCGGCATGGAAGCGCGTCTCGGCGGCAGCGTGCTGCGCCTCGGTCGGCCGGAATGGGCCCTCGCCGATACCAGCGGTATGGATCTCGATGGATCCTCCGTCGTGTTGTCGCGCGATGGACAATGCGTGGCGGATTTCCGCTTTGAGGATCGGTTGCGCGAGGGCGCAACCGAGACGGTCGGCGCGTTGAAGCGCAACGGGTTCGCTGTCGAAGTCGTTTCGGGAGATCGCGAGACGCCTGTGCGGATGCTTGCGAGTGGCATGAGCGTGCCGTATTTCGCCGGCGTGCTGCCGGGCGGCAAGGCGGCGCATGTGGCGAAGCTGGCATCGGCCGGCAAGAAGGTCCTGATGGTCGGCGACGGGCTCAATGACACGCCGGCGCTGATGGCCGCGCATGCGTCGATGGCGCCGGCGTCGGCCGCCGATGTCGGGCGCAACGCGGCCGATCTCGTCTTTCTGCGCGAGGATCTGTCGGCCGTGTCGCAGGCCGTCGCGGTCTCGCGCGAGGCAGGGCATCTCGTGCGGCAGAATCTCGCACTGGCAGTCGGCTACAATCTCATTGCGGTGCCGATCGCGATCATGGGCCATGTCACGCCGCTGGTTGCGGCGATCGCGATGTCCGGTTCGTCCATCGTGGTTGTCGCCAATGCGCTGCGGCTACGTGGTCGCGGCAAGTCCGACAAGTCTCAGGGCGCAGGCGCATCAACACCGCGGATGTCAGTCAGAATGGAGCCGGCGGAATGACGGATTATTTCTATCTGATCCCGATCGCCATTGGACTCGGCCTTTGTGGCCTCGCGGCGTTCCTGTGGTCGTTGAAATCAGGTCAGTATGACGACCTGCAGGGCGCCGCCGAACGCATCCTGTACCAGGATGATGTGCCGCTGTCGCATTAGCGAAGTAGATGCCGATTCGCGTCAGGGAAACGAGTCAGAACAAAAAGAAAGGGCCCCGGTTCTGCTCAGAACCGGGGCCCTTTCTTTAGCGGCGGTGTTGCTTACGGCTGGATCGCCGAGGCGTCGCGGCTGGCGAACTGCCGGTTGATCGAGATCGCAAGCAGGGTCACGACTGCGCCCGACAGCAGATACACGCCCGACGAGGACAGGCCGAAGCGGCTCGACATCACCAGCGCCACGAATGGTGCGAAGCCGGCGCCGAACAGCCAGGCAAGGTCGGTGGTGAGCGCCGAACCCGTATAGCGGAAGCGCTTCGAGAAGCTCGATGCGACCGAGCCCGAAGATTGACCGAGCGACAGGCCGAGCAGGATGAAGCCGGTCACCATGAAGGCCAGTTCGCCGACGATGCCGCCGTCCAGCATCTGCGGTGCGAAGCCGCTGAATACCGCGATGGCAATCGCCGAACCGGTCAGCAGCGTGCGGCGACCGACCTTGTCGGCGACATAGCCCGACACGATCATGGCGACGATGCCGAACACGGCGCCGATACATTCGACGATCAGGAAGCGGCCGGGTGCTTCGCGGGTGAACAGGAACACCCATGAGAGCGGGAATACTGTGACCATGTGGAACAGTGCGAAGCTCGCCAGCGGTGCGAAGGCGCCGATCACAACGGTGCGGCCCTGCTGGGCGATCGTCTCGGTGATCGAGGACGGCTCGAGTTCGCGGGCTTCGAACAGTTCGGTGTAGCCCGGCGTCACCACCATGCGCAGGCGCGCGAACAGGGCGACGACGTTGATGGCGAAAGCAACGAAGAACGGATAGCGCCAGCCCCAGTCGAGGAAGTCATCAGCAGATAGAGTATCGACAAAGAAGGCGAACAGCGCGCTCGCCACCAGAAGTCCGATCGGGGCGCCGAGTTGCGGGATCATGGCGTACCAGCCCTTCTTGCCTTCCGGCGCATTCAGCGCCAGCAGCGAAGCAAGACCGTCCCAGGTGCCACCCCAGGAAATGCCCTGGCCGATACGTGCAGCAGCCAGCAGCCAGGCCGATGCGACGCCAATGGATTCGTGACCGGGCAGGAAGGCGATGGCGACGGTGGCAACGCCGAGCAGGAACAGCGCGATGGTCAGCTTGGCGCCCTTGCCCTGGCTGCGATCGATAGCTGTGAAGATCATCGTGCCGATCGGGCGGGCGATGAATGCCAGCGAAAAGATCGCAAAGGAATAGAGAGTGCCGGTCAGAGGATCGAGATAGGGGAAGACGAGCTTCGGAAACACCAGCACCGAAGCGATCGCATAGACGAAGAAGTCAAAGAACTCGGAGGTCCGGCCGATGATGACGCCAATGGCGATCTCGCCCGGGTTAACCGCTCCGTGGCCATCCGCGTGCAGAAGGCGTGCGTCCCGTTCGATCGTCGATGACGTCTGCGCCATTTTTTCTATCCGTCGGTGGTGTGTTGAAGGTCATACAATCGACGCCCAAAGGGCGACGCGAGGTTGACGATTTGTCGTGAACGGCGTCTCCGGACCATTGGACAAATTGTCCAATGTTGCCCTGCAGCAAATGCGCCTAACCGTGCGCGCGAACGAACATTATCGAATGGGTAACACCTTGAGCCGCCTACGGATACTCCTTTTGCTGCCCTTGGTTGCCTTGCTGGGCGGATGCAATTTCGTCGTGATGAATCCTGCGGGTGACATCGCAGTGCAGCAACGCGATCTGGTGGTCATTTCCACGGTGTTGATGCTGCTGATCATCGTGCCGGTGATGGCCCTGATCGTGTTCTTCGCCTGGAAGTACCGGCAGTCGAATGCCGACGCGAAATACGAGCCGGACTGGGATCACTCGACCCATCTCGAGCTCGTCATCTGGTCGATGCCCCTCCTCATCATCATCTGTCTCGGCGCCGTGACCTGGTCCAGCACGCATCTGCTCGACCCGTATCGTCGGCTCGACCGGATTGCACCCGGGAACGCTGCGAGCCTTCTTGAACCGCTGCAGGTCGAAGTCGTCGCGCTCGACTGGAAGTGGCTGTTCTTCTACCCGGAATACGGCATTGCTACGGTCAATGAGCTGGCTGCGCCTGTGGATCGTCCAGTGCGCTTCAAGATCACTGCCTCGTCGGTGATGAACTCCTTCTATATCCCCGCGCTCGCCGGCCAGATCTATGCGATGCCCGGCATGGAAACCAAGCTGCACGCGGTCATCAATAAGGCCGGCGTTTATGACGGCTTCTCGGCGAACTATAGCGGCGCCGGCTTCTCCGGCATGCGCTTCAAGTTCCATGGCGTCGACCAGGCCGGCTTCGATGCCTGGATCGCCAAGGTTAAGGCGAGCAGCGAGACGCTGAGCCGCGAGGCCTATCTGGATCTCGAAAAGCCCAGCGAGAATGTGCCGGTTCGTCTCTATAAGGAAGTCGCGCCTGACCTCTACAAGGCGATCCTCAACATGTGCGCCCAGCCCGGCAAGATGTGCATGAGCGAGATGATGGCGATGGATGCGAAGGGTGGCCTCGGCCTCGCCAGCGCCCGCAACGTTCTGCCGCTGAAATACAATATCTCGATGCTCGACGGCACAAGCTCGACGAAGAACTACGTCGCCAGCGTCTGTACCCTTGCCGAGGCCGCACGCGAAGCAGCCGATCACCGCTCGACGACGACTCCACTCGACCCGACACCGGTCACCGGTGCCGGTCTCGCGCGCCCGGGTGCCGCCCCCGCGCCGTTCAATTTCACGCCTGCGCCGCCGCCTGCCGAGCGGCGCGCTTCCAACACCTGATCGGGTCGATCTAAATGTCTGATACAGCCGCACTGGCAAATACCGGGCTTGCGAAGTTCATCTTCGGCCGCTTGACGCTTGAGTCGTTTCCATATCATGAGCCGATTCTGGTCGCGACTTTCGCGATGGTCGCGCTCGGCGGCATCGTGCTGCTCGGCGCGCTGACCTATTTCAAGCTGTGGGGCTATCTCTGGAAGGAGTGGTTCACCAGCGTGGACCACAAGAAGATCGGCATCATGTATATGGTGCTGGGCATCGTCATGCTGCTGCGCGGTTTCGCCGACGCGATCATGATGCGCGCCCAGCAAGCCATGGCCTTCAACGGCTCCGAAGGTTTCTTGCCCGCCCATCACTACGATCAGGTGTTCACGGCGCATGGCGTGATCATGATCTTCTTCGTCGCGATGCCGCTGGTCACCGGCCTGATGAACTACATCGTGCCGCTGCAGATCGGTGCGCGCGACGTGTCGTTCCCGTTCCTGAACAATTTCAGCTTCTGGATGACCACCGGTGGCGCCATCCTTGTCATGATGTCGCTGTTCGTCGGTGAGTTCGCCAAGACCGGCTGGCTGGCTTATCCGCCGCTATCGAACATCGGCTACAGTCCGGATGTCGGCGTCGACTACTATATCTGGGCGCTGCAGGTGGCCGGCGTTGGCACGACGCTGTCGGGCATCAACCTGATTGCGACCATCGTGAAGATGCGTGCGCCGGGCATGACCATGATGAAGATGCCGATCTTCACCTGGACCTCGCTCTGCACCAACGTCCTGATCGTCGCGTCCTTCCCGATCCTGACCGCCGTGCTCGCGCTGCTCTCGCTGGATCGTTACGTCGGGACCAACTTTTTCACGAACGATCTCGGCGGCAACCCGATGATGTATGTGAACCTGATCTGGATCTGGGGCCATCCGGAGGTTTACATCCTGATCCTGCCGCTGTTCGGCGTGTTCTCGGAAGTGACCTCGACCTTCTCGGGCAAGAAGCTGTTTGGCTACACCTCGATGGTCTACGCCACGCTGGTCATCACGATCTTGTCCTATCTGGTCTGGTTGCATCACTTCTTCACCATGGGCTCGGGCGCCAGCGTGAATTCCTTCTTCGGCATCACGACGATGATCATCTCGATCCCGACGGGCGCGAAGATATTCAACTGGCTGTTCACAATGTATCGCGGCCGCATCCGGTTCGAACTGCCGATGATGTGGACGATTGCCTTCATGCTGACCTTCGTGATCGGCGGCATGACCGGCGTTCTGCTCGCAGTACCGCCGGCCGACTTCGTCCTGCATAACAGCCTGTTCCTGATCGCTCACTTCCACAACGTCATCATCGGCGGCGTGGTGTTCGGCATCTTCGCTGCCATCAACTTCTGGTTCCCGAAGGCCTTCGGCTTCAAGCTCGATCAGTTCTGGGGCAAGGTCTCGTTCTGGGGCTGGGTCCTCGGCTTTTACTTCGCCTTCATGCCGCTCTATGTGCTTGGTCTGATGGGCGTCACCCGCCGCCTGCGCACCTTCGACGATCCGTCGCTGCAGATCTGGTTCGTCATCGCCGCCTTCGGTGCGGTTCTGATCGCGATCGGCATCGGTGCTTTCCTCGTCCAGATCGCCGTCAGCATCTGGAATCGCGAGAAGCTGCGCGATACCACGGGCGATCCCTGGAACGGGCGCACGCTGGAATGGGCAACGTCGTCGCCGCCGCCGGATTACAACTTCGCTTTCACCCCGGTCATTCACGACAATGACTCGTGGTGGGACATGAAGCGCCGCGGTTATACGCGTCCGCTGGAGGGCTTCAGGCCGATCCATATGCCGAAGAACACCGGCACCGGCGTGATCCTCTCGATCTTGGCCACGGCGATGGGCTTCGCCCTGATCTGGTACATGTGGTGGCTCGCGGCCCTGAGCTTCGTTGCCATCGTCGGCGTCGCGATCTTCCATACCTTCAACTACAACCGTGACTTCCACATTCCGTTGGAGGACGTCATCCGTACCGAAGGCGAGCGTACGAAACTTCTCGCAGTGCAGGCCGCGTCATGAACGTACCGACCCAAACGATAAACGGCACTGAAGTGCCGGTCTTCTACGTCGTCGATGAACACGATCATCCGGCCGGTTCCAGCACCATGCTGGGCTTCTGGCTCTACCTGATGAGCGATTGCCTCATCTTCGCGATGCTGTTCGCCACCTTCGGCGTACTCGGCGGCAGCTATGCTGCGGGCCCCGGGCCGAAGGATTTGTTCGACCTCAAGCTCGTCGCGCTTAACACCGCGATGCTGCTGCTCTCGTCGATCACCTATGGCTTCGCGATGCTGGAGATGATGAAGGGCAGAGTGAAGTCGACCCAAATGTGGCTCGGCATCACCGGTCTGTTCGGCCTCGCGTTCCTCTGCATCGAACTCTATGAGTTCCATCACATGATCCACGAAGGTGCTGGCCCCTGGCGGAGCGCCTTCCTATCGTCCTTCTTCACGCTGGTAGGCACCCACGGCCTGCACGTCACCTTCGGCATCATCTGGCTGGTGACGCTGATGGTGCAGGTCGCCCGTTTCGGCCTGATCGAGGCGAACCAGCGGCGGCTGATGTGCCTGAGCATGTTCTGGCATTTCCTCGACGTCGTCTGGATCGGCGTCTTCACCTTTGTTTATCTGCTGGGAGTGCTGCGATGAGCGCCGATGCACATGCCGCGCACGGACCTGGTCACGATGACCACGGCCACGATGACGGCCGCGACCATGGTTCGTTCAAGTCGTATATGACTGGCTTCGTCCTCTCGGTCATCCTTACCGCCATTCCATTCTGGCTGGTGATGACGGGCGCGATCGAGAACAAGAACTGGACCATCGCGATCGTCGTTGCGTTCGCTGTGGTGCAGATCGTGGTTCACATGGTCTACTTCCTGCACATGAACACGACGTCGGATGCCGGCTGGACCATGATGGCGCTGATCTTCACGATCATCATCGTCGTGATTGCGCTGAGCGGTTCGCTCTGGGTGATGTACCACCTCAACGTCAACATGATGCCGGTTCACGACATGAGGAATATGCCCTGATGGCCACGGCGCGCGCCAACGACGGGATCGTCGTAGGCCGCCCGGCCAGACAGGAGTCGTCTGAATCGAAAATGGAATCCGGGCGGTCGCCGCGTCGCGCGACGACCCTCACGGTGCTGGGCCTACTGGCACTGCTCGGTATCGCGGGATTGACCGCGCTGGGCATCTGGCAGGTCGAACGCCGCGCCTGGAAACTGGATCTGATCGCACGTGTCGATCAGCGCAGCCACGCCGCGCCCGAAGCTGCACCCGGGCCTGCGGCGTGGCCTGCGATCAATCGCAATGACGATGAATATCGTCGCGTCGGCGTCACCGGGCGGTTTGTGCCGGGCGCCGATACTCTGGTGCAGGCTGTCTCGGATCTCGGCGCCGGCTTCTGGGTGCTGACGCCGCTGCGCGCCGAGGCCGGCTACATCGTGCTGGTGAACCGGGGTTTCGTCAGCCCGGATGAGCGCAAAGCCGGCGCATTCGCGGCGCCCGCGACGCAGGTGTCGGTAACCGGGCTGCTGCGCGTCACCGAACCGAAGGGCGGGTTCCTGCGCTCAAATGATCCCGCTACCCAGCGCTGGTATTCCCGCGATGTCGAGGCGATTGCCGCCAGCCAGACGCTCGGCGCTGTCGCGCCCTATTTCATCGATGCCAATGCCGCGCTGGACGCGCCGGGGCAGCCCCATGGCGGCCTGACCGTGATCGCCTTCCCGAACAACCACGTGGTCTATGCCATCACCTGGTTCGGCCTCGCTTTGATGCTGGCCGGCGCTGCGCTGTTCGTCGCCCGCGACGAGTGGCGGATTCGGAAAAAATCACTACCTCGCGTATGACGTCATGGATGGCGCGCCGGTCCGATTGAGGCTGGCCGATCAAGCTGACGGGGCGAGATGCCGGGTTTGGGAGCAGAGAGCAAGGTGGGCACACCAGACGTCACAGGCGTCAGTGCGGTTGCCGGATCACCAGTCGACGCGACGGGTGTCACCACACCCGTTGCAGTCACGGCTCTGCCGCTCGACGAGACCACCAATATCAAGAATATCAATCTGCTGATCCAGTTGCGCTGGATCGCAGTGGTCGGGCAGGTCCTGACCATCGGCTTCGTGCATCTGGTGATGGGCATTTCGCTGCCGTTGATGGCCATGGTGATGGTGCTGTGCGGTTCGGTATTCCTGAATGTCATTAGCCAGGAGTGGCTGCGCCAGCAGACCGACGCGCGTGACCGCGAACTACTCCTGCTTTTGCTGCTCGACGTCGCGGCGCTGACCGCCCAGCTTTATCTGAGCGGCGGCGCCACAAATCCATTCATATCGCTCTATCTCCTGCAGGTTACGCTCGGGGCGATGTTGCTGAATGGTCGCTCGACCTGGGTCGTTGTTGTTGTTGCCTGTCTGTGCTTCGCCGGACTGATTGTATTTCATCGCCCGCTGGCGCTACCGGAAGCGCTGCGCGACGATCTGTTCGAGCTGCACATCATCGGCATGTTGATCTGCTTCGTGCTCGACGCGGCGCTGATCGTCGTTTTCATGACGCGCATTGCGGAAAACCTGCGCGAGCGCGACGAGGGTCTAGCAGAGCTGCGTCAGCAGGCCGCGGAGGAAGATCATATTGTGCGCATGGGCCTGCTCGCTTCCGGCGCCGCGCATGAACTCGGTACGCCGCTGGCCTCACTGTCGGTGATCCTCAGTGACTGGCGCCGGATGCCGGAACTTGCAGGCAACTCGGAGCTGATGGAAGAGATCAGCGAGATGCAGGCCGATGTGCAGCGCTGCAAGTCGATCGTCACTGGAATTCTCATGTCAGCGGGCGACATGCGCGGCGAGGCGCCGGTTGTGACGACCGTCAATGGTTTCTTCGGCGAACTGGTCGAGGACTGGCGCGGTGCGCGCTCGATCAACACGCTGGTCTATGAGAATCGGTTCGGCGAGGACATGCCGATCGTGTCGGATTCGGCGTTGAAGCAGATGATCTTCAACGTGCTCGATAACGCCAACGAGGTATCGCCGCTCTGGGTTCGCCTCGCTATCGAGCGCGATGGCGATTCGCTGGTGCTGAAGGTCAGCGACATGGGACCGGGTTTCGCCAAGGAGATGCTGGCGAATTTCGGCAAGCCCTATAATTCAAGCAAGGGCCAGTCCGGGCGCGGGCTCGGTCTGTTTCTGGTGGTCAATGCCGTCCGCAAGCTGGGCGGCGCAGTGGTGGCGGAGAATCGTCCTGTGGGCGGTGCCCTCGTGATGTTGTCGCTACCACTATCCGCCCTCGCGATTGGAGCGCGCAAACATGTCGGATGAACGTCTGCTGATCATTGTCGAGGATGACGAGGGTTTCGCGCGCACGCTGAAGCGATCGTTCGAGCGGCGCGGTTACACCGTGCTGCATTCCGAGGGCTTCGAGACCTTGACCGAGGTGCTCGGCGACAAGGTGCCAGGCTATGCGGTGGTCGATCTCAAGCTTGCGGGTGCCTCCGGCCTTGCTTGTGTCGAGGCGCTGCATGCGCTGAGCCCCGAGATGCTGATCGTGGTGCTCACCGGCTATGCCAGCATCGCCACGGCGGTGGAGGCGATCAAGCTCGGCGCGTGTCATTACCTCGCCAAGCCTTCGAACACCGACGATATCGAGGAAGCGTTCCAGAAAGCGACCGGCGATGTGCAGGTGGCGCTCACGGAGCGCCCGACCTCGATCAAGACGCTTGAATGGGAGCGCATCCACCAGACCCTCGTGGAAAGCGATTTCAACATTTCGGAGACCGCACGCCGTCTCGGCATGCATCGCCGTACGCTGGCACGGAAGCTCGAGAAGCGTCAGGTAAACTGAAGCCGGTTGAGGCTCAATGAGCTAGCAACACCCCTGTTGCCGGAACCAATGCGACACGGCGCTTTCGAACGGCGCCCAGGCGCGTTCGAACGCCTTGAATTGCGGCACGCTCTTGCGATAGAGCCCGCGCAACTCGGTCTCCATGGCCTCCAGGTCGACGCCGGTCGGTTTGCCGTCGCGGCTGATGGTGCGGCCGTTGACGACGATATCGCGGATGCAGCTCGTATTGCCGCGCGCAAACAGCATGTCGATCGGATCGACCGGCATGATGGCATCGCGGTCGAGCTGGCCGATATCGAGTGTCACGAAATCTGCGGCTTCTCCGGCGGCGAGCGTGCCCGGGCCGGGGGCGCCGATCGATTTGCGGCCATTGCGGATGGCAAGCGCGAGAAACTCCGACCGACCCCATGTGCGGTCGAAACCGAGGCCGTCATGCGCCATTTGCACGAGGCGCATTTCGCGGATCGCATCATCGTCCTCGTCGAGGGCGACACCGTCGATGCCGACGGCGATCGGGCAGCCGCGGCGATGCGCATCGGCAATCGGCGCAAGACCGGAATGCAGATGGAGATTGGAGCTGAAATTCGTCACGATGGTCGCGCCAGACTCGGCGATCATATCGAGTTCGCCCGGCCGGGCATGGATGCAATGCGCCAGTGTCAGGCGGTTGGACAGCAGGCCGATATCTTTCAGGTAGCGCACAATGCCGCTCGGAAAAGCGCGGTCGGCCCATTGCCGCTGATAGATGGTCTCGAGCAGATGCATATGGACGCGCCGGCCGGTGGCGGCGGATCGTTCGGCGATGGCTTCGAGCAGCGCGGGTGAACACCACTGCACGCCCGCCGGGCCGAATTGCACATCGATCATCGGCCCGGCAATGGCGGCATGAATGGCCTCGACACGGTCGAGATATTCCGATGGTGTCGGGCTCGGGCGGACGAACAGGTCCTGGATGGTACTGCGATCGTCCTCGGGCAGTGCGGCAAGCACGTCTGCGCCGTCGCCATAGACGATTGGGTTCTGGTCGCGTACGGCCAGCGCGAAGGCCAGCCGGATGCCGACATCGCTCGCGGCCTTTGCGATGGCGATCGACTCATCGAGAATCGGCATCTTGCCGCTCGGGCGAGTGTAATGAATCATCGCGCCGCCGCAGCCTGCGCGCGCCGAACGGGCGAGCGAGACAGCGGCGACGAGATAGGGATCTGGCGGTGTGCCGAAGGCTGACCGTGCGATCCATGATTCCAGCGGCATATTGGATGCGCCGAAGGATGTCATGGACGGCCGGGCATGGTCGTGGGCGTTGACCAACGCGGGGATGACCAGGTGGTTCGTCTGCGGTGAAATACGCGCGCCGGCCGAGACGCTCGTGATCAGGCCGTCCGCATGGTGGATGCTGGCCTGAGGCACGAGGCCTCGATCTGTGCCGGTGAAGATATTCGTCGCAGACGCAACCTGAGTCATGTTACGCGCCTGCTTAGTTCGCCGTATAGATCAGTTCGCGATCCTTGCGTTCCGGCAAAAATTCGCGCGAGAAGATTTCCTTCGGGGTTGGCGTGCGCTTCAGGTCGTAACCTTCGACGACCATGCCGATGGCACGGGTCATGCGGTCATCCTTGATGTCGCCGACGCCGATTTCCTTCATCTCGGGGGAGACCATCAGCTTGTCGAAAGAATATTGCAGGCGGCGCTTCTCGACGGGGACATCGACGAGGTTGTCGAAGGCGACGACCGACGCCATGCCGGCGTTCTGATCCTTGGCGACGGCGATGTTAGCCTTGTTGATGGCGCGGACCAGACCGGCAACGGCCTTCGGGTTCGAGGCCAACAGCTTCTGCGACACCATCACGCCGTTCGAATACAGGTCGAGGCCGAATTCACCGAACGAGAACCACCTGTAGTCCTTCTCGGGATCCTGGCGGTTCAGGACGAGGTTGAAGTAGCTGGTGATGTTGAAGACCAGCGCAGCGTCGATATCGCCCTTGATCAGCATCGGCTCCTGCAGATTGGGCGCCATGTTGGTGACCTTGATCTTGTCGGCCGCGAGGCCGTTTTTCTGGATGAAGACGGGCAACAGACGGGTCGTCGGCGTGCCCTGCGCGCCGCCCAGCGTGTGTCCTTCGAAATCCTTGATCGTCTTGATGCCACTGGTGTTCTTGGTGACGATCGAGAAGGGAGGCTGGTTCCACATCATATAGACCATCACCGGCGCGTCCTGTGGGCGCGTCGAGGAGTTCTGGATGATGGCATTGACGTCGCCGAAGCCGGCATCCCAGGCGCCGGACATGATACGGGTCACTGTTGCGCCCGAGCCTTCGCCCTGATCGATGACAACGTTCAGGCCCTCTTCCTTGAAGTAGCCCTTGTCCTTGGCATAGAAGAACGCCGCGTCACTGCCCTGGGTTTTCCAGCCCAGCGTGAACTTGATGGTCGTCTCCTGAGCGAAGGCGGAGCCTGTGAGCAGGACGCTGCCGACTGCGAGGGCGGTCAATCTCTTCAACATGACATTCTCCTGGTTGATGGGGGTGAATTAGGTCGCAACGAGATCGTTCTTGCGCGTGGCCCAGCCGGTCACGCGCGCCTCGATCAGAGAGAAAATGACGTAGAGCGCCACGCCAAGGATAGCGAGAATGAACAGGCAGGCGAACACCAGCGGGACGTTGAAGTTCGACGATGCGCTCATCATCACATTGCCGATGCCGCGATTGGACGCGACGGTCTCGGCCAGAACGGCACCGACAAAGGCGTAGCTGACGGCGACTTTCAGCGAGGCAAAGAAGAACGGCATGGTGCGCGGCAGGCCGACATTCCAGAGAATGTCCATCTTGCTGGCGCCGAGTGCCTTCAGCACGTCTTCCAGCTCGGGTTCGGTGGTTGCGAGGCCGGTCGCGATATTGACGACGATGGGGAAGAAGCAGATCGACAGCGCGGTGAGGATCGCCGGTACCGAGCCGGAGCCGAACCACAGCACGAAGATCGGCACGACGGCGACCTTCGGAATCGACGAGAAGCCGACCAACAGCGGATAGGCGGTGTCATAGGCGACTTTCGAGACGCCGATGACCGCGCCTAGCACTACGCCGAGGCCGACGCCAAGGACGAAGCCGGCCATGGTCGTGCCGAGGGTCTGCAGAATATGCGGCCACAGGATCGGGAAGCGCGCGATCAGCGTCGCAATGATTTCCGTCGGACGCGGAAGAACCAGATCCGACACGCCCGACATGGCGCAAAATAATTGCCATCCGACGAAGAAGATGACGATCAGTCCGAACGACCAGAGTTTTTGACGCAGGCCTACACTCATGACCTATGCCTCCTGCGCTTCGGGAGCGTTGCTCCGGGCATTGACGATGAGTTCCCGCAGGCGCTGGTTGAGCGCGACGAAATCAGGCTCGAAAGTCATGGGGATGGTGCGCGGGCGCGGGAAGTCCACCGGGCTGTCGTCGAGGATGCGGCCCGGTCGTGCGCTCATCACGCAGATGCGGCTGGCCAGGAAGCCGGCTTCGCGGAGGTCATGCGTGACCAGCAGCACCGTCGGTTTGTGTTGCAGCCAGAGGCTCTGCAGGATCGACCAGAGTTCTTCCTTGGTGAATTGGTCGAGTGCGCCGAACGGCTCGTCGAGCAGCAACATGCGCGGCTCGTGAATTAATGCGCGGCAGAGATTGGCCCGCTGCAGCATGCCGCCGGACAACTGCCAAGGATATTTGTTGCCGAAACCCTTGAGGCCGACCTGGGCCAGCAATGCATGGGCCTTGTCGCGAAATTCGCCTTTGCGCTTCTGCCGATACTCGGACCGGAACGGCTCGACGATCTTGAGCGGAAGCATGATGTTCCGCTCGATGGTCAGCCAGGGCAGCATGGTCGGGTTCTGGAACGCCATCCCAATCCGCAACGCCTTGGCGGCGACCTCACGCCCGCCGACGATGACGACGCCGGTGGTCGGGCGGAGCAGATTGCTGACGAGCTTGAGGATCGTCGACTTTCCGCAGCCGGAGGGGCCGACAAGGGCAAGGAATTCGCCGTCGGGGATGATAAGGTTCGTCTCCGCAAGCGCCGGCGTGGCGGTCGGACCGCGGCCGAACGTTACTGAGGTCGCGGACAGCTCAACGGCGACCGGTCTGCGCTGGCCCTCGGTGGGTCCATTTTCTTGCATACTTGTCATGGCGATAAGTGCATGCAATTGGGGTGCCACTTGAGTCCGGAGCGAAACGTTGTCATTTTACGTTCGCTCGCCATTCCCTGAGGAATTATTGGGCAGTCACTCTCCTCGATTGCATGCACTTCGGGCACGGCCCGGAATGCCCAAATCGCGACAGGTTCGATCTGAATGCCAGAAGCGCCGAATTCAAAAGACAAGGTTGGGATGATCTGCCGCGCGCTGCGGCGGGCGATCATCGAGCAGGCTCTGGAACCCGGCGCCAAGCTTCCCGAGGACTCCTTGGGTGAGCGCTTCGGCGTCAGCCGCACCATTGCGCGCTATGCACTCGGGCAACTGGCGTCCGAGGGGCTTGTGGAGCTGCGACGTAACCGCATTGCCGTGGTCGTGACGCCGAGCTGGCAGGACGCGCGGGACATCTTCGACATCCGGATGGATCTCGAACGGCTGATCGTCCGCAAGATCGCCGGCAAGCTCAGCAGCAGCCAGATCGCGCGCCTCAAGGCGCATGTCGAGGCGGAGCGCGAGGCGCATGACGGGCCGAACGCCGTGTCCATTCGCCTGGCGACTGAATTTCATATCATGCTGGCGTCGATGACCAACAGCCCGGTGCTGGTCCGCTATGTCAGCGAGATCGCCTATCGCTGTTGTCTGACACTGTCGCTGTTCAGTCGCCCGCATTCGTCGGAATGCGGCATCAGCGAGCATATCGCGATCATCGAGGCGCTGCAGGACGGCGACGCCAACAAGGCGATGTCGCTGATGCATTCGCATCTGGACTCGGTCGCCAACCGCGCGCTGGTGGAGCCGACCCCGGCGCGAGGCCGGGATCTGCTGGATGTGCTGGCTCCCTATACCGAGGAAGCGACCTGAAGGCGTCGTGGCGTCTATTGCAGCCGGCGCAGCAGAAATTCGTAGAATTTCGGATTGTCCGCCCGCGACACATTGATCCTGATCGCTCGCGCCAGCGGACTGTTCTTGTCGAGGCAGAACAGGCTTCCCGGCGCGATGAAGATGCTGTCCTTCGCGCCTTCGCGCGCCAGCGCCATGTCGTCGATTCCGTCGGGCAGCAGCAGATACAGGTAATAGCCCGTGCGTGCGTCGGCATAGAGCTGATGTCCGCCGCGCACGAGATTGGCGCGCACCTGGCCTATGGCGGCTTCACTCCGCTGTCCCAGCCGCTTCAGGTGCCGTTCATAGTGGCCGTCCGCGAGCAGCCGGTGCAGCAGTCGCTCCACATGTCCTGAACTGTTGACGGTGGTAAGCATCTTCAATTCGGCCAGCGTCGCGATGCGGTCGCTGCGGGCCGCGATGAAGCCCGATCGCAGGCTCGCCGACAGCGTCTTCGAAAAGGTCCCGATCGAGATCACATTGTTCAACTGATCGAGCGTCGCCAGCCGGCTGTTCACCGCCATCGGCAGATCGGCAAACGGGTCGTCCTCGACGATGACGAGGTTCGATCGGATCGCCGTCTGAAGCACCGCATGCGCCACGGGCAGCGTGATCGATCCTCCGGTCGGATTGTGGCCAAGCGACTGCGTGAAAAACAGCTTCGGCCGCTCCGACTGGATCTTTGCGGCGAGGTCGCCGACATCCGGTCCATCCGCCAGGCGGCGAACGCCGACGATGCGGACCTGCGCCAGCGTGAGCTTTGCGAACAGGGGATAATAGCCGGGCTCGTCGACCAGCACCGTATCGCCAGGTGACAGCATCGCGCGGATGATCAGGTCGAGCGCGTGATTGGCTCCGAATGTGAGCAGAAGCCCGTCTTCCTTCACTGCGACTTGCTGGGCTTGCAGCCGCAATGCGATCTGTTGTCGGAGCGGCAGGAATCCGAGCGCGGAGCCATAGGCGTCAACGGCGGCCGGCAGGATCCGTCCGGTCCCGCTCAGATGGCGCTTGATCTCCGATTGCTCCGTCCACGACGCCGGCGGTCGTCCATCGCCGACGCGGATCTCGAAATTTTGCGAGAGCTGGGCACTCAGCAGCGATGCGATGTCGACGGCTTCGCTGACGTGTTTCGGTCGCCCGCCATCATCCCCGCGATAGATGACAACGAAACCGGAGCCTGCCTTTGCTGCGACGAGATTGCCAAGCACCAGTCGGTCATAGGCTTCGACCACGGTGTTCTTCGACACGCCAAATTCCCCGGCGGCCTTTCTGATCGAGGGCAGGCGGTTGCCTTCCGGCAATGCGCCGGAGAGGATTTGTACACGCAACCGGCCGGCCAAAGTCTCGGCCAACGTTGTGCCGCGGTCGGACGGCTCACGAGAAGCAGTCAAGCAATGCCTCCAGGTGCAGTGCTGGACGATCCATCAGAACCGTACCTTTCTCCAAGAGCGACAAGATTGAATTCAATCGTCCAGTCTCATGTCTTCGCGCAGATGGACCTGGTCTGCGTTCCCTTTGCACGGAAGAATGCTGCATCCGCGAATACAAAGGTCATATCGCCATGGGTACAGTCTAGGACAATATTTCAGAACTGTCTCTTTCGGACGTCATCCGCGGATGCCAACGTGCCTCCAACAGAAGACCCTGTGTGTGGGAGGCGCCGCAATGGCCGGTTCGAAGTCGGGCGAACAGTCCGGAAAGATCAATTCGCGTTTGGAAAATCTGCGCAATCTCGCGCCTGCCGAAAGGCTGGGCCGTGTGATCGACGCGACCTCGCTCGGTGATACCGAGCGCGCGGCCTTCTGTCCCGGTGCGCTGCCGCTCGAACTCGCCAATGGCATGATCGAGAATGTCATCGGCACGTTCGAACTGCCGGTCGGTATCGCCACCAATTTCACCGTGAACGGCCGTGACTACCTGATTCCGATGGCGGTCGAGGAGCCGTCGGTGGTGGCCGCGGCATCCTATATGGCACGCATCGTTCGCAAATGCGGCGGTTTCCAGACCTCAAGCTCCGCGCCGATCATGCGTGCGCAGGTGCAGGTGCTGGGCGTGACCGACGTGCACGGCGCCCGTGCGCGCGTGCTACGCGAGCGCGATGCCATCCTTGAGGCGGCCAATGCCAAAGACAAGGTGCTGATCTCGCTCGGCGGCGGCTGCCGCGACGTCGAGGTGCATGTGTTCGAAGACACACCGGTGGGACCGATGATGGCCGTGCATCTCATCGTCGACGTGCGCGATGCCATGGGCGCCAACACGGTCAACACGATGGCGGAGACGGTCGCGCCGCTGATCGAGAAGATCACAGGCGGAACCGTGCGTCTGCGCATCCTGTCGAACTATGCCGATCTGCGTATCGCTCGCGCAATGGTGTCAGTGACGCCGGAGGCGTTGAAGACCGAGGAATATGATGGCGAGCGGATCGCCCGCGGCATCGTCGAGGCCTGTGCGTTTGCGATCGTCGATCCCTACCGCGCTGCGACCCACAACAAGGGCATCATGAATGGTATCGATCCCATCGTGGTCGCCACCGGCAATGACTGGCGCGCCATCGAGGCCGGCGCCCATGTCTGGGCCTCGCGCTCCGGCCGCTATACCTCGCTCACCAATTGGGAAATCGATGGCAGCGGCAATCTCGTCGGCACCATTGAGATGCCGATGGCGCTCGGCCTCGTCGGCGGTGCCACCAAGACCCATCCCGCCGCGCGAGCGGCCCTGAAGATACTTGGCGTGCAGAGTGCGCAGGAACTGGCGGAAGTCGCCGTTGCCGTCGGTCTGGCGCAGAACATGGGTGCGCTTCGTGCGCTGGCCACCGAAGGCATCCAGAAGGGGCACATGGCACTGCATGCGCGCAATATCGCCATCGTCGCCGGCGCCACCGGTGACGAGATCGAGAAGGTCGCCGCCGCGCTCGCCGCCAATCACGACGTGCGTGTTGATCGCGCTAAGGAAGTTCTCGAGAAGCTGCGTTCGTAAAAAGTGGAGGCGTTCTAACGCCACTTTGTGCAACGCAACTTCGTGCAGGCGTCACGCTTGCACGCCCGGCGGGTATGAAAATGTATCTTCGATACTCATGCTCTTGTACGAAAACCACGCGTGCCGATGTTGTCGGCGGATATTCGTATGGACTGGGAGGATGATGTGAACACTGCAGAAAAGATAGATGGGCTCAAGGAGCGCAACGGTCCTCTCAAGGGCGTGACGGTGCTTGACATCACGCGTGTTGTCGCAGGTCCATTCTGCTCGATGTTGTTCGCAGACCTGGGTGCCACCGTGATCAAGGTGGAGCATCCCGGAGAGCCGGATTATGCGCGGACCTTTCCACCCTTCGTCGGCAACGACGATGAGCAGCTCAGCGCCTTCTTCACACAGTTCAACCGCAACAAGAGGGGCATCACGCTCAATCTCAAATCCGAGGATGGCAAGGCCCTGCTGAAGAAGCTGGTGCAGAAGGCCGACATCCTCGTTGAGAACTTCCGTCCCGGCACGATGGACAAGCTTGGCCTCAGCTACGAGGTGCTGCGCGAACTCAATCCCAGGCTCGTCTACACCGCTATCAGTGGCTTCGGTCGCACAGGTCCAAATTCATCCAAGCCGGCCTATGACAATACGGGGCAGGCGGCCGGCGGCCTGTGGTCGATGAACGGCTATGCCGATCTGCCGCCGGTGCGCGTCGGCACGATCATCGGCGACCTCGCCGCTTCCCTCTATGCGGCTATCGGAACGCTCGCAGCATTGCGAGAGGCGGAGAAGACCGGCGTCGGTCAGGTGGTCGATGTATCTCAGCAAGACTCCGTGCTGACACTGACCGAGAACGCCGTGGTCCGTTACACCGCGCAGAAAGAGGTCGCCTCGCCATTGGGCAACGATCATCCGTTCGTTCGGCCCTATGGCCAGTTTCCCTGCAAGGACGGCTACGTTTTCTTCGGCGGCTACACCGACAAGTTCTGGGCAATTACCTGCGCGCTGTTCGGCGAGCCGGAACAGGCCAAAGATCCTGCCATCGATACGATGGAGAAGCGGTTCGATCACGCCGTGGCAGAGACCAGGGTCAAGCCGCTGCTGGAACGCTGGTTCGCGAACTACACCAAGGCCGAACTCGAGGAGATGGCGGCCGACAAGATCCCGCTTAGCGCCATCAAGACCATCGCCGAAGTGGTGGAAGACGCGCACATCGCTGCGCGTAACATGATCGTCGACGTTCCGATAGCCGGAAAGCTGATCGGCATGTTCGGTCTGCCGATCAAGCTATCCGGTGCGGGACAGATGTCGTTCGAAAAAGCGCCGCTGCCTGGCGAGGACAATGCAGAGGTTCTCTCCCGGTTGGCGGATGTCACGGCGGCCGAACTGGCGCGTCTCAAGGCGTCGGGAGCGATCTGATGGCGATTGATTTCACCAAGGACAGTCACGTCGCAACGGTGCGGATCAACCGGCCGGACAAGATGAATGCGCTGACGCTCGCCATGTATGACGACCTCGGCCGCGCATTCCACGCCATCAAGGATGACGATGAGATCCGGGCCGTAGTGCTGACCGGCGCGGGCGATCGCGCCTTCTGCGTCGGTGCTGACCTCCGGGAGTCTATTCCTGCACTTGCGGCGGACACGATCGACATCTCTGCCTGGGACCCGGCCCACATCAAGTTTCCCGAATTCTATAAGCCGGTCATCAGCGCCATTCGCGGCATGTGCATGGGCGGCGGGTTCGAGATCATGCTGGCGACGGACATCCGGATCGCGGCGCGCGACGGTGTCTTTCAACTGCCCGAACCGAAGCACGGTTTCGTACCGGCGGGAGGCACGCTCGTGCGCCTGGTCCGGCAGATCGGCTACGCGCATGCCATGGAGATCATGCTGACGGCGGAGCGCTTTTCCGCGGATGACATGCTTGCCAAAGGCGTCGTCAACCGGGTTGTCGATTCCGATCAAGTCGAACCACTGGCCTATGAGATGGCAGCCAGGATCGCGGCACTGAGTCCGATCGCCGTCCAGACCATCAAGGAAGCGGCGCTGACGCTTCAGGACCTGCCGCTCGCAGAAGCATTTCGCGTGGAGGCCGCGCTCGGTCAGCGCACCTTCACGAGTGCGGATGCCAAGCGTGGCCTGGCTGCGTTTGCGAACAGAGGAAATGAGAAGTGACGATGCGATAGGTCCCTGGAGAGATCGCGCGTCGCAGGCGTATTGAAAAATCAAAAACGTAAAAGGGGTGGAGGATATGAGACGATCTGAACTGGGTGTGTGCTTTACGACGGCAATTGCCAGCGTTTTTCTTTGCACGGTCTCTGCTTTGGCGCAGAACGCACAGGTCTCGGATGGCGTCGTCCGTGTCGGCGTGATCGAGGATATGTCGGGCGTCTATGCCGACATTACCGGCAAGGGTGCCGTGACTGCGGCGCAGATGGCGGTGGAGGATTTCGGCGGCAAGGTCCTCGGCATGCCGGTCGAAGTCGTATTCGCAGATCACCAGAACAAGCCCGATATTGCCGCCAACGCTGCACGCAAATGGTTCGATACCGACAAGGTCGATGCCATTCTCGACGTTGCGTCGTCGTCGCCTGCTTTGGCCGTCCTTGAAATCGCCAAGGAGAAGAAGAAGATCATCACGCTGAGCTCGCCGGGATCGACCCGGATCACGAACGAGGTGTGTGGACCCTATGTGGTTCATTGGGCCTATGACACATTCGCGATCGCGAACAGCACTGGCAAGGCGCTTGTCAGCCAGGGTTTCGATACCTGGTATTTCGTGACGGCGGACTATGCGTTCGGTCAAGGCCTTGAGAAGGACACTGGCGATGTCGTCAAGGCATCGGGCGGCAAGGTCGCCGGTGCAACGAAACACCCGGTCGGGACCGCGGACTTCGCCTCCGTCCTACTGCAGGCACAGTCGTCCAAGGCCAAGGTTGTGGCTCTCGCCAATGCCGGCGGCGACACCATTAATTCGATCAAGCAGGCGGCAGAGTTCGGCTTGACAGCAGGCGGCCAGAAGCTCTCGGCACTGGCCGGATTTATCAACGACGTTCACGGTCTCGGGCTGAAGGAGGCCCAGGGGCTGACGATCACCGAGGCGTCGTATTGGGACATGAACGACGAGACGCGGAAGTGGTCGAAGCGCTTCTACGGGAAGATGAACGCCATGCCGAACATGCTTCAGACCGGCACATATTCATCGGTACTGCATTATCTGAAAGCCGTGCAGGCCGCCGGCACCGACAGCACCGAAGAGGTGATGAAGAAGATGCGTGAACTGCCCGTCGATGACGTGTTCTACAAGAACGGCAAGATCCGCGAAGATGGTCGTATGGTCCACGACATGTATCTGTTCGAGGTGAAGAAGCCGAATGAGTCCAAGGCACCATGGGACTATTACAAACTGCTCGCCACGGTACCCGCCGATCAGGCGTTTCAGCCGTTGGCGCAGTCGCGCTGCCCGCTGGTGAAGAAGTAGGATAAACGCAAAAAGGCCCGCCAGAATGGCGGGCCTTTTCAGTTGTATCTCTAGGGTGCGATACGCTTACACGTCCACATTCGCGCTGAGCGAATTGTCCTGGATGAATTCGCGGCGCGGTTCGACCACATCGCCCATCAGTTTGGTGAAGATGTCGTCGGCCTCATCGACTTCCTTGACCCGGACTTGCAGCAGCGAACGCTCATTGGTGTCGAGCGTGGTTTCCCAGAGCTGGCCGGGGTTCATCTCGCCCAGACCTTTGTAGCGCTGCAGGGCCACGCCCTTGCGGCCGGCGTCGGTGACGGCCTCGAACAGCGAGACAGGGCCGTGGATCGGGAATTCGATGTCCTTGCGGCGCAGGACGCCGGACTTCGGATAGGCTTCCTGCAGGCTACCGGCATATTCGTCGAGCTTGCGCGCATCGGCGGAGCCGAGCAGGGCGTCATCGATGAAGGAGACGTCCTTCACACCGCGAATCGTGCGTTCAAAAAAGAAGCCCTGGCCTTCGCGGAATTCACCGATCCAGCCGCGCTCGACTTCGTCGGCCAGCGCATCCAGCCGCTTGGCGATGTAGTCGGCGGCGGCGTTGGCGGTGGCGAGATCAGCGGTGACCCTCGGATTGAGCACGCCAGCGATTGCAGCTTGCTCGACGACCTTGCGATTATAGCGCGAGTGCAGGTTGTTCAGCGTCGAGCGGATGACGCGGGCGTCTTCCACCAGCGCCAGCAGATCTCGGCCCGTGCGATCCTCGCCCGAG
Organism: Tardiphaga sp. P4_G1; assembly: GCF_056401215.1. Lineage (NCBI taxonomy): Bacteria > Pseudomonadati > Pseudomonadota > Alphaproteobacteria > Hyphomicrobiales > Nitrobacteraceae > Tardiphaga > Tardiphaga sp. P4_G1. The sequence continues at coordinate 381,382 of NZ_JBFUJU010000003.1, forward strand.
GCGAGCTTGAAGATGCAATCGTCGAGACCCGTCTCGATCAGGTAGTCTTCCAGCGCCCGTTCGTCCTTGAGGTACTGCTCGGACTTGCCGCGCGTCACTTTGTAGAGCGGCGGCTGCGCGATGTAGAGATAGCCGCCTTCGATCAGCGTCGGCATCTGGCGGAAGAAGAACGTCAGCAGCAGCGTGCGGATATGCGCGCCATCGACGTCGGCGTCCGTCATCAGGATGATCTTGTGATAACGCAGTTTCGACAGGTCGAAGTCGTCGCGGCCGATGCCGGTGCCGAGCGCCGTGATCAGCGTGCCGATCTGTTCGGAACCGAGCATCTTGTCGAAGCGCGCGCGCTCGACATTGAGGATCTTGCCGCGCAGCGGCAGCACGGCCTGGAATTCGCGGTTGCGGCCCTGTTTCGCGGAGCCGCCTGCCGAGTCACCCTCGACGATGAACAGTTCGGACTTGGCGGGATCGCGCTCCTGGCAGTCGGCGAGCTTGCCGGGCAGGGAGGCGATATCCAGCGCGCCCTTGCGCCGGGTCAGTTCGCGGGCCTTGCGGGCGGCTTCGCGGGCGGCGCCGGCCTCGATCACCTTGCTGACGATGATCTTGGCTTCGGTCGGATGTTCCTCGAACCACGAGGCGAGGGCTTCGTTGAGAACGTTCTCGACCACTGGTCGCACTTCCGAAGACACCAGCTTGTCCTTGGTCTGCGATGAAAATTTCGGATCGGGCACTTTCACCGACAGCACGGCAGTGAGACCTTCGCGGCAATCGTCGCCGGTCAGGGCGATCTTTTCCTTCTTGGCGACAACTTCGGCATAGCCGTTGACCTGACGCGTCAGCGCGCCGCGGAAACCGGCCAGATGGGTGCCGCCGTCGCGCTGCGGGATGTTGTTGGTAAAACACAGCACGTTCTCGTGGTAGCTGTCGTTCCACCACATCGCGACTTCGACAGTGATGCCGCTCTGTTCGGCGCGCATCACGATCGGCGTCGGCACCATCGCCTTTTTGTTGCGGTCAAGATATTTGACGAATTCCTCGACGCCGCCCTCATACATCATGTTCTCGGTCTTCTCGACCGGATGACGCAGATCCGACAATCTGATGTTGACGCCGGAATTCAGGAAGGCGAGCTCGCGCAGACGATGTTCGAGTGTCGCGAAATCATATTCGAGTGTCGTGAATGTTTCCGCCGAGGCATAGAATGTCACTTCGGTGCCGCGCCTGCCATTGGCATCGCCGACCACCGAGAGCGGCGCCACCGCGTCGCCATGGGCGAATTCGATGCGGTGCTCTTTGTCGTTGCGCCAGACGCGAAGGATCAGCTTGCTCGACAGCGCGTTGACGACGGACACGCCGACGCCATGCAGACCGCCGGATACCTTGTAGGAGTTCTGGTCGAATTTTCCGCCGGCATGGAGCTGGGTCATGATGACCTCGGCTGCCGAAATGCCTTCGCCCTTGTGAATGTCCACGGGAATGCCGCGACCGTCGTCGCGCACCGTCACCGAGCCATCGGCATTCAGAATAACTTCGACGGCGCTGGCGTGACCCGCAAGCGCTTCGTCGATCGCGTTGTCGACGACTTCGTAGACCATGTGATGCAGGCCCGAACCATCGTCCGTATCGCCGATATACATGCCCGGGCGCTTGCGGACGGCGTCGAGTCCCTTCAGGACCCGGATCGATTCCGCACCGTATTCGATGGGAATGGCATGCTCAGTGTCGGCGATGGGTTGCCGGGCTGGTTCAGTCATGTAGGGGCCTTCGAAGGTGTGCCGAATCAGCGCGGAAAACGGCGCTTGAATCGCTCTATTTGTGCCATGAAAGGCGCATTGCGCCTAGCGCAAAGTAACGCGCAGCAAGCTATTGAATAAATAGGTTTTTTTGGCGCCGTTTCAAGCCGATTTGAGGCCGTTTTCGTAGCCTGATTTCGCGCCTGTTCCGGGCGTCGAAATGCGCGGCTTACGTGCATCCGAGAGGCTATTTTTCGGCCAATCCTGCAGCCGGTTTGGCGGGGGTCCCCTTCAGGCCGCGCCGGGCGATCAAATGCGCGGCCAGCACGACAGGCTCCAGCAGAACCATTCCGAACAGAATGCCAAACAGGCGGTCATAACCGGGCTCCAGGGCGGCATTGGCGTAGTTGTCAGGCACCAGCACCACGAGGAAGGCCAAAGTGAATTGCAGGCCCGCATAACTCATGGAGGGCGGGCCATTTTCGATGTGACGGCCGATCATGACGCCGAGCGCGAGTCCGATGGTCATCACGACGGGCGAATGTTGGCTGACCAGCAGGATCGCGCTGGCCAGCAGACCGCCCGCGAGACAGCCGACCAGCCGGTTCATCATGCGCGAGGAAACCGGGCTGAGCATGCCGTCCGCCAGCGATGCCGCCGGCACCAGCATGACCGCGAAGATCGTGATGCTGGATTGGCTGAGCGACGGGATGCCGAGCCACTGCCAGGCCCACGGGATCAGCGCCAATGCAATGCCGCCGACCAAGGCGTGACGCGCCACCGTGGCGTGCCATTGTCGCGTCGGCTGGTCGACCGGCTTGGCGCGCAGATTGTTGTCCGGATTCGGTAGCGCGCGCCGCACTGTCCAGGTCGAGATCGCACTGACGATGACGCAAGCGGTGGTACCGGCCAGCACTTCGAGCACGCGCGTCGAGGCAAAGCGCAGGATCGGCTCGCGCGCATGCTCCATGCCTTCGATCAGCACCATCAGGAAAGTGAGGCCGGTGAACAGCCAAGCATAGGCGCGGCGGCCGACGATGGCGAAATAGAGCGTGACGCCGCCGCCGATCAGAAGACCGAGACTCAGCAACAATGGCTGCTTGAGCACGAACGGCGCCGCGGCAAGCGCGAGCCCTGCACCTGCGAGCGTCCCGATCACACGGAGCAGCCCGCGGGTGAAGCTTTCGGTGACGTGCGAGCGCATCACCATGTAGCCGGAGAATGCGGCCCAGCCGACATTCTCAGCGCCGATGGCGTGCGACAAGACGATCGCCAGCAGCACCGAACAGATGCATTCGGCCTCATCGATCATGCGCGGTCCGGGAATCGGAAGCGAACGCATTTCGGTTCCGAACGCGCGTGCGATCCGCGATAGATGAATGGCCAAAAATACCAGCATGGCCAGATATTTATGCTGTCGAACGTGGTCTACAACAGACGATTTCTCATGGCCCAATGCAGTGGCGGACGCGCGCGCTGGCGCGCTTGCACGTTTTGTTCTTAGTAGAGTTGCAGCGGGAGGATATCCCGACCGTCAGGGCCAACCATCAGGCCCCAGCTGTCGTTGGCCGCCACCTTGATCGTACTGTCATGCGCGGGCCTGCCCGCGGCCTTGATCGTGACCTTGTAGGCGCCGGGCGGCAGTTCCATCGTCGGCCCGTTCGGATTTTGCGGTCCGCCCACGCCGGGCGCGACCTTGATCGTCTTGTTGTTGATGCTGACCGACACTTCGGCGTCGCCCATATTGCCGAACAGCAGCCGAACCTTGCCCAGTGCAGGCAGGATGCCCGCCTTCGTCGCTTCTGCGGGATGGCGCACCACCAGACTGACCGTGGTCTCGTCGTTGCGGCGTTCCAGCTTCAGCATGGCCGGCCCATCGGGGGCCTTGAAGGCGAGCGTGGCGCTGTCCAGCTTGATGACAGCGCTCTTCGTGTCTTCCTGCCACTGTCGCTGCGTGAGTTCGCGTCGGTAGAACGCCAGAACCGAGTCCAGTCCCGCAGGCACAGATGCACTCAACTCATGTCTGAACGGCGCGCCGCCTGGCAGCCCTGAAGTACCCAGCGATCGCAACGTCCGCTGCTTCGGCGTGGGATAATCGGTGTCGCCATCGGACTCGAGAACCTGTTCGGCGCTCTTGGCGTTGCCCGTGGTGGTCGTGTTGCTGGCAACGGTTGCGACAGGCGCGCCCTTCAGGCCCGAGCCTGTCGCCGTGACATTGACCTTCGGGCCCATCTGCATCGCCGTCATTGAGATGCTCTGCTTGGCCTTGCTGAAATTCAACACCACCATATTGGGATTGTTGATGACTGACGGCGTGCTCTTCCAGCCGAGCGTCTTCATTCCGCTGCGGTAAAAATCCGCCAGCGCGCTGACGCTTGATGAGCTGGTGAATGCGAGCCTGCCATCGGCGCCGTCGAAGTCGATCTCGCTGGCGGTGTCGGGGACGGGAATCGGTGTGCTCGAACCGTTCATCGCGCGCAACGCAGTTTCCGGCCCACGCGCGGCTTGTGCCGCTGCGCGCTTCGCATCCGCTTCGGCAATAGCCGCTTGCCCGAACGCGAGTGCATCCTTGATAAAGCGGTCGTCTGCTTCCTTCTTGGCCTTGGCGCGCGCAGTGATCACCGATGGCAGAACCTGTACGTCGATCTGCACGGTGGTCAGATCGTATTTGCGACCGATCTGCATCGTTGCCGTCTCTTCCGGCGATGTGAATGCGAGCGAGGCGCGATCGGCGGTGACGACGGTGTCCTTGCCCTGTTCGACCCAGCCCTTCTTGCCGAGTTCGCGGCGATAGAAGGCCAGCACCGGGCCAAGTTCAGCCGGGATCAGCGCATGCGCTTCACGCCTGATAGAATCCGCGCTGCCCGTGGTTCCTGCGGATTTAATGCGTTCCGGTCGCGGCAGGCCTGCGGATTCAGGGCCCGCAGCGAGATCTTGCGGAAGCGCGAAGGGCGCGACGCGAATTTCGACGCTGGTCTTGTTATCGGCGCTCCGCTGTAAGGTCAGCATCACCGGCAATTGCCGCGTGTTGCCGTCACGAGAAAAATAGACGCGCACGCCATTCGCGATCGTCTCGTCGATCTTCGCATCCGGCCAACGCGCCTCGGCTGCGCCCGCGGACAGCGGCGACCAGCCCAATGCAGCGAGTTCTTTCTGAAAGAAGGCGAGCGTCGCATCAACGGTTTCAGCCGTCGTGCATCCAAGATACGGCCGCCGCTCGTCATAGACGATGTCGGTCGCCTGATCAGGGAAAGGCAGGTTTACCTCAAGGCGCTGCGAGCTGTAGCTGACCCCCGACCGATCCGTTCGGCTGCCGTCAGTCATGAAGGATGCTGACACGCCCTGCGCACCCTTCTTGTACCAGCGGCTGCGATCTGATCCCTCGAGTGGCGGCGTGTAGGCGATCCAGCCATCGGCTGCGAGTAATTTTCCGGTATTGGCAATGGTGTCTGCGACGCTGCCTGCGCCGAAATAGCTGGCGCTGAGATTGGGGTATTTGGTGGCTTCAGGCCGGGCCATCGCGCCTTCGATATGCGGCAGCGTTCTCACATCCACCAGGCCGTCTTCCGCACGGCAGGCCAGCGAGCCGCCGGCGATGGCGGTGCTGACGAGCAGGGCCAACAGGCAGTGTCTGGCCGGGAGCTGTATCCCGCGCTTGCTTGAAAACATCACTGAAAGCCTCCGGCGTTTGCTTGCGTGCATGCAAAAGCGCTGCCCACAAGGGCAGCGACATTATTTGCGCGGGGCACTTAGAGTGAGTTGTAGGAGGTGTTGCTTTGGTTCAACCGGCCGGCTGGCGCCGCGCGATATGCCCATTGGCGACGTCGAAAATCTCGCCGGATGGGCCGATTTCTGCGAAAGCAACAGGATCGGCGCCGGTCATCCAGACCTGGGCGCCCAATTTCGAGAGTTCGCCGAACAGCGACTTGCGCCGATCAGGGTCGAGATGGGCGACGACTTCGTCAAGTAACAGGAGCGGCGTGATGCCGGTCATCTCGGCGACCAGCGTGGCGTGGGCGAGGATGAGCCCGATCAACAGGGCCTTCTGTTCGCCGGTGGAGGCATCGCGTGCCGGCATGTTTTTCGGCGCATAGATCACCTGCAGATCGGTGAGATGCGGGCCGTCGAGCGTGCGGCCGGCGGCGGCATCACGCGGGCGACCATCGCGCAAGATCTGGCGATAACGATCTTCGACCGCCGTGGCCGGTTCATTGACCAGCGCATTCTCCATCCAGCCGTCGAGCATGATGAGTGCGGATGGAAAGGCCGAGGCTTCGCCGCGCACGCGCAGCATCTCTCCGAGCCGCATTGCAGTCTGGCCGCGCGTCGCGGCGACGGCAACCGCGAGTTCGGCTGTCTCCCGCTCGATGGCATCGAGCCAGTGGGCGTCGCTGTTCCGGTCTTCGAGCAAGCGGTTACGCGAACGCAGGCTACGCTCGAGTGCGGAGACGCGACCGGAGTGATCCTTGTCGATGGCCAGCACGAGGCGGTCGAAGAAGCGCCGGCGTTCGGAGGCGGCGCCCATGAACAACTGGTCCATGGCTGGCGTCAGCCACACCATGCGGAGGTGATCGCCGAACGCTGCGGCAGAACCGACAGGCTCGCGGTCGATACGACAGCGACGGCTGGTGGACGCACCTTCTGCCGCGGGGGCATCGATGCCGGTGCCGAGTGTGGCGAGACCAACCTCACCCTCGACAGTCGCCGACACAGCCCAGGAACCGTCGCCTTCGTTATTCGCAACGTCTTCGAGCGTCGCGCGGCGCAGGCCGCGGCCGGGCGACAGAAACGAGATCGCTTCGATACAATTGGTCTTGCCGGCGCCGTTCGGACCGACGAGGGCGACCATGTCCGCCGATGTCTCCAGCGACGCCGCGCGATAGCTGCGGAAATTGGTGAGCGACAGGCGATGGATGCGGGAGGCGGTCATTCGTGAATATGGGACTCAGCTAAAGTCGTCGCAACGCGCCGCGCCAATCTCCGTTGTCATCCCCGCCTAGTGCGCCGAAGGCGCATGCGGGGCGGGGATCCATGACCACGGCCGGCATAAAACGGCAGAGTCGTGGCTACCTGGCTGCAACTAGTTCTTCGGAGGCTATGGGTCCTCGCTTTCGCGGGGACGGCACCTGAAGGAACTCACACCCGCATCGGCATCAGCACATACAGGGCGCCCTTGGCGTCCTTGTCCTGCACCAGCGTCGGCGAGCCGGGATCGGCGAGGCGCAGCACGGCGACTTCGCCTTCGATCTGGGCGGCGATGTCGAGCAGATAGCGCGAGTTGAAGCCGATATCGAGCGCGTCGGAGGCGTATTCGACCTCAAGCTCTTCGGTCGCACTGCCCGAGTCCGGATTGGTCACGGACAGCACCAGCTTGCCCGCGGACAGCGCGAGTTTCACGGCGCGGCCGCGCTCGCTGGAGATCGTCGAGACGCGGTCGACTGCGTTCTCGAAGTCCTTCTTGTCGATCACCAGTTCCTTGTCGTTGTTCTGCGGGATTACGCGGCCATAGTCGGGGAAGGTGCCGTCGATCAGCTTCGAGGTCAGAACCACGTTGCCAAGCGTGAAGCGGATCTTGCCCTGCGACAGCTCGATGGTGATCTCGGCTTCCAGATCCTCGATCAGGCGCTGCACTTCACCGACCGTCTTGCGCGGCACGATGACGCCCGGCATGCCGTCGGCGCCCTTGGGCAGCTTGAGGTCGATCTGCGCCAGACGATGACCGTCGGTGGCGACGGCACGCAGGGTCGCCGCGGTTGCGGTGCCGGTGGCGTGGAGATAGATGCCGTTGAGATAATAGCGGGTCTCCTCGGTGGAGATCGCGAACTGCGTGCGGTCGATCAGGCGTTTGACGTCGGAGGCGGGCAGCGCAAACGAGTGCGTCATTTCGCCGGCGGCGAGATCCGGGAAATCATTCTCCGGCAGCGTCTGCAGCGTGAAGCGCGAACGGCCGGCGCGGATCGCCATCACCGAGCGGTCGCCATCGGCTTCGAGCACGATCTGGGAGCCGTCCGGCAGTTTGCGGACGATGTCGTAAAACATATGGGCAGGCACGGTGGTGGAACCGGCAGTGCCGACTTCGGCGGCCAGGGTTTCCGTGACTTCAAGGTCGAGGTCGGTGGCCTTTAGCGACAGCCGGGCATTTTCGGCACGGATCAGTACGTTGCCCAGGATCGGAATCGTGTTGCGGCGCTCGACCACGCGATGCACGTGGCTCAGCGACTTCAGGAGTTGCGCGCGTTCGACGGTGACCTTCATAACAAAACCCGCCCGATTCAATCCGGTGTCGTGTGGAAATGCCTGGCGGCCCGAATGGGCGCCGCGGCGATGACACCCGCAAGCTCGATCAAGTGGATTTTGCTCAATCCCGCGGGGGACCGCAAGGTGGCGTGGATGGCCGGGAAGCGCAAGAGAGATGCGCTTCCGGCCCCCAATGTTTTGACGGTTAACACCCTCGTCCTGCCCCGGCGCACGCTTTGGCGCGTCGGGGGCGGGGACGCTTTTACTCCTGCAGTTGGCGCTTCAGCGTCTCGACCTCATCCTGCAGGGCCACGTCCTTGCCGACCAGCGCCTCGATCTTGCGTACGGCATGCAGAACCGTGGTGTGATCGCGGCCACCGAAGCGGCGGCCGATTTCCGGCAGCGAGCGCAGCGTCAGGGTCTTGGCCAGATACATCGCAACCTGACGGGGGCGCACGACATTGGCGGTGCGGCGCGACGACAGGAGGTCGGACCGGCTGACATTGTACTGACGCGCGACGACACGCTGGATGTCCTCGATCTTGATCCGCTTCGGCTCCTGCGGGCGGATCAGGTCGCGCACTTCGCGTTCGGCCATTTCCAGCGTCACCGGCGTGGCGTTCAGCTTCGAATGCGCCAGCAGGCGGTTGATTGCGCCTTCGAGATCGCGGCCATTGTGGGTGATGGTGCGGGCCAGATAGTCCAGCACCGGTTCCGGCACCTCGAACGAGGCATGATGTGCACGGGCCGCAGCAACGCGCGACTTCAGGATGCCCAGGCGCAGCTCTTCGCCGAGCGAGCTCATTTCGACGACGAGACCGCCGGCGAGGCGCGAACGCACGCGTTCGTCAAGGCTTTCCAGATCCGACGGCGGACGATCGGCGGCGATCACCACCTGGCGGCCGGCATCGATCAGCGCGTTCAGTGTGTGACAGAATTCGGCCTGCGTGGTCTTGCCCTGCAGGAACTGCATGTCGTCGATCACCAGCACGTCGATGCCGCGTAGCGCTTCCTTGAAGGCGAGCGCCGTCTGCGTCTTCAGCGCAGCGACGAAGCCGTACATGAACTTCTCGGCGGTGAGATACAGCACCTTGCGGTCGGGGCCGGAATTGCCAGCCCAGGTCACGGCCTGCAACAGATGGGTTTTGCCGAGGCCGACGCCGGCATGGATGTAAAGCGGGTTGAACATCACCGGATCGCCGCGGCGACCTTCGGCGACCTGACGCGCGGCAGCATGGGCCAGCGTGTTGGCGCGGCCGAGCACGAAGCTCGCAAAAGTCAGGCGCGGATCGAGCGGCGAGCCGCCGAGTGCTTCATGGCTTGCGGACACCGGCGCGGTGGCCGTGGCGCGGAGTTCGGGCGCGGGACGGTTGTTGAACGTCTCGGTGCGGCGCGCTTCGGTCGGCGCTGCGGCTTCCTTGTTGGCGGGCGCAACGTTGCGCATCGCCGAACGCACGGTGAGATCGACGCGATGAACTTGCGGCATCTCGGCCTGCCAGGCGTTCAGCACGCGCTCGGCGTAGTGGGCCTGGATCCAGCTCTTCAGGAATCGGGTGGGTACCGAAAGATGGACGCTGTCGTCCTGCACGCTTTCGAGATCCATCCGCGCGAACCAGCTGGAGTAAACGTCTTCGCCAACCGTCGACCGCAGCCGACCTTTCACGCGAGACCAGTGATCCTGTTCCATATTAGCCATTGTCAGAGAACTTTTCAGATAGAGTGAGTGTCCGGCACAACGCTGCCGATGAATGTCCGCGTATGGAGACGCGGTGCGACCTCGTGTGACGCGTCGTCTTCGGGCACAGCTCCGCCAACGGCCATCCGGCCGAGGTCAGATCAGTGATGTCGAAGAGGACCTCGTCGCGAGGTCAGCGCGTACTGGAGGGTCTGTCGGGAGCGTGCGCGGAGGTGTGGGTCGCCGCATGTGCTGCCATATCTGAACGAAACGCAGATCGCAGTCGCTGGAATGCTGTCGTGGTCGATTTGCGCATAAAGCCTCCCCCGCTCACCGCGGTCGCTCGCGGCAAGATGTCAGTTTACATGTGGTTCAAAGTCAGTCCGCAACGCTGAACATCGAAACTCGTTCAGTCGCATTCCCGTATCGTCGTCTTGCCCGCTCGCCTGCCCGCTTACTTCCGCACCGTCAGCTTTGCTGGTTGCGATTGGACGGTGCGCATTTCTTTTCAAAGCATCCGAATGGATACCCGAGAAATTTCGACACAGAACAACCCTTCCCATATTGCTATGGGCTGCGATCCGATCAAAGCTTGGAAGGTGTCGCTAACCTGAAGACCGTCGCTGATCCTAAGGTCCGTCCTGGTTCTTAAATCGCTCTGATCTGAAGAACCGCGGGCGCCGCGAGTGATTAAAGAAATACAGCACGCCCGGTTTCTCGCAACGGAATCATTTTTCGGGTGCCCCGCAAAAGCCTCACTTGCGCAGCCCGGAACACGTCGTGATTTTTTTGACGATGCGTCAAGGTTTTGAATCAACGCGCTGAATCGTAATGTGACAGTGCCGTTGCAGATTCGATCCAGCGAAAAAAGAAATTCATAATTCATTTACGAATGAAGGGGCCGAGTCCGCGTTTTCAAACTGGTCCGCTTCGCTATGCCGATAAGTGATTAGAGCCGCGCGTTTTTTTCTGTGCGTTGAGTCAGGGTAACCCTAGACATCGGACTCGCGCTGGCGGCGTGGCGCTGTTGCTTTTTCAGAATCACGCTGACGCAAGCGATAACGCGGATTGGCACTCGGTGTGATGCGTTGTGCGTTCCGGCTGTGCCGTTGAAGAGACATGACGAGACGCGCATCGCGCAAGCGCGCGGCGGTCTTTGCGCTTCATCAGAATTTGTGACGCGATAGCGCGAACGCATTGCGGCATAAAAAAAGCCCGGCGTGAAGCCGGGCTTTTTGGAAAGAATGTTGTCGTCAGATTACTGCGCGAGCTTCGCGATCTGATGGACGAGACGCGAGACCTTGCGGCTTGCGAGATTCTTGTGAACGAGGTTGCGCTGAGCAGCCTTCATCAGTTCGGGCTCGGCGAGCTTCATCGCCTTCAGCGCCGCTTCGCGGTCGCCGCTCTTGATCGCCGCCTCGACGGTGCGGACTGCACCGCGCATCTGGGTGCGGCGGGACTTGTTGACGATGGTGCGGCGGGCAATCTTGCGCGTCGCCTTCTTGGCGGAGGTCGTATTGGCCATATCTCACTATCCTTCAGCAGCGTCCCGTCTCGGGCGCCGGGCTGATTGACGTCTGCCGCTCGACTGCGGCCAACGCTGATCTGTTTCCGGGGTGTTCCTGAAAATGCTATCCCCGGAGCGGCAAAGCTCACGCGTTTCGAAACTCACGGGGCGCGCCGCTCAAAGAACAGCGGCGGCGGGATTGCGCCCACCGCCATTGGCGCTCCTTATAGAGTGCCCGATTTCCACCGTCAACGCCTTCCGGCTGCGCCTTTAGACGAAAAACAGCCGCAGAGTGGCGGTTAAGTTGCTGATGAGGTTGAATTTCTCGGGTTTGCCCGGTATTGCCGGGGGTGAGAGCGATGAGGGGATTCGGATGATCCGCGGGTTTTTCCGCCTGATAGGGCTGTTATTGCTGGCCGGCGGGTTCGTGTTCCTGGTCTATGATGGGGCGCGCTCGATTGCCGATCAGGCGCTGCGGCTGACCCGGCTCGGGGAGTTCTGGAACGACATCAACCAGGCCAGCCAGCGTTCCTTCCAGGCGATGGTCGATGCCAATGCGCCGTTCCTCAGCGGGCTTCTCAAATTGCTGCTCAACCAGCCGGCCTGGGCCGTCATGGGCGTGCTCGGCATCGTGCTGATGCTGTTGTTTCGGCCAAGCAAGCCGTTGATCGGCTATTCGCGGAATTGAACGGCGCTCGACGACGTAACACACCTGCCGTTTCCCTCGTAGATACCTATATTGCCACCTGAGATACGCCGCGCGGCAGGAGTGAATCCGGTTCTGCCTCGCGGGTGCTGTTGGCCCCCAGATCTGCGCGTTCGTCCAGCGAACCGGAGTCCACTTCGTTCGCGAGCGCGCCGGGAGATGATCCATGCTTTTCATGCGCAAGACCGCTGCATTGCCGACCGCCGCCGAAGCACTGCCCGGTCGCGATACGCCGATCCCCACTGCCAAGCATCACTTCGTCAATGGCAGCAACATCCAGCCGGCCTATCCAGAAGGAGTTGAGCGGGCGGTGTTCGGGCTCGGTTGCTTCTGGGGTGCTGAGCGCAAGTTCTGGGAGCTCGGCGACGGCATCTATACGACCGCGGTCGGCTATGCCGGCGGCTTCACGCCGAACCCGACCTATGAAGAGACCTGCTCGGGCCGTACCGGTCACACCGAAGCGGTGCTGGTGGTGTTCGATCCGAAGAAGATTTCTTACGAGCAGTTGCTGAAGACGTTCTGGGAGAGCCACGATCCGACCCAGGGCATGCGTCAGGGCAACGACATCGGCTCGCAATATCGTTCCGCGATCTACACCTTCAGCGATGCACAGCGCGATGCCGTCGCAGCGTCGAAGGCGGCGTATCAGAAGGCACTGTCCGCGAAGGGCCTCGGCACCATCACCACCGAGATTGCGCCGGCCGGGAAGTTCTACTTTGCCGAGGACTATCACCAGCAGTATCTGGCAAAGAACCCCGGCGGCTATTGCGGTCTCGGCGGCACCGGTGTGTCGTGCCCGATCGGGGTCGGTGTCACGGCCTGAGCTGACCACGGCTAAGTGTAGATGAACAACGCCAAAAGCCCGCTTTCGGAGCTCCCGAAGGCGGGCTTTTTGCTGCCTGCTGCAAGGCCATGACAACGGAATTTTAACCATAAGAGGCCAAAACCGAGGCTGCCTCTATGAGGGATATGTCCAGTGTCGTTTGCCTGCGCGTTTCGTCTGCCCATGATTGTCGCGGTTGCCGCGCTGGCTTTGTCCGGCTGCATGCGCAGACCCGGTCCTGTTGCAGTGATCGCGCCGGCTGCCGATCTCGACACGCTAGCTTATGGCCGCCCGGGTTACGGGCCGGCAGCAGTGCCGGTTGCTTATGCTCCCCCGGTCTCGACCTATGATGCGCAGTACAAGCTCGATGCCGGCGACAAGCTGCGCGTGGTGGTTTACGGCCAGGAAGGTCTCACCAATTCCTACGCCATCGATGCTGGTGGCGCGATTACCATGCCGCTGATCGGTCGCGTGCCGGCGCGTGGCATGACGCCCGCTGCCCTGGCTGCGAGCATCACCGGCCGCCTGCGCAATGGCTTCATTCGCGAGCCGTCGGTGGCTGTCGAAATCGAAGCCTACCGTCCGTTCTTCATCCTCGGTGAAGTTGCCGCTCCTGGACAGTATCCCTACGTGCCCAATATGAGCGTCGAGAGCGCGATCGCAATTGCCGGCGGCTTCTCGCCACGCGCCAAGCGTGATGAAGTCACGCTGACCCATACCACCGTCGAGGGCTCGTACCGCGCCGTGGTGCCATTGGGCACGCCGATCAATCCCGGTGATACGGTGCTGGTCAGCGAGCGCTGGTTCTGATCGCACGCATCGATCGCGGTCATCACCTCACACGCGATTTTCTCCGCTTCACGGAATAGACGCGCTTTCCCGCGATGAAATTGGCTGCGATGTATCGGCGCATTGGCGTCAGGATACGCGTTGCTCTGTATCAGAATCGTGTCCCGCCCTGTAGCAATGATCAAGCGAGGCCAACTCGCTGAAATGCGCCGCCATGTCGGCACATATGGATATCAGGGGGAGAAGAGATGAAGACCAGTCCGTCGGTCAACGTGATGCGCGGCGTCACTCTGGCAGCCATCGTGGCGCTGGGAGCGGCGCTGTCTTCGCAAGCATTTGCGCAGACCGCGCAATCCTATCCCGATCGGCGCATCACTTTCGTCGTGCCCTATGCGCCCGGCGGTGCCACCGATGTCGCGGCGCGCCTACTTGCGCAGAAGCTGCAAGAATCCTGGAAACAGACCGTCACCGTGGAGAACAAGCCGGGCGCCGGTGGCGTGATCGGCAACGATTTCGCTGCCAAGGCTCCGGGCGATGGCTACACGGTGCTGATCGCAATCACGCAGATCATCCAAGCGCCGAGCCTGATGTCGAAATTGCCCTACGATGCGTTCAAGGATCTCGCGCCCGTCACGCAGGTCGCGATCTCGCCGATCGTGCTCGTCGTGCCCGAAGCGCAACCGATGAAGTCGGTGAAGGAACTGGTCGATCTTGCTAGATCCAGTCCCGGAAAATATCCGTACGGCACTTTTGGCAATGCCACGACGTCGCATCTTTATGGCGAGCTTCTGAAGAAGAACACCGGCATTGATATGACCCATGTGCCGTATCGTGGCGCCGCGCCGCTCTTGAACGACTTGCTCGGCAATCAGGTCACGGCGGCCTTCCTCGACTTCACCACGGCCGGTCCGCAGCTCGAAGCCGGCAAGATCCGTCCGCTCGCAGTGGGCGGCGAGAAACGCAAGCCCAAGCTGCCGAACGTGCAGACCATGGCCGAACTCGGCTATCCCGGTTTCGAGGCTGAAGGCTGGGTCGGCGTCTTCGTGCCAGCAGCGACGCCGAAGGACATTGTGAGCAAGCTGTCGGCCGAGCTCGGTCGCATCATCAATTCGCCGGAGGGGACCGCCGGCCTGCAGGCGGTCAATCTCGTTCCGGTCGGTGATAGCCCCGAGTCCTTCGAGAAGAGCCTGCGTCGCGACTTTGAGCGCTGGGCAACGGTGGCAAAGACAGCGGGCGTGAAGGGCGAGTGATGTTCCAATCTCTCCCGACTGGCAGGGAAAGATCGAGGCTGCTCCCTCTCAGTCGTCATACCCGGGCTTGACCCGGGTATCCAGCTTTGCCCAAGCGCTTGTTGGTGCCGCAAAGGTGGATTGCGGGGTCAAGCCCGGCAATGACGTGGAGAGGGCGGCGGCTTACTTCAGATGCTTCGCGAGGAACGCGAGGCTCCGTTCTCTCGCAACATCCGCGCTGGCTTTGTTGTAGCTGGCGCGCTGATCGCAATTGAAGCCGTGTTCGGCCCCGTCATAGACGAAGATCTCCACATCCGGCCGCTTGGCGCGGATGGTTTCGACGTCCGAGAGCGGAATGCCGTGATCCTTTTCACCGAAATGCAGCTGCGTCGGTACGGTCGGCTTGTCGTCGGCAAAGCGCACCACGGCGCCGCCGTAATAGCCAATGGCGGCGCTGAGGCCGGTTAGTTTCGTCGCAGCAGCGAAGGCGACGCTGCCGCCAAGGCAGAAGCCGATGATGCCGACATTGCCGACATCCCCAACGGAATCGATCGCGGCCTGGGTGTCGCGCAGCATCGCGGGCCAATCAGGATTGGCTACGAACTTGCGCGCGATGGCGATTTCCTCGGGTGAATAGCCGGACTGGAAGTTGGGTTCGATGCGATCGAAAATCGACGGCGCCACCGCCACATAGCCTTGCACGGCGAA
The DNA here is from genome assembly GCF_056401215.1 of Tardiphaga sp. P4_G1. Classification (NCBI taxonomy): domain Bacteria; kingdom Pseudomonadati; phylum Pseudomonadota; class Alphaproteobacteria; order Hyphomicrobiales; family Nitrobacteraceae; genus Tardiphaga; species Tardiphaga sp. P4_G1. The sequence continues at coordinate 396,786 of NZ_JBFUJU010000003.1, forward strand.
GCGGTCGCAGACCGTGCGGATGTGGTCGTTTACGCCGAAGATCTCCTGGATCACCACCACGGCGCCCTTGGGCTTGCCCTCAGGCTGGGTGCGGTAGGCGCCGAGTTTGAAGCCGTCAGATGCAGTCAGCGTGATGTCTTGTCCCACGAGGTATTCCATATCGTTGTTAAGGGGTGAGGTCTGTTTGGCGCGGACGACAGCACGGGTCTACTCACAAAGCGGCTACTGCCACATCCAATGCCGGCCCCAGTCGCCCTTCCAGCCGGTCAGGCGTCCCTTGCGAAACTGGAGATAGAGGCGGTCGCGGCGGTCGAAGAAGCCGCTGCCGCCGAAGGTGCGGATCGCCAGATAGATCTCATCGCCCGGTCGGCCGCTGACATAGGTTAGCGGGGTGCCCAAGATACGGGCGGCGTCATCCGCCGCCATCCCAAAAGCCAGCGGGGTGGCGTTCGAAAGGGTTGCCGTGAATGGCAGATCGGGCCTCGTCCCGGCGGGCTGCCCGTGGGCTGGAACCGTGACGGCGAGGGCGGTCGCGACGCCGAGGATGAACCTGATGGTCTTCATGGCGCGATTGTTTTCCGGATCGGATTCCGGCGCAAGGCGGGATTGCTTAAAGTTTTCGCGAAAGCCCTAACCGACTGATAGTGCTATCCCCCGGAATGAAACCTTCCGGGGGGCGATCAGGAAGCATTAACAATACCCATTAAGCTTCAAGAACCCTGTTCCAAGGTATGTATGTCCTGCTTGCGGCCCGTTCGCCGCAATAGATCGAGGGCATATGACCGCTTCAGTCAACCAATCGCCGGCGCGCCGCCGACTGCTTCTGGCATCGGACCGCAGCGATCACAGCAGCGAACTCGTCGATATCCTGCAGAAGGTCGGCGAAGTCGATGTTGTCCCAACGTCAGCCATTCCGGAGACGCCGCCCAGCGAGCTGTCGGGTATCGTGGTCGATATCAATCTGCGCTCGGCAGAGGCCGTGCAGCGCGTGCGCAACAAACTGCGCCACAAATCCTATGAAGCGATACCGCGCCTGTTCGTGCTGGCCGACTCGCTGCATCACGGATCCATGCAGGCCTGGGCGCTCGGCGCCACCGATACGATCGCGCGGCCGTTCGATGCACGTGGCATCATGCAGCGTATCCGCGCCGCGTTTCCGAACCCGCATGACGAGGACTTCTCCGCCCGCGGGAAGGCGCTGAATCGCGGCGTCGAGGCGGCGCATGCGGTCATGGTCAAGATCTTCGAGAAGCTGCCCGCCGGCGTTCCGCTCACCTTCAACGACGTGATGCAAGCCGAGAACCAGATTCTGAAGGCCATCAAGCGCACATCGCTGCGCGAATGGCTGGCCGCCGTCGGCCGTCATCATAATCACAGCTATCGTCACTGCCTATTCGTGACGGGGTTCGCGGTGGCCTTTGCGCAGCATCTGGGCATGCGCGACGAAGATCAGCGCCGCCTCACGCGCGCAGCCCTCGTCCATGATGTGGGCAAGGCCTTCATCCCGGTCTCGATCCTGGACAAGCCGGGTAAGCTCACCGAGGACGAGACGCTCGAGATGCGCAAACATCCGCGTCTCGGCTTCGAAGCTCTGGTGGCGCAGGGCAGTTTTCCGCGCGAGATGCTCGACGTGGTGCTGCATCACCACGAATTCCTGGATGGCAGCGGCTACCCCGATGCGCTGGCCGGCGACCAGATCAGCGACATCGTTCGCCTTATGACCATCGTCGACATCCACGCGGCTCTGGTGGAGCGGCGTGCGTATCGCATGGCCTTCACGCATGCCAAGGCGTTCGAGATCATGGAGCAGATGGGCGACAAGATCGACCAGCAACTGCTACAGGTGTTCCGCCCGGTGGCGCTCGGCGCGTAAGCGCCGTTCGCCTCAGGCCAGCAGCTTGCGCAATTCCGCCTTGGCCACTTTTTCAAGCGTCGAACGCGGCATCTCATCCACGAAGTGGATTTCGCGCGGCACCTTGAAATCCGCCAGCCCGCGCTTGCAAGCCGCCATGACACTCTCATGCAGCGCTGGTGGTGCCTGCGCGACGCCGGCATGCGGGATGATGAAAACCACCGGCACTTCATCCAGCATGGGATGTTTTTTGCCGACGACGGCGGCTTCGCGCACGCCGGGCACGGTGATGACGACCTGTTCGATCTCCGATGCGGCAACGTTCTCGCCGCCAACTTTCAGCATGTCCTTCGCACGGTCACCAAACTTGATATAGCCGCGCTCGAGTAGCGTGACGCGGTCGCCAGTGATGAAGAAGCCGTTCGCGTCGAAGCTGTCTGAAGTCGCGGCCTCGTTGTGCAGATATTCCTTGAACAGCGATAGGCCGGGAATGCCCTTGATCGTGAGATTGCCGGTCTCACCCACGGCAGTCGGCGTGCCGTCGTCGTTGGTGACGCGGATGCCATATTCGGTTGCGGCGCGGCCGATGGCCATCGGCGTATTGGGCTGGTCGACCTCGCCAATAATGCCGTGGGTGATGGTCTCGGTCATGCCCCACCAGCCGATGATCTTGACGTTAAATTTCGCGAAGGCGGGCGGATCGCAGAACGAGGCTCCCCACAGACGGAAGTGATGATGCTTCGGCACGTCGTGCTCGAGCAGCGCCTTCATGCAGAACGGGATCGTCGACAGCCAGGTCGCGCGATGTTCGAGCGCCACGTTCCAGAACCGGCGCGCGGAAAAACGCGGCTGAAGCACGAGGGAGGCACCGACCCACAACGTCGCCAGCATCGAATAGGCCAGTGCGTTGGTGTGGAACAGCGGCAGATAGGTCATATGCGTATCGAACGCATGCAGGTCCTGATGCGCAGCATTCACCTTGCCGCCCCACAGCGCATTGGCATGGGTCCACAGCACCGCTTTGGGCCGCGATGTGGTGCCTGACGTATACTGGACGCTACAATGCGCCCATGGGTCGACCGCGCGGCGCGGACGATCGGTGCTGTCAGCGAACAGGGATTCGAACCGCTCAGCCTTGCCCACTGCATGGCCGTCAGCCGACGCGCCGGCGTTGTGCGACGTCACCGCGATCCAGCGCAGTTTGCGGCAGTTGGCGGCGACGAGTTCGGCATAGGATGGCTGGGTGATTGCCGCGACCGCGCCGCAGTGATCCGCAAAATATTCGATCTCCGCAGCCGACGAACGGGTATTCGTGGTGACCGCGATGGCGCCGAGTTCGACACAGGCGAACCAGGCCAGCAACATCTCGACGCAATTGTCGAGATGGATCAGCACATAGTCGCCCTGGACGATGCCGCGCCTGGCGAGGCCTGCGGCAAGTGCGCCGACGCGATCGTAGAATTCGCCATAGGTCCATGGCCGCGCCGGTGCATCGAATGGCGACCAGATGATGAAAGGGTGATCGCGACGCGTCTCGGCGTGCATGCGCAGCAGCCACGGCACGTCCATGCCGTCGAACGGGCCGATCGAACCGGGAATCATGGCGGGATTCGTCGCGGGGTGGGGCATGCATCCTCCGTCGAAAGCCGCCGGAGCGACCGCTTACGCGGGTGCGACTTTCTTATTCTTGTTCTTACGGAAGATGTTGTGCCATCGGCGGCGGCGCGGCGCAAACCGCCCCGGCATGCAGGATTAGCCTATTTCGTAAGACGAAATTTCAATCAGGCTGCCATCGGGATCCCGGCAATAGACCGAGCGCAAGGTGCCGCGCGCGCCCTGTTTGGCCACCGGGCCTTCCTCGATAGCAACATCGCAAGCGCCGAGATGCGCAACCACGGCGTCGGGCGGTGATGCAGTGAGAAAACAGAGGTCGTCACTGCCGGCCATCTCATGATCCGCCGTGAACCACTCGACCTTATCGGCGCCGATCGGCCGCAGATTGATCTTTTGCACGCCAAAACTCACCGATGTGCGCGGTAACTTTCCCGGACCGGGATCGAACACCCTCACTTCCATGCCCAGGACGCGTTGATACCAGGTGGCTGAGCGCTGGACGTCAGTGACATTCAGGACGAGATGATCGAGGGCCGTGACGGTGAGGGACATGAAATGGTCCTTGGCGTTGCCTTGACGTTTCTTTGGGCTGGTGCCGCAGTAGTGTCGCACTGGCCGATAGTTGAATTGTTTGGTAGATACGGCCGTTGTCAATTCAACACACGCTGACCGCGCGCAAAGTTGCGGCAGCCGGAGGAATAAAATATGACGTCACGTCGTGCCGCGATCGGTCTGATTGCGCTTGGCTTTTCTGCTTTTACTGCAACCGCTCTCGTTCCCGTCAGCTCGGCGCTGGCCGTGGATTATCCGACGCGGCCGGTTCGCTTTGTCGTCGGCTATCCTGCTGGCGGTGCAACCGATATTCTGGCCCGCCTGATCGGGCAGAAGCTATCCGAGCGAACCGGTCAGCAATTCGTCGTCGAGAACAAGCCGGGCGCCGGCAACAATATCGGCACCGAATCTGTCGTGAATGCAGAACCCGACGGCTACACCATCCTGCTGGTCAATCCGGCGAACTACATCAACGCGACGCTTTATGGGAAGCTGAGCTTCAATTTCGTGCGTGATATCGCGCCTGTCGCCGCCTTCCATCGCACCGCCAATGTGATGACCGTCAACAAGGACATCACGGCGAAGACCGTCGGGGAATTCATCGCCTATGTGAAGGCCAATCCGGGCAAGGTGAACATGGCGTCGTCGGGTAACGGCACCTCGGTGCATCTGTCCGGCGAGATGTTCATGATGCTGTCAGGCGCCAAGATGCAGCATGTCCCCTATCGCGGTGCTGCGCCAGCGATCACCGACATGCTCGGCGGTCAGGTCCAGGTGATCTTCGACAACATGCCGTCAATCATCCAGCATATCCGCTCGGGCAGCCTTCGCGCGCTGGCGGTGACGACCACCGACAAATCGTCGCTGCTACCCGATGTGCCGACCGTCGCGGAAACCGTGCCGGGTTATGAGGCCAGCGCTTTGTTCGGCATGGGTGCGCCGAAGAAGACGCCGCCGGAGATTATCGCCAAGCTCAACGCGGACGTTAATGCGGTGCTGGCGGATCCGGCCGTCAAGGCCAAGCTGATCGATCTCGGCGGCGAACCGCTGATCGGACCGCCAGAAGCGTTCGGTAAGATGATCGTCGCGGAGACCGAGAAGTGGGAGAAAGTGGTCAAAGCCGCGGGCCTTAAGGTCGAATGAACCCATGCGGCACTATGGTGTCTAACCCTTGTGATCACGCCAGCGTAAGCGCGTAATCACAAGACCGGGATGTATCGGAGCTTGCGGGAACGTTCATCCGCAGGCTCTGTTGCTTTCTGGAGATGTCACAGGACCGCTGCCGCGGAGGAGAAGACGTGATGCGCAATCTGATGCTGGCCGTGTTGGCTGTTGGTGGTGTTTCGGCCATGGCTTCCAGCCCTGCAGCTGCCGCCCCGACCTATCCCTATTGTATCCAGTCGCAGGCCTTCGGGACCGATTGCTCCTATCCGAGTTATGAAGCGTGCCAGGCCACTGCATCGGGTCGCGGCGTCGACTGCATCGTCAATCCGCGTCTGGCGTTCAGCTCGCAGCCTTATGCCGAACCGCGCCGCAGTCGGCGTTCGGTTGCCTATTAAAATCCATCTTAACGGCGGCAACGGCTATATTTTTGGCTTCGTCGCCAACCAGATGACATGACGGGCGCCACCGCGTGTGCCGGTGGCGCGGATCTTGATTTCCTCGGCGTTGAAGCCTGCCTTGCCGAGGAGTGCCGTGAATTTGTCATATGGAAATGACGACCAGACGGCCAGTACGCCGCCCGGACTGAGCGCGGCCTGGGCCGCGCGCAACCCTTTCAGGTCATAGAGCGCATCATTCGATTTTCGCGTCAGGCCTTCGGGCCCGTTATCGACGTCGAGCAGGATCGCATCATATTTGCCGCGTGCGCTGCCAATGGCCTTGACCACATCGCCTTCAATAATCTCCACACGCGGATCACTCAGGCTGTCGCCGGATAGCTCGGCCATTGGGCCACGCGCCCAGGCGACGATCGCGGGCACCAGTTCGACCACCGTGATCTTCGCCTTCGGGCCGAGCACCTTTAGCGCAGCGCGCAATGTAAAGCCCATGCCATAGCCGCCGATCAAAAGCCGCGGCGCCTTCATGTCCTTGAGGCGAAAGCAGGTGAGTGTCGCCAGCGCTTCCTCGGAGCCGAACAGCCGACTGCTCATCAACTCGTTCTGGCCGAGCTTGATGGTGAACTCTTGCCCGCGCTGCATCAGGCGCAGCGGCACGCCGCCGCCGGGTACTTCGGTCGTATCGATCAGTTTCCAGGGTAGCACGGGTGTCTTTCATCAAGCGATTGCGCGGCGGCCCGTGGTAGCGCGAGAACCGAGCTCCACGCAACTCGGCTATCATGCAAAGGCCTTGCGGCAATTGAAGTCGCTCGTGTCGCAGCACTTCGATCGCAGCGGGATCGGATGCAGGGTTCCGGTCTCTGGAATAGCTCCAACACGTCGCTGCATCTTCGTTTAAAGGGAACTACACTGATGAAGTACTTCGCGCGGCAGCTCTGTTCGCCGTTCTTAACGGGCGGATAACTAACCGAACGGGTTGTGCCGGTGCATTGATAGAACGGAATTGCCAACGGTATCCCGTGCCTCTAAGCAGAATAAAGACCAATGCATCTTCGGGTTGCGCATCGCGCGGCAAGGCGAAGACGCTTTCGTCGGGGCCGAGTGATCTTCAACTCATCGAGAGGAATAGAATGACCAAAATTCTGCACATGATGGCGGCATGTCTCGTCGCCATGTTCATCGTCTCGACGCAGGCAAGTGCTGCGCCGATGATGGGCCAGAGCATCGCTGTCGAAGCGCACGTGATCCCGGTTGCGGGTGGTTGCGGTCCGAACGGCTGGCGCGGTCCCTATGGTGGCTGCCGCTATACACCTTATTACGGCCCACTCCCGGGCGGCTACTATCAGGAAGCTCCCGTAATGGGGAACGGCTGCCCTCCCGGTTACTGGCGCGGTCCGTGGGGCCACTGCCGCAACACGCCCTATCACGGCAATCTGCCGGGCGGCGGCTGGAAGCCATAAGGCAAACGTGACGCTGCGTCGCACGTCGCAGCGCACGATCTGACTGTCGATCAGCCGCAAGGCTGGCCTTTTTGTTGCGCAAACATTGAAGCGCAGCGTTGAATGTGTTGCCTTGGGCCATCTACGGATGGCCTGGAGACACTTTAATGACGATGCGATTCACACCGGGTACGGTGACGCTGGCGGACTGGCGGTCGATCTATCGGGGGGCAGTACCGGTTCTCGATGAGAGCTGTATTCCCCGCATCAATGCCAGTGTTGAGGCGGTTGCCCGGATCGTCGCCAAGGGCGAACCCGTCTATGGCATCAATACCGGCTTCGGAAAGCTTGCTCATGTCGGCATAGCAGCCCAAAGCATCACGGCCCTCCAGAAAAACATCGTGCTGTCGCATTGCGTGGGCGTCGGGGACCCGGCGCCAGCGCCGGTGGTGCGGCTGATGATGTGCCTCAAGCTTGCGAGCCTGGCGCAGGGTTTCTCCGGCGTCCGCATGGAGACGGTCCAGTTGCTTAGCGCCATGATTGCGCATGACATCACGCCCATCGTGCCGGCGCAGGGATCGGTCGGCGCCTCGGGCGATCTGGCCCCGCTCGCGCATATGGCGTCGGTCATGATCGGCGTCGGCGAGGCGCTGACGACGTCCGGGCGATTGCCGGCGACGGAGGCGCTCGCCAGTGCGGGTCTGCAGCCGATCGAGCTGCAGGCGAAGGAAGGATTGGCGCTGCTGAACGGCACACAGTTCTCGACAGCCTATGCACTTGCGGGATTGTTCGAATCTGAAATTCTTTTCAAGACCGCACTCGTCAGTGGTGCCTTGTCCACCGATGCGGCGCGTGGCTCGGATACGCCGTTCGATCCGCGCATCCATCAACTGCGCAAGCATGAAGGGCAGATCGTATCGGCCGAGGCATTGAAGGAACTTCTCGCCGGCAGCGCGATTCGCGAGTCGCACCGTACCGGCGACGTCCGCGTTCAGGATCCTTATTGCCTCCGCTGTCAGCCTCAGGTGATGGGCGCCGCGTTGGACGTTTTGCGGCAGGCGGCCACCACACTTCTTACTGAAGCGAATGGGGTCTCTGACAATCCTCTGGTCTTTGCCGAGGACGATATCGCGATCTCCGGTGGCAATTTCCATGCAGCGCCGGTTGCCTTTGCGGCGGATATGATGGCGCTTGCGATCTGTGAGATCGGATCGATCTCAGAGCGCCGGATCGCCATGCTGGTGGATCCGGTGTTATCCGGTGTGCCCGCGTTCCTGACGCCGAAGCCGGGGCTTAATTCCGGCTTCATGATCGCGCAAGTGACGGCCGCGGCGCTGGTATCTGAGAACAAGCAGCGGGCTTATCCTGCCAGCGTCGACTCGATCCCGACATCTGCCAATCAGGAAGACCACGTTTCGATGGCAGCGCATGCGGCGCGCCGGCTGCTGCCGATGATCGAGAATGCGATGGCCGTCATTGCCATCGAGCTCCTGGCGGGTGCGCAAGGTTGCGATTTTCATGCGCCGCTGAAGTCCAGCGATCGTTTGGAGAGCGTTCGCGCACGTATCCGGGCAGACGTCGCCCATCTCGACGAGGACCGATATTTTCACGACGACATCCAGAAATCGCTTCGCCTCGTGCGATCCGGCGCGATCGTCGCGGCAGCGAATCTCGACGCGATCCCGGGTGTCTAGAACGCGGGAGCGCAGTTAGCCGATTGCGGTCTTGATCACGCTGAGCAATTCCTGGAACGGCTCCGCGCAGGACGGGTCGGTCGGGTGCTGTTGCAGCACGTCGTAGATCTTGGGCACGAGCTGGACGGCCTGATCGAGTTCACTGTCGCGGCCGGGCTGATAGCCGCCCATCAGGCGAAGGTCGCGGGTGTCCTCAAAGCGGGCGATCATGGCGCGCAGCTTACGCACCAGATTAGCTTCCTCCGGCGACCACACATGCTGGCCGAGGCGCGACACCGATGACAGCACATTGACGGCTGGATAGCGGCCCTGATCGGCGACGTCGCGATCGAGCATGATGTGCCCGTCCAGTGTACCACGCACCGTATCCGCCACGGGCTCGTTGTGATCGTCACCATCGACCAGCACGGCAAAGACGCCGGTAATGGAGCCCTGGCCTTCGAGGCCCGGTCCTGAACGCTCCAGCAGCCGCGGAAGTTCGCTGAAGACACTCGGCGCATAGCCGCGTGCGATCGCTGGCTCGCCGGTAGCGAGCGCGACTTCACGGGATGCGTGGGCGAAGCGCGTTACTGAATCGACGATCAACAGCACCGATTCACCGCGATCGCGGAAATATTCGGCGATGGTCATCGCCGTCTTCGGCGCCAGTCGACGCATCATCGGGCTTTCGTCGCTCGTTGAGACGACTGTGATCGCGCGGGTCCTGTGATGGACCAGCGATTCTTCGAGAAATTCACGTACTTCTCGTCCACGCTCGCCGACAAGTGCAGTGACGACGGTGTCGAAGCCGGCGCTGCGTGCCAGCATCGAAAGAAGGGTGGTTTTGCCGACGCCGGAACCAGCGAAAATGCCGATGCGCTGGCCGATACAGAGCGGTGTGAAGAGATCCACGACGCGGACGCCGGTACGGAGCGGCTTGCTCACGCGCGAGCGGCTCATCGCTGGCGGGGGATTAGCATCCGTTTGCATCTCGCGCTCGCCGACCGGCATGTCGCCGGCGCCATCCAGTGGCTCACCGAGCGCATTGATGACGCGACCTTTCCAGGCCGGATGTGGAGACAGTGTCTTGGGAGGCATACGGAAGGCGGGAACGCCGAGGCCGGCAGCAAAGTGGGAATCGAATGGTTTGGCCGTTACGCCGTCAGTATCGATCCGCACGACCTCACCGAGATGAACCTGCTTGTCGATTTCCAGTCCGATCAATTCACCGAGCCTGACATAGCGCGACAGGCCGGAGACGCGAAAATGCGTCGGCGTCACCTCGGACACCATGCCACCGACACGAACCGTGGGCACGTCCCGGCGCAGGGTTGCGATGGTCGATTCGAGTTTTTCAAGCGCGTTCATCGAGCTCTCCCGCCGGTCACATCAGGCATCAGGCTTTTGGATCGCCCAGCGTGCGAATGGCGTTCTGCATGGTACTTTCGGAATTGTCGATCAATGAGCTGACGCTCTGGAAGGTGCGCTGTGCGGTCATCATCTGTGTGAGTTCTGTCAGAGGATCGACATTTGATCCTTCGACGTAGCCCTGCTGAAAGCCGACCGTGACGAAGTCGAGCGCGGTGGTCGCCGGCTTGCTCGGAATCACGCCTGACGTTCCGAATCGTTCCAGCTTTGCGTCCGGAGCGATGTCAAACAGGCCAAGCTGACCGACCTGGATGCGGCCCTGCGAAATGGTGCCGTCGCGCACGATCGTCAGCGGGCCGGCGTCGGGATCGACGATGATCGGCGTGCCGCCAGAATCGAGGATTGGATAGCCGGTGAGGGTCTGAAGCTGCCCGTTGATGTCGATCTGCATGCGGCCATCGCGCGTATAGACGGTGCCGTTCGGCCCAGCAAACGCCATCCACGTCGTGTGGCCGGGATCGGGGCCGCCGGGGTAAGCGGCCATGCTATTTCCGGTGACCGCCACGTCCAGGGTATTGCCCGTCTGGGTGATAGCGCCTTCCTTGCGGGAGATGAAGTTTTCGCCGGGCGAGGAGAACGCGACCGCCTGCGTTGCTGCGCGCGACATTGCAGTCTCGAACTTCACCGCGTCGGCACGGAACGCGGCGGTCTTCATATTGGCCATGTTGTTGGCAATGGTTTCGAGTCGCTTCTCAAGCGAGACCTGGGCCGAGAGGCTGACATAGAGCGCTGATTGCATTTTATCGTCCGATTTTCAGGTTCTGCAGGGTGGTCAGCACGTCCGTGCTGAGGCCCATTTCGAGCGGCTGCGTGATAAGGGTGCTTGAAGCCGATTGGGCGGTGGACGTTCCGTTCTCCATCTCCCACATCACCGAAAAACGCTGCAGGAACGTCTGCAGCTTTTCGGGGGTCTGGAAATCCGCGATGTCGACTTTCGCGCTGAGCATATTCGCCTGTTTGTCGACATCCGCCATCGAGGTCATCGGTGAGATGCCAAGCGCGATCTGGGCGACCTTGATCAACGCCGGATCAGCGAGAATCTGATAGATGCTGGTGATCTTGGGCGCCTTGCGCTCGAAATAGAGTGCCAGACGAACGCCTTCATTTTGCGATCCGGCGTCTTCCTCGAGTTGCTGCCGGACGTATTTCTCGACGGTGCCGACCTGCGCGGCGGTCGTGCTCGTCGCCTGGTCACCCAGTTTGGCAAAGTCGAATGCAGTGGCGAATTCGCGGTAGCGGGCGTCGGAAAGCTTGTTGGCGAATGTGGTCGAGCTGGCAACACCTTCCGTAAGAACCTTGCGCATGAACGCCTTGGCATAGGTCATGTCGCTCAACCCGTAAGCCTTCATGGCATAGCTGAACAACCGATAGTCGCCGATGAACTCGTCGATCGTCTTCACATCGCGGATGTGTGACAGGTAGTATTCCGTGTCCTTCGACACGTCCGGCTTCTCCATCGTCTGCTGCAACGATTTGACAATATTCTTGGAGATCAGCTGGTAGCTTGCGATTGTCGAGACCATCGGCAGTGGGTTCCCAGTCTGCGGGCGCATGCGGCGAGACTGGCCTCAAACTCCCCGCACAAGCTTGCGCGGGGCTGGCCGCCGCAGGCCGATGTCAGCCTCGTGCAAGCATCGTTGCCTAAGTGAATCGTATCCTCAATTTGGAGCGGTGCGCTTGAGCATTCTCTTTGGCGTCATTATCACACTCGCCAGTCTGATCGGCGGCTTCACCGCGATGGGCGGGCATCTCAGCGTGATATGGCAGCCCTGGGAGTTCGTCATCATCATGGGGATGTCGCTGGGCACCTATGTCATTGCGAATCCCTGGAAAACCGTGGTCGACACCGGCCGCGCCACCGTGCAGGCATTGACGGTCGCAGTGCCGAAGCAACGCCATTACCTCGATCTGCTCGGGCTTCTGCATTCTCTGATGCGCGAGGTACGAAACAAGGGTCGCAACGAGGTGGAAGCTCATATCGACGATCCATCATCGTCAGAAATATTCACCGCCTTCCCGACCGTTCTCGCCAATGAGCCGCTTCTGCACTTCATCTGCGACTACTTCCGCCTGATCATCATGGGCAGCGCGCGGCCGCATGAGATCGAAGCGCTGATGGACGAGGAAATCGAAACCATCATTCGCAGCAAGATGAAACCATATGGCTCGCTGATGATGGTGGCCGAAGGACTGCCGGCGCTCGGTATCGTCGCCGCGGTACTCGGCGTCATCAAGGCGATGGGCGCTCTCGACCAATCCCCGAAATTGCTCGGCGGCTTCATCGGCGCGGCTCTGGTCGGCACATTCGCCGGCATCTTCTTGTCCTACGGTCTTGTCGCGCCGCTGGCCCACAAGATCAAGCTGGTGCGCGAGCAGCGCGCGCGGATGTATGTAATCGTCAAGCAGTCACTGCTCGCCTTCATGAATGGGGCCCTGCCGCAGATCGCGATCGAACACGGCCGCAAGATGATTGGCCCCGGTGAACGCCCGTCGATTGATGTCGTCGAAAGCGAAACCATCTCCGGCGGTCCCGCGAAGGCGGCACCTGCTGAATCCTCGGCGAAAGCGGGAGCACGGGCCTGATGTCAGAAGTAAAGTCAGGCCGCGTAGATCAAGGATCAGATCAACTTTTAGGGGCTGCCGGAATTTCCGTCGAACGCATGCCGATGCTGCATGTGATTTTCGACCAGATGACGAATCTTTGTGCCGAAAGCCTGCGATCCATGTCGCCCTCGCAGTCGTATTTCTCGCTAAGCAGCGTGGGCAGCGATCGCCTCTCCGATATCCTCGATCGCTATGAAGGCGAAGCCATTGCCGCGGTGTTCTATGCGCAAGCATGGGATGCGCGCATCCTGATCGGTTTCGATCGCGATTTCGTCTACACCATGATCGAGCTCCTGTTCGGCGCCGATGGTGCGGAGCCGCCGCTGGATATGCCGCGGGTATTCTCGAATGTGGAGTTGCATGTCGCGCAATCGCTGTTCGAGCGTTTTGGCAAGGCGTTGCAGGCGTCATTCGACCGCGCTTCCGACGTGACGTTCAACCTAGAACGTGTCGAGACGCGCATGGACTATCTTGCGATCGGCCGCCTCAACAACATGGCCGTGTGTGCGAAGATCCTGCTGCAAGGTCTCGATCGCGGCGGCGAGATGTTCATCGTCATTCCGCACGCAGCGCTTAATCCGATCCGGCAGTCGCTGTCGCAGATCGTATCCGGTGAGTCGGCATCCACCGATCCGAACTGGAGCCGTCAGTTGCACAGCGAGATCAAACGGACCGAAGTCGTTCTGAAGGCGGTTCTCGAAGAGCGGCAGTTTACTCTCGGCGAGGTCGCAAAATTTCACGTCGGCCAGGTGCTCAAGCTCAACGCCACGCCGGACACGATGGTTCGCCTCGAATGCAATGATCAACGCCTGTTCTGGTGCCAGCTCGGCCAGATGAATGGCGTTTATTCACTGCAGGTCAAGGAATCGGCCGACCAAAAACGGGAATTTATCGATGGTATCCTCGCTCGTTGACATCATCCTTTTTGCGGCTCTGCTCTTCACGAGCATCCGCGTCACCAAGATGCATCGTGAACTCGTGAAGTTGCGCGCACATCAGGGGGAGTTCACTGCGGTGGTCGGCAAGACCAACGAGACGGTGGACGACATGGTATTGATGGTACGCGAATTCAGTTCGGACGGACGGCAAATGGTTCAGGCGCTTGGCGACAAAATAGATGAGGCGCGCAAGGCTATCGCGGAAATCGATACTCGCACTGCGGCACAAAATCCGGCTTAGGCCACGATCTGAGTTTTCAAGAAGGCAGGGGATATGAAGCAACCATTCGATATCGATCCAGTAAGCGCAGCGACCGCTACAGCTAGCGACCCGCTCAAGGCTGACGGCGCGTCGTTCGGCAAACTGGCAGATCTTGCAGCTCGCGCTGCCGAGGAAACCAGCCGGCTGACGAATCTTGAACCTATCCTGCGCATCCCGGTCACGGTGCAGGTGCTGCTCGGCTCAGCGACCATGCCGGTCGCGGATCTGATGAAGCTTGGCCGCGGCGCAGTGATCCCGCTCGATCACCGTGTGGGCGAACCTGTCGAAGTCGTCGTCAACGGACGCATCGTTGCGCGCGGTGCGGTCGTGGTCGTGGAAGACGAAAATTCGCGTTTCGGTGTATCGCTGACGGAAATCGTCGGAGGAGCGGCTGGGGATCCGGACGCTTAAAGAGATTTTCCCAAAGAGATATTCCTAATGGCATTCAATGCACCTGCTAAGCGCGCCGGCACCAGCATCAAACCGCTGGGTGGCACCGAGAAAGCAGCAGCTCTTCTGCTGGCCATGGGGCGTGAGCTCTCGGGCGGCCTGCTTCGGGAGTTTGATCCCGAAGAGATCAAACTGGTCACGCGCGCGGCGGCCGAGCTCAAGCCCATCTCGGGGCCTGAACTCGAGGCGATCATCGAGGAATTCGCCCAGAATTTCTCGGAAGGTCCGAATATCTTCGGCACCGTCGGTGAGCTGGAGAAGCTGCTGAACGGCGTGCTGCCGCCAGAACAGATTACTGACATTATCTCCGAAGTTTTGGGCAACAAGACGAAGTCGGTGTGGGAACGCATCTCTCTCGTCTCGGAAAGCCTGCTCGCCAACTATCTTCTCAAGGAGCATCCGCAAACCGCGGCACTCATTCTCTCGCGGGTGAAGCCGGCATGTGCTGCTCGCGTGATGAGTCATCTTCCGCCGGATATCCGGCACGACCTGATGCGGCGCATGCTCAGCCTCAAGCCGGTTGTCGAGGATGCCATGGGCATTATCGAGAAAACGATGCACGAAGACTTCATGATCAACTTCGCTCGGAACCTGGCATCCGACACCTATCCGCGCATGGCTGACATCATCAACAAGATGGAGCGGACGCAGATGGAGGAATCGCTGAAGAACCTCACCGAATCGCGGCCGAAGTCGGCCGAGATTCTGAAGGGCATGCTGTTTACCTTCGACGACATCGTGAACCTGACGGCCAAGGCACGCATGCTGATCTTCGATCAGGTGCCGACGGACCGTGTGGTGATGGCGCTCAAGGGATCGGATACGACATTCCGCGAGCTCATTCTGTCGTCGCTCGCCTCGCGTACCCGTCGTCTGGTGGATCACGAACTGGCAAACGGTATCCCCGCCAATCAGCGCGAGATCCTGGATGCGCGGCGCGCCATTACCGACCTTGCGCTCGATATGGCCGGACGCGGCGAAATTGAACTCAACCCCGATCAAGAAGATCAGCCGGTATTCACCTGAAGATAGAGCATTGTGTCTGACGAACCCGATAAGGACAGTAAAACCGAAGAGGCGACAGAGAAGAAGGTTCGTGATTCCGTCGAGAAGGGCCAAATCCCGGTCTCGCGCGAAGCGCCGATTTTCGCCTCTATGCTCGCACTGCTGATTATTCAAAGCTTTCTGACCACCGACAACGTCAGAAAGCTGACTTTCACTTTAGCCCGATTGATCGACGATCCGTCGGGCATCCGCATCCGTAATGGAACGGATGCTATTGAGTTGCTCACCGCGGTCGGTATGAGTGCGGCGGGACTGGTTATTCCGATTGTTATCGTCCTGATGCTGGCCGGGCTGGCGTCATCTTTCCTGCAGAACGCACCGCGAATTGTGTTCGATCGCATCCAGCCGGAAGCCTCGCGCATCTCAATAGCGAAAGGTTGGGGCAGAATCTTCGGTGCGCAGGGGCGTGTGGAATTCGGAAAGTCGGTCTTCAAGTTCGTCGCTATCAGTCTGGTCGTGATGATCGTCCTGCGGGCTGAGGAGGCCGTGGCCGTGAATGCATTGTTTAGCGATCCGGCGGCCGTTCCGGAATTGGTGCTGACTACCGCAATGCGGCTCGTCTCCGCCATCAGCATTGCAACTATTGTCCTGGTATCGCTCGATCTCGTCTGGGCGCGCTTCCATTGGCGCCGCGAACTGCGCATGACGAAGCAGGAGATCAAGGACGAGTTCAAGCAGGCTGAAGGCGATCCGATCGTCAAATCACGGTTGCGTTCGTTGGCGCGTGATCGCGCTCGCAAGTCGATGCTGGCGGCCGTTCCGCGCGCCACGCTGGTGATCGCGAATCCTACGCATTACGCGATTGCGCTGAAGTACAAGCAGGGCGAAGACGCTGCGCCAACGGTGCTTGCAAAGGGGCAGGACCTGATCGCGCTGAAGATCAGGGAAATCGCCGAGAAGAATGGTGTCCCGGTGGTGGAAGACAAGATGCTGGCGCGCTCGATGTATGATGTTGCTTACATCGACAAGATGATCCCGGCGGAGTTTTTCCGTCCTGTCGCAGAAATCATCTACTTCCTGCATTCGCGCAAGCAGAAGACGAATGCGTAAGCGCTCCGTGCATGTCGTGATGCGCATCTCCAGCCTCGGACAAGTTTCCATTTGTAAACCATGATGAAGGAATCATGTTTGCCTGGGGGATAAGTGGGACCCGTCTATCTCTTCGATGTTGCCTCATCGCATGAGCGATGGCTGTCGCTGCGGCAGTCCGCAATCTCGGCGAATGTCGCCAATGCGAACACGCCGGGCTATCGCGCGCAGGACATCGAGCCGTTCAACAAGATCATTGAATCGAAGGTCGTGCCCGTGACGGTGACGTCACCGGCACACATCACAACCGGTTCTTCAGTTGAGGCCCAGGGCATGCGCAAGGAGAAGAGCTGGGAAACCGTGCACTCCGGCAACTCTGTCAGCCTTGAGCAGGAGATGCTGAAGGCTGGCGATATCAATCGCGACTATTCACTGAATACGGCGATCGTCAAATCGTTTCATCGCATGTTCATGACAAGCATGAAGACCTGAGGGAAATGACGATGATTGATCCGTTACAAGCATCTGTTCAGATCGCAAGTTCCGGCCTCGAAGCGCAGTCGACCCGCTTGCGCGTCGTGTCGGAGAACCTTGCTAACGCCAATTCGACCGGTCGCACGCCAGGCTCGGATCCGTATCGCCGCAAGACCACGACCTTCACGGCCGAGATGGATCGTGCCGCTGGTGTGCGCATGGTCAAGGTGAAGGATGTCGGAACCGATCAGGCGCCGTTCCGCGTGGACTATGAGCCAGACCACCCGGCTGCCGATCCAACCGGTTACGTGAAGCTGCCCAATGTGAACTCGTTGATTGAAATGGGCGACATGCGGGAAACCAACCGGTCCTTCGAGGCCAACCTACAGGTCATCAAACAAGTGAGATCCATGGTGTCGATGACCATCGATCTCTTGAGGAGCTAACCATGCTTGAAGCGGTATCCTCAGTCATCAGCAGTGCTGGTGAGCTCGCCAAAACCAGCGAAGTCATCAATTCCGCGACACCCGCGGTGCAACCCGGTGCGGCCACCGTCGGTTTCAACAACGTCCTCGAACAGGTCGCAGCCGATGCCATCGGTTCGATCAAGGCCGGCGAAGCCGCGTCAATCCAGTCCATCCACGGCAAGCTCTCGGCACAGAAGGTGGTTGAGGCGGTCATGTCTGCCGAACGGTCATTGCAGATGGCTGTCGCCGTCCGCGACAAGGTCGTTCAGGCGTATCAAGAAGTCAGCCGAATGGCGATTTGAGGTTTAATCATGAGAGCTCTGGCCATTGCTGCCACCGGTATGGGCGCGCAGCAGCTTAATGTCGAAGTGATCGCGAATAATATCGCGAATATCAATACGACCTCGTACAAGCGATCCCGCGCGGAATTCACCGATCTGTTCTATCAGATCGACCGCGCGCAGGGCGTTCCCAACCGAAGCGGTGAGGGCGCAGTACCTGAAGGCGCAAAGCTCGGTCTCGGCGTGCGTTCGGCTGCCGTGCGCAAGCTGCATCTGCAGGGCGCCATGGCGCAGACTGGCAACACTTATGACATGGCCATTAATGGCCGCGGCTGGTTCCAGATCGCCGGTCCGAATGGTGAGACGCTCTACACACGCGCCGGTGCATTCAACCTGAATGAAAACCGCCAGCTGGTGACGCCGGACGGCTATCTGGTGACGCCTGCGATCATCGTCCCGCAGAATGCCGTGGATGTCACTGTCAACGAGTCTGGCCAGGTCTTCGCGAAGGTCGACGGGACCGTTGCGCCTGTTCAGCTCGGGCAACTCTCGCTCGCGAACTTCTCCAATGAAGCCGGTCTGGATCCACTGGGCGGCAATCTCTATCGCGAGACGGTTTCATCCGGCGTGCCGGTTGTCGGCTTCGCAGGCGACATTGGCTACGGCAAGCTGCATCAACACTATCTCGAGAGTTCGAACGTCGATCCGGTGAAGGAAATCACTGAGCTGATATCGGCGCAGCGTTCTTATGAAATGAATTCAAAAGTCATCCAGGCGGCTGACGAGATGGCATCGACCATTTCGAAGGGCATGCGGTAATCCACAGAACGGGATCTCGGCCTGATGCGCGCAGTTACCATCGTTACCCGCTGGGTCGTGAGCCTCGTGCTCGCGACCGGCATTGCAAGCGTCGCTCAGGCCGCGGACGAGTCTGTCCGCTATCCGGTGCCGGCTACAGCCATCTATCCCGGTGACGTCATCAGGGATGAGATGATCATGGATCGCAATTTTGCGCCCAATATTCAGGGCGCAAGTGCGTTCATCAACGACCGTGCGTCCCTCGTTGGCCGCATTGCGCGCCGTACTCTGTTGGCGGGACACCTGATTCCGATCAACGGTCTCGAGGATCTGAAGGCCGTCACCCGCGGCGCTGTGGTGAAGGTGCTCGTCGAGGATGACGGGCTCATTATCGTCACCTATGCAACATCCCTGCAGTCGGGCAGCGCCGGCATGATGGTGCAGCTTCGCAACCTCGATACCGGAGTCACTATCCGGGGCATCGTCCAGCAGGACGGATCAGTACGGATTCAGAACGGATGATGCTGCGTCTCCTTTGCGGTCTCCTGCTTTCGCTTTCGATCTCGGCGGCAGATGCCGCTGTGCGTGTGAAGGACATCGCCAATCTCAAGGGCGTGCGGGAGAACCAAATCCTCGGCTATGGCCTTGTGATCGGCCTCAAGGGCACCGGTGACACGTTGCGCAACGCGCCGTTCACCGAACAATCGTTGCAATCGATGCTCGACAATATGGGCATCAATATCCGTGGCACCTCGTTGCGCACGCGCAACGTTGCCGCCGTCGTTGTGACGGCCGATCTGCCGCCGTTTGTCGCGGGTGGTTCGCGAATCGACGTCGCGATCTCGTCATTGGGCGACGCATCATCCCTGCTTGGTGGAACGTTGGTGATGACGCAGTTACGCGGCGCCGATGGCGAAACCTATGCTGTCGCGCAAGGTGCTATCGCTGTAGGCGGTTACAACGTCGAAGGCGCTGCACAAACGCTTAGCCAGGGCGTGGCCACAGCTGGCCGTATCCCAAATGGCGCGCTGATCGAACGTGAAGTCAAGGGGCGTTTCAGCGAGATGGAATCGCTCATTCTTGAGCTAAAGAATCCGGATTTCGTCACCGCAACGCGTATCATGGACGCGATCAACGCGCATAGTAGCGGCCGTTACCAGAAGGTCGTGGCCTTCGAGCGCGATTATCGCACCATCGTGCTGTCGCGCCCACGCTCGACCGCGCCGGTGCGGTTTATCGCCGAAATCGAGGAGCTACTGGTCGAGCCGGATTCGCCGGCGCGAGTGGTGGTCGACGAACGCACGGGAACGGTGGTCATCGGCCGGAATGTACAGATTTCGACAGTCGCGGTCACCCATGGAAATCTGTCGGTGCGAATCACCGAGGCGCCGATCGTGTCGCAACCGAACCCATTCGCGCGCGGCGAGACGAAGGTGGTGCCGCAAACCTTCATCGAAGCCAATGAGCCCGGCGCCAAGATCGCAATTCTGCGCGGCGCCGATTTGCAGCGACTGGTGCGTGGTCTCAATCAGATCGGGCTGAAGCCGCAGGGAATCATCGCGATTTTGCAGGCGATCAAGGCGGCCGGCGCGCTGCAAGCGGAGCTCGTCATCCAGTAAGGCGCGGGTCAGCGTCACGCAAGCCAAAGCGTGCAACGCTCGCTCAGCTGAATCACGAGAACACGAATGGCGCGCGTCGCAAATCGATCGATCAAGTTCCTCATGGTGGTCGGTATGGTGCTGTCCACACAGGCATCGGCCGAACCAGAGCAGAAGCTCTCAAAGCCGCTGAACCTCGGTGAATTTGCAAAGACGCCGCAAGTCGCGCGCCCACGCCCGGCTGCCAACAAGCAGGACCCGGTGGTGCGTCCGCCTGCCGATTCGGTGCTGACCACGGGCGCAATCGACAAAAAGGATAGCGCAGCCGCGAACTCCCAGGAATCCGACGTCGCCCGCTTTTGCAGCAACATCGCAGATCAGGCGCTCGATGCTCGCGTGGCGTGGCAGCAGAAAGAACTGGAAGCCACTGAATCCAAGCTGAAGCTGCGCATTGCCGAACTTGAGGCCAAGCGTGCCGAATATGAGGAATGGCTGAAGTTGCGCGAAGAATTCCTCAAAAAGGCGGAAGACAGCGTCGTCGAAATCTATTCGCGCATGAATCCGGAAGCCGCGGCGCAGCAGATCGCCAGCATGGCCGACGATACGGCAGCTGCCGTACTTGCCAAGCTGAGGGTCCGCGTCGCCAGCGCGATCCTCAATGAAATGGAACCGGCGCGCGGCGCGCATCTCGCCGACACGCTCGCCGGGATGCGTCGCACCGACGACGGGAAAGCCAAGAAATGATGTGGTTAAGAGTGATTCTGATTCCGGTCGCACTGTCGTGCCTGACCGGTTGCGCCAGCAATCTCGCCGAGGTTGGTCAGGCGCCCTACATGTCGCCGATCGGCAACGGCATGCAGGTCGATGCTCGCGCTATTCCGATCGAGAGGCGCGCCTATCGCAGCGCAGGCCCTCACTCGATCTGGAATGACCGCAAGGACCTCTACCGCGATTCTCGGGCAACGCGGGTCGGCGATCTGCTGACCGTGAATATTCTGATGAACGATAAGGCGATCCTTGATAACAAGACGGATCGGTCGCGGGACTCGCAGATCAAGGTGGAGTCCGACTATTCGGCCAATATTGCCAAATGGCTCTCGGCGGGAAATTTCGACACCAACGTCAAGTCCCAGTCGTCGAACAAGGGCGCTGGCAAGATCGACCGGAACGAAGAAGTACGTTTCTCGGTGGCTGCCGTCGTTGTCGACGTGTTGCCGAACGGAAATCTCCTGGTTAGCGGCTCGCAAGAGATGCGCGTCAATTACGAAATGCGCATCGTCAATGTCGGCGGCATCGTGCGTCCGATCGATATCAGCCGCAACAACACCATCGCCTATGAGAAGATCGCCGAAGCCCGCATTTCGTATGGCGGGCGCGGCCGGTCCATGGAAGTGCAGCAGCCGAACTGGGGTCAACAGGTCTACGACCAGGTTGCGCCGTTCTGATGAGGATCGCTCATGGCCGATGACACCGCGAATGAAGGCCAGCGCCCCGGGTTCATGCAGTGGTTTGGCGCCCTGCTGCTCATCACGGCGCTCTCGGTCGGGGCTGGAGCGCTGGCAAGCTTGCATTTGATGTCGACGTTCCAGCGCATCAGTGAAAACCAGAAGGAAGTCCCGGAGAAGCCGGTCTCGTCGGCCTTCAATGCCAATGATCGTCTGCGCAAGATCACACCGGTCGTGACCAATCTGGCGGCGCCGCCAAATGCCTGGATCCGCATGGAGGCATCGATCGTGACCGATAAATTGACCGAGGAGGAGGCGAGTATCGTGGTCGCCCGCATCGGCGAGGACGTTGCGGCCTATCTGCGCACGCTCACACCCGCGCAAATCGAGGGCGCCCGCGGCCTGCAATATCTGCGGGAAGACCTGAATGAGCGTGCGCTTACGCGCTCAAGCGGCAAGGTTCGTGAGCTGATTATCGAGACGCTGGTGGTGCAATGAAGCGTATCATTCCGATCCTGCTCCTGGTGCTTCTGCCGACGGCTGCAGTGGCGCAGGTTCCGGATCTGTCGACCCTACTTCCGCAGGGCGAAGGCAGTGCCAGCGGCCGAATCATCCAAATGGTCGCGCTGCTGACGGTGCTGTCACTGGCGCCGGGCCTGCTCATCATGGTGACGAGTTTCACGCGATTCGTCGTCGCGCTCTCATTCCTACGGACAGGGCTCGGCCTGCAGACTACGCCGGCAAACATCGTGATGATCAGCCTCGCGCTGTTTCTCACATTCTATGTGATGGCGCCGACTTTTGATCGCGCGTGGGTGAACGGCCTTCAGCCCCTGATGAAGAATGAGATCACAGAGCAGGAAGCCTATTCGCGTGTCACAGATCCGTTCCGCGATTTCATGCTGCAGCATGTGCGTGAGAAGGATCTGCAAACCTTCGAGAACCTTGCTGCCGAGAGCATGAAGATCAAACTCGAAGGCCAGCGGATCGATCTGCGAATCATCATTCCGGCTTTCATGGTGTCGGAACTTCGCCGAGCATTCGAAATCGGCTTTCTTGTCGTCATGCCGTTCCTGGTGATCGACATGATCGTCGCAACGCTAACGATGTCGATGGGCATGATGATGATGCCGCCCACGGTGTTTGCGCTACCGTTCAAGGTACTATTCTTCGTACTGATCGACGGCTGGAATTTGCTCGCAGTCGGTCTTGTGAAGTCGTTTCTGTAGATCATTTGATTCATCACAAGGTAAGTGACGAATCAAATGATCGCTGTTAACTATACGAGCCGCCGCTCCCTTCAGCTTTGGGTAAGGTTTGGCGGCTAGCTTGCAATTCACGACAGGTTGGGTCGATCAGATATCGACATTCCAAAGGCATGATGCCGCCCTCTCGTACCGGTGAAAGTCCGGTATGTCCCCAGCAAATCAATCAAATTAAAGGGACATACGATGTCTAGCTTGATGACCAACTCCCAGGCCATGACCGCGCTGCAGACCCTGCGCTCGGTCGATGC
The DNA here is from genome assembly GCF_056401215.1 of Tardiphaga sp. P4_G1. NCBI lineage: Bacteria > Pseudomonadati > Pseudomonadota > Alphaproteobacteria > Hyphomicrobiales > Nitrobacteraceae > Tardiphaga > Tardiphaga sp. P4_G1. The sequence goes on from NZ_JBFUJU010000003.1 coordinate 419,830, forward strand.
CAACCTCTCAACCACGATGAACCGTATCTCGACCGGCTATCGCGTGGCGACCGCGTCGGACAACGCCGCTTACTGGTCGATCGCTACCACGATGCGTTCGGACGTTCAGGCTCTGGGCGCCGTGCAGGACGCTCTCGGTCTCGGCGCTGCGACCATCGACACGATGTATACCGGCCTCGAAGGCACGGTCGACGTCGTCTCGTCGATCAAAGAAAAACTGGTTGCTGCTCGTACCCCGGGTGTCGACCGCGCCAAGATCCAGAGCGAAATCACCGAACTCCAGAAGCAGCTGAAGAATACTGCCGACTCGGCCGTGTTCAACGGTGAAAACTGGATCTCGGTCGACTCACAGGACCCCACCTACAACTCGACGAAGTCGGTCGTGTCGTCCTTCTCCCGCGCCGGCGGTGTCGTTTCGGTGGACACGCTCACCATCGACCTCGACGCCATCAAGCTCTACGATACAACGCTGGACGCCGCCTACATCACGGCTCACGCTGCCGCCACGACGACGACCCTGGTTTTCGATCCGGCCACCGTCGGTGCGGCTGGCCCGCCCGCCACGACCACGGGCACCATTGCTTTCGCCGTCACGCCTCTTGGTGGAACTGCTACGACGACCACGATCAACGTGTCGCAGAGCTCCACGGTTCAGGACATCGCCAAGGCACTTAACGGTTTGGGCATTCAGGGCCTTACTGTTGGTGTCAATGCCGATGGCAAGACGCTCGAAATCAAGAACGCCAGCACGACCGCGATCGCTACCACCAGCACCAATGGTGGCGCGACCGGCGGTACCGTTGCGTTGCAGCCAGCGGCTACCGCCAACGTGGCGACCCAAAAAGGCGTTCTCGACCAGACCTACGACGTCTACAAGAATGGTGGCTGGACCACCTTCAGCGTCGCTAATCTGGACATCTCGAAGTTCACCGATAGCGCCTCCGATCTGACTGCGCTCGAGACCTACATCTCGGGTACAGACAAAGCGCTGAGCAAGATCACCGATGCCGCCACCAACCTCGGCGCCATCAAGAACCGCATCGGTCTGCAGCAGGACTTCGTGAAGACCCTGACTGACTCGCTCGATCGCGGTATCGGCCAGCTCGTCGACGCAGACATGAACGCCGAATCGACCCGCCTCCAGGCCTTGCAGACGCAGCAGCAGCTGGGCATCCAGGCGCTGTCGATCGCCAACGCCGGCAGCCAGAGCATCCTGTCGCTGTTCCGCGGCTAATCGCTCTCGCATCGTGAATGGGAATGGCCGCGACCGTCATAGGTCGCGGCCATTTCGCTTTCCAGCTCTCCGTAACCCTCGGACAAGCTTCGCAATCGATGATCGATTCGGAAGTGGGCAGGGGTATTTATGGTCAATCGCGAGCACGCGCAGAAGCTCTGGAACAATCTGCTTGAGCTGGGTACGAAGCGTCTCATTTTGCTCGCGGTGGTTGGCCTCGCTGTGTTCGGCGGTGTTGGCGGCGGCGCGTACTACATAAGCCGGCCGGAATACAATGTTCTCTATTCGGGTCTTAGCCGCGAGGACGTGACGCGTGTCAGCTCGGTGCTGCGCGACGCGAATATCGCTTTCGATCTGAATACGGCGGGCGATACGGTCTATGTCCGTCCCGGCCAGACGGCGCAGGCGCGTACGTTGCTGGCCGACAAGGGCCTGCCCAGCACCACCGGCGGCGGTTATGAGCTGTTCGACAAGATTGGCTCGCTAGGCCTGACGTCGTTCATGCAGGAAATCACGCGCGTGCGTGCGCTTGAGGGCGAGATTGCGCGGACGATCCAGGTTCTCAAAGGCGTCAAGGCAGCCCGCGTCCATATCGTGATGCCTGCGCGTGGCTCATTCCGGCGTGAGCAGTCGCCGCCATCGGCTTCGGTCGTATTGCGAACGGATGGTCCGGCGGATGCACGCACGGCACGTTCCGTGCGTCATCTCGTAGCCGCGGCTGTGCCGGGAATGACCGCGGACAAGGTCACCGTGCTCGACAGTGACGGTTCGCTGCTTTCGGACGATGACGGCAGCGGCAGCGTCGGGGCAACGCCGACCACGATGGCCAATTTGCAGAAGGTCGTCAGCCGCTCGATCCAGGAGAATGTGAGCCGGGCACTGACACCCTATCTGGGGCTCGATAACTTCGAGGTCAGCGTTGCGACCCAGTTGTCGACCGACAAGAAACAGACCAATGAGACGGTCTACGATCCGGATTCGCGGGTGCAGCGCTCCGTACGCGCTGTGCGAGAGAAGGAAACGTCGCAGAGCCTCGATCGGCAGCAACCGACAACCGTTCAGCAGAACCTGCCCGATCAGCAGGTCAATGCGACCGGCGCCAAGAATCAGAATGACGAGAAGCAGCGCCGCGAAGACATCACCAATTACGAAGTTTCGTCGAAGACGGTGACGACCACGAGCGATGGTTTCGTGGTGAACAAGATGTTCCTTGCCGTTCTGGTCAACCGGCCGCGTCTCATTGCGAGCCTTGGCGACAAGGTGAGCGATGCTGCGATCGAAGCCAAGGTCGCGGAGATCTCGCAGATTGCTGCGACCGCAGCTGGCATCGATCGCCCGCGCGGCGACCAGATTCAGGTTTCGGCGGTCGAATTCATGGAAGGTGCGCGCGATCTCGCACCGGTCCCGTCGATCACCTTCACAGAGGTGATGATGCGACAGGCGGGCAGTCTCGTGAGTGCCATCACCATCTTGGCCGTGGCCGGCATGCTGATCTGGTTCGGTCTGCGCCCCGCGATCAATACGATCCTGGCCAGCGCGAAGACGGACGAGACAACGCAGTTCCAGGCGGAGACGAATGCGCTGCTCAGTGGCGGCAGCACGATGGCGGCCGCGGCTCTGTCAGGAGGCGAGGCTCCGCCCAATCTTATCCAGGATGTCTCGAGCAGTATGCAGAATACGCCACAGAAGCGGCTGGAACAGATCATCCAGCTTGATGAGAAGCAGGCGGCAGCGATTCTGAAACAATGGATCAGACAAGAGGAAGCGGTATGAGCGCAGAGCAAGTCGCACGTCTGATCGCCGATTTCGATCGACCGGAGCCGCCGAAAACACGCAGCCGCGTCGTTCCGTTCGATCATCTGCATCACTCCAGCGTGCAGCCGCAGCATCAGCCGCTTCTGCAGAAGGCAAAGCAGCAACCGTCGTTTCAACCGCAGCCGCAGATGCAGCCAAAGCCGCCTCTCGTGCAGGAGGATGATGGCTATGAGCGTGGTCGCGCCGAAGGTTACGCGAGTGCACTCGCCGAATTCGAGCAGCGCCTGGAGCAGGAGAAGCAGGCACTTGCGGTGCAGGCCGCCGAAGAACGGCAGCAATTGCTCAACGAGACGGCGGCCAAGCTCGCCGGTGATATCGCCGAAATGGGCGACCAGTTGCAGGGAAGAATCGCCGGCGTAGCGGCTCGACTTCTCGAGCCGCTCATCAGTAACGCTGTACAGAAACAGGCAGTCACTGCGTTCATCGAGCATTTGTCGTCGATCACAACGGATAGCCGCCGCCCGGTTCTGCGCATTACCGGTCCATCGGACTTGCTCGAATTGATCCGTAGCAAGCTCGGCGTCCGCGCCATTGCATCGGAATTGCGTGCCGGCCCCGAAACAGAAGCGTCGATTGTCGTCGACCAGATCGTACTTGAGACTCAGCTCAAGATATGGACGGAGCGCTTGAAAATGGCGGTCCAAAGCTGAGATGGCCGATCCGCTTCCGCCAGAAATAGTGATCATTCGCCGCCGCAGTTCGCTTGAGAGCGGCGAGACGAAGAACAGCGTCTGGAAAATCGCTTACGCCGACTTCATGACGGCGATGATGGCATTCTTCCTGGTGATGTGGCTGATCAATGCCACCAATCAGGAAACGCGCGAAAGCGTGGCTACCTACTTTAACCCGATCAAGCTGACGGACTCGACGCCGGATCGCAAGGGCATCAACGACGCCCGGCGGGTTGACCCCGGCAAGGCCGTGGAAGGCGAGAGCAAGTGGCCGCACCCGGAGCCAGGTCAGCCGACGGATGCGCTTGCGCGCCCGCAGCCTCCGCAGCCACGCTATGGCGAGGCGACGTTGTTTCGCGATCCTTATGCTGTACTCTCGGAGATTGCCGGCGGTCCTCCGCGTCCGGGACAGACCAGCGCGGCGCTCGACCCAAATCGCAAAGAAGGGCTGAAGGGCGGAGAGGCCTATCGAGACCCCTTCGATCCGATCAACTGGCCGATGGCGTCGATCTCGTCGCTCGAGAAGAAGCTGTCGGGACGTAAGGACGCCGGCAGCCTACCATTCGGCGAAGATGTTGCTGTAGCAAGCGAGGGCCAGGAGCAGCGTCCGCTCGACGCCAAACCTGATGCCACCGGCACCCCGGGGCAGGAGATGTCCGGATCGAATTCAACTCCCGCAAAATCCGACAAGCAGGAGGCGCCGAAGCCCGCCGGGTTGTTTGCCGACGATGGCGACAAGTCCAATCCGGCAGCGGGTCGCCCGCAACCGGCGCAGGCAGACAAGACCGCAGCACCGGCCGACAAATCCCAAGCGCAGCCTGACAAGGCGCCCGCCCGGGCCGAAAAGGCCCAACCGATGGACGCCGCCAAGCTCCAGGCCGCGATCTCGGCGGCATTGGCCACCATTGGACCGGCGCGTCCGGTGGCCGAAGTGAGGGAGACTCCCGAGGGACTCCTGATCAATCTGACGGACGACGTGAATTACGGAATGTTTGCCAACGGCTCGGCCGAACCCACGCCCGGTCTCGTTCGTGCGCTCGACAAGATCACGCCGATGATCGCGCAGAACCGCGGCCAGGTCATCGTGCGCGGTCACACCGATAGCCGCGTCTATCGGACGTCGGAATATGACAATTGGCGGCTTTCGACCGCGCGTGCGCATATGGCATATCACATGCTGGTGCGCGGCGGCCTCGACGCTGCGCGGGTCGAGCGCATCGAGGGCTATGCGGACCGCCGGCCGAAAATTCAGAACGACCCGCTTGCCGCGCAGAACCGGCGGATCGAGCTTCTGATCCGTGCTCCCGTGCTATGACCAGCGCCAGGATAATTGCAGCAACGCTTCTAGCCTGTCTTGGCAGCGCACATGCGCAGCCGGCCGACGACCAGATGCGCGAGCCGTATCAGATGGTTCGTTCATTACAGATGCTGCAAGATCAGATCGCGCGCGGTGATCTCGACGCCCACAATTCCCAACCCGCCCTGCTGAAACGCCTGGGTGAGAACTTCCTGAAAGCCGATGCGGCCGTCTGGAAGGAGCCGCGCAATTCGCGCGCAGCTGTCACCTTCCTCTTGAGTGGCGGGTCTCCGCAAGTGGTCGCGAGCCTCCGCTCTCGCAACGTGCTGAATATTGACGAGACCATTGTCGATGGCGCCATCGCCTATGTCGAAGGGCGCACGGACGAAGCGAAATCGAAGCTCGCCAGTATCAAGCCACGCAGCCTGCCTGCGGCACTCGGTGCGGAGATTGCGCTGGTGCAATCGGCACTGGTTGCGCAGGACGACCTGAAGGTCGCGATCGCGTTGCTCGACGAGGTGCGGTTGATGATGCCGGGCACGCTGGTCGAGGAAGCGGCACTGCGTCGCGAGATTTTCATCGTCGGACAGGACGACGACTTCGACAAATTCGAAGCCCTCGCGGTGCGCTATTTTCGCCGATATCGGCATTCCATTTATGCGGGAAATTTCCGTCAGCGCTTTGCGCTCTCTGTGGCACGCTTCAGCTTCGTACAGCGCCCCGATCGTTTCCCGCGTCTTGTCGCCGTGCTCGATCATCTTGATCGGGCGAGCCAGCGTGCGCTCTATCTTCTGATTGCAAGAACGGCATTGGTTCGCGGCAAGACTGAAATGACCGTGCTCGCCGCCGACCGTGTATTCGCATTGTCCGATGACGACAGCGCCGAGCGTGTACGCGCGCGCCTGTATCGTGCCGCGGCACGCGTTGCTACATCTGCACACAGTACGGCAATCGCCGAGCTTGAGCAGATCGACAAGGCAAAACTATCCGAACGTGATGTCGAACTGCAAACCGCGGCGCTTGCCATTGGACTGAATGTTCGAAAGGCGCTGCCGGAGGCAAAAGCCAAGAGCGACGGAAGCAGCGAAGCGAAGACGGCTATGCGGCCGCGCATTGATTTCAGCCGCTCTCTTGCTGCCGTCGATCGCGCGCAAAAGCTGCTCGATGCGTCGCAGGAGCAATTAAAGGAGAAAACCCGATGAACAATGCCGATCTCCTGATGGCAGCGCTTCGTCAGACAGCGGCCGGAAAGGCTGGGACGAAAGGCGGATTGAACGGCGGTGCTCATGCCAAGGACGGCAAGGAGAAGGCCGATCATTTTCGCGAGCAGCTCCGCCTGGTCTCAAAGGAGACCAAAACAGTCACGCCGCATGTTGCCAAGACAGCTGATGACGCGAAAATCGTCGACGCAAAGCCGATACTCGACGCGGCATCCGTTCTTGCGGAATTGACGAGTGAAGTCGCGCAAAAGCCAAACGTCAGCGACGATCAAGCCGATGATGACGATTCAAAGGCCACGAAGGGCGACGAGAGCGCGACAAAATCTGCACCCTGGCGCGGACCGGACCCCGCGCTCAGCGCGGTGATGGCCAAATTCGATCACGCACACTCACCTTTGCCCAGCGATGACAAGGCGGTGTCTCGCATCTCGGTACCGGACGTGAAGACAGATGATGCTCCGCGCGATCCCGCGAAGCTCATTCAGGCCGCAACGGCCGACGTGCCTGACGCCGATGCGGCTGCCACGCAACGGTTTACGTTGGCGGTCGAGACGACGGATACCAAGCCGCTTCCGGTCGCGAAGGCGGTCGTCCGTGAACAAGAGACGCATTTCGAACCCGTGCAACAGGTGACGACGCTGCAGAAGATCGTCGATCGGATGGCGACTGATCTGGTGACCGTCGCATCCCCTGAGGGGCCCCGCGCGGCTGACGCGCCGGGGCTCGAAACGAACAAAGTTGCGGATAGCCGGCCGGTGCGCATGATGACGCTCGAACTCGATCCGCCCAATCTCGGCTCTGTCACGGTGAAGATGCGGCTTGCCGGCGATTCCGTTGAGATTCATCTCACCGCCGATCGCTACGAGACCACGCAGATGCTGCGGCAGGAGCGCGGCGCACTCACCGACGCCATGCAGTCTGCGGGCTATACGTTCGACATCGCGGCGATCGATCATACCCGCACTCCCGATGCAAGTCTGAACAACGGTCAGCAGCAACAGCAACAGCAGGCGCCGTCCGATCAGCGTTCCTCGCTGCCGTCGTCAGGCGGATCGCAGGCGGACGGTGGTTCTTCGGGTCGGTCGTCCGGTGATGCGCAGAGCGGCGCACGGCATAATAGGCAGGATCATGAGCAATCGCCGAGGACATCAGAGCGGCAGCAGGATCAGAATAGCAATCGGGTTCGCAGCAGCACTGTTTATATCTAGCGCTGCGACTGGTGCTCGTGCCGAGGGACCGTGCGAACGGGAGATGGCGAGCGCTGCCCGCCGCCATAATGTGCCGCTGGGTGTGCTGTTTGCGGTCGGTCTGAGCGAGACCGGGCGCAAGGGTATGCTAAATCCCTATGCGCTCAATGTCGATGGCAGGACAGTGCTGGCCACCGATCTGCGCAATGCCGTTGCGCGCTTCGCCGAGGAGAAGAGCAAGGGCGCGAAGCTGGTCGATCTCGGCTGCATGCAGATAAATCATCGCTATCACGGGGAGAAGTTCCCAAGTGTAGAGGCGATGTTTGATCCCGCGCGCAATGTCGACTATGCCGCGCGGTTTCTGAAGGATCTGCGTGAGCGCGAGGGAAACTGGACGATGGCTGTCGCGCGCTACAATGCCGGGCCGACCAATATCATCGGCCAAAAACGCTACATCTGCAGTGTTATCGGCAGTCTTGTCGCGAGCGGATTCGGGTCATGGACGAGCAAGGCACGCGACTTCTGCGCGGAACGCACTGCGTCACGATGACCCTGTGGATAACCGCCAGCCTCGCACAAGCAACTTCAATTCTAATACTTCACACGTGAAACGGAGGATAATCGATGAGTCTGTATGGGGTGATGCGCACAGGCGGCTCCGGCATGAACGCGCAGTCGAACAAACTGGCGACGGTCGCTGACAATATCGCCAACGTGAATACCACAGGCTACAAGCGCGCCTCGACGGAATTCTCCTCCCTTATCCTTCGCAGCGGAACCGGAAACTACAATTCCGGCAGCGTCGAGACGCAGGTTCGTTACGCGATCTCTGATCCCGGTACGGCGAATTACACGACTTCTGCGACCGATATGATGATTCAGGGCAATGGCTTTTTCGTTGTCAGCGATGCGGGTGGCACGCCTTACCTCACGCGCGCTGGCTCTTTTGTTCCGGATGGCCAGGGCAATCTCTACAATACCGGTGGCTACTATCTGATGGGTTACAACATCAAGAATGGCGCCCAGCCGAACGTCGTTGCCAACGGCCTCGGCAATCTCGAGGTCGTAAACATCGCGCAGCAGTCCTTGCTGGGAAATCCGACGACCCAGGCAGGTATCAGTAGCGCCAACCTGGATTCCAATGCTGCGATCAGCGCCGGACCGCCGAACTTTACGTCGAAAACGTCGGTCATCACCTACGATAATATTGGAAATGCGGTGAAACTTGACATGTATATGTTCAAGACAGCCGCCAATACATGGGATGTGCAGATCTACAACAGCGCAGGCGCGGCAGCAGGCGGCGGCTTCCCCTATGCAGCCGGGTCGCAGCTGGGCACCACCCAGACATTTACCTTCGACGTCAGCGCCACCGGCAAGGGCCGCCTCGCTGCCGCGAGCCCGACCTCGATGGCCTTCACAATCCCGGGCGGCTCGCCCGTCACTTTCGATATGTCGAGTATGACGCAGGTCGCGGACGAGTTCCAGTTCAAGGCCACGACCAACGGCAACGCGCCGAGCGCACTCGACCGTGTGGAGGTGAGCTCAGACGGCACCATGTATTCGATCTTCGACGACGGCACGCGAATCGCGAGCTACAAGATCCCGCTGGCGACGGTACCGAGTCCCGACAATCTCTCGCCCGAAGTCGGGAATGTCTATTCGATCAGCACCAACTCCGGCAACATCCAGGTTGATTTCGCGGGCAATAGCGGTCTCGGTACCATCAAGCCGGAAGCGCTCGAAGCATCCAACGTCGATCTGGCCAACGAGCTCACGGCGATGATCGAGTCGCAGCGTGGCTACACCGCGAATTCCAAGGTGTTCCAGACCGGCGCTGACCTGCTCGACGTACTCGTCAACCTGAAGCGCTAGCGCACAGCGCGGATCACTGACGGGAGTCTCCAATGTCACTTACGGTCGCACTCAATTCGGCCCGCTCGTCGCTTATGGCGTCGGGCGTCCAGTCTTCCGTCATCTCGCGCAACGTCGCCGGCCTGCATCAGGACGGCTACTCCCGCAAGAATGCTCTGATCGTTTCCCAGCCGGGCAGCGGTGTCTATGTCAGTGGTATTCAGCGGGCCGCCAGCACCGGTCTGTTCAACAATGTCGTCAAGGCGGTTTCAACCACGGCACAGCAGGATGCCCTTTATAACGGTCTGCAGAAGGTTGCGGCTGTCACTATCGACGACCCCGAGCTCGATCAGTCTGCCGCGGCGCAACTGGCCAAGCTGAAAAGCGCCCTGCAGCAATATGCATCGGCGCCAGATAACGTAACGTTCGCGAATTCCGCCGTCACGGCGGCCAAAAATGTTGCCGCATCGCTGAACGATTCGACCAACACCGTGCAGACTGTCCGCGCGGATGCCGACGCCGAAATGGCGACGTCGGTCGGGAATATCAATCAGCTTCTGGCGCAATTCGAGACGGTTAATACGGCGATCATCAAGGGAACGATCTCCGGCTCCGACGTCACCGACTACCTTGATACGCGCGATAGTATCCTGTCGAAGCTGTCCCAGGAGGTTGGGATCACGTTTGCCACCCGCGCAAACAATGACATGGTTGTCTATACGGATTCCGGGGTCACGTTGTTCGAGCGTACCGCTCGCTCCGTAACCTTCGCTCCGACAAATTCCTACACGGCCGTCACAACGGGTAACGCTGTGGTCATCGATGGCGTTCCCGTTACCGGCGCTAACGCGATCATGCCGATCGGCTCCGGCAAGCTCGCTGGTCTCGCGACGCTTCGCGACGACAAGATGGTGACCTATCAGAATCAGCTCGACGAAGTTGCGCGCGCCGTGATCGAGATTTTTGCCGAGAAGGATCAGAGTGCTGCCGCTGGACCAGACCAAGCCGGCCTCTTCACCTATGCCGGTGGACCCGGAATGCCGACCACGGGCGTGATCAATACCGGGCTCGCCGGGACGATCAAGGTGACGGCCCTGGTCGATCAGGCCCTTGGCGGCAATCCGAGCCTGATCCGCGATGGTGGGATCAATGGCGTCAATTATGTCTACAATGCCGGCGGTGAGGCGGGTTTCTTCGCCCGCATTCAGGGCCTCGTCGATGGCATGGCGGCATCCCGAACCTATGATCCGGCCGCGCTCGGTAAGCCTAGCGGCAGCCTCATCGACTTTGCCGGCTCCTCGGTGAGTTGGCTGGAATCGCAACGCAAGAGCGTCGGCGACGACGCCACCTATAGCCAGACGCTCCTGGAGCGCAGCGCCGATGCGTTGTCGAACGTCAATGGCGTCAACATGGATGATGAGATGACCTTCATGTTGCAGGTCGAACGCACTTTCTCGGCATCGTCGAAACTGATCTCAACGATCGACGACATGCTGAAAGAACTTCTGATGGCGGTGGGGTAATCGATATGGCTACAAATTTCATTTCATCGAACTCGATCTCGACCACCCTGCGCATCTCCGCGTCGAAAAGCCAGGTGGCGATCTCAAAGGCCACCAAGGAGGCGACGACAGGAAGACTCGCTGACGTCGGGGGGAGTCTTGGTGCACTCACGGGTCGCGACGTGACCCTGCGTGCGGAGCTTCTCGATATGGAGAAAATCGTCGATACCAATGCACTCGTGAGTGCCCGCCTGGACGTCACGCAGGAGCGTGTTTCGCAATTGATCGAGACGGCACAGTCCTTCCAGAAGGATCTGCTGGCGGCGCGCAATTCGGCAAATGGCGGCGTCATCATCGCCCAGCCGGCGGCGTCGAACCTCCAGTCGCTTCTTACGACGCTCAATGTTTCGATGGACGGGCAATATCTGTTCGCCGGCATCAACACGGCGCAACAGCCGATGACGCCTTATCAGACCGGTTCGGCCAGCAAGACGGCGATCGATGCGGCCTTTACTGCCGCTTTTGGTTTTCCGCCCGGTGACGTGGCTGCCGTAAATATCACCCCCGCCGCCATGAATAACTTCCTCGACAATGCGTTTGCGACCGAATTCGACGATCCGGCCTGGGGAACGAACTGGTCTTCGGCATCCGATCAGGTCATGCGCAGTCGCATCTCTACGACACAAACCGTCGATTCCTCCGCCAGCGCCAATGACAAGGCATTCCGGAACCTGGCGATGGCCTACACGATGCTCAGCGGGCTTGGTCTGGAAACTCTGAATCAGAGCGCGTTCCAGGCCGTTACAGACAAGGCGCTGCTGCTGGTCGGCGGTTCGGTGTCCGACCTTGCGAGTGTCGGTGCACGCCTCGGAACCGCGCAGGAACAGACAACAAATGCTACCAGTCGTCTCAAGGTGCAGACCGACATCGTCAACAAGCAGATCAACGCTATGGAAGTGGTCGATCCGGAAGAGGCATCCGTCCGGGTCAACTCCCTGAAAAATCAGTTGGAGATGTCGCATGCGCTGACCGCGCAAATTCAGAACCTCAGCATCCTCAATTATCTCTGATAGGTGGGCTGATCTATGAAGCAACAGGTTATCGATTGAAATGACACTGGCAGGTTACGACGCGGAAATCGAGGATAGCGGCCGCGAGGCGCGATCCAGGGAACAACAAGCGCTCAATCACGGAATTAAACTACTTCAGAAAATCCAGAGCGGAGCGCTTGCTTCATCCGAAGAAACAGATGCCTTACTCTATATTCGTAATCTCTGGACCTTCTTCATACAAGATCTGTCGAATCCACGAAACGGCCTGCCGGAGCAGTTGCGAGCGCAACTGATTTCGATTGGTCTCTGGGTCATCAAGGAAGCCGAGCGCCTCCGTGAAGGGCAGTTGTCGGACGTGAGCGATCTCGTTGCGATCAATATCGTCATCCGGGATTCGCTGGCATGAAGAAGCCAATGTGCATATCGCTGCGATCGGGCGAGAAAATCTATATTAACGGCGCAGTTTTGCGGGTCGACCGTAAGGTGACGCTGGAACTGATCAACGACGTGACTTTCCTGCTCGAAAGTCAGGTCATGCAGGTCGCCGATGCGACAACGCCGCTTCGGCAGCTCTATTTCGTTGTGCAACTGATGTTGATGAGCCCGGGCGATATCGAACAGGCGCGTGCGGTCTTTGGGCATCAGCGCTGCGCGATCTACGCGGCGGCGGACAACAAGGAGTTGTTGCAGGGCCTCGATGCGATCGAGGAGCTCGTCGAGGCTAAACGTTATTACGAGGCGTTGCGGAAGATCCGGGCTCTGTTCGAAGTCGAACAGGCGATCCTGAGCGGCGCCGACATGCTGCTGCCGGTCGTGGCCTAACCTAGGGAGAGCGAGATGATCGTCAACGGCGTAGATACCGCGAAATCCACCACAAGCACGACGTCATCGACGTCGTCGACCAACATGATCGACTACAACGGCTTCCTGCAGCTTCTGATCGCGCAGATGCGCAACCAGGATCCCACCAATCCGACCGATTCAACCGAATATATGAGCCAGCTTGCACAGCTGTCGTCCGTCGAGCAGGCGGTTCAGACCAATGCAAAGCTCGATACGCTGCTATCGACCAGCGCAATCACCCAAGCAGAAGGACTGATCGGCCGCACCGCTTCATTTACGGATGAAAGCGGAACGAGCACGACCGGCAAGATCAAGGAAGTCTATATCATTCAGGGCGGTGCGGTCGCGACGCTCGAGAACGGGGTCAAGGTTTCTCTTGGACCCGGCATCACGATCAGCTGAGCCATGAACGAGCGCGACGCCCTCGATATCGCCCAACAGGCGATCTGGACCATCATCGTTGCCGCCGGCCCGGCGGTCGGTTCCGCGATGTTCGTCGGCATCGTCATTGCCCTCCTGCAGGCGCTGACCCAGGTACAGGAAATGACGCTGACCTTCATCCCCAAGATCGTGGTGATGTTAATCGTGGTCGCCGTCACCGGCTCCTTCATGGGAGCCCACATCTTTGCCTTCACCGAAGTGCTCTACGGCCGGATCGAGCGCGGCTTCTAGCCGCCACCGTCTTCACCATCTTCACGCAAGGTCGGCGCTGCACAGTGCGGCCATGATATTCGCGCGAGACTTGCCATGGCCGACGTAATGATTTCAGCCCTGCCGGCCGAACGGCGGGCCGGCACGGACGTGGCCTTTGCATTCGGCATCGTCACCATTCTGGTGATGCTGGTGCTGCCGGTTCCGACGATCCTGATCGACCTCGGCCTGGCCTTCTCGATCGCGTTGTCCGCGCTGATCCTAATGGTGTCGCTATGGATTCAGCGGCCGCTGGATTTCTCGGCATTTCCGACCGTGCTACTGATCGCGACCATCCTGCGTTTGGCGCTCAACGTGGCGACCACACGCGTGATCCTGTCGCATGGCGGTGAGGGAGAACACGCCGCCGGCTATGTCGTCGCCGGCTTCGCCAAATTCGTGATGGGCGGTGATTTCGTCATCGGTCTGATCATCTTTGCAATTCTCGTTACCGTGAATTTCGTAGTGATCACCAAGGGTGCGACGCGTATCGCCGAAGTCGGTGCTCGTTTTTCGCTTGACGCTATTCCGGGCAAGCAAATGGCGATCGACGCCGACCTGTCGGCGGGTCTGATCGATGACAAGGAAGCGCAGCGCCGGCGCCACGAGCTGGAGGAGGAGAGTTCGTTCTTCGGCGCCATGGATGGTGCCTCGAAATTCGTGCGCGGCGACGCCATTGCCGGCCTGATCATCACGGCCATCAACATCTTTGGTGGCATCATCATCGGCGTCACTCATCATGGCATGGAACTGTCACGCGCCGCTGACGTCTTCACCAAGCTCTCCGTTGGTGACGGCCTGGTCTCGCAGATCCCCGCGCTGATCGTGTCGCTCTCGGCCGGTCTGCTCGTCTCCAAGGGCGGCACCCGCGGCTCTGCCGAGCAGATGGTGCTGAAGCAGCTCGGAAAGTATCCGCGCGCCCAGTCAGTTGCCGCGATGATGATGTTCGCGCTCGGTCTGCTCCCCGGCCTGCCATTCCTGCCCTTCGCGCTGCTTGGCAGCGCCATGGCCTTCATGAGCTTTACGCTCCCGCGCCAGCAGGCCGCCCGCGCGAAGGTGGAACAGGCGCGCATCGCGCAGGTTCAGGAAAAGGTGCAGATCGAGAACAGGGATTCCGTCAAGGAATTGCTCAAGACCTCCGATGTCGAGCTCTGCGTCGGTAGCCAGCTTGCGATCCAGATGCTGAATGCCCATGGGGAATTGGCGCATCGCGTCGCCAAGGTTCGGCGGCGTTTCGCTGCCCAATATGGCTTCGTCATTCCCGAGATCAAGCTGACCGATGACCTCTCCATCGGGCCGAAGTCATATCGTATCAAGATCTACGGCACCGTCGTGGCCCATCACGAATTACGTATCGGCGAGTCTCTCGTGTTGTTTGACGGCGATCGGAAGCCAGATGTTCCGGGCGACGAGACAATCGAACCCGCTTTCGGGATGAAGGCGATGTGGGTTCCGGAGACGTTTATTGATGAAGTCAAACAGGATGGATTCAAGATCGCTGACAATATCTCGGTGCTGCTCACACATCTCAGTGAGGTTGTCCGCAACAATCTGGCCCAGCTCCTTACCTACAAGGACACCCGCGCACTGATTGAACGGCTCGATCCCGAATACAAGCGGCTGATCGAGGATATGGTGCCATCGCAGATTTCTTATTCAGGACTGCAGGCGGTGTTCAAGCTTCTGCTGGCAGAGCGGATCTCGATCCGCAATCTGCATCTCATTCTGGAAGCCATCGCCGAGATCGCGCCGCATGTGCGTCGGTCCGAGCATGTGGCCGAACACGTACGGATGCGCATTGCGCAGCAGATCTGCGGTGATTTCGCCGACAACGGCGTGCTCAAGGTGCTCCGCCTCGGCAATCGCTGGGACCTCGCCTTCCATCAGAGCATCAAGCGCGACGGCAAGGGTGAGATCGTGGAATTCGACGCCGATCCGCGGCTGGTCGAGCAATTTGCGGATGACGTGTCGGTTGCGGTCCGCAAGGCGGCTGCCAATGGCGACACTGCGGTGCTGGTCGCGCCGCCTGACGTCCGTCCTTATGTTCGTATGATCACCGAGCGCATGTTCCCCACGCTGCCGGTGCTGTCGCATGTGGAGATCGCACGTGGAGCCGAGGTAATGTCACTCGGAGCTGTGTCTTGATCGCAAGCAGCTCCGTCTCCATCCTGGCTACGTTCCTGATCTTTTGCCGCATCGGGACTTGCATGATGGTGGCGCCGGGCTATTCCCGCGTCAATATCCCGACGCAGATCCGGTTGTTCCTCGCTATCAGCGTCACCCTGATGCTCACGCCCCTGCTGGAGTCCACGGTTCGCCCGGCTGTGGAAGCGGCGACGGCGCCTGATCTCCTCCGCCTGATCATGTCCGAGCTGATGGTGGGCCTGGTCATCGGACTCACGGCACGCATGTTCTTCGCTGCGCTGGAAACGATGGCCACATTCGTCGCATCGGGGATCGGTCTGACCCTCCCTGGTGTCGCCGACGATGGCGAGCATGTGCCAGCGCTGGTGCCGCTGATCACGCTGACTGCGACGGTGGTCTTCTTTGTAACCGACCAGCATTGGGAATTGTTGCGCGGCCTGGTCGGGTCCTATCAGATCTGGTTGCCGGCAACCGGGATCAGCGCCGAGGGCGGGTTGACGCAACTCGTAGATCATCTCTCCATGGCCTTTACGCTGGCGCTCCGGGTCGCAAGTCCCTTCGTCGTCTATGCTGTCATCGTCAATTTCGCGGTTGGTCTCGCCAATAAACTGACGCCAAGCATTCCCGTCTACTTTATCTCGATTCCCTTTGTACTCACTGGCGGTCTGTTGCTGCTCTATCTCACGGGCCGCGAAATGGTGCTGCAATTCAGCATCGCTTTCGCATCCTGGCTGTCCGGGTGACGAACCATGCAGAAGCGCGACCACAAGATCCGCCGTATCGCCGCCGTGCAGGCCAGGCTGCACCGGATTGCCGAGTGGCAGCTGATGGAATGCCAGGCACGGGAGAACCAGCTCGAGGAGAAGCAGCGCCTCATTCTGGAAGGGTTCAATGATGAGAGCAAGCTTCCGGATTTGGCCGTGCAGACCGCCAGCCAAAGTCTGCGCGCCGCTAGCATCGAGCAAGGCGTCGTAGCCAAGACCAGGGAAAGACTGGCGGCGCATGCGCGCGACGAAGGCCGCAAGCTGAAACATGCGCTGAAAATGGTGAAGTCGGCGGTCGGACGCACGGTTCGGGCCGACGAAAAGCGGGTTCTGGACGACGAGATCGACAAGGCCGCACGGCGGTCGATCGAGGGAGCATAGACCGATGGGAATTCTGACAGTTGCGCAGGGTATGTCATGACAGTGGCCCCGGTATCGAACGATCTGATCGCGGATGTCATGAAGGCGGCGGATCCGGCCGCTCAACGTGTCGCGGCAACGAGGCTTGAGCGTATGGCGCCGGCGGGCGGGGCGAACTTCGCATCTGCGGTCGCCGACGAGTTTGCCGCAGGGCAGGCCGCCCAGAGCTCAAAGTCTGCCCCCGTCAGCGGCGGAGAGATAGCGTCAACGCCGATCATCCGGAAGGCTGAGGGAAGCAATCCGGTCTACCGCAAGTTCGAAGCCTTCGTGCTGCAGATGTTCGTGGAAACGATGCTGCCGAAGGATGCGGAGGACGTATTCGGCAAGGGTACCGCCGGCAATGTCTGGCGTTCGATGCTCGCCGAGCAGATCGGCAATGAAATGGCCAAGGGCAACGGCGTCGGCATCGCCAAGCAACTGGCCAAATCGCGCCCGACATCGGCTCCAACTTCCGAAGGCTAACGGCCGAATCCGGCCATGACAGTAGAGATCGACATGGAACAGATCGAACAGCAGACCTCAGTCATCCCCGTCGAGGCGCAGGCTCTGGCCTTGCCTGAGACCGACCTTCCTGAGTCGGCAGTGCAGGAAGCCCCCATTTTCGGCGAGGCGGACGATACGCCTGGTCAATGGCTCGGCACCCAAAGCAGCGCGCTGACCGCGATTGATCGGTTAAAAGCAACCATCGACGAAGAGACGGAGAAGCTTGAGGTTCGCGCCGTAGTGGACTTCGACGGCTTCAGTCAGCGCAAGAACCGTGGTCTGCTCGAGCTGACTCGTGCGATGCGGCTGACTCAGGACATCAAGAACGATCCGCGCGTCACGCCGCAACTCACACTGTTGCGCGCCAGCCTGATCCGTAATCAAGCGGCGTTACAGATCCATCTCGATGCGGTGCGTGAGGTCTCGGCCATCATCGCGCGTTCGATCCAGGAGGTTGAATCGGACGGCACCTATTCCCTGGCGATCGCAGGCAAGCGCAAATGATGAAGCTGCTGATCACGGGCATTTGGGCCTGCCTCGTCACTGTGGGTACCAGTTTCGGGATCTCCTACTGGAAGGAGACTGCGGCCGCATTGCCCGCGAAGCAGGACCAACCTGAAGGTCTGGTTTATGAAAAGGTCAAGGTGATCAATGTGCCGATGATCGCCGACGGCAGCGTTCAGGGCTATATCGTCACCCAACTCGTCTTCACCGCTAACGCCAAAGTCCTGCGTCAGCTGCCGGTGCCGCCGGAGCCGTTCGTCGTCGATGAAGCATTCCGTATGATCTATGGCGACCAGAAGCTCGATTTCAAGAATCTCGGTCGTTACGACCTCACACAATTCGCACAGACGGTGCGCGCGCAGGTCAACAAGCGTCTGCAGACGGAGGCGCTGCAGGAAGTCCTGGTGCAGGATTTCAACTATGTGTCGAAGGATCAGATTCGCCGCTGAGACTACAACGAGTGGTCATCGCTGTGGTACGGTGATACTCGATGATCTAGCGTGGTGGATGTGTGGTACTTCGTGTTGCGCTAGAAGCTCTGTGTCTTGCACAGCAGTTCGAGGAGGCGGTGGACGCCAACGCCGTGGTCGGCGTCCTCTTGCGCGTAAGGCGTGAGCCTTAGTTCGCCTTTGAAATAGGCGCTTCGTTAGCGGGACGAGACTTCAGATCGTCCAGCCGGTAACCCATATAACGCTTCGATTCGATCGGGTCGAAGCCGAGATGATCGCGTAGCTTCTTGCGCAGCTTGCTCACATGGCTTTCGATCACATTCTCATCGAAGCTGGCATCGAACAGACCGTAGATGGCGTTGAAGAGCTGGGTCTTCGTCAGCCATTTGCCCTGATGCCCGACCAGGTGTTCGAGAATGCGTAGTTCGCGTCGTGGCAGAATCAAAGTGCGACCGGCAACCTCCGGGTCGCGGCCATCGAGAAAGACACGAATTACGCTCGTTTGTGCCGGTTCATGCTGATCGATGGTGCGGCGGCGAATAACTGCCGTTCGTGCCATGATCTCGCGGACGTGGACCGGTGCGTGAACGACGTCATCGACGCCAGCTTCGAATAACTCAATGGTCTGCTTGAGGTGCTTCAGGCTGTTGAGCGCAATAATCGGCGCCCGTGACCTGTTGCGGATACTGGATGGGATGCTCGTCCGATCCGGACAATCGCCCAGCAGAAAGGCCCGAATGACAGTTAAATCATTACCAACGGCACATTCCAGCCAATCGCGAAAGTCTGTAGAAGTGAAGCCAATCGATACAACCCCTTCGCGATCAAACCCGGCCGCATAGCCTTGTGTGACGCCCTCTCGGTCATCGATTACAACAAACATTTTAATCCCCTGCGTGTTCGCCTTGATATCGTTATGGGGTCGAATTAGGCGCACTCGCCCCATTTTTGTCTTGAAGACGCAACACAACAGTTACTTGAGCGGATGGATGGGCCTTTGAGCGATTCGCTGACTTGCAAATGGGAGGCCCGGTCGCTTTTTACGGGATACCCAATGCTGTGATGCGGTCAGCTCACATTCTCCGGCTTGCATTCATCCGTAGTTTCAGAGAGCTCCCTCTCGCTATGTGAACACGACATGACATCTCATGGTCGTGCACGGTCGGTGGCAGAACCGAACCAGCGCTAATGTCAAAACGGGGGAAGTGGCCGATCGCGTGCCGTATCGTCGATATCTGGCGCTTTGATCGGCTGAACTTGCCCGAGTTGTCACACACGCGAATCGGCATACTGATCATCAAGATGATACCGCATCATCAAGTAGTCGAGGTGCACAAATTTGCAAAGAGTCGTGCATGCAAACCATGCAGTTGAAGCAAACTAACAAGTGGATAATTCATGAAGGGCGACGATTTAGTCGGCCCCTTTTTGCATCGAACTATCTCACAGCGTGTCGTCACAGATGCAATCGCGACTTCACCGGTTTGAACCAGTGCAGTACCACACGGCAAAACGCATTGATTGTCGTGCGCGGGCATATGGAGCGAGAGTCTGTTCGTCATGTGCGGGGCAGCAACATGCGATTGCGTGGGTCCGATATCAGTCGGCATCGGCCAATACTGATATCCGCTCTCAAGAGCGTGCCATATAGGGCGCTCGGATCGCTCGATACGAATCCGAAGTTGCCGATCTTGTCGGCGTCGTCCTTGGTAGTCATCCAGCGTGTCACGAGCATCCTGCCTGTGCGTGGCCGTTAGTATCGATCAGTCAGATCGAGGCATCAATTCAGCGACCTGAAAGGATGACGCCTCTGCTGGTCAGAACCTGCCAGCGGTTGTTTTCGTTCTTGATTTCCTGGATCCGCCCGAGAGCAGGGACATCCTGCCCCGGCACGACCTCAATCACGCCGGTCTTCCCCTCGAGCACTGCGACGCCATCATAGGCGCGGCGCACGTGCCAGCCGGGAATAACTTCGCGTGACGTACTTGCTGGCCGCTGCGCCTGAGGCTGCACCGTGCCGGTGATATCGGCAGTATTCGCCAGCGTGGCTGCGACCTGTACCGCTTGCGCTTTCTCATCGGCAATGCGTGCAAATTTCGCAGCCAGAGCGGTTTGTTCGCGGTCGGCGCGATCTTGTGCGCGGCTTGCCTGTTCGGCGGCCTGCGTACGGGCAGCTTCAGCGGCAGCGCGACTGCTCGCCACATCGCCGGTCATCTCCGCAACTTGCCGTCGTAGCTGCGCGACGGAATCGCGAATGCTGCGAAGATCCGCATCAGATACGGCTGAAGATGTCATCGGCCGCAGGAGCAGATAGGCAATCGCGCCAGCGGAAACGAGCGTTGACAGGCCGACGACCATCGCCAGGGAGAAGAATGGAGCTTTCCATGCCGGCGATTGTAACGGTCTTGCGACAATACGGGCGGGCGGCACAGTGAAGCGCACCTTTGCCTTGATCGGCTCTTCGCGGGTGGAAATGCGAGCGCGTTGCATATTCGCCCGCGCTTCGCTGGCGAGAAGCTCGTCGATCGCGGCGGCAGCAGCGATGTGAGGTTTTGGCGTGGAGTGTGAATTCGGTGATTGCTCACGAAACATGCTGCCGTTTTCCACAGCGGTCGACTGTGAATCCGACGGTTTCTTGGACATCGTCATGCTGATCTTTGCATTGGTCATGACTGTCTGCAGTGGCAATCAAATCGTAAGAGCGGCGTAACAAGCGAAGCTTGCGCGAAGCCGTCGAGATAGATGTGTGCGCAAACGATCAACCGACGGTCGATCTTCATCGCACGACGATGCAGTTCGTTCGAACGATGATCGGGTGCCGTCCGCACGGATATGTCGTGCACAAGAGCGCATAGGAGTTGTGTAGTTATCGGTGTGGTCTTCGTGTGGTCACCGGCTGCTAGCCGCTCATCTCACGATCGTCACGGGTTGGCGATTTGATCGAAGAAATGGAGAATGGCGCACGCACCATCAATGAGATGCGCGACAATCAAATTAAAGTCGACCCAAAGAATATTGAAATTGATTCGTAAAAATATAGATGAGTCGAGCTGCCTCACTCCAAAGTCTATCAGATCAAATCGGTAAATCCGCGCATTGAGTTAAATGCCGTAAATCTTGATAATAGATCGATAGGGGCTATTCATCGGTTGATGAAGTGGCGTTTTAAGAAACCGACACTATTGCCGTGGCCATGGATATCGATCTCAAAAGCCTTCGCGATTACGTGAAATTGTTGAAAGCCGAGCGGCAGGATTCGCCGATCGGCAAGATCAAATCCGGCGCGACTGAAATTATTCGAAAGAACCTTCGGGAACTGGAGCGGATGCACCGTGAAGACGGCGCAACGTGGACCGAAATTGCTGCGGGCCTTGCTGCGCAGGGCGTTACCCAGGGTGATGGTCAGCCCATCACTGGCCGTCGCCTCACAGCTCTGATGCATAATATCAGGGTGCAGGAAGAACGGAGTCTCGCCCGGGGAAAGGCGCTTGGTGATGCGCCTGATCAGGACCCGCCCGAGCCACAAGGCACTGCCGACTGAGTCACGTTGCGAATTGTCAAATTCGATCCATTCAAAATGAGTCCTTTGTTGACGACCTTCTGTCACCAAGATCGTTGGAGTGGATCGAGTTGAAAGAGGACGGGCATGGTGCTCCCGCCGCATTGCGGCATGGGCTCTGCCTTTGGCATTCGCTCGACATTGATTGTCTTGTGTGGCGCCTGCTTCAGCTCCGACAGTTCGGTTATCTGACGTGCCGACGCTCGGCCTTGTCCACCCTGATATGCGATCAGCTTCATGACCAACCAGGTATGGATCCAGTCCGCCGCGCGCTCAGGATGTTATGCTTCATCATGTCCTGTAGAGGATGTGGCTACGGCGCGTGGTGCGCCCAGTTGACGACATGGAATATGGGTGATGGCGCGGGGGCGCTCATCGACTGATCCTGCCGCGTCAGCGGTCGCGGTGCGGAAAATGAAAATTAGAATGCCCGCCGACCTTCAACAGGTTGAGCAGCGGTCCCCGCCGAGTGTTGTAGAAACTGCAGCCGGTGCAGCAAGCGAACAGCCGGTGTCCGATCGCAGGTAGCTCTGGGAGAGGCTAAAAGGCACCTTGAGGGCAGCTCGCCAAAAACGCTTGCAAACGGGCATGTTGCAGCCTTCTTCGCCCTCGTCAGACGCGCTTTTTTGTTGCATTCATGTCGTGTCGCGCATCAATCCGTGATGGCGATACCCGTTCTATTGCAACTCCTGTGAGCTGGCCTCGTCTGTTAAGGAATTCCATCGGTGAGTGCGACGGCAGAAAGCCCAAATAGGACCAGACCGAGAATCCTCGAATTGGGCTCCTGGCACTACTGCAAGGATATCTATCCGGAAGAGACGGATGTGCTCTGGACGGGGGAACGTCCGATCCCTCGCGGGCGAGCGGCGAAAGGCTTCGCCGACTGCACGCCCTGGCGATTTATCAAGGCGATGCGTGAGGCGCGACGCGGGGCATACGACCTGATCATCGTCTATATGCCACTACGCCCGGCGTGGCATCCGCGCTACTGGCTACGCGCTTTCTTCCGGCAACCGCTTCGCCCGCTATCCGCGATGACAAGAGTGTTCGGCGTCTCCTGGCTACGATTCGTGAAGCCTCCCGTGCCGATCACCGTTCTGGATATGAACGACGCCTTCATCGTCGGCTCGCATAACTTTTTTCTGCTCGACAAGGCTACCGCGGCTTTTAAACGCGAGCTTCCCGTCGATCGGTGGCACATTCTCTGCCACTCGGCCCATCCGGCACTTCCGACGCGGCGCATACGGCGCAATCGGCGCTGGAACGAACGTCTGGCGAAGATCCGCCCCATTTCGCTTCCTGCAACAAGGATCGATACCGATAGCGAACCTCCGGAAAAGACATCTGACGTGTTTTTCGTTGGCGAGGTCGCGGAAAATTCGTGGGTGCGCCGTGTCGGTCTTTCAGAACTCGAGGCGTTGAGAAGCAAGGGTCTCAAGGTCGATATTCCGCATGAGAGGCTACCGCATGACGAGTTCCTGCGGCGGCTTTCGAGCGCATGGCTGGCCTGGTCGCCGTCGGGCTATAGCTGGGAGTGCTATCGAACCGCCGAGGCGGCGCAATGTCTGACCGTGCCGGTTCTCAACTATCCGACGGTCGAGCGTCACGCGCCCGTTCGAGAACACGAGCATGTTCTGCTGTACGACGTAACCCCGGGCAGTCTGTCGGCCGTGATCGAGCGCGGACTGAGCGACAAGCCGCATCTGCGCCAGATGGCACTGGATCTGCGCGAGCATGTTCGCAAATATCATCTGCAGGACGCGATGGTCGATTATGTCATCGACGAGACGCTGCGTGCTGATGGTCGAACGGCTTAACGGAGGCAAAGCTCTGAGGCGCAATCCGTTGGGCTTGACCCCGCAAAGGCCGCCTAGCGCGGCGCGGCAAGATCTGGCGCACCCGACACGATTCGAACGTGTGACCTTTGCCTTCGGAGGGCAACGCTCTATCCAGCTGAGCTACGGGTGCTTGAGCGTCCATTTAGCCGATTGGCCGGGCGGCGGCAACGGCTGGCCGGGGTGGTTTTGGGCGAAAACGGCTCGGTTGGAGGGTGCGCTGCCCTCTTTCAGGCGGCGATCGCACGTTTGCATCGTGTCGAGATGCGCGGAAGCGTTCGCGCCGCGGGTGTGGCGGGTATTTCGCGCGGGCGAGGGGACGAGGTTGCGCCCGTGATTGTCCCGGAACCTCGCCCATTTGCTCAATCACGCTGTGTTTGGCAGCGGGGTATCGTCCGATCGCGAATGCTGAACCTGGAACGCTAGCCGAGTGACATAACTGCGGCTACCCAGGCGCCGCTCTGCGAACCGACCCAGGCGCCGGCCGTTCCCGCGTTGAACATCGGAGGACGTCCCATGAATGCGAACCAGGCTCTTTGGGAGAAAGGCGATTTCACCCGTATCGCTGAGACGATGCGTGCCAGCGGCGAAGCGCTTGTCGCGTCGATAGGGATCACGCGCGGAAGTGATGTGCTCGATCTTGGATGCGGAGATGGGACGACAGCGCTTCCAGCAGCAAAAGCCGGGGCAAACGTCACGGGCGTCGATATTGCACGTAATTTGGTGGAGGCCGGCAACAGGCGCGCGATGGCGGAAGGGCTTACGTGTCGTTTTCAGGAAGGCGATGCGTCGAATCTGAAAGATATCAAGGACGACAGTTTCGATCTCGTTGTCAGCATCTTCGGCGCGATGTTCGCGCCCAGGCCATCGGATGTTGCCAGGGAAATGGTTCGCGTCACGCGGCCAGGCGGCCGGATTGTGATGGGAAACTGGATCCCGAACGATCCCACTCTGGTGGCGCAGATCCTCAAGATCAGCTCGTCCTATTCGCCCCCTCCGCCGGAAGGCTTCGTAAGTCCTATGACCTGGGGGCTCGAGGACAATGTTGTCGAGCGCTTCACCTCGGCCGGCATTCCGAAGCCAAATATCTCATTCGCTCGTGACTCCTACGAATTCAACTTTGCCGGACCGCCGGCAAAGTTCGTCGACCAGTTCAAGGCATATTACGGCCCGACCATGAATGCCTTCGATGCGGCTGAAAAAGATGGTCGCGCCGACACCTTGAAGGGAGAGCTTGTAAAGCTCTTCGAGAGTCAGAATAAAAGCTCCGATCCTTCGACGACATCGGTGAAGGCGACGTTCCTGCGCGTGACCGTCCGCAAACCGTGACATGACTGCAAGCGAGCTGCTGCACAGCCAATTCGACATGGGGCTGTGCAGCAGGAAGGCGATCCCCGTCGTCTTTGCTCTGCGGCATGTGGAAGCACACTTGACATGGATCGCGAAACGATCACGTTGGCCTCAATCAAGTGAACGCCGGCCCAAAATGGCGTCACGACCTCAGGGAGGAACCAATGTTCACAAGACGCGGTGTTCTGCTCTCTTCAATCGCGGGAGCGGTCGTGCTCAGCAATAGATTTGCGGTTGGCAAGGCCGCGCAGCCGGCGACGCCGTTGAATTTCCAGGTGCCTGCGGACGCCTGCGACTGTCACACCCATATTCATGGCGATCCCGAAAAATTCCCGTTCTTTGCAGGCCGCGTCTACACGCCGGAACTGGCGTCGCCGGAGGAAATGGCGGCGCTGCACAAGGCGCTCGGCGTCAAGCGTGTGGTGATCGTCACGCCCAGCATCTACGGTACTGATAATTCGGCGACCCTGTTCGGCATGAAGGCACGCGGCAGCGACGCGCGCGGCGTTGCCGTCATCGATGACAAGACACCGGAGAGCGAGCTCGACGCCATGATGGCCGCGGGCATTCGCGGCATGCGGATCAATCTTGCGACCAGCGGCGTGAGCGATCCCGCCGTCGGCAAGCAGCGTCTCCAGGGCGCGATCGAGCGTATGAAGACGCGCGGCTGGCACATCCAGATGTTCACCAATCTGCCATTGGTATCCGCGATCAAGGATGTTGTTGCCAGTGCGCCGATGCCGCTGGTGTTCGATCATTTCGGTGGCGCGGAAGCCAGGCTCGGGCTGGATCAGCCGGGCTTTGCGGACCTGCTCGACCTCGTCAAAACCGGCAAGGCCTATGTGAAGATTTCCGGCGCCTATCGCGCTTCGACGCAAGGGCCGGATTACCCGGACGTCGCACCGCTGGCGAAGGCGCTGATCGCAGCCAATCCGGAGCGGATCATCTGGGGCACCGACTGGCCGCATCCGGATTCGGTGACGCCGGCTGGCAGGAAGCCGACCGAGGTCACGCCGCTCTTTCAGATTGACGACGGCCGCCTGCTGAACCAGCTCGCGGTGTGGGCGCCCGACGCGGCACTTCGCAAGACAATCCTCGTCGACAATCCCGCACGGCTTTACGGCTTCTGACCACTGGCGTCACCTCGCCGCCTTCTTTGTCCCGCAAGAGTTCCGGATCGGCGGAACTCTCGTCTCTGCCAGAGGTTTGCCCCCGACCGCGACGGGCGGTCGAGGGAGCCCCATGCTGTCAAATCTGCAGGTGTTGCGCGGCGTAGCTGCCCTTGGTGTGGTGTTCTTCCACACCGGCTACAAGTTCGCGGGCGATTGGCACACCGAATTCTTCGGGGTCTCCACCTTCTTCGTCATCTCCGGCTTCATCATGTGTTTCATCACCCGGAAGGGTGATGACGATTTTCTCGCCAAGCGCCTGGAGCGGATCGCACCGCTCTATTGGCTGTGCACAGCCGTGCTTCTTGTCGTGATGTTCGGATCTGCGCTGCTTGAGGCAGAGACATGGGCAAAGCCGTTGGATGGCCGTTCGTCCGAGCCGCTCTGGGCCTATGTCGGCCGCAGCCTGATGTTCGCGCCGATCGGTGACAAATATCCGATCCTGAATGTCGGTTGGTCGCTGAACTACGAGGTGTATTTTTATCTGATCTTCGCAGCCGCGCTTGTGATCAGCCGCCGTCTGGCGCCGCTGATCGTTGTCGGATGCCTGGTGGCGTTGAACTATGCCGCGGCCGCCGTCTGCACGGCGGCTGCCTGCCACTATCTGTCCTTCGACTATACGAAGTTCTTCATCGCCGGGATCGCGATCTTCTATGCGCTGCAGGTTTTTGCTCCCGCTGCACCACAACGCTCCATTGTCTGGATCGGCGCCGCACTCGTCGCACTCTGCTATGGGTCGCAATTCGTGGGGCCGCTATGGGCAAACAGCGTCACGCCGTCGGTCTATATGGCGCTCGCCGCAGCCGCGCCGGTCGTGATTGTCGCCAGTGCGCTGTTTGTCGAATATGCCGGCGGCGCCATAACCTGGCAGCCGCTGATTCTGATCGGTAATGCGTCCTACGCCATCTATCTCACGCATCCGATCGTTTTCGACGTCATGAAAACAGGTAATGAGCGATGGCTTCAGCTGCCGACGCCCGAGGCATCGACAATGATGATGCTGTGTTATGTCGCCATAGCCGGCGGCGCGGGCATCATCGTGCATCTCACAATTGAAAACCCGCTGCTTCGCGTGATCAGGCGCAGGCGGCAACCGGGCATCAAAACACTCGTGTCAGGCAGTGGGCTTGATGCCGTGGGTCGACAGCATCAAGCCGCATAGGTTCTGCCTCAGCTCCGGATCATGTTGATCGAGACGTCGCGAATCTGACCCTTGGAGCTGATCGAGACCAGCTGCTTATTGCCCTTGGTCGTCAGCGTCAGGTTGGCGGCGAAGCCGGCGGCCTCGACGAAGACATCGATCTGGCCACCGCCGGCGCTGCCCTGCAGATTGCCGAAGATATTGCGGCTGGCTTCGCCCCAGGTGCCGGTCACCCGATTACCCTGGCTCTTCACATCGCTGCTGAGTTCGAACTTGTAGCTGTCGCTGGCGCAGCGGAGGGACTGTTTCAGCGCGGTACCGCCGACAACGTTGTAGGTGGCGCGGCAGCGAATTTGTTCGGAGGAGCCATCCGACAGCGACACGGTGCCGCTGCCGCTCCACGATCCGTCAAAGCCGGCAAAAGGGCTCGCCGACTGGGCCTGGCTCGCCGTCGCCGACAGCATCAGGATTGCGCCGACAGTGGCGGCCTTGAGGGTGTGTCCGATCAGATGTGCGCTGAATGAGGTCATGGTGATGGCTTTCTGTGTCTGGGGATATCGGAGGGGAGGGGTGCGATCAGGCGCGACGCGTGAGCGTCAGATAGGCGAGTTTCGCGGTCGCCGTATCAGGGGCGATCTGCGCGCCGTTGTAGGAAAAGGTGCCGATACCCGGCAGGTCGTTCATCGCGGTGCCAGAGAATGACGGACCGGCAAAGGTGAACGAGAAGGCAAGGATGAAACCGATGATGCGCATGTGACTGTCCCTGTTGGGCGGCGCTGTGTGCCGCTTCGTTGGACAGATGGATAACCATGCCCGGTTTCGGGCGGTCTGCGTCGGTGCGGAAAATGGTTTCGTCCGGGGATCGTTTTGTTTCGCCGCGGGCCTCGCCACGAAACACAAAAAGGCCGGGGCAGCGGTGCCGCCTCGGCCTCGATTGGGTTCAACCCGAGTGGATCAGGTGCTAGTCGACCGTCTGGATCACGTTGGAAATCGGGCGCGCATTGCTGGTTTTCACCGGCTGCAGTTCGGCGGCGATGGCGGCGTCGTAGCTTGCGATGGTCGGCAGCGTATCCTTGGCGCGGATATGCACCACCTTGTAACCGCCGGCCTTGAGCTGGGCGAGCAGATCCGGCACCGCGGCGGCGGACCACTTGTGCAGGTCATGCATCAGGATGATGCCCTTGCCCTTCTTCTTCAGCTTTTCCATCACCGAGGCGACCAGCTTGCCGGCATTGTGGATGCGGAAATCCTCGGAATCGATGTCGATGGAGAAGGCGGCGATGTTGCGTTCGGCGAGATAGGCCTTCAGCTCCGCATTCTGGCGCAGCTGCGGGAAACGGAAGAAGGGTGACAGCGGCTGGCCGGCCATCAGCGTGATGGCGCTGATGCCGCGCTCGATCTCGTCCTTGGCTTCCTGCGGGGTCTTGGTCGCCAGATTCTGGTGTGACCAGGTATGGGTACCGACCGAATGGCCAGCCGCGATCACCTGCTTCAACACCGCAGGATGCCAGGTGGCATGCTTACCAATCGGGAAGAACACGGCCTGAACGCATTGCGCGCTGAGCGCCGCCAGCACGGCGGGCGTGGTCACCGGCCACGGGCCGTCATCGAAGGTCAGCACGACTTCGCCGGGCTGCAGGAAGTCATAGTCGCGATATTGCGACATACCGAGGCCGGGGCCACCGGTGGTGTCGATCTGTACAGTGCGTGACACGCCAAGCGCGTTCGGATTGTTGCAGACGGGCTTGGCGATGGTCGGGCGTTTTTCCATGGCCGGAGCGGCGGGCATCGGCGTGGCGGCCGGTGCGGCTGCGACAGCCTGCACACGCGGCGGCGGTTCGGTCGGTGCGGCCGAATTCGACTTCGGCGCGCGCGTGTCGATCGAGGCGGTGGTGAGCTCGCCTTTATCCGCTTTCGCGCTGGTCTGAGCGCCGGCGGGCCCGAAGAAATGCCAGGCGCCAGCGCCCGCGGCGACAACCGCCGTGAAAGAACCTGCAACGATCAAAAAAGGAAGCTTACGCATAATCACTCCGGCGCCCGAGGCCCACCTCGTTTCACCATTGAGCGAAATAGTTAATCACGCGTATGCGCGGCGCACTCTCAACGAGAAAATTTGAATTTGTTCAACGCAATGCGCGTTAGGCCGGTACGATGACCTTACCGATCGGCCATAGCGCGATGCCGGCGAGCTTCAGATGTGCCCAGGCAAAGGGAATGCCGACGATGGTGATCGCCAGGGCCAGCGCCGCCAGGAGATGGCCGATCGCCAGCCACCAGCCGGCCAGCACTAGCCAGATCACATTGCCGATCAGGCCGAACACACCCGTGCCGATGTCGCCGCGGCCGGTGACGGCCTCGCGGTCAACGGCGCGCTGGCCGAACGGCAGCAGCGTATAGGCGGCGATATTGAAGGCGGCGCGGGCCCAGGGCAGGCCGATGATGGTGATGGCCATCACAACGGCCGCGATTAGCCAGCCGACTGCCATTCCCAATCCGCCGAACACGATCCAGAGGATATTCAGAAACAGCGGGACGACGGGCATGGGGGCTCTCTGGTGATGCGTAGCGCGTGGTTTTCAGTCCCTTAACAGATGGGATGTGGTTACGGGATGACAATGACGGGGAGAGGGCGGTGCCTCAATAACCCCGGCCGCCGGAGCGGGAATAGGCGGGGCGGGCATCTGCTGCCGGACGAGCCGATGATGCACCGCGCAGGTCGCTACTGGTGCGTGCCTGTGGCTGCAGTTCTTCCAGAAAAATCGGCTTGGAGAAATAATAGCCCTGCGCATAGCGGATCTTGGTCGCGGCCTGAAGATAGGCCAGTTCTTCGAAGGTCTCGACGCCTTCCGCGATCACGGTCATGCCCAGCGCTTCGCTCAGCGACTCGATGGCGCGGAGGATGCCCTGGCTGCGCGGGCGCTTGTGAATGTCCGTAATGAAGGAACGGTCGATCTTGATCTCGTCGGCGGTGATATCGGCCAGCGCCGACAGCGACGAATAGCCGACGCCGAAATCGTCGATGGAGATGCCGACGCCGAGCGCGCGGAACATCGGCAGGATGTCGTCCTGGAAATGCGTCTTGGCGACGAATGCGTCTTCGGTCACTTCGACCATGAAGCGCGTCGGGCAGCCGGTCTCCTCGATCGCCCTGGCAAAGGCGCGCATGAATTCCGGGTTGCCAGCCTGTTTGGCGGCGACGTTGATACTGATACTGGCGGTGGCGCCGAAGGTCTCGTCGATCAGGTCGATCGACTTCATGATCTCGGCGAGCACCAGATGGGTGAGCTCGTCAATCAGGCCGAGTTCGACTGCCAGATTGATGAAGGTGCTGGGCGCCTGGATCACGCCATCGTCGTTACGCAGGCGCACCAGGGCCTCGATACCCTTGATCTCCAGGCTGCGGATATCGACCTTCGGCTGGAACGCGCAGCAGAACCGCTTGTCGAGAATCGCCAGCCGCAATGACTGTTCGGTGGCCATGCGAGTCAGCGCCTCGCTCTCCATGCTGGAGTCGAAGAATACCGCAGCGCCCTTGGTCTCATTCTTCACGCGATACATCGCGATATCGGCGTTCTGATGCAGCGCGTCGTAGTTGCGGCCGTGTTCGGGATAGAGGCTGACACCGATCGAGGCGGAGGCGAATACTTCGGAGCCGTCGATGAAGAACGGCGCACGCAGCCGCTGCACCAGCAGCTCGAGATATTCGGCGACCTCCTGCTGGCTCTGGATCGGGTTCAGTAGCAGCAGGAATTCATCACCGGAGATGCGCGACAGCATGTCGGTGCCGCGCAGGTCGAGCGCCAGCCGCTTGGCGAACTGTACCAGCAGCGCATCACCGACGCTGTGACCGTAATAGTCGTTGATGTGCTTGAAATTGTCGATGTCGAGGAAGGCCAGCGCGAAATGCGATGTCTCGCCGGAATGGCCAATGATGTCGCCGACATGTTTTTCGATCACGCGCCGCGTCGGCAGATCGGTCAGCTCGTCGTAATAGGCGCGGCGAAACAGCTCTTCTTCCATCTCTTTCTGCCGGCTCACGTCGGTGGCGCTGGACAGCAGCACGCTTCGATCACCGATACGCGCCGGACGATGCGTGGTCAGGAACACGCGCCTGTCGCGTTCGGAATTGACGCGTTCCTCGAACACCGCGGAGCGGCCGGACTGCAGCAGGTCGAGTGCAGTCTTGCGTCGATGCGTCAGTGCCTGCACCAGAAAATCCGATTGCGGATCGGGTCTGTTGAACTGGTCTGCCGATGCATTGAACTGGATTGCCGCGGCGTCATTCACCAGCAGAAAGTCGCCCTGATCGTCTTGCACGGTGACGGAGGCCGGCAGCATGCGTACGATCTCGCGCAGCATCTCCAATTCGCGTGCGGCATCGCTATCCACGAATCCGGTAGCAGCCTCGGTCGAAGAGGTTGCGGTCGGGCGGTCGCTGTCCATTGGAGAGGCCGGCGAGCCTGGGGCGGATGCGTTCTGCATGGTGGCCGAGCCTCGCAAAACGCCTTGTCGATTTGGTTAAATCGGTTCGCAAAACGCGGGTAGTTGTGTAAATGCCGCACGATTTGGAGCGGTGGCGGTGCTGACGTCATTAACAAAGCGTCAATGACGGCGGCGAAAGCGCCAGATTACTCAATGACGGCTTGTACGATCATTCTCATGATGAGCCTTTGAGCAAAACAATCTGAGTGTAATACGCCGCGATCTCAGCATGAAATTCTCCGCTCAGTCGCGCTGATCGACGGTCGAGCTCTTGCATTCCAACCCACGCGGTTGTGATCGCCGCGTGATGCAAGATTGGCGGAGAAAAATGCGCTGCATATGCCCAGAAGTTTGAAAGGAACGCCTCGTCATCGACGTAAGTCACAGTGCGCACGTCGCTATTTTCCCGGGCCACTCGACAGACTTATGTCATGACACCATCCTCTCGCGATGCCGCAATGGTCGCCCGATGCGAGAGAGACGTCGCCGATGAGCAATCCATCCAAAGCCAATGTTCTCTGGTTCCTGCCGACCCACGGCGATGGACGCTACTTGGCATCGACCCATGGTGCGCGCGACATCGACTTCAAATATCTCCGCCAGATCGCGCAGGCCGCCGATCAGCTGGGCTATTTCGGCGTGCTGCTGCCTACGGGACGCAGCTGCGAGGATTCATGGGTGGTCGCATCCGCCGTGGCGCCGTGGACCGAACAGCTTCGCTATCTCGTGGCCGTCCGACCGGGCCTGCAATCGCCGAGCGTCGCCGCGCGCATGACCGCAACGCTGGACCGTGTCACCAACGGTCGCCTCCTGATCAATGTCGTGACTGGCGGCGATCCCGTCGAGAACAAGGGCGACGGCATTTTCCTGCCGCATGACGAGCGCTATGCCGTCACCCGCGAATTCCTCAACGTCTATAACGACCTGCTGGCTGGCAAGACTGTCAATGTCCAGGGCAAGCATATCCAGATCGAGGATGGTCGTCTGATCTTCCCGCCGGTGCAGTCGCCGCGCCCGCCGCTGTATTTCGGCGGCTCGTCGGATGCCGGCATCGATGTCGCGGTGGACACCGTCGACAAATATCTCACCTGGGGCGAGCCGCCGGCGCTGGTCGCCGAGAAGGTTGCGCGCGTCAAGGCTGCTGCAGAGAAGCGCGGCCGCAAGCTGTCCTTCGGCATCCGTCTTCATGTGGTCGTGCGCGAGACCAACGAGGCGGCGTGGAAGGCCGCCGACGAGCTCATTCAATATGTCACCGACGACGTCATCGCCAACGCGCAGAAGACATTGGCGCGGCAGGATTCGGTCGGCCAGCAGCGCATGATGCAGCTGCATGGCGGACGTCGCGACAAGCTCGAGATCAGCCCGAATCTCTGGGCTGGTGTTGGCCTCGTGCGTGGTGGCGCCGGTACAGCTCTGGTCGGCGATGCGCAGACGGTGGCGGCGCGCATCAAGGAATATCAGGACGTCGGCGTCGATACCTTCATCATGTCCGGCTACCCGCATCTCGAGGAAGCCTATCGCTTCGCCGAGCTCGTCTTCCCGCTGCTGTCGCTTCAACAGCACGACAACGTCACATCGCTACGGACGCGCACCGGCCCGGTCGGTGAAATCGTTGCCAATGAGCATCGCGCGCAGAGCGCCTCGTAATTCCGACAGGCACCCATCATGAGCATTGTTGAAATCCTTCCCCGCGTTCGCAGCTTTCGCCTGCCGCGCATCGATGGTCTGACTCAGTGGATCGTGCCACTGCTCATCCTGCTCGTCTGGCAGGCCGCTTGCGTGACCGGTTACGTGCCGGCACGGGTGATGCCGGCGCCGACCGATGTCGCGTTGGCCGGGTGGAAGCTGCTGATCTCGGGTGAACTCGCCCAGAATATCTGGGTGTCGTTCTGGCGTGCTTCCGTCGGCTTCCTGATCGGCGGCAGCATCGGCTTTGCCTTCGGTCTGGCCAACGGCCTGTCCCAGCTCAGCAGCAAGCTCACCGACACGACGCTGCAGATGGTGCGCAACGTGCCGCATCTGGCGCTGATCCCGCTGGTGATCCTGTGGTTCGGCATCGATGAATCGGCCAAGCTGTTCCTGGTCGCGCTTGGCGTATTCTTCCCGATCTACCTCAACACGCTGCACGGCATTCGTACGGTCGATCCGCAGCTGATCGAGATGGGCCGCATCTATGGCATGCGCAATAGCGAGCTGTTCCGCCGCGTGATCTTCCCGGGCGCGTTGCCGTCGATCTTCGTCGGCGTGCGCTTTGCGCTTGGCATCATGTGGCTGACGCTGATCGTGGCCGAAACCATCGCGGCCTCGTCGGGCCTTGGTTACATGGCGATGCAGGCGCGCGAATTCATGCAGATCGACGTCGTCGTCCTCAGCATCCTGATCTATGCGCTGCTGGGCAAGGTGGCCGACAGCGCCTCGCGCGCGCTGGAACGGCTGACATTGTCCTGGCACCCGGCTTTTCAGAAACATTGAGCGAAATTCGGAAGCGAGAATTTGAAATGACCGTGCAACAGTCTCTTCGCCTCAGCCATGCCGATGCTCAGGTCATCGATGCGCCCGTCGATTTCGAACAGGCCCGCGCCACGCAGGCGCGGCGTCCGTCCGAGCAGAAGTCCCGTGGACTGTCGCTGACCATTCGTGGTCTCCGCAAATCCTTCGGCAGCAATGAAGTGCTGCGCGGCGTCGATCTGCATATTCCTGCCGGCCAGTTCGTGGCCATTGTCGGCCAGAGCGGCTGCGGCAAGAGCACGCTGCTCCGCCTGATCGCAGGCCTCGACGCACCGACTGCCGGCACGATCAGCTTTGGTGAGGAAACCCGCGCGGAAGACATCCGCGTGATGTTCCAGGAACCGCGCCTGTTGCCATGGGCCAGCGTGCTCTCGAATGTGGAAGTTGGCCTGGGGACCGACAGGACATCGGCCAATGCCAAGGCGCGCGCTGAAAGTGCATTGACGGAGGTCGGCCTCGCCGAGAAACGGGATCAATGGCCGTCTGTCTTGTCAGGTGGCCAGAAACAGCGTGTCGCGTTGGCGCGGGCACTGGTCAGCCATCCGCGTGTGCTGGCGCTCGACGAGCCGCTCGGCGCACTCGATGCGCTGACCCGTATTTCGATGCAGCAGTTGCTCGGTCGCGTGTGGCATGACCAGACCTTCACCTCGATTCTGGTGACGCATGACGTGTCCGAGGCTGTGGCGTTGGCTGATCGCGTGCTGGTGATTGAAGACGGCCGCATCGCACACGATATCAATGTCGATATCGCTCGGCCGCGGCAGCGCGGCTCGGCAGATCTTGCGGCGCTGGAAGGTTCGATCCTGCGCAATCTGCTCGGCCCGGGAGCCGATGCCACTGGCTTGTGAGACAATTGTGACCTGCGAGGCTGCCATGAATTCCGTCGTTCGTAACATCACCGTCGATCGCGAGATTTCCTCTGATCGCGGGGTCTCTTCGCAAGAATTCCGTGGCGCCATGCGAGTGCTGGCCGGCGGCGTCAGCGTGATCACCGTCGGGCGTGGCAAAGACATCACGGGCATGACGGTGACATCGGTCTCGTCGCTGTCGGTCGATCCACCGACGCTGATCGTCAGCGTCAACAGGGAGTCGTCATCCTGGCCGCTGCTGCAGCGCTACGGCGCCTTCGGTGTCAACATTTTGTCGGCTGATCAGCTCGACGTGGCCGAGCGATTTTCGGGCAAGGGCGGATTGAAGGGCGCAGAACGTTTCGTTGGCGCGCAATGGGTTACCCGGGCAACCGGCGTGCCGCTGCTGGCCGGCAGCCTTGCGGCAATCGACTGCGACGTCGAGGAAGTCATCGAGCGCCACTCCCACGCCATCGTCATCGGCCGCGTCCGCGATGTCATCACCTCGGTCCCGCACACCGCGCTGACCTATTGGGACGGGCAATATGTGGCGATCGACCAGAACGAAGACAATCTGAAGCTCGCCGAAGTCAGCGTGCCCAGCATGCGGGCACTGCGCGAAATCTGATCCGTGGATTGTAAGGTGGGTTAGCGCAGCGTAACCCACCGCCCGGTGGCGCAATACGCTTTGCTATTGTGCCCTACGTGGGATTACTTCGTCAGCAATGCAAACGAGCCGTTCCAGTCCGCTGGTGGCGGGGTCTCCTGATAGGCGCGGATGCGCTTCTCATAGAGATCGTAGAGCTTCTCGAGCGCATTCGCGACATCGGAATTGCGGCCGCGCTCGACGGCGTACAATGCGCCGTCCCAGTCGCGACTACGATAGCAAGCCAGCATTTCGATGGTCAGGTTGCGCAGCGTCTGGAAGCGCTCCGAATGCGTCAGGTCCTCACGTCCGGCGATGGCGTAGATCACTTCCGGTTCTTTCTTGCCCTTCACCATGATGAAGTCGAGTTCGAGAATGGCGAACTTGTCCTTGACGGCGAGCGCGGTCTTCGAGCCGACGATGATCGGAAAGCCGTATTCCTTTGACTGGCCTTCGAGACGCGAGGCCAGATTGACGCTATCGCCGAGCACCGAATAGTCGAAGCGCAGATCCGATCCCATATTGCCGACGACGCAGATGCCGGTATTGAGGCCGATGCCGATATTGATCGGGATATAGACGTGGCCGCCGTTCTCGGCCTCGGTCTGGCGCAGTCCGTTCAGCGCGTCGATGCGATCCAGCATGTCGAGCGCGGCGTGGCAGGCATTGATCTGGTGCTGATCGTCGTCGAGCGGTGCATTCCAGAACGCCATGATGGCGTCGCCCATATATTTGTCGATCGTGCCCTTGCGATCGAGGATTGCATTGGTCAGCGGCGTCAGAAAGCGGTTCATCAGCGTGGTCAGGCCATGCGGATCGTGCTTGTAGGATTCCGAGATCGTGGTGAAGCCGCGCACATCGGAGAACATGATGGTCATCTCGCGCTCTTCGCCGCCGAGCACCAGTTTCTCCGGCGACTGCGCTAGCTGCGCGACCAGGGCTGGCGACAGATACTGGCTGAAGGCCGAACGGATGCGGCGGCGCTGCGCCTGCTCGCGCACGAAATTGCTGAAGATCAGCGTGAGATAGATCAGTGTGGTCGAGAGCAAGGGATAGGTGAAGTCGATCAGCAGGCGGTGCTGCGTGTAGAAATACCAGGATGTGCCGGCGAGCAGCGCCGCAAATACGGCGCCCATGATGACGAGGGTGACGGGCCCGAACATCGGGGCGAGCCAGATCACGATAATGCCGAGAATGATCGCAATGCACAGCTCGGCGCCACGCGTATAGGCGGGTTGCGACAGCACGGTCTTCGTGAGCGCACTCTCCAGCACCTGCGCATGAACCTCGACGCCGGGAATCACTGCGTCGAGCGGTGTCGTTTTGGTGTCGAGCAAGCCGACCGCCGAGGTGCCGATCAACACCAGATGCCGTGCGATCATGCCGGGCTGCACCGTGCCATCGAGCACGTCGGATGCCGAGACATAGATGCTCGGATCGCGCTTGGCGAAATGCACCCAGATCCGTCCTTCGCTGTCGGTGGGAATCTCCAGACCCTTGACCGCAATGCTCTTGATGCCTGCGCGGTCGGATTTGATCAGGATCGTGTCGGTGCCGGTGATGGCGCGCAGCATCTCGAAGCTCAGCGACGGCATGACTATGCCTTGCGCCTGCATCATCACGGGCACGCGGCGCACGAGACCGTCGCGCTCCTGACTGATCGTGAACAGGCCGCGTCCCATGGCGGCCTTTTCCAGCAGGTCGATATTCCGGATCAGTCCGGGAAACGCCAGCATGAACGGCTGCGGATCGCCGCCGAGCATGGCCAATCCCGTCAGGGGCAGAGACTTGTCGAGTTCCGAAACGATATAGGGCAGGCCGGACTCGCCAAGCACCACGCGCCCGCGCCGGATGGCGTCGGCCAGCACCTGATCGTTGCTGGGTAATGCTTTCAGCCGGATGCGCGTCTCGTCATCGAGCCCTGTAAAACTCTCCGCCGCCAGCGCAGGATTCAGCCGGTCCGGTTCGGGGAATACGATGTCGAAGCCGGTCACGACGGCGCCGAGTTGGTTCAACCTGGTGACAAGCTCGGCGATTCGCGTGCGCGGCCACGGCCACTGGCCATATCTTGCGAGGCTCTTCTCGTCGATATCCACGATGGTAACGGGCTTCGCCGTCTTCAGCCGCGGCTGGATCACCTGATAGGTATCGAAGACCCGCAGCCGCAATTCCTCGATGGCGGGTGGGTCAGCGATGCGCAGCAATGCGAGGCCAAGCAGTAATACGACACAGAACGCACGTGCCCAACCGAACCGCTGCGCCAGCCGTTTCACTCGCCGCATGCGCTTCATGGGTGTCGCGTCATTTCTCGCGGAAGGCGCGCATCAATTGATCGCTTAGCGGCTTGGCGAGATAGGACAGCATGGTGCGGTCGCCGGTCTGTACGAAGGCTTCGACGGGCATGCCGGGGATCAGGCGCACATCGCCGAGCTTGGCGACTTCCGACGCCGGCATCGAAATCCGGATCGTGTAATAGCTCTGCCCGGTGCGCTGGTCCGTCGTCGTATCCGGCGAGACGCGGCTGACGGCGCCGTTGAGCTCGGGCGTGGTGCGCTGGTTGAAGGCGGAAAGTCGCAGCAGCGTCTTCTGGCCGATCTGCAGCTTGTCGATATCCTGCGGATTGACCCGGGCTTCCACCGACAGATTGTCGGTCTGCGGCACGATCAGCATGACGGCGTCGCCCGCGGTAATGACCCCGCCGATCGTGTGTACGGTGGACTGCAGCACCATGCCGTCCTGTGGCGCGCGGATGTCGATGCGGCGCAGCTGGTCCTCGGCGGTGACCTTGCGTTCGACGAATTCGCCGATCTTGTCATTGGTCTCGCGCAGATCCTTGGAGACCTCGCTGACCAGATCCTTGTCGATCTGGAAAATCTGCAGCTCGATCTCGGTGATCTTGCCCTTGGCCTGGGCGCGAGCGGCGATGAATTGCGCGCGTTCGCCGGCGAGGCGCGCGGCGTCGCGTTCCAGCACGGTCAGGCGCGAGATCTGCACCAGCTGCTGGTCGAACAATCCGCGGACGCCGACCAGTTCCTTTTCCACCAGCGCGATTTCGCGGGTCTTTGCAGTTTCCTGCGCGGTGAGGCCGGCGATCTCCTCGTTGAGCTGCGCAATGCGTTCGCGAAGCTGCTGCTTCTGGCCGACGCGGCCGGTCGAGCGCACATTGAACAGTTTCGTTTCGCTTGCGATGACATTCTTCACGTCGTCATCTGCGATCTGCTCGATAAGCTGCGGTGGAAACGTAATACGATCGACGCCGCGCTGTTCGGCTTCCAGCCGCGCCGCGCGTGCCCACAATCCGTTGAGGTTCTTGGTGACGATAGCAAGGCCGGCTTTGGTGACGGTATCGTCCAGGCGCACGACGACATCGCCGGCCTTTACCAGGTCGCCGTCGCGGGCGCGCACTTCGCCGACGACGCCGCCGGTCGGGTGCTGGACTTTCTTGACGTTGGAATCGACGACCACCGAGCCGGGCGCGATCAGGGCGCCGGAGATCTGCGCCGTCGATGCCCAGCCGCCCAAGCCGCCTGCGAGCACGAGCACAACGACGAGGCCGATAATGAGGTGGATTCGGATCGAGCGGCGCGATCCTGTGAGCGGTGCACTCATGGCTTGGCTACTCCGCCGTCGGCGACGATCTTGATCGGCTGTGCTGCCGGGCGCTGCAGCACCTGACCCAGCACGGTCTCCTTCGGTCCGAAGGCCTGCATGCGACCATCCTTCAGCACCAGTAGCATGTCGACGCCTTCGATGCCGATCGGCCGATGTGCAACGACGATGACGATGGCACCGCGCGTACGGGCCGCGCGCACGGCCTTGGTCAGCGCTTCATCGCCTTCGGTATCGAGATTGGAATTCGGTTCGTCCAGAACGATCAGGAACGGATCGCCATACAGTGCGCGCGCCAGCGCGATGCGTTGCGCCTGGCCGGCGGACAGAACGCCGCCGTGATCGCCGACCTGCGTATCATAGCCTTCGCGCATGCCGACGATGAGGTCGTGGACGCCGGCCTGCCTTGCCGCGGTGATGATGTCGTCATCCTTCGCATCGGGATCGAAACGGCAGATATTGTCGGCAATGGAGCCTGCAAATAGTTCGACATCCTGAGGCAAATAGCCGATATGGCGGCCGAGATCGTCCGGCGCCCATTGGTCGAGCGCCGCGGCGTCGAGCCGGACATGACCGCGCACCGGCTTCCAGACGCCGACCAGCGCGCGCAGCAGCGATGACTT
The DNA here is from genome assembly GCF_056401215.1 of Tardiphaga sp. P4_G1. Classification (NCBI taxonomy): domain Bacteria; kingdom Pseudomonadati; phylum Pseudomonadota; class Alphaproteobacteria; order Hyphomicrobiales; family Nitrobacteraceae; genus Tardiphaga; species Tardiphaga sp. P4_G1. The sequence goes on from NZ_JBFUJU010000003.1 coordinate 459,730, forward strand.
GCCGGAGCCCGACGGTCCGATGATGCCGAGGCCGTTGCCGGCCGCGAGTGCAAACGTGATGTCGCTGACCGTGATCTTCTGCTCACCCGGCGGTGCGATGCTGACGCCTTCGATCGTCAGTTTCTGCGACGGGTTCTGCAGCTGAGTAACAGCTGCCTGATCCGGCAGAGCGTATAGCAGCCCGTTGAGCCGATGCCAGCTCTGCCGGGCGGTGACAAAACCCTTCCAGTGCGCGATCGCCAGATCGACCGGCGCCAGCGCGCGGGCACTGAGGATCGAGCCGGCGATGATGATGCCGGCGGTGGCTTCCTGATTGATCACGAGATAGGCGCCGACACCGAGCACCGCTGATTGCAGGATCATGCGCATCACCTTGGCGATGGCGCCGAGACCGCCGGCCACATCGCTGGTGCGCTGGTTGCCGGCCAGATAGGTCTCGTTGGCTTCGCGCCAGCGCTGCGTCAGACGCCCGGCCATGCCCATCGCGACGACGACTTCGGCATTGCGCCGGCTGGCCGAGGCAATCCCGCTGCGGCGTGCCGCAAGACCATTGGCCTCGCGCGCAGGTTCGCGGGTCATGATTTCCGTGAGGATCGTCAGGCCTACCAGCAGAACTGCGCCGACCAATGCGGTGACGCCGATCATCGGATGGAAGGCAAAGCAGATCGCCAGATAGAGCGGCAGCCATGGCAGGTCGAACAGTGCGCTCGGCCCCATGCCAGAGAGGAACGAGCGGACGTTATCGAGGTCGCGCAGCGGTTGCAGGCCTTCGTTGTGTCCGCCGGCGAGGAGCGGCAGTCGCACCACGGTCTGGAACACGCGAGGGCTCAGCGCCTCGTCAAGCGAACTACCGATCCGCACCAGAATGCGGCCGCGCAGCAGGTCGAGAATACCCTGAGCCACGTAAAGGCCGCCGGCCAGGACGATGAGACCGACGAGAGTCGGCACGCTGCGGCTTGGCAGCACACGGTCATAGACCTCGAGCATGAAGAACGAGCCGGTCAGATACAGGATATTGATCATGCAGCTCATCAGCCCGACGCCCAGAAAGGCGCCGCGGCAGGCCCGCAAGGCATCGCCGAGCTCAGTCCGTGCTGGCAGGCTGGAGGTTCGTGACAGGCCACGCTGCATCGTCAAACCTTTGCGGATCGCACGGATCGATGGTCGTCAGGTGCTGCATACCACCCGAGCCCTGATCTAACGGCCATTATGCCATCATCGGAACGATTTGTGCAGGTGGTCCATTAGGGACAGTTAATGGACCAGTCGGCCAGTGCCGAAATCCCTCCGCACGGGATCAGGCATGCAGAATGAAGTCGTTTGCAGTGAGATGGCTTTTGACCACGTCCTGAAGCAGAATCGTGTTGGTCTGCACCACCGCGTCGGGCGCATCGAGATGGATCAGCGTATCGTTACCGACCTGGGTGGCGTGCGCATCGAGCCAGGCCGTCAAAGTGCTGCCAGTCGTCGGCGCATTCGGCATGTGGAGATCAATCCGGTCTTCGCCCGGCTTGAAATCCGTGATCGTATGCTGGCCCTGATTATTCGCGAAGACAAACTGATCCTTGCCAGCGCCTCCGGTCAACGTGTCCTTCAGGTAAGTCGCAAGAATGACGTCCTTGCCGCTGGTTCCCTCGAGAACAATCGAAGCCGAGTCTGACAACGCAACGATGAAATTCACCGAGTCTGATGCGCCATCGCTATCGGTGACCGTAACCGACACCTTCTCCGTGGTCGGGGGGACAGAGTTGCCGGGCGCATAGGTGATACCTTGTGCGAGACTCGCATTGATGGCAGCAAAGCTCTCGGAGTTGCCTCCGACGGGTGTCGCATGGCCCCAGCCTGTTGCGGTGGTGACGGTGAAATTCCCGTTTGAAGAGTCCGCATCTGCGACCGAAATCCCCATCAGTGTGATCTGGCCGGACTGGCTTTGCGAAAAAGACAGGTTTTCCGTCGAGATCATCGGCGCGTCATTGACCGGTGCAACGTCGAAGCTGACGGTACCCGTTGATGTCGCCGTGCCGTCGAACAGCGTGTATGTGAAGCTGTCGGCGCCATTGTAGTTCGCAGATGGATGATAGGTGATAATATTGTCGGCGAGCGTCGCCGATCCGCCGTGGACGCTCGTTGTACTCACTGCGGTTATAGAGAGCGAGCTCTGGTTCTGGCCAGTGTCGTTTTGCAGCAACTGCTGTGTCGTCAGCGTCGTGCCGGTGTCTTCCCGGAAAGCGATCTGTCCCGGCAATCCACCTAATTCCTCGATGAAGACACGTCCGTTATCAAAACCCGGTTCGTCGTTCCATCCAAGATTTTGGGAGTCGGTGACGCCTTCGATGTGAATGTATTGTGTATTCGCGCCACCACCGCCATTCGGCTCGAGCGGAGCCCAGTGTGCATAGTTCAAGGGCGTGCCTGCCTCGGGGCCGGTCGCCCAGAAAAAATGTCCCGAGCCATTCGCATCGTCATGGCTCACGCCTCCGAGCCAGGCGCGATAGCCGGTGGCAATCGGCCCGACAAAGTCCTGTTCGGATTGGCTTGTAATCGTTGCGAGATAAGCACCGTCCGCTTGAGCCGTCGCTTTTGCGACGCTCCAGCTCGATGCGGTTGTAACCAATCGATAATAGTGGCCGTTATCGATGTTCAGTAGCCAGCCGCCACCAAGCGAGGGCACTGCTGCGTTGAGGATGTGATCTTCATTTGCGGTCGGCGCCGGATGCGTTAGTGTGCTGCCGCCACTGAACGCATCGCTCGTGCTGTTGAACAACGAGCCGTCATTAGCTTTGATCGAAAAAGTCGGCGTTTTGTTGCTGCCGTCCTGCACAAAACGGACGTGGTCAGCATTCAGCTCCGCTGTGGTGAAGCTCGTATCGGTCGTCCACGACCACTGCCCGTGGCTATAGTTGTAAGTTTCAAAATGACCGCCCTTCACATTGGAGACGGTGAATTTGAAACTGCTGCTGTCTGGATCGCAGACGCCGAAATTCGATGCGTGAAGCAGGACGCTGCCGCCCTGGTCCACGCTGAAGTGAGCGTTCACGATCTTCGGCGCGTCGTTGACCGGGATGAAGACCACGGTGCTGTCGACCGGATTGCTCAGGTGATTGGGTGTATCGGTGTGGTTGTCGTCGGCTGTGACGGTATATGACGGCGGAATCTCGCCGCCATCATGCGTGAAGATAGCCCGGCCGGCCTTCAGGTCTGCGGTGGTGAAGTGATCGGTCTCGACCCAGCTGTTTCCCTGCTTGATCTTGAACACGCCGTGTTCGACGTCGGAGACCGTGAAGGTGAAGCTGTTGTCGTCGGGATCGTTTACAAGGAAGTTCAGGACGGTCAGGACGACCGTGGCGCCTTCGGCGATCAGCAGCGGTGCCGCGAGCATCTTGGGAGCGTCGTTGACGTGCTCGATCTCGATAGTGGCGCGGAAGGTGTCGCTGAGGTTATGCTCGCTTTGGCCGTCATTAGCCCGGATCGAGAAGCTCGCGTCGGACTCGCTGCCGTCATGCACGAATCGGACATGACCGGCGTCGAGGTCGTCCGAGGTGAATGTGGTGGTGTCGCACCAGTTGCCGCTCTCGGTCTGAATCTGGAACTTGCCGTGCCGGACCTGGGAGACGGTGAAGGAGAAGTCGTGACTGTCAGGGTCGACGATGCCGATGCTGGTGGCGGAGAGAACAGTGGTGCCACCCTCGCTCAAGGCAAACGAAGCGGATTTGATCGCCGGCCGGTCATTGGTGCCGGTGACGGTGATGGTTTCCGTCTGCGTGGTCTTGCCGCCCTGGCCATCGAAGATGTCGTAACTGACGGTGATAATCATCTTCTCGCCGGCAGCGAGATGATCGAATGCTTTATTTGCAGGATCGTAGGTCAACGACGTGCCGTTAAGCGACAGCCCTGCCGGAAGATCTGTTGATGAATCGTCGTTGYCGATCGTATAGCGCACGTTGTCGATCGACAGCGTTCCGCCATCCGGATCGTTAACGCCTGTCAGGAGATCGACCGTGACGGCACAGTCGCCCTCGTTTGCCGCTGACGTGAGCGGCTTGTCGACGACAGGGGCAAGGTCCGAGAATTTGACAGTCTGAGTCGCTGTCGGGCTTTGGCTGTTCGGAGCTCCACTGCGGTCATCGACCTGGAGGTCGAATGATGGCGGGCCTCTGCCGTCGCTGATGAAGTGAACCCGTCCGTGCTGAAGGTCGGCCATGGTGAAGGTGATCGCCTGGCTCTCGGAGAGCGCTCGGAATCCGGCGAAGCGAAGAAGCTGGCCAGGCGGCGGATCGACGACGAAATAGCCGCCGCTCACATTGGTGACGGTAAATGTGAAGTCTGAGCCGACATCCGGGTCACTGATGGTGAAGCTCGTGGCGCCGAGCGTGACTTCTCCGCCCTGAGGCACTGTGAAGTTCGTCGATACGATCGTCGGCTGATCGTTCACGCCCGTAACCGTAATCGTCTCGGTCTGCGCGACGCTCGCCCCATGGGCGTCGATAACGTTGTAGGTGACGGTGATGGTCGCGGTCTGGCCTTCGCCGAGATAGGCAAAGGCGCTCGGATCGACATGCAGCGTCGTGCCGGTCAGTGTCACGCCGGTCGGTGCGGCCTGTTGTGCGGTGCCGCCATTCAGCGCGAACTTGACGTTGCCGACAGTCAATGTCGCCGTTTCGCCGAGATCGGCGTCGGATGCGCCGGCTAGCAGGTTGAAACTCTGCGCGCCGTCATCCTGGCTCGCTGCAGCGGTCAGTGCCGACAGCACGACAGGCGCATCATTGGAGCCATCGACCGTGAAGGTCAGAGTCTCATGGGTCGTGTCCGGCCCGGACTGGCTGTCGAAGCCGATGGTGTAGACGGCCTTCTGTCCGGCGGCGAGGAACTTGAACGCTGCCGGATTGTAACTGACATGACCGGTTTGTGGATCGACGGTGACCAGCGATTTGAGGTCAAGCGACGTGGGTGTGCCGCTCGGGCCGCTCGCCGAAATGATATGCGCTGTGCCCGGCACATAGGGTGTCGCAACGTCGCCGCTATCCGGATCGGTGATCTGGACCTGATCCTTGATTTCAAAGCTGGTCTTGTCGACCGGCAGCATCACGACAACCGGAGCGACGGTGACGATCGGCGCGGTGTTGAAGCGCGTGAAGGTGACGTCGATCGGCGACGTGTTGGAGCCGTCGCCCTGCAGCTTGATCGGGACGGTGTAGGGCTGGTTCGGCAGAAGATCCGGAATTATGAATTTCAAGGGATCCGGACTGGTGCCGGAATTGGGATCGCCCGGAGATGAACCGCCGCCGGGTCCGCTGCGCGGATTGGCGTTCGGAACGTAGTTCGGGAAATAGGTCTGCAGCGTTTGCTCAATGATCGCCCGTGCGATCGGCGTCAGCGGATCGGCGATGCCTGTGGATGTATCGCCATTGCCGAGCACACTGGTGACCTGACCGGCCGCATTGACGGTGCCGATCGCCTGGCCGCTGGTCTTGCTATACAAAACGTAGGAGCCGGTCGCGCCGTTGGGCTCGACCAGAACCTGGAATTTCACCGGCGGTGCGCCGCCCTGTCCGGGCACTTCGAAACCGATTTCGACCAGCACGGCGGTGCCGCGGATGCCCATCGTGGCAACCGGCGTATCGACGCGCATATTGCCATGCTTGGCAGTTTCGCCGGCAACGAAAGTGATCGTGCCCTGCACGAGGCTGAGCAAGGATGAGTTCGCCGATCCCTGGGGATCGTAGACCATCTCGTTCAGCACCATGCGTGCATTGGCCGAGAGGCCAAACACGGTGCCATCGATGAAAGTCATGGTCAGCGATGAGTCTGCGCCAGCCTGGACCACGTCGCCCTTCTGCACCTGGTCTCCGACATTGAGCATCACAGAGACGCCATTGCGGATGGCAGTCGCGCTGCCGGCTAGCTTGCTAACAGTACCAATGACTTGCGCGGCGGCAGTGGCGCCGCCGCCGAGCTGCGCGACCTGCACTTCACCAACAAGGGCGGTGACGAGGTCGCCGGACAGCTGCGCGCCATCGGGCGACGACAGAGCTGCGCGCAGCGAACCCTTGAAATAGTCGGAGACGACGTGTTCGTGCCCGTCCTTGGACAGCACGAGATCGACGCCGGAGCGCTTGTAGTCGCCGGAGAACAGCAGGTTGGCATCCTGCACGACAATCGCGGAACCGGCCGTATGAGCGGAAAACGTATGGCCAATACTGCCGCCGCCAGCTGTTGGTTCGGCCGGAGCATCGCCAGATTGCGAAAATTCGAATTGACCCGCGTAGTTCAATTTCTACCGCGCATGGTTATGGTTATTAATTAGCTAATTTGCGAGCCATGCATACCACCGCGGGGTGCAATGCGATAGTGGACGTCTGCGCATCACTTTTTCAAGCTATCGCCCGCTTTGTGAAATCATCCGGATACCACTGATCCATATAGTGAATTTTCGTTAACGATGTTCCGAGTTCAGGCTGTGTTCCCGGTTCCGGAAGTCGACGTCGCTGGAACGAATGCGTGAGGTAATATAATCCCTCCCGTACGAGCCTTTCGGCCATTTCGATAAAATTGTCGTCAAGCCGGTTAGCCTCCCTTCAGCCTGTCCGCGAACTTCGCCGACCCGGCTAACCCCTTTTAATCTCGTCGAAAATTAGTCGCCTCAAGATGGCCCCACAAATGATCCGGTCACGTGCGAGCAGCCCTGCTTGCCGATGCCCGGACAGACGGGGCGTCTATGATGTGGACTTCTGCTTTTGCGCGGGTGCGCTGCGCGTCTGTGCTGGCCTTGGGGCTGGCGATTTTCGCGGCACCCGCTGATCTCCTGGCCGGAACGGCCTTCCCTGACCAGGCGATCGGCGCTGTCGACCGGCCTGCGGAGCCGTTTGGCCTCGCCACATCGGCGCTGCCGGAAGGCGAGCTCAAAGCCAAGTGGCGCGGGGTTGAACGCGAGCAGGACGACGAGCAGCTTGCCCTAGAGCTTTGTGCCGAGACGCCCGTCCGCTGCTCGCCTGAGGCAGCGAAGTTTCTGGATATCGTTGGCGATGCCAGTGCCCGCGACGGTCGCGCCCGTATGGGTGAGGTCAATCGCGCTATCAATCTGGCGGTTCGGCCCGGCGATGATCTTGTGCTCTATGGCGCAACGGATGTCTGGCGTTCGCCGCTGGCACTGCTCGCCACTGGCGCCGGCGATTGCGAGGACTATGCCATCGCCAAATTTACCGCATTACGTGCCGCCGGCGTTGCGGCCGAGGATCTGCGGGTCGTGATCCTGCGCGACACGCTGCGCCAGGAAGACCACGCCGTTGCGGCAGCCCGCCTCGATGGCCGCTGGTTCATGCTCGACAACCGTCGCATGGCGATGGTCGAGGACGTCAACATGAAGAACACCAGGCCGCTCTTCGTGATGGATCACAACGGTATCCGACAGTATGTCGATGCGCCGCTGCTGGCAGCTACGCAGCGTCCCGTCGCGGATGAAGTAGCTCTGACCACGCTGGCATCCAACGCCAAAAAGGCTTTGGGCCGCCCCGCACTGTAAGCGGAACGGCCCGTATCGATCGAAGCTCGGTCGGTCGTCTGATTTAGGCCGCGCGAACCTTGGTCAGGAAGTCCGTCACCGCCGATTGCAGCATGCTGGCTTGCCCGTCAAGTTCACGCGCGCCGTTGAGGACCTGTCCGGCCGCTTGTCCCGTGGCGGAGGCTGCTGCGTTGACGCTGCCGATATTGGTGGCGATTTCGCTGGAGCCGGTGGCTGCCGCCTGAATGTTGCGGGCGATTTCGCGGGTCGCAGCGCCTTGCTCCTCGACGGCCGATGAAATCGCCATCGAAATCTCGCTCATCTTCTCGATGGTCGCACTGATATTGCCGATCGCCGAGACGGCATCGCCGGTTGTCGACTGCATGCTGGCAACCTGCGCCGAGATTTCCTCCGTCGCCTTGGCCGTCTGGGTTGCCAGGGCTTTCACTTCCGACGCGACAACCGCGAAGCCTCGCCCCGCTTCACCTGCACGGGCGGCCTCGATGGTGGCATTGAGCGCCAGGAGGTTGGTCTGTGCTGCAATCGTGTCGATCAGCTGCACCACAACGCCGATCTTCTCGGCTGCGCCGGACAGGAGCTGAACCGTTGCGTTGGTTCGGTCTGCTTCGCCGACGGCCTGCCGCGCGATCTCGGTCGATTGCGCGACCTGCCGCGAGATTTCCTCGACGGACGCCGTCAGTTCTTCCGCTGCAGCCGCAACGGTCTGCACGTTGTTCAGCGCCTTCTCGGACGCCATACTGACGCTGGCGACGCGATCGGTGGTTTCGCTTGCGGTGTTGGTCATGGACGATGCGGTGGCCTGCATTCCGGCCGCGGACGTCGCAACCGATTTCACGACGCCGTTGACGCTTTGCTCGAAGCCATCGGCAAGGCTGTTCATCGCCGACTTGCGTTCGGCGGCGACGCGCTGCTGGACGGCGACCTCTTCCTGCTCGAGGCCGTGCATGCGGATCGCGTTGTCCTTGAATACCTGCACCGTCGTAGCCATCGCACCGATCTCGTCGCGACGGCCGGCGCCGGGGATCTCGGCTTCCAGCTTGCCGTCAGCAAGATCCCGCATGCGGGTGCCGAGCTGGCTCAGTGGCCTCGTGATACCGCGGGCGATGAACCAGGCGATCAGACCGGCAACAACAGCGATACCGAGGATCGCTATCGCCAGTGACCAGATGATCGGCGTCATCTTGGTATCGAGGTCGTCGAGATAGGCGCCGGTGCCGACGAACAGATTCCAGTCGGGCACGGCAACCGCATAGGAGAACTTGCGGATCAATTCGGTCGTGCCCGGCTTCATGTATTCGTAATACAGCGTGACATCGCCCTTGGCGGCGACGCCGTCGCGCAACTCGCGGGTCAGCGCACGGCCGTTGGTCGGGACGTCCAGCCGGTTGGTGCCGAACTGTTTCGGATCCGGCGTCACCAGCGCGATGCCGTTCATGTCATAGGAGAAGACGTAGCCGTTGCCCTTGTCATAAGTCATTGTGCGGGCGCGCTTGACGAATTCCTGGATCGCGGCATCCTTCGTCAACTCGCCGGCTGTCACCTGCTTCTGCAGACCGAGCGCCATGTTGCGCGCCGTTTCGACGATGGCGAGAACCTGCTCCATGCGAGAGCTGCGCATTTCAGCGCTGACGAGGCGCGTCGCCTGCACGCCGGCGAGGCAGAGACCGATCAGAGTGACGGTGACGAGAAGCCCAAGCTTGGCGGAAATCGGCAGGTTATTGAGCAGCTTCACGGAAAAGGTCTCCAGCAATCGCGAGCCATGCTTGGATGGCGGTACAATGCTGCACGATACGCAGATGCGTCTTAGAACTTCCTTAATCGTAATTCTCGGGACTCTCCGACGGTTGTGGCTTGGAAAGTGCGCCGCTTCATCTGCAAATTCAGCGGGCTGCGAGTCGCGCTGACTCAAAATACGCCTTGCGCGGGCGCAGGTTCGGGGCGTCAAATGCCGGCCATAAAAACAAACGGGGAAACGATATGGGGCGTCTCGACAACAAGGTTGCAGTCATCACCGGCGCGACGAGCGGTATCGGGTTCCGTACAGCGGAAATTTTCATCGAGCAGGGTGCGAAAGTTGTGATTGCCGGGCGTCGTGCGCCGGAAGGCAATGCGCTTGCTTTGAAGCTCGGCGCAAATTGCAGTTTCCGTCAGACCGACGTTACCGATGAAGCGCAGATGAGTGCACTGATCGGTCACGCGGTCGAGAAATTCGGCCGCATCGATTGCCTGTTCAACAATGCCGGCGGTCCGGCGCAAACCGGTGGTATCGAAGGCCTCGACGTCGATCGTTTCGATATGGCGATGGCGACACTCGTACGCAGCGTCATGCTCGGCATGAAACATGCCGCCCCGCATATGAAGAAGCAGGGCTCGGGCAGCATCATCAACAATGGCAGTATTGCCGGCCGGCTCGCCGGCTACTCGTCCTCGGTGGTCTACGGCGCCGCCAAGGCCGCGGTCATCCATCTGACCAAATGCGTGGCGATGGAGCTCGGTGAGAGCGGCGTGCGCGTCAACAGCATCTCGCCAGGCGCCATTGCGACCGGAATCTTCGGCAAGGCGCTGGGACTATCGGTGGAAGCAGCCGAGCAGACGCCGGCGCTGATGCGCGAGGCATTCAAGGCTGCACAGCCGATCCCGCGTGCCGGCCTGCCGGACGATATCGCCCATGCCGCGGTGTTCCTCGCCAGCGATGAATCCTCTTTCGTCAACGGCAACGATCTGGTGGTCGATGGCGGTGTCACCGGCGGTCGTAACTGGAGCCAGCAGCAGCAGGGCTATGTCGCGATGCGCAAGGCGTTCGGCCAGGACAACGGCTGACGGGCAGGGAGCGAAGAATGTCCATCACATGCGATGCGGTCGCACCGAGGCTGCCTGAAGCCCACTATGTGTCCGTTGCTGTTGCCGCAGGATTGATGTGTGCGATTGCCCTTGGCAAGGCACTTCCGGCGACAATGGACGCCTTGTCGATTGTTCTGGCGCCGCTTTGCGCCGTCAACGCTGGCTCCAGCGCCAATCCCGGCGATGCGGTGGAACTGATCACATCGCATGCGCTGCCGAATGTGCCGGGAAAGCGCGTGACCATTGTACGCGTGTCCTATGGACCCGGCGGCTTCAGCGCGCCGCATCGTCATTCCGGCACGGTGACAGCCTACATCACCAAGGGAGAGATCCGCTCGCAGCTCGGCGGCGGTCCGGTCGAAATCTTCAAGGTTGGGCAGTCATTCTTCGAGCCGCCGGGCTCGACGCATCTCGTCTCGGCCAATGCGAGCAATACGGAGCCGGCGGAGCTGATCGCGGTGTTTGTGGCCGATGAAGGCGCGCAGCTTACGATGCCGCTGGACTAGTTGCGGTGATCGAGGCTGGCGTCTTTTGTATAACGCGTCCATGCCGTTGCAAAAAGGACAAACCTGCGGCCGTCACTTGAACGACGGAGCCATGTCCGGCGATGTGCATGCGCGTGGCAAATCCACGGTCGATGCAGTCTTCCCACACCGTCAGTCGTGGGCACGACGTCCGCCATGCATCGAGCACGTCGGCATGGGATCTGGGTTCGCGCGCGATCCATTCCAGGAGATCAAGGATCAGGGGATCGAGGTCATGGGAATCGAGCTCAAGGAGATCAAGGTCATGGGGCATGGCGCTGTCTGCCTCCCGCGATCGAGGCCGGCGTAATCCGCACCGACCTATGCTATCGATACGCATATCCGCACATAATAAGAACCGGGAGACAATCCATTGTCCAGAACTTTGCGAGTCTTGCTTGTCGCCGTGGCGACCCTTGCTGCCATGGCCAGTGCGTCCGTTGCGGTGCAAGCGCAGACCAAACCCAAGGTCACGTCGCTGGGGCCCGATTTTCCGAAGACCGAGATCTTCATCGGCAACAGCTTCTTCTATTTCAACAACAGCATGCACAGCCACGTGCTGGGGATGGTGCGCGCTGCCGACCCCGCCAACAGGACGAGCTATCAGGCGACCTCGGTGACCATCGGCGGCTCCGGCTTCGAATGGCACGATGTCGAGAGCTACTTTCGACCCAATGCCATCGCGTCCTATTCCTTCGATGATAATAACAACATCATCTTCAACAAGCGGGAGCGGCTGTTCGATGCTGCGATCATGATGGATTGCAGCCAGTGCCCGATCCATCCCAAGCTGAAGTCGGTCTTTACTGAATATGCGAAAAAGGATGCGGACATCGTCAGGGCGCATGGCGCGAAACCGGTCTTCTTCATGTCCTGGGCCTATGAAGACAAGCCGGAGATGACGCAGCAACTGGCCGAGGCCTATACGGTCGCCGGTAATGATAACAATGCCTTGGTGATTCCGGCAGGTCTGGCATTTGCGAGGGTGCGCGCGAAGCAGCCCGAGCTCAATCTGTACCAGCCCGACAGGCGTCATCCGAGCATGGCAGGCACATACCTTGCGTCCTGCGTGGTCTTCGCCGCGCTGACGGGCCGCTCGCCGGTGGGCAATCCGTATCTCGCGGGTCTCGATGAAGCGACTGCGAAGATGCTGCAGACGGCGGCGTGGGAAACGGCGCAGGATTACTACGGGAAGTAGGCCGCCAGCCTCTCCCCGTCATTGCGACGCAGCGAAGCAATCCAGTCTTTCTTTGCCGAAGTGAAGAGCTGGATTGCCGCGTCGCTTCGCTCCTCGCAATGACGGAGGAAAGGCCTGAGCCGGGCTTACCCCTTCTTCTGCAGATCCGGTGCATTGACGAGCGGAATCGCTACGCGCCCTGGTCCGGTGAGCGGCAGCGCCGCGGCGGCCTTGTCGTTGGCCATGATCTTGGCCATCACGGCCTGGCCCGCGCGCTCGAACACCTCGCGGTTCTCGATCACGAATTGCTGCGACTTGCGCAAAGACGCGATGTAGCCGTTGATCTCCGGCACCACATAGCGCGCCACCATGTCCCAGCTGCGCCTCGTGTTCTCCGGATTGGCCCAGTCATGCACGAAGCCGATGATGGTGCCGACACCGCCTGAGACCTGCATCAGGTTCTTGATGGTCTTGATGAGGTCATCCGGCGTGCCGATGGTCGAGGCCGCATTCTCGCCGCCCGCCGTCTTTTCCACTGCGTCCTCGGGTGAGGTGAAGGGCTGCAGGCCCGGCCGCTGCAGCGTGCCGACATTGTATTCGTTGTGCCAGCGCATCAGGCCGGGGCCGGCCTCGCGCGCGGCCTGTTCGCGCGTCTCGGCGATGTGCCAGGACAGCAGCACACGCCAGTTGGCGCGGTCCACCGTGGTGCCGTGCTTCTTCGCGGCATCCTCCGCAAAGCCCCATTGCGTCGGCAGCGCCATCAATCCCTGCGTCGACATCGAGCCGAGCGAGATGATGCCGATGCCGTATTTGCCGGCCAGCGTCATCCCCGACGGCGAGATCTGCGACGCAACCACGAAGGGCATCTCCTCCTGCAGCGGCAGGATCTGCAGCGCGGCATCGTTCATGGTGAACCAGTCGCTCTTCGCGGTGACGCGTTCGCCGTTGAACAGCCGACGGATGATGGCGATGGCTTCGTCCTGGCGGTCGCGCTGGGTCATCGGGTCGATGCCAAGCGTATGCGCGTCGGAAGCGAGAGCCCCGGGGCCGGAACCGAAAATGGCGCGACCGCCGGTCATGTGGTCGAGCTGCACCATGCGTTGCGCGACATTGTAGGGATGATGATAGGGCAGCGAGATCACGCCGGTCCCCAGGCGAATGCGCTTGGTACGTTCGCCTGCCGCGGCGAGGAACATTTCCGGCGAGGCGATCATCTCCCAGCCCGACGAATGATGCTCGCCGCACCAGAATTCATCGTAGCCGAGCGCATCGAGCTGCTCGACGAGATCGAGGTCCCGCCGGAACTGCAGCATCGGATGTTCGCCGATCGGATGATGCGGTGCGAGAAAGGCGCCGAACTTCACGCGAGCCATAGTGTTTCCTCTTTGTAATGTTTTTTAATGTTTTCGTTGCGCGCAGCCTATGGCCACATGTCGCGGCATTCAATGCAGTCCGCTGCATGGCCGCGACGCGCTGCCGCACAATGCCGTCTTGCGGAACGATCGGGCGGATCACCATTTGATGCCTGCACCGCAGCGTTTTCCGCAGGCGGGCAGGAGGACCAATGAGCTACTTCAAAACCGCGATTCTGCTGGCTGGCATGACCGCCCTGTTCATGGGTGTCGGCTATCTCATGGGCGGCGCGTCGGGTGCGATGATCGCGCTGGTGGTCGCCGCCGGCATGAACATGTTCGCCTACTGGAATTCGGATCGCGCGGTGTTGTCGATGCACGGCGCCCAGCCGGTTGATGCACGTAACGCGCCGGACCTGTATCGCATGGTCGGCGAGCTCGCCCACAATGCCGGCCTGCCGATGCCCAAGATTTACATCATGGACAATCCGCAGCCGAACGCCTTTGCGACCGGCCGGAATCCGGAGAACGCGGCCGTTGCCGTGACCACCGGCCTGATGCAGCAGTTGTCGCGCGAGGAACTCGCAGGCGTGGTGGCGCATGAGCTGGCGCATATCAAGCATCACGACACGTTGCTGATGACCATCACAGCGACCATCGCCGGTGCGATTTCGATGATCGCGCAGTTCGGCATGTTCTTCGGTGGCAACCGTAACAATAATGGCCCGGGCGTCATCGGTCAGATCGCACTGATGATCCTGGCGCCGCTTGCGGCCATGCTGGTGCAGATGGCGATCAGCCGCACGCGTGAATATGCCGCCGACGAGATGGGCGCGCGGATCTGCGGCCAGCCAATGTGGCTCGCTTCGGCGCTGGCGAAGATCGACAACGCCGCGCATCAGATTCCGAACGAGGATGCCGAGCGCGCGCCGGCGACAGCGCATATGTTCATCATCAATCCGTTGTCGGGGCGTGCCATGGACAATCTGTTCACCACGCATCCCGCGACGCAGAATCGAATCGCAGCGCTGCAGCAGCTTGCGGGGCAGATGGGTGCTCAGTCGCAGGTACCGACGCGATCCGCGCCTCAAGCAACTGGCCCGTGGAACAGCGGTCAATCGCGTCCGCGCGGTCCGTGGGGCTAAAACCCGTTTGGACTTAACGAGATTGGTCGCCGCGCAGCACCGTTCGGTTCAATGAAAACCGGACATGGCTGCGCGGCCATTCGCTGCGCTTTAGTCCGCTTGTTTACATGTCCCAAATCGTCATCGTGTGCGCTCCTGAAACGGGGACGCATGACTCATGCTCGGACGCATTCTGACGGTTGGCTTGTTTGTTCTGTTCGGTGCGTGTGCGGCACAGGCCGATGCGACGATTCCAAACAAGGATGTTCCCGGCGCGCGCGATAGCGCGTTGTTGAAGCGTTATGACGGTTCCTTCATCATCAGCTACGAGCGCCTCGCCTTCACTGACTTCACCATCCCGCTGTCGAAACTGGAAAAGACCGGCGATAGCGATCGCGATCGGATGAACAATCAGGTCTACAAGCCGAACAAGCTGCTTGAAGTGGAAGGCGCACGTACGCGCATCACCTATCTGCTGCCGGCCAACCGCTCGCCGCTCGAAGTGCTGCGGAACTATCAGGATGTGGTCAAGGCAGCCGGCGGCGAGGTGCTCTATAGCTGCAAGACCGATGACTGCGGCGGCGATCCGACGCGCTCGGCTGCGGGCGGCGGCGGCGATATGAGCCTGCTGATGTATTTCGTCACTGAGGCGCAGTTGAAAGACGGTGATTTCTCCAATGGCAAATGCGCCATGGCGTCTCATCTCGACGATCAGCGCTTCTTCGCTGCCAAGATCCCGCAAGCTGGCGGCGAAGCCTATGTCACCGTGCAGACCTATCTCGTGAAGGACGATCTCTACTGCAAGGCCTTCAACGAACGCACCGTGGCCGTCGTGCATATCGTCGAGCCGAAGCCGCGTGAGCAGAAGATGGTGGTGGTAAAGGCCGACGAGATGGCGAAGACCATCGGCTCTACCGGCCGCGTTGCCCTTTACGGAATATTCTTCGATACAGGCAAGGCCGACCTGAAGCCGGAATCATCGCCGACCCTGCAGGAGATTGCAGGTCTGCTGTCGTCGGATCCGAAGCTCGCCGTGCTGATCGTTGGCCATACCGATAATCAGGGCGCCTATGACTACAATCTCGATCTGTCGCGCCGCCGCGCCGAGTCGGTGGTCGCAGCGCTCACTACGAGCTTCCGTGCAGACGGCAAGCGCCTGCGCGCAGCCGGTGTCGGCATGCTCGCACCTGCAGCATCGAATGACCAGGATGACGGCCGCGCCAAGAACCGGCGTGTGGAAGTCGTCAAGCTGAACTGATCGCAACGGATGTTGGGGGTGGGTGGGCTCGCCGGTGTGAGGTCCTTCGGATAGGCGCTGTTCTGTTGGAGAAGAGATATCTCTCCAGATTCGACCAAAGCCCAATAGTGCTAAAGAAGCAGACGGGGATATTGGTATCGGAAGTTGATGGAAAGGTTGTTGCCCGGACAGATAGAAGGGTAATTACATGACGCCCGATGCCGTCGCCTTGGCCTCTATGGTCCTTCTGATTTTCTCGATGGGCTTCTTTCTGCTGTCGTCACCGGCCTTTCTGTTGGTGAGGCTGGATATCCCGGAAGTGACTCAGTTACTGCGGGGCCTGTTCCGCTCTTATTTTCTGATGGTCGCTATCGCCGGTGTCATCGCGACAACGGCCTTTGCACTGGCGGGTCGACTGGTTTTCACCATCGGCATCGGCTTGATCGCGGCTTTTGCGATCTGGGCGCGGGGCTGGTTCTTGCGGCGGATGGATAGCCAGCTGAGCGCCAGAGATGCCGGTGATGCCGAGGCCGTGCGCCGGCTCCGACGGATGCATTGGGGCGGCATGCTGTCGAACGCATTCCAGCTTGCCGCCATTATCGGCAGCATCCCCTACGTCATGTCGGCCTGATCAGCCTCGCGGCACAGCGATGTGCTGACGATAAAGCGCGATGGAGAATGCAGATGAGCAAGTTCTCATGGCGGTGGTTGTCACGTCAGAAGCCTAAGCCTTCGAATGCTGGGTCTCTGGATGCCGCGCAGGGTACCGAACGATTTGCAGGCAGCGATCGGCGCCAACTGCTTCAGGCGCTGTCGGTCGTCGCCGGTGGCGGCGCTTTGGCCGCGCTGCCGCAAAGCTCGGATGCGAAAGATGCGAGCGAGCTGCCACCGCCCAAGCGGGTCGTGACCGGCCGCGATGAAGCCGGCAAGTCGGTGTTCAAGTCCTTCGATGTCACGTCCAAGGTCGTGGAGATCGATGCCAATCCCGGCCTGACATTCTACGAACTCTATATGACCGAGGGCGTGCCGCAGCTCACCGGCCTGGAGCCGGACCCGATGCTCAAGGGAACGCGCGCTTTTCCCGGCCCAGGCGGAACGATGTTTCGCCTGATTTCGTATCCGCCCAAGCGGCCCGAAGGCTGGAAGCCGCCGCCCGGCGTCACAATGGAAAGCGGGCTGCGCGAGTTGTCGGACAAGGTCCCGGGCATGGGGAATCATTTCGAGCGCGATGCGCCAGGCATGCACACGTCGGATACGATCGATTACGGAGTCGTGGTTCGCGGCGAGATGACGCTGGAATTGGACGATGGTCAGAAAGTCCATTTGCGTCAGGGCGACTGCGTTGTGCAGAACGGGACACGCCATCGCTGGCGCAACCCGTTGCCGGAGCCCTGTCTCATGGCGTTCATCTCGATTGGTGGCAAGCGCAGCTAGGAGAGTGGGGCTGCCTCCATCATTCCGGACTCGCGCTCTCGGCTGCGCCGAGACCGTGCTCTGGAATGACAAAGAGTTACCTTGCCGTCATCCTGTTCCATGCATCCAGCCCGGCGATCTTGTAGGCCTCGGCCAGCGTCGGATAGTTGAACGTGTTCTGGATGAAGTAGTCGATCGTGCCTTTGAGATTGAGCACGGCCTGGCCGATATGGATCAGCTCGGTCGCGCCTTCGCCAAGGATATGCACGCCGAGCAGGCGGCGGGTCTTGGTCGAGAAGATCATCTTCATCATGCCGCTATCCAGGCCCATGATATGGCCGCGCGAGGTCTCGCGAAACCGCGCGACGCCGACCTCATAGGGAATGCCCTTCTGGCGGACTTCCTCTTCGGTGAGGCCGGTCGTGGAAATCTCCGGCACCGAATAGATGCCGTAGGGAAAGAACTCCGGGGGCGCCAGCGGCTCCATCCCGAGCGCGTGGCAGGCGGCAACGCGGCCCTGTTCCATCGATGTGGAGGCCAGTGAAGGAAAGCCGATGACATCGCCCGCCGCATAGATATGCGGCACGCTGGTCTGCAGCGTTACGGGATCGACGGCAATGCGGCCGCGGTGATCGACGGTGATGCCGGCAGCATCGAGATTGAGCCGGTCGGTGGCGCCGACGCGGCCGGCGGCGAACAGCAACATCTCGGACGTGACGTTGCGGCCGTCAGCGAGCCGGGTGACGATCTGGCCATGTGCGTTCTGCTCGATCGCATTGACCTTGGAGCCGAGCCGCAGCGCGACATTGCGATCGCGCAGCTCATGCATGAATTCGTCGATCAGCTCCTTGTCGATGAAATCGAGAAAGGTCGGCCGCGGCTCGATCAGGGTCACGGCGACATCGAGCGCGCTGAAGATGGTGGCATATTCGACGCCGATCACGCCGGCGCCGATCACCGCGAGGCTGCGCGGCAGTTTCGGCAGGTCGATGATCTCGTCGCTGTCGAACACCGTCTTGTTGTCGAACGGGACATAATCCGGCCGGAACGGGCGGGTGCCGCAGGCAATCAGGATATGGCCGGCGGAGACATTCTTGATCTCGTTCTTCTCGTTGGCGATCTCGATCTGGTGCGGTCCGGTGAAACGTGCCTCGCCGAGCGCCGTCTTCACGGCATTGCGGCTGAACTGATGCTCCAGCACCTCAACCTCGTGGTCGAGTGTCTTCTGCAGCCGCACAATCAGGTCGTGGGCATCGATGTCCTGTTTCACCCGATAGGAACGGCCGTAGAAGCCGCGCTCGCGCCAGCCGGACAGGTTGAGCACGGTCTCGCGCAGGGTCTTCGATGGAATGGTGCCGGTATGGACCGAGACGCCGCCGACCCGCCGGCCCTTCTCCACCACCAGCACGGACTTGCCGAGCTTGGCGAACTGGACGGCAGCACGCCGGCCAGAGGGGCCGGAGCCGATCACGATCATGTCGTAGTCATACATCGAAGAGGCCTCGAAACCGGAAGGGCCGGCATATGCAATCGCTTCGCCATGCAGCAATCGGGCCACAGGCGGTATCTTCCTGCACGAGGAATGCAAATTCGGTGTGACTTGGACGGGGAGATCGACCTGCGAAGCCGGGCCTGCGGTCAGCGCGCCACCAATTCCGACGGGAGAGTTCAATTGAATAAAGCTACCTCCGAGGTAATCGACGCGATGACTGGAAGCTGGGATCAAAGTGGACGGCTGCTTCAGGCCGACCGTTGAGCGAGGCGCTTCCATGCACCAGATCGTTGCAAATCCTGTCGACTCCGCGCGCCGCTGGTGGGTACTGGCGATCGTCGTTGCGGCGCAGTTCATGTTTGGGGTCGATGCCTTCATCGTCAATGTCGCGATCCCGACCATCGCGGTCGAGCTTCGTGCCAGCGCGGCGCAGATCGAGGCCGTGATTGCGGTCTATCTGATCGGATATGCGACGCTGGTGATCACCGGCGGTCGGCTCGGTGATATCTACGGCACCAGGAACACCTTTCTCGCCGGCGTGCTCGGCTTCACCCTGACGTCACTGTGGTGCGGGCTCGCGCAATCCGGACCGGAGCTAATTCTGGCGCGCCTGGCACAAGGCGCCACTGCGGCGCTGATGGTGCCGCAGGTGCTGGCCACCATCCATGTGCTGTTTGTGGACGAAACTCGCGCCCGCGCCTTCGCTGTTTACGGCATCGTGCTCGGCCTTGCCGGCGCTGCGGGCTTTCTGCTCGGTGGTCTGCTGGTGACGATGGACCTTGCAGGTCTCGGCTGGCGTGCAGTGTTCTTCGTCAATGTACCGGTGGGGCTTGTTATCATCGCGGCTGCGTGGCGGCTGATGCCATCCGTTCCCCGCCGTCCAGGCACGCGGCTGGATATACCGGGTGCGGTGGTGCTGTTCGCCGGATTGCTCGGTCTGATCGGCCCGCTGCTGTTTGGGCACGAATTGCACTGGGCGCCGTCTGTATGGCTGGCGATGGCTACGGGTGCGGCAGTGATCGCCGGCTTCGTCAGGCTGGAGCGCCGCGTCGCGCTGCGCGGTGGCATGCCGCTGATCGATCTGGCGTTGCTCGCGGATGCTGCTTTCATGCGCGGGCTGTGCGCGGTGTTCTTTTTCTTCTTCGCCAATCTGTCATTCTACCTCGTGATGACGTTGTTCATGCAGAACGCGCTGCATATTCCGCCGTTGCGGGCCGGTTCTATTTTCGTACCGCTGGCGCTGGCCTTCGTTGTCGCATCGCGTCACAGCGGCATGCGGTCACGCCATCGTGGCACGCTGGTGCTGATCGAGGGGTGTGCGGTGCAGGTCATCGGCCTTGCCGCGCTGGCTGCAACGGTGCTGGCCGTGAACGCGTCGTCTGCATTGCTGCTGGCCGTGCCGCTTGCCGTGTTCGGTTACGGCCAGGGTCTGGTCATGGCGCCGCTGTCCAGTGCCGTGCTGTCGACCGTGCAGACGTCGAGCGCGGGAGCCGGCTCGGGCATGTACGGCACCACGACGCAAATCGCCAACGCAGCCGGCGTTGCTGCGATCGGCGCGGTCTATTTCGCGGTGCAATCCGCGGCATCGGCAGTCATCGCGCTGCTCGCAAGCTTCGCACTCTGCATGTTGTCGGTCACCGCCAGTGCGGGCTTTCTGCTATGGATGCGCCGGGCGGGCAACGCATAGAATTCCAGCACGGCGTTTGATCGTCCAGCACGTGCCTTGACAGGTTAATCGCGATGGCTTGATATTGGGGCATGGGGACAAAGCGATCTCCCCACGAGGCGACATGCCCAAGTATCGCGTCCCGCATTCCTGCAAGGACGCGCCATGTCATCGATTAACAGCATTTCCGTTGAAAAACTCGTTCGCCTGATCGGGACGCTGAAATGTCCCGCGCTCGTCGATGTCCGCACCGACGAGGACTTCGCCCGGTCGCCGTTTCTCCTGCCGGGTTCGGTCCGGCGGCCATTCGGCGACGTGAATGGTTGGGCCGCGGCGCTGCGCGGTCGGTCCGCCATGGTGATCTGCCAGAAAGGTCTCAAGCTCAGTCACGGCGTCGCCGCGCTGCTGCGCGATGCCGGTATCCCGGCAGAGGTTCTGGAAGGCGGGTATCTCGCATGGGAGAGTGCAGGCCTGCCGCGCGTTCCCACCAGCAAATTGCCGCCGCAAAACACGCAGGGCCGCACTTTGTGGGTGACGCGGGAACGGCCAAAGATCGACCGCATTGCCTGTCCTTGGCTGATCCGGCGTTTCATCGATCCGGCGGCGCTGTTCATGTTCGTTGCGCCGTCGGAAGTGTCGGCCGTCGGCGAGAAATTTGATGCTGCGCCGTTCGATATCGAAGGCGTGTTCTGGAGCCATCGCGGCGAGCTCTGTACCTTCGATGTGATGATCGAGGAATTCGGCCTCGCCACGCCGCCGTTGCTGCGGCTGGCTACCATTGTCCGCGCAGCGGATACAGCACGGCTCGATCTCGCCCCGGAAGCGCCGGGCCTGCTGGCGGCGTCACTCGGCCTGTCGCGGATGTATGCCGACGATCTCGAGCAGCTTGAGGCTGGACTGAATCTGTACGATGCGTTCTATCGCTGGTGCCGCGACGCCAGCACCGAAACCCACAACTGGCCGACAGCAAAGACGAAAGCTTGAGATGGCGGAAGCAACTTCGGTCACACCACCGGCCATTCCCGAGCCGCAGGCCCACGGCGTTTCCTTCTCAGAGGCATTTTCGGTGTGGCTCCGGATCGCGTTGCTTTCCTTCGGCGGTCCGGCCGGGCAGATCGCGGTGATGCATCGCATCCTCGTCGACGAGAAGCGCTGGGTGTCGGAAGGCCGTTTTCTGCATGCGCTAAACTATTGCATGCTGTTGCCGGGCCCGGAGGCGCAGCAGCTCGCCACCTATATCGGCTGGCTGATGCACCGGACCGCTGGCGGGCTGATGGCCGGCGGGCTGTTCATCCTTCCCGGTGCGATCAGCATCATGGTGCTGAGCTGGATTTACGCTGTGTTCGGCAATGTCGGCATCGTCGCGGCGCTGTTCTTCGGTTTGAAGGCCGCAGTGCTCGCGATCGTGCTGCAGGCGGTGGTGCGGGTCGGTAGTCGCGCGCTGAAGAACGACGTGATGCGCGCGCTGGCGGCCATCGCCTTCCTCGCGATCTTCTTTCTCGACGTGCCGTTCCCGGTGATCGTTTTCGGTGCGGCAGCAATTGGCTTTCTCGGCGGTCGGGCCGGTCTGCCGGCCTTCACGGTAAGTGTGGGCCACGGCTCATCAGGCGGGGGCGACGCTGATAGTTTGCTCGGAGATCAACTTCCTCTCCATGCCCGGCCGAGCATACGGCAGTCGCTCACCGTTGCGGTCGTCTGGCTGGCGCTGTGGCTCACGCCCGTCGCCGTGCTGCTCGTGGCATTCGGCAGCAATGACGTGTTCAGCCAGATTGCCGTTTTCTTCTCCAAGATGGCGATGGTCACCTTTGGCGGTGCCTATGCGGTTCTCGCTTATGTCGCGCAGCAGGCCGTCGATCACTACGCATGGCTGAAGCCGGGCGAGATGCTCGATGGCCTTGGCATGGCCGAAACCACGCCTGGTCCGTTGATCATGGTGCTGCAATTCGTGGGCTTCATGGCCGCCTTCCGCGCACCGGGGATGTTGCCGCCGCTGCTGGCGGGCACGCTTGGTGGATTGCTCGCGACCTGGGTGACCTTTGCGCCGTGCTTTCTCTGGATTTTTCTCGGGGCGCCGTTCGTCGAAACCCTTCGTGGCAACCGCGCGCTGAGCGCCGCGCTGGCGGCGATTACCGCCGCAGTGGTCGGCGTCATCCTCAACCTGGCGATATGGTTCGCCATCCACACGATGTTTCGCGACGTGAAACCTGTTCGCACGCTCGGACTCAGCTTCGACATGCCGGTTCTGCAGAGCGTCAATGGATGGGCTGTCGCGCTGTCGGTCGCGGCGCTGTTTGGGGTCTTCTATCTGAGGATTGGTTTGCTGCAGATCCTGTTGGCTTGTGCAGGCGCGGGTGTGCTTTTGCACATCGTCGGCCTGGTATGACCTCGCGAAACCGTGTGCGGAACCGGTAATTGACGGCTGACGGAACAGGAACGTTTCGAACCACGTGGCGTTGAAGGCCGTTCACTCAACAGGAGCTGACCATGCGGAAAACCATTCTTGTTGCGATCTGCGCCACGGCCATCGGCGCTACTCCGTTCGCAGCCTTTGCCCAGGCGACCGGCCCCTCCGGCCAGGATTCGACCAAGATGGGCACCGGCACGACGGCGAAGGAAGGCGAGACCAAGGCCACGGGCACCCAGGGAATGTCGAAAAATAGCGCGAAGAAGGATTCCATGCACAAGGACGGCATGAAGAAAGACAAGATGATGAAGAACGAGATGAAACAGTAACTCGTCATCTCTCCCCGACTCGCCCCGTATGACCTAGCCATGTTATGGCCGGCCCTGCGGGGCTTCCTTTGCAATATAGGTAATTTCGGAAGCGTCCGGGGCGCCTCTCGTTTCGTTGATAGGTATATTGAAACCGTATTTGTTTTATTTTGCAGTGCAGCAACCATATGTCGTCGGTACTGTTGTATAAGCCTGACGACCTAGGAGCTGCCGTGTCTCTTGCCGATAATATCGATTTCCTCCGCAATCTCCCGAAACCGCCCGGAATCAATACGTTGCAAGGGTTGGCGCGCGGCCGTGCGTCGGCAGGTTTGAGTCCGATCAGCGAATCAACGGGTTTCGGCAGCAATCCCGGCGACCTCCGTATGTTCAGTTACGTGCCCGCCACGCTGGCAGCAAATCCGGCATTGGTCGTCGTGCTGCACGGATGCACCCAGAACGCTGCGGGCTATGACAACGGCACCGGCTGGTCTGCTCTCGCCGAGCGTTATGGTTTCGCGCTGCTGATGCCCGAGCAGAAGTCATCCAACAATGGCAACACCTGCTTCAACTGGTTCAATGCCGATGACATCGCGCGCGATAGCGGCGAAGCGCTTTCGATCCGTGAGATGATCGAGCAGATGGCCGTCGACCACGATGTGGACCGCAAGCGTATCTTCGTTACGGGTCTGTCGGCCGGCGGCGCGATGACGTCGGTGATGCTCGCAACCTATCCTGACGTGTTTGCGGCCGGCGCCATCATTGCGGGCCTGCCTTACGGTATCGCCACCACCATGCAGGAGGCGCTGAGCGGTATGTATCGCGCGGCGCCGCGTGCCGCGAACGATCTCGGCAATCTCGTGCGCAAGGCATCGCCGCATACCGGTGAGTGGCCGAAAGTGTCCGTCTGGCACGGCAGTGCCGATCGCACCGTCAATCCGGCCAATGCCGGCGAGATCGTCAAGCAATGGCTCGACCTTCACGGCCTGCCGCCCGCACCGATGTCCGCCGTGGATGTCGACGGCTATCCGCGTGAGGTGTGGTGGAACAAGGACGGTGAAACCGTCGTGGAATCCTACACGATCACCGACATGGCGCATGGCACGCCGCTGGCGATTGCCGGACAGGACGAGCCCTATGGTGCCGCCGGTGCCTTCCTGCTCGAAGTCGGCATCTCATCCTCCTATCATATCGCGCAGTTCTTTGGCCTTACCCGACAGCTTGCACCGCGCAATGTCGAAGCTGCAGCCATGGAACCCGCCGCTCCTGCGGATGCTGTTGTCTCATTGGTGACGCAAAAGCCGCGCACGTCAGGCGATCGAGGTGCCGCGCGCCGCGATCCCGCAGGACGGCGGTCTATCGATATCAACGGTGCCATTACCCGTGCCCTCACGGCTGCCGGTCTCATCAAGTCACCTTGACAAGTAACAGGCGTGATCGGCGCCGATTTGCGCCAGGTCTGACAGGGCGCTAAGTTCTCAAGATACGTCAGACTGGTCTTGCGTACCGATTGCCCGCGCATGTTGGATGCCCATCGACCGAATTCGCCCGACTTTCTCGCCGGTGGAGGCGAGATGGGCGCGTTGATGCGTGCTTACGATTGGGCATCGCATCCGATCGGAGCACCGGATACCTGGCCGCAGAGTCTGCGCACCGCGATCCGGATCGTCCTGAATACCAACCACCCGATGTTCATCTGGTGGGGACCGGACCTCATCCAGTTCTATAATGACGCCTATGCGCTGACCATGGATGCACAACAGCATCACGCAGGGCTGGGCGCGCGCGGCCGTGAATTCTGGCACGAAATCTGGCCCATCATCGGCCCGCAGATCGCGCAGGTGATGAGTGGCGGCGGTGCCACCTGGCATGAAAACCAGCTGATCCCCATGACGCGCAATGGCAAGCTCGAACACAGCTATTGGACCTACAGCTACAGTCCGCTCGATCTGGATGATGGCGTCGGCGGTGTGCTAGTGGTTTGCCGCGATGTCACTCGGGATCATGAAGCGACCATTGTCTTGCGCGAGCGAGAAGCAGAGCTCGCGCGCGTGCAGCAGATCGGCCAGATCGGCGGTCTCGAAGTCGATCTGCGTACCGGCTTCCGCAATCGTCGATCGCCCGAATATCTGATCGTTCATGGTTTGCCGCCGGAAGCGGCCAACGAGTCGCACGAAGATTGGGTGCGTCGCATCCACCCTGAGGATCGCGAGGCGACGGAGCAGAAGTTTCGCGACGCGGTGAAAAGCGGCGTGCGCGACTACACTGTGCAGTATCGCATCATTCGCCCGAGCGATGGCCAGACCCGCTGGATTTCAGTGCGATCCTATATCGAGCGCGACGACGCGGGAAAGCCGCTGCGGCTGGTTGGTGCACATACCGACGTCACCGATCAGGTGCTGGCAGAGCAGGCGCTGCGCAAGAGCGAGGATGAGGCGCGTCAGCTCGCGGCAAAACTTGCAGACCTCAATGAGACGCTGGAACAGCGCGTGCGTGACAAGACGCGTGAGCGCGACCGAATCTGGAGCGTGTCGCAGGATCTCCTGATGGTCTCCGACCATGATGGCGTCTGGCGCACCGTCAATCCGGCCTGGACGCGCACGCTCGGCTGGAGCGAGGCCGAGCTGCTCAACAAGACCTCGCGCTGGCTGGAGCATCCCGAGGATCAGGCCAGGACGATGGCCGAGGTCGACAAGCTTGCTGCCGGCGAGCCGACGGTCCGCTTCGAGAATCGCCTTCGCCACAAGGATGGCTCCTATCGCTGGCTGTCCTGGACGGCGGTGCCGGATCAGAACCAGATCTATTGCGTGGCGCGCGATGTCACTGCCGAGAAGGCTGCCGCCGAGCGCCTTAAAAACACTGAAGAAGCGCTGCGTCAGTCGCAGAAGATGGAGGCTGTCGGTCAGCTCACCGGCGGCATCGCGCATGACTTCAACAACCTGCTCACCGGCATCGTCGGCTCGCTCGACCTGATGCAGACACGGCTCGGTCAGGGCCGCACCGACAATATCGCGCGCTATATCGACGCTGCGATGACCTCGGCCAATCGTGCGGCTGCGCTGACGCACCGATTGCTGGCCTTCGCGCGGCGGCAGCCGCTGATTCCGAAAAGTGTCGATGCCAATGGGCTGATCGTCTCGCTGGAGGATCTGTTGCGCCGGACCATTGGCGAGACGCTGGATCTCGATATCGTGGCGGCGCCTGATCTATGGTGCACGCTGTGCGATCCGAACCAGTTGGAGAGCGCGTTGCTCAATCTGGCGATCAACGCGCGCGACGCGATGCCTGATGGCGGGCACTTGAAGATCGCGACACAGAATGTGCGCGTCGATGCCATCAATGCCAATGCGCCGGCTCTGACGCCCGGCGACTATATCTGCATCAGCGTCAGCGACAGCGGAACCGGCATGAGCCCGGAGGTCGTGGCGCGCGCCTTCGATCCGTTCTTCACGACAAAGCCGATCGGGCAGGGCACGGGCCTTGGCCTATCGATGATCTACGGCTTCGCGCGTCAATCCAATGGACATGTCAGCATCGACAGCAGGCTCGATATCGGGACGACCGTGAAACTGTATCTCCCGCGCCATGAGGGAGACGCTGCCGCACAGGATGCGCCCCCGCTGAAGGGCGATCAGCATGTGGCCGCAGGCGAAACCCTGCTGGTGGTCGAGGATGAGCCGGTGGTGCGCTCTGTCATCGTCGATATGTTGAAGGACGAAGGCTATCGCGTGCTCGAGGCAGTTGATGGTCCGTCGGGCTTGCGGGTCCTGCGCGAGACACCGAATATCGATCTGCTGGTCACCGATATCGGGTTGCCCGGCATGAACGGCCGTCAGCTTGCCGATCAAGCGCGCGAGGCGCGGCCGGACTTGAAGATCCTGTTCATCACCGGTTATTCCGAAAGCGTCGTTATGGCGAAAGGCTTTCTGCTGCCTGGGATGGAGATGATCACCAAGCCGTTCGACCTCGATCATTTCCTGCGCCGCATCCGCGCGATGGTCACGAGCTAAAGCGTTTTCAAGCGAAGTGGATACCGGTTCGCGTCTAGAAAGCGTCAGAATAAAAGGCGTAGCCCTCCGGTTCCATATCTCTCCAGATATTTCAGCCTCGGTGCGCAGGTTCTAACAGTTCAATCGCCGGAACCATTGTGCGGCCGCGAGCTTGTATTGGCGCAATACCGATCAATCAAAACTGGAGATCATCATGATCCGCCGTCTTCTTGGAACCGCTGCCATCGTCGCCATGATGGCTCTTCCCGCCGTCGCTCAGGCTCAGGGTGTCCCCGGAGGCATTGAGCGTGGTGCGCGCGATGGCGAGCGCGCAGCTGGTCCTGTGGGCGCTATCGTAGGCGGCACCATCGGTGGTGTTGTCGGTGGCGTAGCCGGCGTGCTCGGTGTCGACGATCGTCCGCGGTTCCGCAGCTATGTCGTGGAACAGCGTCGCCCATCCTACACCTATAGCAACGAAGTTCGTGTCGGTGCCGTGCTGCCTGAGAGCGGCGTGACCTATTACGAGGTTCCGGCAGAATACAATTCCGCCCGTGAATACCGCTACACCGTGGTCAATGGTCGCACGGTTCTCGTCGAGCCGCGCACCCATCGCATCGTGGAAGTGATCGATTAAGCCGATCAATAAATGACTTTTCGAACGGGCCGCCGTCAGGCGGCCCGTTTTGTTCCATCTATGGCCTGCGGCGTATCTGTAGTCAGCGCCGATGTTCTCGCGTAGAGAAGTGCCGGGGAATCACACGAGCACCACGTGGCGATCAATCGCCCGGATGCGGAGAACGATGGCCACCAGCAATCGCGATCAGATCGCCCCTGCCATCGCACTGGACATTCCCCTTGCCGATCGTACCGAGACAGGTCTCGCTTTGCCGGACGGCGTGCGGCCCTATCGCATCGACTGGCTCAACACGCTCACCATCGCCACCTTTCACGCACTCGCACTACTCGCGCTGATGCCGATGTTCTTCAACTGGACAGCGGTGATCGTGGCGGTCATCGCAGCGCGGTTGTTCGGCCTCATCGGCATCAATATCGGTTATCACCGGTTGCTGACGCATCGCGGTTTCAAGTGCCCGAAATGGCTGGAGCACGCTTTCGTTGTCGTGGCGATCTGCTGTGCCGAGGATACGCCGGCGCGCTGGGTTGCCATCCATCGCCGTCATCACGAGAAGTCCGACGAGCAGCCGGATCCCCACAGCCCGCTTGCCAGCTTCTTCTGGGGCCATATGGGCTGGCTGCTGGTGAAGAACCCGGACCTGTCCCGTCTGGGCATCTATGAACGATATGCCAAGGACGTCCTGCGCGATCCGTTCTATGTCGCGCTGGAACGTAATTTCTGGCAGCTGAAGATCCTGCTCATCCAGATCAACGTCTTCTTCTTTGCGGGCCTGGCCGGCAAACTGCTGTGGGGCGGGTCATGGGCCGAGGCCGTGCAGTTCGCTCTGAGTATCGTCATCTGGGCGGTCTTCGTGCGAACAGTGTTCGTCTGGCATCAGACCTGGGCGGTCAATTCGGTCACCCACATCTGGGGCTATCGCAACTACGCGACCGATGAGGACAGCCGCAACAATCTGTTCATTGGCTACCTCGCCCATGGCGAGGGCTGGCATAACAACCATCACGCCGATCAGCGCTCGGCGCGCCACGGTCATCGCTGGTGGGAGTTCGATACCACCTATCTGACGATCCGCCTGCTGGAGAAGCTCGGCCTGGTATCGGATATTGTCGAGCCGCGGCATACGACCAAGAGGTAAGGCCTGCCAAGCTCGGCATGCCACACGAGATGCAACTTTTCGTCACAATTCGCGTTACTACACTATGATGACGAAGCCCGATATCTGGTACGTGGCGTTTGGCCCCGACAAATCCGTGAAGTCCGACACCCGCGCGACAAACGGTGTGCGTACGACCAGAACCTTCAAATCCGAAATCGATGCAAAACTGTTCGCCCGGGAAATCCTGGCCAAAGGCTGGACCGCTACAGCCGGCACACTCAATCCATATCAACCCAAGCGCACCATTGCGGCATCGCAGATCGAAGACTGGGCCGATCCCGCTCGAGCCGACTAATCTGGCTAGATGACTTCGTAGGCGAAAAACAGGATGATTACCGTGATCGCGACGAGGCCTCCCAGAAAGCACTGATCGGCAATCGACTCGCAGCGCTCGCTGAGTTGGCGGTTTTGCGACTTCCGCATCGACGTATAGGACGCGACCGCGCTGGCGAGAAAGAACAGCGAGGCGATGGCCGAATATTCATCGACCCGGCTGGGGCCGATCTGCGGCTCCATGATCTTGACCAGTCCGATCAGCGTCGCGCAGACGCCGATCATCGTTCCGGAGCTCGGCAGGATGTGCTTGGAAAGCGCTCCTTGCTCCCCGGAGGCCTTGTCATCGCTCATTGCGAGATTATGCCTGGCCGGTGAGGAACGGGTTGGTCATGCGCTCTTGGCCGATGCTGGAGCCGGGGCCATGACCGCAGATGAACCCGACATCGTCGCCGAGCGGGATCAGCTTGGTCGTAATCGAATTAATCAATGTCTCATGGCTGCCGCCGGGGAAGTCGGTCCGTCCGATGGAGCCTGCGAACAGCACGTCGCCGACATGGGCGAATTTCATCGCCTTGCTGTAATACACGACGCTGCCGGGCGAATGACCGGGGCAGTGCAATACGTCGAAGGTCAGACCGCCGACGCTGACGGTGTCGCCTTCATTGAGCCAGCGATCGGGCATGAAGTTGCGGGTGCCCGTCATGCCGTATTTTGCGCCGCTGTCCTCGACATGTTCGAGCAGGAACGTATCGGCGACATGCGGGCCGATGATCTCGACCTTCAGCGTTTCGCGCAGTTCGTCGGCACCGCCGACATGGTCGATATGGCCATGGGTGAGCCAAATCTGTTCGACCTTGACATTGGCCTTGGCAATGGCGTCCAGGATCAGCGGTACGTCGCCGCCGGGATCGATCACCACGGCCTGCCGCGTGGCCTCATCCCACAGCAACATGCAGTTCTGCTGAAACAGGGTCACCGGAATGATGGTGCCGCCGGCCTGGGCTTTATGTTCGGTTTCATCTGTCATCGCGCCACAATGCTGATTTTTGCGGGCGAGAAAAGGGGGAATTTGGGCGGCTTTCTTTCTTCCCCTCTCCCCGGGGGCGGCGCAGCCGCGACGGGTGGGAGAGGGTGGATCGAACCGCAGAGCGGTTCGAGACGGGAGAGGGGGCGCTTGCTCAAGGCCCTCTCCCGCCTTCGCTTCGCTCAGGCACCCTCTCCCGCGGCGCGCAGCTTCGCTGCGCTGGGGGAAAGGGGAGGGGAAGGACGACCGCGTTCTACTTCTTCAACTGCACCTTCAGCGTCGCCTCCACCTCGCGGTCGAAGGACGATGCCTTGGCCGGCGCCTTGTCGCGCTGGGTCATGAGGTAGGCATCGCGCTTGGCCACCAGCGCTGTCAGCTTGTCGTTCAGCGCCTTGCGATCCTTCATCTGCTTGCCGAGTTCATCGGCGCGCTGCTGCGGCGACAATTTGCGAATGGCCTCAGGCAATTCATCCTCCTTCACGCTGTCGAGCTTCTGCTTGCCGGCGGACACGTCGCTGACGAGATCGCCGCCGCCGGTGACGGCTTCCGACGACACTTTCGCGCGCTTGTTGATGTAGCTCGCCATATCCGTTGCCGAGGCCGGCGCTGCCGCTGCGACTTCCGAGAGCTGTCGTGTCTTATTCTCGGTATGCTTCTGCAGCGCGCGGGGGCCGTAGGGGATCACCGTCTTGTTGATGTCGTTCTGCAGGATGATGATCTCTTCGTCATAGGGTGTCTCGATGATGACGACCTGGCCGCCATCCTGCGGGATTGCGATGAAACGGCCGTCGCCGCGCTGGGCAACGTCGCGCCAGACCTTCTCCGTATCGCGGGCAGCGCCTGCCAGAACAGCGTTGACGATGATGTCCTTCTGCTTCGCGACTTCGAGCGTGGTCGTGTATTTCGTGTCCTGCTGATAATCCATATGCGGCGGCGCGTCGCCGACCAGGAAGACGATACGCCTGACATCGTTGCCCTTGGTCCATTGCAGCTTGTTGACGGCGACATCGAGCGCCTCGTTGACGCTTTCCGGCCAGTCGCCGCCACCCTGCGCCCGGACCTGCAGCAGGTTGCCATAGAGGTCCTGGATGTCGGTGGTGAGGTCGAAGGTCTTGGTCACGTAGTCGTCGCCGATGTCGCGATAGGCGACGAGACCCATGCGGATGTCGGCGTCGGGATTGCTGTCGAGGATCGTGGTTGCGATCGACCAGATCTTACGTTTGGCGCCTTCGATCAGCCCGCTCATGGAACCGGTTGTGTCGAGCACGAAGGCGACTTCGACGGTCGGCTTGGCCTGTGCGGAACCCGCGAAAATCGCTTGTGGCAAAGTTGCGACAGCCGCGAGCAGGACGACGCGACCGAGATGGGCTAAGCTCATGGGATATCTCCGTAATCCGGGCTGCAGCGATGATTTTCGGCGCACGTCGTCGCTTGCGGAAAACATGCGTCCGGCTTGCGACATGCGTGCGGCAGAGTGGCGGGAGACGTGATGGGCGGCCCCGCCGAAATCGGCTAAGTTTGTCGCCATGGAATCGAACGCCGTTCACACGCCCGCGCTGATTTTCGATCGTCGCCAGTCGGAGACGGCGCTGGCGATTGCGCGCGGAACCACAAGGTTGCTGCGGTCGCTGGGATTCTCATGCGTCAGCGAATTGCCGCTGCCATCCGGACGGCGTGCGGATCTGGTTGCGCTGAACGAACGCGGCGATGTCTGGATTGTCGAGATCAAGTCATCGATCGAGGATTTGCGGGCTGATCAGAAATGGCCCGAGTATCGCGCGCATTGCGACCGGCTGTTCTTCGCCTTCACGCAGGATCTGCCGTGCGAGATTTTTCCCGCCGACACCGGCCTGATCGTGGCGGATGCCTATGGCGCGCATGTTCATTGCGATGCACCGGAGCACCGGCTGCCGGCGCCGACGCGCAAGGGCATGATGCTGCGCTTCGCGATGACCGCGGCGCACAGACTGAACAGGCTGCACGACCCTCAAGGTCATGCAGCCTGGCCGAACGAAATCTAGCTTTTAAAGAAGGCTCAGCGCGGCGCGCGCTTGGCGAGAATGCGCTGCAGCGTACGGCGATGCATGTTCAGACGACGAGCGGTCTCCGAGACGTTGCGATTGCACATCTCATAGATGCGCTGGATGTGTTCCCAGCGCACGCGGTCGGCCGACATCGGGTTGTTCGGCAGTTCGGACTTGTCATTGTCGATCGCAAGCAGCGCTGCAACGACGTCGTCGGCATCGGCCGGCTTCGACAGATAGTCGACAGCACCCATCTTCACCGCCGTCACGGCGGTGGCGATGTTGCCATAGCCGGTGAGCACGATGGCGCGCGCATCGGGACGCTGTTGCTTCAGCGCGGACACGACATCGAGGCCGTTGCCGTCACCGAGGCGAAGATCGACCACTGCAAAAGCGGGCGCCGATTTACCGATCTGGGCGAGACCTTCGGAAACGGAGTCGCAGGACGTGACCGTGAAGCCGCGCGTTTCCATCGCACGCGAAAGACGCTCCAGAAACGGCTTGTCGTCCTCCACGATCAGGAGCGAACGGTCGGTCTGTTCAGTCACTTCGGCGAGCGCATTCACGGTTCAAAATCCTCCATATCCAATACGATACCATATGGCGCTGCCGAATGCAGCTGCCAAGGGTGTGAAGATTTGAATGGCTTGATTGTGAAGTTAATCCAAAAGCGTTTTGGCCCGTAAAACGGGTGGTTAATTCTAATCACGGTGGTACATCAGCGCGGCGTGTTGTCGCAGAGCAGCATGATGGACGAAACGTAATGAAAGCAGATCCGGAATGGACGCGACTCCGACTGGGCCGAAGAAGCCCGAGGTAGAGGTAAATGACGAAACATCCGCTCGTTACGACGGCTGGCGTATCGTCGGTGTTTGTTTCCTGCTCGCGACATTCGGCTGGGCGCTCGGTTTCTATGGCCAGAGCGTGTATCTCGCGGAACTTCAGCGCGTGCATGGCTGGCCGGCCTCGACCATCGCGACGGCGACCACGTTTTTCTATCTCGTCGGCGCGTTGCTCGTCGCATTCGTGAGTGAAGCAATGCGCGCGCTCGGGCCGCGCAACTGTTTGCTGGCCGGTGTCGGGGTGATGGCCTTCGCCACGATCCTGCTCGGACAGATCACGTCACCCTGGCAGCTCTATGCAGTGAACGTGCTGCTCGCATTCGGGTGGGCCGGCACCAGTCTCGGCGCCATCACCAACACGCTCGGTCTGTGGTTCGACAAGAAGCGCGGTATGGCCATCAGCCTTGCGCTGAATGGCGCGAGTTTCGGCGGCATCGTCGGCGTGCCTTTACTGGTCGCGGCGAGCAATGCCTTCGGCTTTGGCGGCGCGACTATCGCAGCAGCGATCGCGATGCTTGTGCTGCTCGTCCCGGTGATCATCATCTTCGTCGGCCATCCGCCGCATCGCGCAGCATCCGCCACACCGGACGGTGTTGCCGCTTCGGCCAGCGCGCCATCGTCGACACGCATTCGCGCGGAGGCGATGCGCGACGTGGCGTTCCTGACGCTCACCATTGCTTTTGCGTTCGGATTATTTGCGCAGGTCGGCTTCATCGTGCACCTGATCTCGTTTCTCGATCCGGTGATCGGCCGCGAGCGCGCGGCAGCCGCGGTATCGCTGCTGACGCTGATGGCGGTGGTTGGTCRCGTGCTGTTCTCGACAGTGATCGACCGGCTCAATCAGCGACTGGCATCGGCGCTGTCGTTTCTCAGCCAGGCGACGGCGCTTGCGATCATCATCAATTCGCGCAATGAGGCGCTGGTGTTCTTTGCCTGCGCGTTGTTCGGCTTTTCGGTTGGAAATCTGATCACGCTGCCGGCGCTGATCGTGCAGCGCGAATTTGCCGCACGCTCGTTCGGGGTGCTGGTTAGCCTGATCACGGCGGCGACGCAAGTCACTTACGCTTTCGGTCCGGGCATCGTCGGCTGGTTGCGCGATCTTTCGGGCAGTTACGCCGTGCCGTTTTATGTCTGCATGGCGTTGCAGGTGGCCGCGGCCGTGTTGATCATGGTGCGGGGGCGGAAGAGCGCCGCTTTGTAGGATGGGTAGAGCGTCTTCGCGAAACCCATCGCTTGATCGGATGTGCGTGATGGGTTTCGCTGCGCTCTACCCATCCTACAATTCCGCCCTGCACTCTGTCCTAAGGATGAGGACAGAGCTCAAATGTCCCGCTGCTTCAGCAGCTCCTCAACATCCAGCCGCCTGGTAAACATCGCAATCCCGCCATCGCCATTCCGTGGCCACTCCGCCTCCGGCCGATCCCAATACAGTTCGACGCCGTTCTGGTCGGGGTCGCGCAGATACAGCGCCTCGCTGACGCCGTGGTCGCTGGCGCCGTCAAGCTGTATGCCGGCCGAGAGCAGGCGGTGCAGTGCGTCGGCCAATGCGGCGCGGGTGGGATACAGGATCGCGGTATGGAAAAGACCTGTGGTGCCGGGCGCCGGCGGCTGGCCGCCTTTGCTTTCCCAGGTGTTCAGGCCGATGTGGTGATGGTAATCGCCGGCGGCGATGAAGACAGCCTGATCGCCATAGCGCTGCTTGACCTGGAAGCCGAGCACATCGCGGTAAAAACCGAGCGCGCGATCCAGATCGGCAACCTTCAGATGAACATGCCCGATCCGCGTGCCTGCGGGGATTGGCGGGGCTGGGTCGGGCATGTGGGAGCTCCTGAGTTGCGTGATGCTCAAGACGATCTAGTCACGGGATCGAAGGATCGGTAGAGCGTCTTCGCGAAACCCATCGTTTCCGGGAATTGGATTGATGGGTCTCGCGGCGCTTTACCCATAGGGGCATCGCCTACGCAAGTTCCGAGACCAGCCCGTCCGGCAGGCCGAACTCGTAGGTGTTCAGCGTCATCGAGACCATGGTGTAGTAGCCGCACAGCCCAATGATCTCGACGAGGCCTTGTGCACCCAAGGTCTCGGTGGCCTCGTCATAGAGCGGCTTGGACAGGCCCTGCGCCTCGTGCAGCGACTTCGCGACGTCATAGATCACCCGCGCCTTCTTCTCGCTGAAACTCGGTGTGCGGCGGTTCTTGATGTCTTCGATGATGGCGGGGTCGAGGCCGCCATCCAGCGCCATCTTCTTGTGCGCATACCATTCGAAATGCGCGGTCCAGTGCCGCGCGGTGACGAGGATCGCCAGCTCGGCATGCGCGGGTGTCAGCGTGGTGTCGTAGCGCAGAAACGCGCCGAGGCGGGTCGCGTGCCGAGCCATGTTCGGGCTGGCGAGCCAGGCCATCATCGGCTCCGGTGGGCGTCCGCGCTTGCTGGCGATCGACTCGTCATAGATGGACTTCTGGTCGGGAGACATTTCGCCAGGCGAAAGCCACTTGAGACGCATGTTGTTTCCTCGTGTGTTTTTGCTCGTTGTCCTTTGGCGATACACCGGAATGGCGAGCCTGACTACTTCGGCTTTGCAGCAGGCCATTGAATTCCACGAAGTGGCGAGTAAGCTCCGCCCAACAATATTGCGGATGCTCGGCATCCCGCGCACAAAACGGATGGAAACGCTGATGTCGGATCTCGATCAATTTCGCAGCGAGACGCGCGCCTGGCTTGAAGCCAATTGCCCGCCGGAGATGCGGAGGCCGATGAGCTCGGACGAGGATACGTTCTGGGGCGGTCGCAATGCGAAGTACTCATCCGAGCCGCAGCGGATCTGGTTCGAACGGATGCGCGACAGGGGCTGGACCGTGCCGCATTGGCCAAAGGAATATGGCGGCGGCGGCCTCGACGGCGAACAGACGAAGATCCTGCGCCAGGAAATGGCTGCGATCTCCGCCCGTCTGCCGCTGGTGTCGTTCGGCATTTCCATGCTCGGGCCGGCGCTGCTGAAATATGGCACCGACGCCCAGAAGCAGGAGCATCTGCCGAAGATCGCCGCGGGCCTGATCCGCTGGTGCCAGGGCTATTCCGAGCCCAATGCCGGCTCCGATCTGGCCTCGTTGCAGACCCGCGCCGAGAGCGACGGCGATGACTATCTCATCACCGGCCAGAAGATCTGGACGTCTTATGCGAACTACGCCGACTGGATCTTCTGTCTGGTACGCACCGACGCGTCCGGCAAGAAGCATGATGGCATCAGCTTCATCCTGTTCGATATGACGTCGAAGGGTGTCTCCACCAAGCCGATCCTTTTGATCTCCGGCAAGTCGCCGTTCTGCGAGACCTTCTTCGACAATGTCCGCGTGCCGAAGTCGCATGTGCTCGGCACCGTCGATCGCGGCTGGGACGTGGCGAAATACCTGCTGCAGCACGAGCGTGCGATGATCTCTGGCATGGGCGAGCGCGGCGCCGGCCGACCGCTTGGCCAGGTGGCTGCCGACTCCATCGGGGCGGACGAACAGGGCCGCCTCGACGATGCGATGCTGCGCGGACAAATCGCAAGTTTCGAAGTCGACGAGGCCGCATTGGCCTGTGCGGCCGAGCGCGCCGTCGATCTGGCGAAAGCCGGTCAGGCGCATCCGGCGTTTTCGTCGGCGATGAAATATTACGGCACCGAACTCAACAAGCGCCGCCATGAAATCCTGATGTCATCGGGCGGCATCGATGCACTGGAATGGGAAAGCCAGCGCTCGCATGAAGGCGCACGTCCGCGGGCGTGGCTGCGTACCAAGGCGAATTCGATCGAAGGCGGCACCAGCGAGGTGATGCTGGGGATCGTTGCCAAACGCATTCTGGATTTGCCGGGGGCGTGAATTTCACTCTGCCCTCATCCTGAGGAGTGGCCGAAGGCCGCGTCTCGAAGGATGGTGGTGCACTCCATCTCATGGTTCGAGACGGCGCTTCGCGCCTCCTCACCATGAGGACTGAGCTAGGATCAATTTGGTCGCCAGACCGCCTCATCATTGGATCACACCCATGCCTCTCCTCCTCAACGAAGAACAGACCATGCTGCGCGACAGTGCTCGCGGCTTTATCGGTGACAAGGCGCCTGTCAGCCATTTCCGGCAGCTGCGCGATGCCAAGGATGCGACCGGGTTCTCGCGCGACTATTGGCGCGCGTTTTCCGAGATGGGATTTGCCGGACTGCTGGTGCCGGACGCGTTCGGCGGCAGCGGGCTCGGCGCGGTCGAGGCCGGCGTGGTGATGGAGGAGATTGGCCGCACACTGATGCCGTCGCCATTCTTCTCCACGGCTGTGCTGGGCGTCTCGGCGCTGAATCGGGGCAGCGACGCGCAGAAGTCGGAATATCTGCCGAAGATCGCCAGTGGCGCGCTGCTGGCGGCGCTGGCCATCGATGAAGGCGCGAAGCATCGCCCGCTGCAAACGGCGATGAAGGCCGCGCGCTCCGGCAATGGCTTCAAGCTGAATGGCGCGAAGGCCTTTGTCGTCGATGGCCACACCGCCGATCTCCTGATCGTCGCAGCGCGCAGTGCAGGTGCGCCGGGTGAGCCCGACGGCCTCACGCTGTTTCTGGTCGATCCGAAGGCCAAGGGTATCGCGCTCGAGCGCACCGCGATGGTGGATTCGCACAATGCAGCGCGGATCACGTTCGACAATGTCGAGGTTACCGCCGACAGCGTGCTCGGCGATGTCGATCAGGGCGGGGCATTGCTGGATGGCGTGCTAAATATCGGCCGCGGGGCCGTCGCCGCCGAAATGGTCGGCCTGTCAGACGAAGTGTTCGGCCGCACCGTGACCTATCTCAAGGAGCGCAAGCAGTTCGGCAAACTGATCGGTGAATTCCAGGCGCTGCAGCATCGCGCCGCGCATCTCTATACCGAGATCGAAGTCACCCGCGCGGCCGTGCTGAAGGCGCTGCAACTGATCGACGACGGCGCATCGACGGCGCCGGCCGCGATTGCCGTCGCCAAGGCCAAGGCCGGCACCACGGCGACGTTGGCTGTGCAGGAAGGCGTGCAGATGCATGGCGGCATGGGCATGACCGACCAGTTCGACATCGGCTTCTTCATGAAGCGCGCGCGGGTCTGCCAGGAATTGCTGGGGGACAGCAATTATCACGCGGACCAACTGGCGCGGCTGAAGAACTATTGAGGCGGGCGCTCTTGACCTCTCCCCGCGCTTTGCGGGGAGAGGTCGCCGCGTCTTCGCGGCGGGTGAGGGGCATGGCAGACGCGCGCCTCATCGGCAGTTCATCGGATCGCTCCGATGATTGACGCGCAACCTTCCAGAGAAGTTCTTCGATCCAAAAGTTGTGAGATTGGCGCTGGCCTTGTGCCATGCCCCTCACCCGACCCGGCGTCGCTTCGCTTTGCCGGGTCGACCTCTCCCCGCAAAGAGCGGGGAGAGGTTAGAAAAAACTACCTGATCGGCGGGGCGTATTGAATGCCGCCGGCGCTCCAGATCTGGTTCAACCCACGCGGGATCTTCAGCTTCGAGCCTTCGCCGATATTGCGGTCATAGACTTCGCCGTAATTGCCGACATGGCGGATGATGCGGGCGGCCCAGTCCTTCGAGAGGCTGAGGTCTTCGCCATAAGCGCCTTCGGTGCCGACCAGACGCATCACGTCGGGCTTCTTGGACTTCAGCGCTTCGTCGATGTTCTTCGAGGTGATGCCAAGCTCTTCGGCATTGATCATCGCATAGAGCGTCCACTTCACGATCATCATCCAGTCGTCGTCACGCTGGCGCACCACGGGGGCCAGCGGCTCCTTGGAGATGACGTCAGGCAGGATCAGGTGATCGTCGGGCTTGCCCATGGTCAGGCGCAGCGCATAGAGCTGCGAGGCGTCCGCCGTGAAGGTGTCGCACTGGCCGGAATTATAGGCCTTTAGGACTTCGTCCAGCTTTGGAAACTTCACTTCGGTATATTTGATGTTGTTGCTGCGGAAGTAGTCCGCGAGATTCAGCACCGTCGTGGTGCCGTCCTGGACGCAGACCTTGCTGCCATCGAGTTCCAGCGCGGAATCGATCTTGCGGGACTTCGGCACCATGAAGCCCTGGCCGTCATAATAGGAGACGGCCGGGAAATAGAGATCGTAATTGGTTTCGCGCGACATGCTCCAGGTGGAATTGCGCGACAGGATATCGACCTTGCGGCTCTGCAGCTCCTTGAAGCGATCCGACGCGTCGAGCGGAACGAAGGTCACCTTCTTTGGATCGTTGAAGATCGCAGCGGCAACGGCGCGGCAGAAGTCGACATCGAAGCCGGTCCAGGTGCCCTGCGCATCCGGCGACGAGAAGCCGGGCAGGCCGGTATTGACGCCGCAGAGTACTGCGTCGCGTTTGACGGTGCGCTTCAGCGTCTTGGTGTCGTAGCGCTCATAGGTGATCGCAGCCGCAGCCACTGCAGTGGCAACCACCAGGCCGATGGCCAGCCCGGTCGTGAAAGTTCGCTTCATCCCCATGCGAAGTCCGCCCCGTCGTCAGAGAAAAATATGTCAGAGGAAAACTGGATCGAAGAGCTGCGCGGCGAGGCGCAGATCAGATTTCAGGCTTCTGCCGCACGATGACCTTGGTGCCCACCGGAATCCGCTCATAGAGGTCGGCGACATCCGCATTGACCAGCCGGAAACAGCCGGACGATACAGCGGTGCCGATGGTGTCGGGCCGGTTGGTGCCGTGGATGCGATAGACGGTGGCGCCGAGATAGAGCGCGCGGGCGCCGAGCGGATTGCCGGGGCCGCCCGCCATGAAGCGAGGAAGGTAAGGCTGGCGCGCGATCATTTCCGGCGGCGGCGTCCAGTCCGGCCACTCCGCCTTGCGCGAGATTTTCAGGAGGCCCTGCCACTGGAAGCCGTCGCGGCCGACGCCGATGCCGTATCGCAGCGCGCGACCATTGCCCTGCACCACATAGAGATGGCGCTCGGAGGTGGCGATGATGATGGTGCCCGGCGCCTCGGTGGTGCGGTACAGCACCATCTGCTTTTGGAACTCCGGTTCAAGCTGAACGGAGTCGTCGGCAATCAGCCCGGGCTCGTCGCCGACATCCGGACGCGGTTGCTGGGCGAGGCCTTGCGTGATCGACAACATCAGGCTGGCTGCGGCGACGAGTTGAAAGCCAAGCAGGCGGCGGATGTTGATCATCGCAGGCATCTCCGGTTTCGCGTCGATATTCTGTATCATCCCAGCCAAATCACGGGAACCATGAAATCAGCGGGCATGGCGACGGTCCGCGCGCGGACATCGTGGGTCGCCGGCATATTTGCCGTCCGCGGGTGACGATTTGATTAAAGGTCACCGCGTCTATTTCGGTGCGATCCACAGTCGCAGCACGTAGCTGACGAGGGTCACACTGGCGACGCCGCCCAGCCACAGCGCAACAAACCACAACAGGCGCTGTATCAGCGGGCGCTTGCCCAAAGAGCCGGGCTTTTGCTGCGACGCAGGTGTCATCAGTGATAGCCCGCGCCGGCGCGAACCTTGCCACGAAACACGTAATAGGCCCAGGCGGTGTAGCCGAGGATGATGGGAACCAGCACGGCTACGCCGTAGCTCATGAAATGCAGGCTGTTGTCGGGCGACGCGGCCTGCCAGATGGTGATGCTGCGCGGCACGATATAGGGCCACATGCTGATGCCCAATCCGGCATAGGACAGCGCGAACAGCGCCAGCGACAGGAAGAACGGCCGGTAATCCTGTTTGGCCGCGAGGCTTCGCATCAAGAGCGCTGTGATGGCAGCAACTGCAATCGGCACTGGCGCCGTCAGGATGATGTTGGGCCAGGCGAACCAGCGCCGCGCATATTCAGCATCCAGAAATGGCGTCGCGATGCTGACGAGGCCGATGGCGGCGAGCATGGCGAACAGCAGCCACCAGCTCAGCCGATAGGCCTGATCGCGCAACGCGCCTTCGGTCTTCAGCACGAGCCAGGTGGCGCCGAGCAGACCGTAGCCGGCCATCAGTGCGAGTCCGGTCAGGACGCTGAACGGTGTCAACCAGTCCCACCAGCCGCCGCCATAGTGGCGACCATTGACGACGATGCCTTGCAGGATCGCGCCTAGCGCCACACCCTGCGCCAGCGTGGCCATCAGCGATCCGCCCGCGAAGGCAATGTCCCACAGATTTCGCTCGCGCGTGGTGCGCCAGCGGAATTCGAAAGCGACGCCGCGAAACACGAGGCCGAGCAGCATCACAATCATCGGCGTATAGAGCGCCGGCATCAGCACCGCATAGGCCAGCGGAAACGCCGCCATCAGCCCTCCGCCGCCAAGCACCAGCCAGGTCTCGTTGCCGTCCCAGACCGGAGCGACCGAGTTCATCATGACGTCACGGTCTTCCTTCTTCGGGAACAGCGGAAACAGCATGCCGAGGCCGAGATCGAAGCCGTCCATCACGACATAGACGAACACGGCAAAAGCGATGATGAAGGCCCAGACGACCGCGATATCGATCATGACGCGTGCCCCGATGCGGTTGCACCCACAGCCGGGGTAATGCCCGCCGCACGACTCGGCACGTTGCCGGCCGGGCCTTGCTCATCATGATGGGGCGGCACGGCCATGAGCCGGAGCAGATAGATCGTGCCCGCGGCGAAGACCAGGAAATAGACGATGGCGAAGGCGATCAGCGACGACGCAACGGCTGGCGCCGCCAGCGGCGAGACCGAGTCGCTGGTGCGCAGCAGGCCGAACACCGTGAAGGGTTGCCGCCCGGTTTCGGTGGTGACCCAGCCGGCCAGCACGGCGATGAATCCGGCCGGTCCCATCGCCAGCGCAAAGCTGTGAAGCAACCGCGACTCATAGAACTTGCCGCGGAAGCGCATGAAGAGGCTCAGCAGTCCCAGCCCCAGCATCAGAAAGCCGATGCCGACCATGATGCGGAACGACCAGAAGGTCACCGGCACCGGCGGCCAGTTCTCGCGCGGGACGGTGTCGAGGCCGGCCATCGGCGCATTGAGATCATGCTTCAGGATCAGCGATCCCAACTTGGGCACCTCGATGGCATAGTTTACTCTGCCTTCGGCCTGGCTCGGGATGCCGAACAGGATCAACGGCGCGCCATGGGGATGGCTCTCGAAATGGCCTTCCATGGCCATGATCTTGGTCGGCTGATGCTCCAGCGTGTTGAGGCCGTGCTGATCGCCGGCAAGAATCTGCAGCGGGGCGACCAGTGTCGCCATCCACATCGCCATGGAGAACATCACGCGCGGGCCGGGCAGGCGCGTATCCTTGAGCAGATGCCAGGCACCGACCGCGCCCACCACGAAAGCCGTGGTGAGATAGGCCGCCAGAACCATATGCACGAGACGATACGGGAAAGACGGATTGAAAATCACCTTCCACCAGTCGGCCGCAACGAACTGGCCGGCAGCATTGATGCTGTAGCCGGCCGGCGTCTGCATCCAGGAATTCGCCGAGAGAATCCAGAACGCCGAAAACAACGTGCCGATCGCGACCATCAGCGTAGCGAAGAAATGCAGCCTTGGACCGACGCGCTTGAGTCCGAACAGCATGACGCCGAGAAAACCTGCTTCGAGAAAGAAGGCGGTGAGGACTTCATAGGCCATCAGCGGGCCGATGATCGGTCCTGCCTTGTCGGAGAAGGCCGACCAGTTGGTGCCGAACTGGTAGGACATCACGATGCCCGAGACCACGCCCATACCGAAGGCCACGGCGAAGATCTTGAGCCAGTAATTGAACAGGTTGAGGAAGACGTCGCGCCCGGTCCACAACCAGAGCGCTTCGAGCACGGCGAGATAGCTCGCTAGCCCGATCGAGAACGCGGGAAAGATGATGTGAAATGACATCGTGAACGCAAATTGCGCTCGGGCTAGTATGACAGGGTCAAAGCCTTCGAACATCTGCATCCGTCCATGTGTAGTCTGGACGTGTTCTATCATGCAGAGCGCGCGGGCGAAACTGCGCGAGGTCTTTGTTAGTTGGCCGCCCGGATTCGGCAACGTCTTGAAAAGGCTGTCCATCTGCCCACATTGGCGTCGCCGTTGGACTCGTAGACAATTTGTCCAATTTTGTCAGATGTATTGCGCAGGTCGATGCGGAAGTTCGTGCGTCCGCCGACGATGACAAAGCCGTAGCTCCAAACAGAATACGACCCGGAAGGGGGCATCCCGTCCGGGTCGCTGGAGGTGGGGAGGTTTACGCGAACTGACGTCTGGAACGTTGGAGCAAAAGGAACGCGGCAGATTACGCTGCGATACTGTCGATGCCGGCGGTCTTCAGGAGATCGGCGAGCTGCTTGCGGGCGTAGAACATCCGGGTCTTCACCGTCGACGCGGGGATACCGATCAGGCCGGCGACCTCTTCCACTGACTTCTCATGATAGTAGACGAGGTTGACGATCTCGCGATGCGCCGGCGACAGCTTGGCTACACAGGCGCGCAGAATGGCGCTGGTGCGGCTGCGATCAAGCGACGCCTCAGGTGTATCGGCCTGGTCGGCGATTTCCATGACATCGTCCTGGTCGATGTCTTCATATTTACGCTGGCGCAGCGCGGTCAGTGCCTTGAAGCGTGCGATCGACAACAGCCAGGTGGAGACCTGCGAGCGGCCTTCGAACTGGCTGGCGGTCCGCCACACGTCGAGGAATACCTGACTGACCAGATCTTCCGCCGCCGACGTGTCACGCAGCATGCGGAGAACGAAGCGATAGACCCGCACATTGTGCCGGGCATAAAGCGTGTGCATCGCTGTGCGGTCGCCGCTGGCGATATTCTCCAGCAGCATCTCGTCCGAGGTGGCGCGGGCCGTAATGATACCCTGCTGACCGGCGGCATTGAGGGCGATGACGTTCTGCATGACTAACTCCCGTAAGAGACCGCGTTGCGGCTTCGTTGGGAGGATTGTTAAGGAGCCCCGGTTTCAGGGCGTCTGCTTCAAAAGCGGAAAATGGTTTCATGGAACCGGAGAATTGTTTCGTCGCGGGGTTTGCGACGAAACATTCAGAGGTGAAATGCGTGTAAATTGAATGAGATAGATTCCAAAAGGGGTGCTCAGGCCTTGTCGCCCACCGGGGAGAACAAATAGCCCCCGCCGCGAATTGTACGGATCACGGCGGGTTTCGTCGGATCGGGCTCGATCTTGCGGCGGATTCGCATGATCCGCAGGTCAACCGCCCGGTCGAAGGCCTCTGCATCGCGGGCATTGGCCAGTTCGAGCAGCCGTTCGCGCGAGAGCACGCGCTTCGGATTCGCGGCGAATACCTTGAGCAGGCCAAATTCAGAGGCTGTCAGCGGATGTTCGTTGCCTTCATCATCGCGCAGGGCCTGCGCTTCCAGATCGAGCCATTTCGTGCCGAAGCGCACGAGATGATCCTTGCTCTCCTTGGCAGGCGTTGCGTCTGACGCTGCGCCCTTCACCGGCGTGCTTCGGCGCAAGACCGAGCGGATGCGCGCCATCAATTCGCGGAGTTCGCAGGGTTTGGCGATGTAATCGTCGGCGCCGAGTTCGAGGCCGACGACACGGTCGATCGGGCTCGCGGTGGCGGTGAGCATGATCACCGGCACATTGATA
Organism: Tardiphaga sp. P4_G1; assembly: GCF_056401215.1. Taxonomy (NCBI): domain Bacteria; kingdom Pseudomonadati; phylum Pseudomonadota; class Alphaproteobacteria; order Hyphomicrobiales; family Nitrobacteraceae; genus Tardiphaga; species Tardiphaga sp. P4_G1. Next base: position 504,272 of record NZ_JBFUJU010000003.1, read on the forward strand.
CGGCTCTTGAGGTCACGGATGATCGAGAGCCCGTCTTCCTCGGGCATGTTGAGGTCGAGCACCACGAGATCCGGCACCTTGGTCTCGATCTCGCTGCGCAGGCTCTTGCCGCCGTCGCACAGGGTCACGGCAAAGCCGTGCATCTTGAGATAGTCGCCCACCATCTCGCGGGCGGGCGCTTCGTCGTCGACGATGACGATATGCGGGCTCTGGCTCATGACAGGCCCTCACTGGTGGCTGGCAGCAGGATGGTGAAGGTGGCGCCCTGGCCAGGGCTATGTGCATTCACCTCGCCGCCATGCATGTCGATGATGCGTTTGACGATCGACAGGCCGAGGCCGGTTGAACTTTCACCACCGGTCGGCTTGGCTGAAAGCCGCTGGAAACGACCAAACAGGCGGTCGAGATCCTCCGGCGACAGGCCGGGACCTTCGTCGCTGATGCTGATGCGGACATAATCGGCATCGCCTGTGATGAGCAGCGCGATCTTGCCGCCGATCGGGCTGTATTTGATGGCGTTGCTGACGAGATTGTCGATGGCTTCGCGCATCCGGTCGGCGTCGCACATGGTGAGATCGTGGTGAGCCGGCGCGGAGACGGAGAGATCCTGCTGCTTGTTCACCGCAGACGGCCGGTTTGCTTCCGCGACGTCCCGGACCAGCGTCGCCAGATCGACCGGCTCGCGGCGGATGGTGATATCGAAGGCGTCCGCCATGGCGTCGGAGATCAGGTGATCGACCATCGAGGTCAGTCGCTTGGTGGCGTCCCGAATGTGATCGACCTGCGCGGAGATGTTTTCCTTCGGCGATCCCGCGGATATCAGCTCGGTCAGCATCTCGGTGCGGCCGAGGATCACGCCGAGTGGATTCTTCAGGTCATGGGCGACGGTACCCAGAATCTCGTTCTTGAAGCCGTTGGCGCGCTGCAGCCGCAGCCACTGCGCGGAAAGCCGGCGATTGGCCTGCATCAGGGCGCGGGTACGCTGCGCCACGCGGTCTTCCAACTGCGTATTGGCCTCGTGCAGTTGCTGATAGAGGATCACGTTGTCGAAGGCGATCGACAGCCGGCTGCCGAAGATCTCAACCAGAGAACGGTCTGTCTCCGACAATTGCCGCTCCGCCTGCAGCAGCACGACAACCTCACGGCCGCTGCCGGTGCGAATATAGAGCGCCGTCCGATGGTCGGCGAAGTCATGCTTGCGGCGTTTGAAGGCATCTTCGACCATCTGGCGCAGGTCCGGATCGAGCGACTGCGCGGTGGCGGTACCCATGAAGCGGCTGTAACAGCCTGATCCGGCGAGGACGGCATAGTCGTCGCCGACAACGCCGCCATCGCGCAGCACCAGAATGCCGGCGCAATCCACATTCAGCAGCGAGGCGATCTGCGTCAGCACGCCTTCGGCAAGCCGCTGCATCGACTTGAAATCATAGAGCGTCGAGGCGGCGTCGATGATGATTTCGAGGCCGCGCCGTGTCTGCACCATGCGTTCGAGTTGCTGATAGCTGCGCAGCGCGGCCGTCAGCGAGGTGAACAGCTTGTCGGCGGTCAGTTCGGTCTTCGCCTTGTAATCGTTGATGTCGTAGTCGACGATGACCCGGCGCTCCGGCGCCTGACCGGGCTGGCCGGTGCGCAGGATGATACGAACGGTTTCGTTGTGCAGCTCGTTGCGGATGAACTCGACCAGCTCGAGGCCGGCCGCATCCGTCTCCATGATGACGTCGAGCAGCACGGCTGCGATATCCGTGTGCTCGCGCATCAGGGCCTGGCCTTCCGCGGCGGAATAGGCCGACAGGATTTCCAGTGACTGGCCGTTCAGGGTGTAATCGCTCAGCGCGAAGCGCGTGCCCTCATGCACGGCCTGGTCATCGTCGATGACTGCGATCTTCCATTTTCGGTTATTGGATTCTTCCGGGACATCACCGGAGTCTTCAATCAGGTAGAGGACATCGTCCTGGTCGGCCATTGCGTAGTCCCGTCAAATGATCCGGCGGCGCCAGTGGCGGCCCGCGGCATGATAATGCGAAATGTCGTGCCTTGTCCCAGTCTTGACTCCAGCATCATCCGGCCACCCAGCTGCTGGGTCACCAGATTGTACACGATGTGGAGGCCAAGGCCGGTGCCGCCTTCGTTGCGGCGCGTAGTGAAAAACGGGTCGAAAGCCTGTCGCTGGACGTCCGGGCTCATGCCCGCGCCGTTGTCGGAGAAGCTGATCTCGATATCGTCGGTGCCGCGCGGCTTGGCGGTGATGGCAATGGCGCCGGGCTTGCCATCCGGGAATGCGTGATTGGCCGCATTCAGGAACAGATTGGTCAGGATCTGGCCGTAGGACCCGGGATAGCCATCGATCATCAGCCCGTCCGGCACGTCGACCGTCAGTGTGATCGGAGCCTTCTTAAGGACGGGGCGCAGACTGGCGATGATCTGATCGGTGGCCTCGGAGAGGCTGAATTGCCGTCGTTCAGCGTGGGACCGATCGACGGCGACCTGTTTGAAGGACTGAATAAGCTCGCCGGCGCGATGCAGGTTGGCGACCAGTTGCTGCGCCGCATCGCGTGACGTCTTGACGAATTCCTCGAGCTGCGAGCGCCGCAGCGGGGCATTGGAGCGCAGCTCGGCCTCGAACATTTCCGAGCGCCGGGCGAAGCTCGATGCCACCGTCAGGCTGATGCCGATCGGATTATTGACCTCATGGGCCACGCCGGCGACCAGACCGCCAAGTGCGGCCAGCCGTTCGGCGTCGATCAAATTCTGCTGTGCGGCATTTAGTTCGAGCAAGGCGCTCTCGGCCTTCTCCTTCGACGCGCGCAGCTCGTTCTCGGCTTCGCGCTTGGCGACGGCGTTCTCACGGAACACTTCGACCGCGCGGGCCATGGCGCCAACCTCGTCCTTGGCAGCGGTGCCCTGAACCTTGCGATCATAGTCGCCGGAGGTGATTGCGCGCATCGAGGCCATGATCTGCTGCAGCGGCAGGCGGATGCTCAGCGCGATGATGATGCCTGCGGTGATGATCAGCCCAAGAAAGCCCGTGGCGATGACCATGACATTGCGGGAGATCGCCGTCAGCGTACGGTCGAAAGTGGCTTGCGCGGACTGCTCGCGCTGGCGCATCTTGACGGACAGGCCATCGATCGCAGCAATCGTGTCGGCCTGGCTGGCATCGATCGAATTGCGCAGCAGGTCCGTGCGGCTGGAGAGTTGTTCGGACAGTTTTGCGAGCCCCTGGCGGAGGGCAACTGAGCGTCCCTTGAGCCGCTGCAACGCAATACGCTGCAGATCATTGTCGGCGAGGTCGGTCATGACCGGGATAGTACGCTCGATCGTCTCGGTGTTGCGGCGTGCATCTTCGGCCGAGGCGGATGCCAGCGACAGATAATAGGCGTTGGCGGCGACCAGCATCGCGGTGAATGCCTCACGCGACTTGCCGAGTGCCGGCCAGATCAGCGCGTCGCGCTGGCCGGTGGCGCCCTCGATGATGGAGTACAGTCCCGCCATGTCCTTGGCAGGCCCAAGCACCTGTTCTTCGTAGGTCTTGGCAATGGTGGTTTGAAGCGTCCGCAATTCACCGAAGCCGCTAAGGAAGCGTTCGGTGACGCGCTCCAGCTCGGCGACCGAGCCTGACAGCATGGGGTCGGTCGAGGCACGGGTATTCAGTGTCCCAAGCACAGCCTCGCGCAGCAGCAGGATTTCGGCGAACAGTTCGGGGCTGGGCTGATTGATATAACGATGGATCAGGTTCTGCAGCCGGCCGGTCTCGCTCTCGAGCAGGGCAAGAACCTGATCGGACTGCCGGACCTGGCGCACGTCGTCCCAGGCGGAGGACAACACCCGCGAGCCGCTCCAGATCAATCCCGCCAGGACGAGGACGACCGCCGAGTTCAGGGCTGCGATGGACAAAATGCGCCAGCGGATCGGAATCGCACGGACAGCCGCGACGAGGCCGGTCCGGCCTCGCGCCGCCAGCTCGTCCTGTCCTTCAGAAACTCCGTTGTGCGGGCTCGTCACCACAGGTGTGTCATTCGGCCTTGCGAAAGGTTCAATCGGTGAGACAGCCGTGCGTCGCAACCCGGCAATTCGTTTTTTCTAGTCTGAAAGAGTTTCGTTGAGGTTGCGAGACAGTTCAATGTAGCAAATACAGGCGGTGCTGGCTATTAACCTGCAACAACTGGTTGAACTGGCGCAGTCCCGATTGAACCGAACGCCGCGAAGTCGCAACAGAGTGCTGCGGCCGATCGTGTCCGGTGAACGTCACCGTGCGGGGCAATTTCGATCAAAACTATAATGGAATCATTATTTTATTGGGCGGCGGAAGCTTTGGCCTCCCAACAAGAATGATTAGCACAGCGGGCCGGCAGCCGACGGCGTTGTAAGGGCAGAATGAAATGAAGTTGAAGGCGGCGCTCGGATATCTCGCGCTCGTGATGACAGTCAGCCAGACGGCGACGCCCGCACGCGCCACCGACATTCAGTGGTGGCACGCGATGTCCGGAGAACTCGGGCGGCACGTTGAAAAGCTGGCCGCGGATTTCAACGCCACGCAGACGGGCTATCGCATCGTTCCGGTCTACAAGGGCAACTATACCGAGACCGTCACGGCGGCGATCTTTGCCTTCCGGTCCCGGAGCCAGCCGGCCATCGTCCAGGTCAACGAAATCGCGACGGCCACCATGATGGCCGCCAAAGGCGCAACCTATCCCGTCTATGAGCTGATGCGCGATCAGGCGGAGGCGTTCAATCCGTCAGCCTATCTGCCAGCCATTACGGGCTACTACACCGACATGGCCGGCAACATGCTGTCCTTCCCGTTCAATGCGTCGACGCCGATCCTTTACTACAACAAGGATCTGTTCCGTGCCGCCGGGCTCAATCCGGACGAGCCGCCGCGGACATGGCCGGAACTCGGCGCCGCTGCCAAGCGATTGCGGACGGCAGGCGCGGTTTGCGGCTTCACCACGGCTTGGCCATCATGGATCAATGTCGAGAACTTCTCGGCATTCCACAACATTCCGGTGGCGACCAAGTCCAATGGCCTTGGCGGGTTGGATGCGGTGCTCACCTTCAACAATCCGCTGATGGTGAGGCATATTACGCAACTTGCCGAATGGCAGAAGACCAAGGTCTTCGACTATAGCGGCCGTGCGACAGCGGCTGAGCCACGCTTTCAGAAGAGCGAATGCGGGATTTTTCTGGGCTCGTCAGGCACCCGCGCCGACATTCTCGCCAATGCGAAATTCGAGGTCGGCTATGGCATGATGCCGTACTGGCCGGATGTCACGGCCGCGCCGCAGAATTCGATCATCGGCGGCGCAACGCTCTGGGTGCTGCGGGATCGACCGCGCGAAGAATATAAGGGCATCGCGAAGTTCTTTGCGTTTCTTTCGCAGCCCGAAGTGCAGGCGACCTGGCATCAGAAGACGGGTTACCTGCCGATCACGCGCGCCGCTTATGAACTCACGCGCCAGCAGGGTTTTTACGACCGCAACCCGGGCACCGTGAAATCCATCGAACAGATCACCCTCAAAGCGCCGACGGAGAATTCGAAGGGATTGCGCCTCGGCTCGTTCACGCTGATCCGTGACGCCATCGAGGATGAGCTGGAGCAAGCCTTCAGTGGCAAGAAGCCTGCGCAGGAGGCACTCGACGCTGCAGCAGAGCGCGGCAACAAATTGCTGCGCCAGTTCGAGCGCGCCAATCCGGTGCAGTGATATCTGCCCGGTCGCGGCGCATATGATCTTCGTTAGTCGCTAACGTAGATCATATCTCAATGGAACGTTGAACGCCTCCGTACCGCCGGTCTTCTCCGGCGGAAATGCCGGGAATGGCTGCGCGCGACGAACCATGGCGAGCGTTTCGGCATCGAGCGCTTGATTTCCCGACGATCCCAGGAGGCGGGACGACAGCACGCGACCGCTGCGATCGAGTGTAAAGGCGATCCTGACGACTGCCGTGCCTGACTGACCGGTGCGTGCACTCTGGGGAAATTGCTTGAAGCGTTGCAAGTGTGATTGAACGAGCTGATTGTAAGACGCAGACGCTGCCCTCGAGGCACCGGCCGCTGCAGCCGATGCTGCAGGCGCAACGCGTTCTGCGCGCGGTGCTGCGGTCGTCTGCGGTGTAGCCGGCGTATCGTTGGGCTTCTTCTTGACCTCGGCGCGTATCGGCTTCGGCTTGGGCTTTTCCGGCACCGGCTTTGGCGGATCGGGAATGATCTTGGCGGGCTCGGGCGGGGGAGGCGTCGGCTCGGTCTTCTGCTCGGGCGGCGCTTCGACGACCGGCTTCTCCATCAGCGGCGTCGGCGGAATCTGTTCTTCCACCTGCTTCTGCTGAACCGGTTCGGGCGGCGGCTCGGACGGCGCTTCCGCTTGCTGCATCTCGGGGCCGGGCGCGATATCCAGCGGCTGCGTTTCGGGCGCAGCGGTGGCCGGCGCCATATCGATCATGATGGTCGGCATCGTAACGCCCGGCGGGTTCGGCTGATGGTACCACCAGATGCCTGCGGCGATCAGGCCGGCATGGATCGCGACGATAGCGATCGCCGACCCGGTCCAGCGAAGACCGACGCTGTCGGTCGGCGCATGTAGCGCAAAGACGTTCATGGCGCAGAGGTTCGTCCGTCGAGGCCGACCAGCGCGATCTTGAGATAGCCTGCATTACGCAGCAGGTTCATCACTTCCATCAGATCGCCATAGCTCACGACCTTGTCCGCGCGCAGGAAGATGCGCTCGTCCTTGTTGTTCTTGGTCGCAGCATCCAGCGTGCCACTCAGCGTATCGCGTGGGATGATGTCTTCGCCGACGGCGATCGTCAGGTCCGGCTTGACGGTGACGAAGACCGGCTTGTCGGGGCGCGGCTGTGGTTCTACGGCGCTTGCCGGCAGATCGACACCGAGATCGACCGTTGCAAGCGGCGCCGCCACCATGAAGATGATCAGCAGAACCAGCATCACGTCGATGAAAGGCGTCACATTGATTTCGTGGTTGACCTCGAGGTCGTCACCGCCGCCTGAGCGTCCACCTAATCTTGCAGCCATGATCTATTCCGCCGCCCGCGAGATCGGCATTCCGCGACGGCCGTGATCGCGGCTCATCAGCAGCATGACCTGTGCGGAGGCATCGCCGAGTAGCGCACGGTAAGTCGTGATGTTGCGAACGAGCTGGTTATAGATCACCACGGCCGGAATGGCTGCGACAAGACCGAGTGCTGTCGCGAGCAAGGCTTCTGCGATGCCCGGCGCGACGACGGCGAGGTTGGTGGTCTTGGTTTCCGAAATGCCGATGAAGGCGTTCATGATGCCCCAGACGGTTCCAAACAGGCCGACAAAGGGTGCAGTCGCACCAATCGTTGCGACGACGCCGATGCCGCGGGAAATCCGGCGCGACATCGCCTGTTCGACGCGCTCAAGTCGAAGCGCAATGCGCTCCTTGAAGCCGTCATCGAACAGTCCATGGGAGAGGGCAGTCTCGCGCACCGCCGAATGAATGAGCTGGGCCACGGGATCGCGGGCGTTGGCGCTATCGCGCTCGACCTGGGCTAGCGTCGTGTCGCTTTCCAGTATATCGAGCCGCCGTTTGGCGGACCGCGTTTCGCGGTTGAGTTCGATGGTCTTTGCGAGCCAGACCGTCCAGGTCACCAGCGAGGCGATGGCAAGCCCGATCATCACGGCCTTCACCACGATGTCGGCGTTCATGAACATGCCCCATGGGGACAGATTATGCGGCAGCAACGCGTCCGTGGTCGCAGCTACGGCAAACTGCGGAAGCGCCGCCGTTCCGCTAACCGCCACCAATACGGTTGCAATGGGAGACCAGGATCTTGTCATAGGGCTGCATTCCGTCGGTCGAAGTTTGCAATGGGAGATGATGGCGAAGAATACCTTCGCATGTGAACGATGTCGCCCTCTGGAGGCCGAGTTGAGGCCCAAACTGGAGCGATTCCAAGGTCATTGGGCTCAAAATCTCATACTCGTGAAGAGCCGCACGCCGCGTCCGGGCTGCAACACCTCCGCCTTCTTGAAGGAGATGTGGTTGCGGACCTGCTCGTCGAGCAGATTGTCGCCGGTCACGCCGAAGGTGATGTCGCGCAGGCCGCCGTCGACCTTCGCGAATGTGTGGGTATAGCTCACCTCAGCCTTCAGCAAGTTGTAGCCGGCCGTCGAAGTTTCATTGAGCGCAATGTCATTCTGCGTGAATGCATGCAGGACGCCCAGGCGCGCATACCATTCGGCGCCGCGCCACCAGATGCCGCCGCCCACGCGCATCGGTGCGATGCGCGGAACATTGCTGCCATCGGCGAAGGTCGCGCGAACCACGTCGAACTGGGTGTCGATTCCGAGCATGCCGTCGCTGAGCGGCGTCACGTCGAGTTGTGCCATCAGCTCGGCGCCGCGGAAGTTCGCATCTCGTTGACCGTAGGCCACTTGCAGCAGTGGGCCGGTCGCGCCGCAGCTTGCGAAAGTATCGGTGCAGAAGTTGCCGGTCACCTGCTTGAAGATGAAATCAAGATAGCGCGTGTAGTAGAGGCTGGCCTCGAAGCGAAGCTGGCCGCTGCTGCGTTTCAGGCCGACTTCGACCGACTCTGCGGTTTCGATTTTCAGATCCGGATTGCCGATGACGAAAGTGCCGGATGCGCCGTCAGAGCCGCGCGAATAAAGCTCGGGCGCGGCAGGCGCGCGCTGTGCACGCTGTACGCTCAGATTGGCAACCATATCCCAGGGCAGTGATTTCAGCAGTCCGAAGCTGAAGCTCTTCGGGGTGAAATCGCGCGTCGCTGCGGTCTCGGAAAATGTGTCGGGTGGTGGCAGGAAATTGCTGGGGAAGATTGGCGCCATGCCGGATACTGACAGGCTCTCGATACGGCCTGCGGCCTGGAATTTGAGTGTGTCCGAGAGCTGCAATTGCTCGAACACGAAGCCTGCGACGGTGTCTGTGTTGGTCGGTGCGAGCAAGCCGCCGAGCAGGCCCGCGGTGCCGAGCTTGCGGTTGCTGGCCTGTACGCCCCAGCTTCCGGTCAATGCGCCGAGCGGTGTTGCGACCGCGGCGTGGTCCAGTTCGAAACGGCCTTCGATTTCCTTGTTGGTGATGGTGTTCTGCAGGCCATCGACACCATTGCTGCCGATGCCGAGCTCGCCATGCTTGTAGTCGCTGACGCCGAACGTATAGCGGATCGCGGCGATGCCGTCGCTGGGCGCGCGCCATTCGCCCTTGCTGGTCACCTTGGTCTGCTCGAGATCGATGCGAGTCCGCGACGCGGATTCAGCGATACCTGGGATATGATACAGGCTGGTGATGTGTTGGATCGCGGTGCCGATATAACCGCCGTCGAAGATGTAAGAGCCGCCGACCGACTGGCCTTCCGAGCGTAGCCTCGTATTGGCCTGCACGCCGCCGCCGGGAATTCTGTAATCGCCGGCGCTGCGGCCGAAGGCATCGACGTGAATGGCGACATTGTTGCCTGACGCATCGATGCTGGCCGCGCCGTCGATGCTGCTATCCACCGAGGAGCCGCCACCCTTGATGCGCGCGCTGAAATTGTCCGGCACGAGATTTTCCGGAATGCGATTGTTGCTGGCATTGACGACGCCGCCGATGGCCTGATTGCCATAGCGCAGCGTTGCGGGACCGCGGATCACCTCGATCTTGTCGGCGGAGAGCGGATCGACCGGGACCTGATGATCCTGGCTGAAATCCGAGGCGTCTTGGCTGCCGATGCCGTTCTCCTGAATGCGGACACGATAGTCGTCGAGACCGCGGATATTCGGCCTGCTCGCGCCCGGCGCGAAGGTCGATGCCGCAACGCCCGGCTGGGTTGCCAGCAAGTCGGCGATGGAGGCCGAGGTGGTGCGCTGGAGGGCATCACCGGTCAGCAGGGTGGTGGACTGGAAGGCGTCTGCTTCCTTCTGCCGCTCGGCACTGACCACGATTTCCGACAGCGTTTGCCCCTCCTGGGCCTTCGCCTCTCCAATCCAGATTGATGAGAGGCACGCTGCTCCCGTGATCGACGCCCACAACCTCAAACTCACGCCATTCCCCAAGGTTACTGATCTGATGCGAATGCTAATGCGAACTATTCGCAATAAGGAGACGTAAGCCGTTTATGTCAAGCCGGAATCGGGCGAGTAATGACCGGGCAAGCACGCGGAGTGGTCTAAATTTTATGCATATCAATATCTTTGTATGCAACGTGACTGAGTCTCTGGCGATGCTGACCGTCGGAGGCGTCGCGGAAATGCAAGGTTTATCAGATGCCTAGGCGCGCATTAGGTGTTCGTTAAGCTCTGGCACGAAGTTTGCGATGTCTGTTCCCAAGCCGATCCACTCGCGCCCTTGGGGAGAGCCAGAATGAAGCGTCGTGATTTTCTGAAAACCGCCACAGGCGCCGCGGCCGGCGCCATGGTCTCCGGCCCGGCGATCTTTTCGTCCGCCAAGGCAGACGCCCGATCCGAAACCCTGCTGATCGTCTCCGAAAGCGGCCCCAACAACCTCGATATCCATGGCGTGGGCACCAATGTGCCCGGCTATGAAGTGTCCTGGAATTGCTACGACCGCCTGATCGGCCACGAGATGAAGGCCGGCCCCGGCGGCGTGCCCTATTACGACCGCGACAAGTTCAAGCCCGAACTCGCCGAGGACATGACCATCAGCGACATGTCGGCGACCTTCAAGCTGCGCAAGAACGCGAAGTTTCACGACGGCACGCCGGTGACGGCGAAGGACGTCAAGTGGTCGCTGGATCGTTCGGTCAGCGTCGGCGGTTTTCCGACCTTCCAGATGAGCGCCGGATCGCTGAAGAAGCCCGAGCAGTTCGTCATTGTCGACGATCACACCGTGCGCGTCGATTTCGCCACCAAGGATCGCCTGACGATTCCGGATCTCGCGGTCATCGTGCCCTGCGTGATCAATTCCGAGCTGGTGAAGAAGAACGCCACCGAGAAGGATCCGTGGGGGCTCGAATACACCAAGATGCAGACGGCAGGTGGCGGAGCCTACAAGGTGACCAAGTGGACGGCAGGCACCGAAGTCATCCTCGAGCGCAATGATGATTGGGTCTCCGGCCCGATGCCGAAGATCAAGCGCGTGATCTGGCGCATGGTGCCGCAGGCCGGCAACCGGCGCGCGCTGCTCGAGCGCGGCGATGCCGATATGTCCTATGAACTGCCCTACAAGGATTTCCAGGAGATCAAGGCCAACGGCAAGATGAATGTCGTGTCGCTGCCGTTCTCCAACGGCATCCAGTATATCGGTATGAACGTCACCAAGCCGCCCTTCGACAATCCGAAGGTGCGCCAAGCCGTGGCCTATGCGCTGCCCTACCAGAAGATCGTCGATGCCGTGCTGTTCGGTCTCGCCAATCCGATGTACGGCGCATCAGCCGACAAGCCGACCGAAGTCGCATGGCCGCAGCCGCATAAATACAATACCGACATGGCCAAGGCGAAGGCACTGCTGGCCGAGGCCGGCTATCCCAACGGCTTCGAGACCACGATCTCATTCGATCTTGGCTTTGCCGTCGTCAACGAGCCGCTCTGTGTGCTGGTGCAGGAAAGCCTCGGCCAGATCGGCATCAAGACGACCATCAACAAGATCCCCGGCGCCAATTGGCGCACCGAGCTGAACAAGAAGGAGATGCCGCTCTACACCAACGTGTTCTCCGGCTGGCTCGATTACCCCGAATACTTCTTCTACTGGTGCTATCACGGCGACAATTCGGTGTTTAACACCATGAGCTACAAGTCGCCCGAGATGGACAAGTTCATCAACGGCGCGCGCACCGCCGCTGCAACCGGCGATAAGGCGGCTTACGATGCCGACGTGAAGGGCTTCGTCGATCTCGCTTTCACTGACGTGCCGCGAATCCCGCTGTATCAGCCCTATGTCAACGTGGCGATGCAGAAGAACATCTCCGGCTACCAGTACTGGTTCCACCGTCGACTCGACTATCGCGCGCTCGTGAAGGCGTGATGTGATGGGTGCGAGGAAGCTCGCCTGGTTCGATGACGGGGCGGTTCTATCGTCCCCTCCCCCCTTGCGGGGGAGGGTGGCGCGAAGCGCCGGGAGAGGGGGGAGCCACGAACTCTGGCGCTTGGTGCTCCCCCTCTCCCCAACCCTCCCCCGCAAGGGGGGAGGGGGCGCCTTGAGTTTGTTTGCAACTACGTCGATGAACACGAGGCATGCACCATGCTCAGCCTGATCGGCAAACGACTGATGTTCGCGATCCCCTCCCTGATCGGGGTCGTGATCGTCACATTCCTGCTGACGCGCGCGCTGCCCGGCGATCCCGCCGCCTATTTCGCGGGGCCGTCGGCGGACAAGCAGGCCATTGAGGAGATCCGCAAGAAGCTCGGTCTCGACAAACCGCTGATCGAGCAATTCTTCCGCTATACGGCGGATCTGGCCAAAGGCGATTTCGGCAACTCGCTGACGACCGGCCAACCGGTGGCGACTGAAATTCGCAATCGCCTGCCGGCCTCGGCCGAGTTGACGCTGCTGGGTCTGCTGGTCTCGGTCATGATCGCCATTCCGCTCGGCATTCTCGCCGCCACCCGGCCGGGCTCGTGGATCGATCATCTCTGCCGGGTGACGACGACGGCCGGCGTATCGCTGCCGGTGTTCTTCACCGGCCTGGTACTGGTCTATGTCTTCTATTTCAGGCTGGGCTGGTCGCCGGCTCCGCTCGGACGACTGGATGTGTTCGCATCGACGCCGCCCAACGTGACCGGCTTCTATCTGATCGACAGTCTCATCGCCCGTGACTGGGAAGCTTTCAGGTCTGCCTTCAACCAACTGATCCTGCCGACAGCGACGCTGGCGATCTTCTCGCTGGCGCCGATCGCGCGCATGACGCGCGCGTCGATGCTGGCGATCCTGTCATCGGACTTCGTGCGAACGGCCCGCGCCAGCGGACTGTCGCCACGCGCTGTGATCGTCACTTACGCCTTTCGTAACGCCATGCTGCCGGTCATCACCACRCTGTCGATGACGTTCTCGTTCCTGCTCGGTGCGAACGTCTTGGTCGAGAAGGTTTTCGCCTGGCCGGGCATCGGCTCTTACGCGGTCGAAGCACTAATCTCGTCGGATTTCGCACCGGTGCAGGGCTTCGTGCTGACAATGGCCGTCATGTATGTGCTGATCAATCTGATCATCGACATTCTCTACGGCGTGATCGATCCGCGCGTGCGGCTGGAAGGGTGAGGTGTAAACCATGAACGCTGTCACGCCTGTCGATTCCGAAGCCGTTCCCGCGCCGAAACCTGAGCCCGCAAAGCGTACGTCCGGCTTTGCCGCGACGCTGTCGCACACCCGCTACATCCTGGGCGAGAACCGCGTCACGGGTTTTGCTTTCGGCCTGCTGGTGCTGATCGTGTTTGCAGCGCTGTTCGGTCCCTATATCGTGCCTTACGATCCGCTCGCCAGCGACACGGCGCAGGCGCTGAAGGCGCCGTCCGCGGCGCACTGGTTCGGCACCGACCAGCTCGGCCGCGACATTTTCAGCCGCGTCATTGTCGCGACACGGCTCGACTTCTTCATAGCGATTGCCTCGGTCATCCTGGTGTTCGCCATGGGCGGCCTCGCCGGCATAGCCTCGGGCTATTTCGGCGGCTGGACCGATCGCATCGTCGGCCGTATCGCCGATACGATCATGGCATTTCCGCTGTTCGTGCTGGCCATGGGTATTGTCGCAGCACTCGGTAACACCGTGCAGAACATCATCATTGCCACGGCGATCGTGAATTTCCCGCTCTATGCGCGCGTCGCGCGCGCCGAGGCGAACGTCCGCCGCGAAGCGGGCTTCGTGCAGGCGGCGCGGCTGTCGGGCAATAGCGAGATGCGCATCCTGCTGGTGCATATCCTGCCCAACATCATGCCGATCATGATCGTCCAGATGTCGCTGACCATGGGTTACGCGATTCTCAATGCCGCGGGCCTGTCCTTCATCGGTCTTGGTGTCCGTCCGCCAACCGCGGAATGGGGCATCATGGTCGCCGAAGGCGCGTCCTTCATGGTGTCGGGCGAATGGTGGATCGCACTGTTTCCCGGTCTCGCGCTGATGGTCGCGGTGTTCTGCTTCAACCTGCTCGGCGACGGTCTGCGCGACATCGTCGATCCGCAGCGACGCACCTGAGGGCCCGGACATGACCGCTCAACCGCTTCTCGACGTCAGCGATCTCACCGTCGAATTCGCCACGCGGCGCGGCATCGTCAAGGCGGTGCAGCACGTCAATATCTCCGTCGCCAAGGGCGAAACTCTGGGCATCGTCGGCGAGTCCGGCTCGGGCAAGTCGGTCACGTCCTATGCGGTGATGCGCATTCTCGATCGCGCTGGAAAGATCGCCGAAGGATCGGTGATGTTCTCTGGTGTCGACATCAAGGGCGCAACCGAGAACCAGATGCGCGACCTGCGCGGCCGCGAAATCTCGATGATCTTCCAGAACCCGCGGGCGGCGCTGAATCCGATCCGCAAGGTCGGTGACCAGATCGAGGATGTGCTGCGCCAGCATGCGCAGGCCGGCAGCGCAGACCGTGCGGAGAAAGCCATCGAGGCGCTGGAGCAGGTCAAGATCGCACGTCCGCGCGAGCGCTATCACGCCTATCCGTTCGAACTCTCGGGCGGCATGTGCCAGCGCGTCGTGATCGCATTGGCGCTGGCCTGTAATCCGCAGCTCCTGATCGCTGACGAGCCGACTACCGGTCTCGACGTCACCACGCAGAAGGCGGTGATGGATCTCGTCGTCGAGCTTACCAAGAGTCGCGGCATGTCGACCATCCTGATCACCCATGATCTCGGCCTTGCCGCTGCCTATTGCGACCGTGTCGTGGTTATGGAAAAGGGCAGGGTGGTCGAGACGGCACTGTCGGCCGATATCTTCGCCAATCCGAAACACGCTTATACGAAGAAGTTGATGCAAGCGACGCCCCGGCTTGGCGTCTCGCTGCGCGATCTGCTGCCGGCCGAAGAACGCGCGGCGATGCCAGTGCAGCAGCCGATTGCTGACAGTGTCAGCGCCGATACTGCCGCAAAGCCGCTGCTGGTGGTCGAAAATCTGGTCAAGGAATATGCTCGCCAGGGCGCAACCGCCTCTCTGGCAAAACTGTTCTCGCGCAAGCCGCCGACCGAGCCGGACAAGTTTCGTGCTGTCGATGGCATCAGCTTTACGGTCGGCCATGGCGAGAGCGTCGGTCTTGTCGGCGAATCCGGTTGCGGCAAGTCGACGACGTCGATGATGGTGATGCGACTGATCGACAAGACCTCGGGGCGTATCTCGTTCGATGGCGACGAGATCGGCGAGATGGCGCCGAATTCCTTTGCGCGGTTGCCGCTGCGCAAGAGCATCCAGATGGTGTTTCAGGATCCCACGGACAGCCTGAATCCTCGTTTCACGGCGGCGCGGGCCATCGCCGATCCGATCATGCAGCTCGGCGATATCAAGGGCTCCGATGCATTGCGTGCAAAATGCGAAGACCTCGCGCGACAGGTTGGGTTGCCGCTCGAGTTGCTCGATCGCTTTCCGCACCAGATGTCCGGCGGCCAGAAGGCGCGTGTCGGCATTGCCCGCGCCATCGCGCTGCAGCCGAAGCTGATCATCCTGGATGAGCCGACGGCGGCGCTCGACGTGTCGGTGCAGGCGGTGGTGCTGAACCTGCTGCAGGATCTCAAGCAGTCGATGGGGATGAGCTATTTGTTCGTATCGCACGATTTGAATGTGGTGCGTTTGTTGTGCGATCGTGTCATCGTGATGCGCACGGGGCGGATCGTCGAGCAGGGCCTGACCGAGGCCGTGCTGGACGCGCCGCAGGACAACTACACGAAGGAGCTGCTGTCGGCGATCCCGCATCCGCCGCTGCCGGTTCATTGAGACAGATCGAGAGAGGGACCGTGGCCGAACCGCTTGATGACTATATCGACGCCGTCGCCGGGGCGTTGGCGCTGCCGATCGAGGATGCGTGGAAGCCATCCGTCCGTGCCAATCTAGCAGTGACGCTGAAAATGGCCAAAATGGTCGACGAATTTGCGCTGCCAGATGAAACCGAGCCGGCGAGCATCTATGCAGCTTGATCCGGTCATCACCCCCGAAGGCGACTGGCGCCCGGCTTCCGAAATCGCCCAGGCGGTTGCCGCGAAGAAGATCTCGGCGCTCGCTGTCACCGAAGCTGCGCTCGCGCGGATCGCGCAGCACAATCCGGTCCTGAACGCATTCACCGATGTCACCGCCGATCGCGCGCGCGCCACGGCCAAGGCGCTGGATGCCGCTATTGCTGCGGGTCAAAGCGTAGGGCCGCTCGCAGGCGTGCCATTCGCCGTGAAGAACCTGTTCGATGTCACCGGCCTGCCGACCCGCGCCGGCTCCAAAATCAACCGCGATCGTCCAGCTTCGACCCGCGATGCGACACTGGTTGAGCGCATGGAGGCGGCCGGCGCCGTATTGGTCGGCGCGCTCAATATGGGCGAATACGCCTATGATTTTACGGGCGAGAATATTCATGACGGCCCGTCGCGGAATCCGCATGACGTGACCCGGATGACCGGCGGCTCATCGGGCGGTTCCGGGGGCGCAGTCGGCGGCACTCTCGTGCCGCTTGCCTTGGGGTCGGACACCAACGGATCGATCCGCGTGCCGTCGTCGTTTTGCGGTATCTTCGGCCTGAAGCCGACTTACGGCCGGCTGTCGCGGGCGCGCTCGTTTCCGTTTGTCGCGAGCTTCGATCATCTCGGCCCGTTCGCACGATCGGTCGAGGACCTCGCGCTGTCCTACGATGCCATGCAGGGACCCGATGCCGAGGATGCGGCGTGTTCAACCCGCGCCATCGAGTCGGTGACGGCGCTGCTCGGACAGGATATCGGCTCTCTCCGCATCGCTGCGGCCGGCGGATACTTCCGCAAGAACCTGTTTCCGGAGGCCCAGGAGGCGGTTGCGCGTGTCACGAAGGCGCTCGGCGTCACACGCGACATCGAGCTGCCCGAGGTCGCCCGCGCGCGTTCGGCGGCCTACGTCATCTCGACCGTTGAAGGCGCCTCGCTGCATCTGGACCGTCTGCGGACACGGCCCAATGACTTCGACCCGGCGGTGCGAGACCGGTTGCTGGCCGGCGCCATGGTGCCGGCGCCGCTGGTTGATCGCGCGCAGAAATTCCGTCGCTGGTACCGCGCGAAGGTGCTCGAACTGTTTGGGGATGTCGATGTGATCATCGCGCCGGCAACGCCTTGCATCGCGCCGAAACTGGGTCAGGCGACTTTCGTGCTCGACGGCATCGAGCTGCCGGTGCGGGCCAATATCGGCATCCACACCCAGCCGATTTCGTTCATCGGTCTGCCCGTGGTCGCCGTCCCCGTGCCGCTCGATCCGATGCCGATCGGTGTGCAGATCATTGCGGCGCCGTGGCGGGAAGACATCGCGCTGCGCGTCGCTTATGCTTTGGAGCGGGCCGGCGTCGTTGCCGCGCCCCGCGCAAAAGGGTTCTGACATGGACATTGATCTGCCGGACGTCATCGCCGAAGTGGGCGCCGCTTTCGCACGCTATGAGAAGGCGTTGACGACCAACGACACGGCGGTGCTCGGCGAGTTGTTTCGCAACGATCCGCGGACGCTCCGTTACGGCATGGGCGAAAACCTCTACGGTTATGACGAGATCCAAGCCTTTCGCGGTGCACGCTCGCCGGTCGGATTGATGCGCCGCACTGCGCGCACGGTGATTTCCGCCTATGGCCGCGACACTGCGGTCGCCTCGACGCTATTTTATCGCGACACGGCTCCGGGTAAGGTCGGTCGACAGATGCAGACGTGGATCCGCTTTCCGGAAGGCTGGCGAATCGTGGCGGCGTCTGTCAGCCTGATCGACGAACCGCAGGGCGCCAAGGGATGAGTTTCGACGACATGCTGATCCAGCCGGGGAAGCCGCGCCGCAAGGCGGGCATCGCCGGGCCGGTCAGCCGGGTTGACCGTGCCGGGACTATCACCGGCAAGATGACGCGCGCCGAAGAACTCCGCCTGCAACTGGCCGACGAGATCGTGCGCGGCGTGCTGGCGCCGGGCACACCGCTCGACGAAACCGATCTGGCACAACGTTTCAATGTTTCGCGCACGCCCGTTCGTGAAGCGTTGCGCCAGCTCACGGCCAGCGGCCTTGTCGACTCGCGCGCGCATCGTGGCGCCGTGGTGGCGCAGCCGTCGATCGATCGCCTCACCGGGATGTTCGAGGCGATGGCGGAGCTCGAAGCGATATGTGCCGGCTTCGCCGCAGAACGGATGCCGGCCGTGCAACGTCACGGGTTGGAGGCCATTCACGAAGAGCTGCGGGTGCTGAGCTATGACGGCAATCCGGATCGTTTCCACGAAGTGAACGAGCGTTTTCACAACGCGATCTATGCGGGTTCGCAGAACGAATATATCGCCGAGATCACGCTGGCGACCCGGGTGCGGGTGCAGCCGTTCCGGCGCGCGCAGTTCCGCAATCTCGGCCGTCTTGCCAAGTCGCAGGCTGAGCATGACCGCGTCGTCGTCGCCATCATGCGCGGCGATCGCAACGGCGCCGCCGCGGCGATGCGCGCCCATATCGAACTGGTGCGCGGCGAATACGAGCATTACGCCGTTTCGCTCTAGGTCCCAATTCCCCGCATAAAATGGGAACCAACGCGTTCTTCGTGGATTGGTCCACGTAGAATGTGACCCTTTGGCGCTGAATCACCCGTCACCGCAAGGTTTCGGGCTTTTCGCGTTGATGTCGATTTCCGCTTGTCCATGGGGGTAGCGAGCAAATGCTCAGGAGCAAGGCGGCATGGCTTATCTGAGCAGCGCGGATATCGCGGCTTCCCCGATGCCGGGCCAGACGCCAGCTTCTGACTCGGATCGTATCATCGAAACTGACATTCCTGCGCGCCTGGATGCGCTGCGCTGGAGCGGCTTTCACACACGGGTTGTCCTGGCGCTCGGTATTACATGGATTCTCGATGGCCTTGAGGTGACCCTGGCGGGGGCGCTGTCCGGCGCGCTGAAGGAAGATCCGGCGCTGCGGTTCTCGAATCTCGATGTCGGCTTCGCCAACAGCGCCTATCTTGCAGGCGCTGTGATCGGCGCGCTGGGCTTCGGTTGGCTGACGGACCGCATCGGCCGGAAGAAGCTGTTCTTCATTACGCTTGCGCTTTATCTCACCGCGACTGCCGCGACGGCGATGTCATGGAATCTTGCCAGCTATGCCGTGTTTCGATTCCTGACGGGCGCCGGCATTGGCGGGGAATATACCGCGATCAATTCAACGATTCAGGAGCTCGTCCCGGCGCGTTATCGCGGCTGGACCGATTTGGTGATCAACGGCAGCTTCTGGTTAGGCGCTGCAATGGGCGCCGTTTGCGCCATTGTCCTGCTGGACCCCGCAGTGATTTCGCAAGCCTATGGCTGGCGGCTGGCCTATTTCACCGGTGCTATTCTGGGTCTCATCGTGCTGTTCATGCGGATGTGGATTCCGGAAAGCCCGCGCTGGCTGATGATCCATGGTCAGCCGCAGCGCGCCGAAGAGATCGTGGCTGAGATCGAAATCTCCGCGCATCAGAAGGCCAAGCCGTCGGTTCTGGCCGCGCTGCCGAAGATCAGGCTGACGATGCGCGATCATACGCCGCTGAAGGAGGTCGCGCAGACACTGTTCGTGCTGTATCGGCAGCGGTCGCTGGTCGGACTCGTGCTGATGGCGTCGCAGGCGTTTTTCTACAACGCGATCTTCTTCACCTATGCGCTGGTACTGACGGATTTCTTCGGTATCCCGTCCAACCATGTCGGCTGGTATATCCTGCCGTTTGCCGCAGGCAATTTTCTTGGACCGCTGCTGCTCGGCCGGCTGTTCGATACGCTCGGGCGTCGCGTCATGATTGCGGTGACCTACGGCATGTCGGGCATCTTGCTTGCGATCTCCGGCTATCTGTTCTCGATCGATGTGTTGAGTGCACAGACCCAGACCATCGCCTGGATGATCATCTTCTTCTTTGCGTCGCCGGCGGCGAGTGCGGCCTATCTCACCGTCAGTGAGACGTTCCCGATCGAGGTGCGCGCATTGGCGATCGCTGTCTTCTACGCGATCGGCACCGGGATCGGCGGCGTTGCCGGCCCGGCGCTGTTTGGCGTGCTGATCGATACCGGGTCGCGCAATAGCGTGTTTGCCGGCTACCTGTTTGGCGCTGTTCTGATGATCGTGGCTGCGATTGTCGGCTGGCGCTATGCCGTCGCGGCGGAACGCCAGCCGCTTGAATCAGTTGCACGGCCGCTGGCCGTGGTGGAGTAACTTGATGAACATGTCTCAGAAAATTATCGAAATTCATGTCGACGATGCGCCGCACTCCGAAGAGGTACTGTATCCGGGTGCGGAATTGCCGCGGCTTAGCGAATGTGCGCTGCTGCTCGATATCGACGGTACGCTGCTCGATCTGGCGCCGACGCCGCGTGAAGTATGGGTGCCGCCGGATCTGGCGACGTCCATGGGCAAGCTGCTGCAGCGCACGAATGGCGCTATGGCGCTCGTTTCGGGCCGCTCGATCAACGATATCGATCTGATCTTTGCGCCGATGCAGTTTCCTGCCGTCGGCGGTCATGGCGCCGAAATGCGATTGTCAGGCGACAATGAATCGGTAGCGTCAGGCGCGCCGCCGATGGACAAGGAATTAAAGCGTCGCCTTGCTGCCATTGCGAAGTTGAGCCCGGGCATTCTGCTCGAGGACAAGGGCTATGCGCTCGCGCTGCATTATCGCCTCGCGCCGCATGCGGAGAAGGCGATCTATGATGCGGTCTCCGCGATCCGTGCCGATCTGCCGAATGCGCCGATCGAAGTGCTGCCCGGCAAGGCTGTCTGCGAGATCAAGCCGGCTGGTGTGACCAAGGCGACGGGCGTGATCGAATTGATGACGCATGAGCCGTTCAGCGGGCGCCGTCCGATCTTCATCGGCGATGATGTCACCGATGAATCGGTATTTGCGATCATGCCCGGCATGAATGGTCTCGCATTCTCCGTCGGTCGCCGTGCGCAAGGCGTATCGGGTCACTTCGACGAGCCGCGCGATGTGCGCGCATGGCTCGCGCGCTTGCTGATCGACGATGCGGCGAAATCGAAGTGATTCAGCTCATGTCTTGATACCGATGCAGATGGAACTCACTGAAAGGTGAGTTCCATCGTCGCGTGCCCGAATTTGGTTTCAATTGGGTCGAATGGTGACGAGGAACCATATTGATGAACGGACGTTTATCAATGTGTGCAATCAGGAGGGGACCCTGTGAATCTCGTCGTAGTCTCAAACCGAGTATCGCGCGCTTCGGCGAATGAGCCGATGACCGGCGGTCTGGCAGCAGCCTTGCTGCCCGTGGTGGAGAAATCTGGCGCGATTTGGGTGGGTTCCAGCGGCCGCGTGCGTGATGGCGCGCAGAAGGAACCGTTTGCCGAAATCGAGGCGCTTGGTGCCGGTGCGCTGGCAATGCTCGATCTGCCTGCCGCGCATTACGGTGGCTATTACGAAGGCTTCGCCAATTCGGCGCTTTGGCCTGCACTGCATTCCCGTACCGACCTGATTTGCACGTCGCACGATGATTATCAGTCGTATCGCGAAGTGAATTCGTTCTTCGCGCGCGCGCTGCTGCGGTTCCGCAAGCCCGATACCGCGTTCTGGATTCAGGATTACCATTTCCTTGCGCTCGGCGCAGAATTGCGCGGGCTTGGCGTGACGCATCCGCTCGGCTTTTTCCTGCATACGCCGTGGCCGGCACGCGATATTTTTGGCGGCGTACCGCATCATCGCGAACTGGTCGAGGCAATGCTCGCTTACGATCTGATCGGCTTCCAGACCGAAGGTGATCGCGACAACTTCCTGTCTTATGTCGATGGCGAGCTCGGCCTGGACACGACGGGTGGTGTGGTGATGTCGCGGTACGGCGTGTCGCGCTGTGCGGTATTTCCGATCGGCATCGATCCCGCGAAGTTTGCTGCGCATGCCGCCAAGGCGGCGTCGCATCCAGATGTGTCGCGGCTGCGCCGCAGCCTGAACGGCGAGAAACTCGCGATCGGCGTCGATCGCGTCGATTACTCCAAGGGTCTCGTCAATCGTCTCGATGCGTTCGATCGCATGCTAACGCGGCAGCCGCAGCTCAAGCGCTCGGTCTCGCTGTTGCAAATCGCGACGCTGTCGCGCGGCACGATCGAGGCCTATGGCGATCTGCAGAACCAGCTTGCCAAGCTGGTGAGCGATATTAACGGGCGTCACGGCGAAGTTGACTGGACGCCGATCCGCTATCTCAACAAGGGCTTCAGCCAGACGGTGCTCGCTGGCCTCTATCGCACCGCGCAGGTCGGCCTCGTTACGCCGCTGCATGACGGCATGAATCTGGTCGCCAAGGAATATGTCGCTGCACAGAACCCGGTCGATCCCGGTGTGCTGGTGCTGTCGAAATATGCCGGCGCCGCCAACGAGCTCGATACGGCCTTGCTGGTCAATCCGCATGATGTGGACGGCATGGCGCGCACCATCGCGACCGCATTTTCGATGCCGTTGCTGGAGCGCCGGATGCGCTGGGAAGCCATGATGGCGAAGCTGCGCGCCGGCACCATCCAGGACTGGTTCGCCGATTTCGTCGAGGCGCTTCAGCAGGCCCATGTCGCCAATGACAAGACGCCGGTGGAAACGCTGCCGGTTGAGCCGGCCGTACTCTGGCCGGTCCAATCGCTGGGCGCTGGGGTCGGTAGCCGGTTCCACTGAGCCGCGGCGCCGCCCAGGCGAAATGGGGAGGTCCCCCCGCGGCGCGCTAGCGCGGGGATTGCTGTGCCGACGCATCGCAAGCCGATTCGCCGCTCGCCAGGACGGGCAGGTGGCGCCAAGGCTCCCCGGAATTCCCTATATCCTTCAATAATTTGAGAAAAACCGCCGGGCCGAGCCGGCGGTCCCTTGCAAATCTCGCTCCGGCCCGTCATGAGAAGGCGCGCCGGAGAGATGGCCGAGTGGCTTAAGGCGCACGCTTGGAAAGCGTGTGTGCGGGAAACCGTACCGTGGGTTCGAATCCCACTCTCTCCGCCACTCCTCCTGCCTCTTCAGTAGTTGAGTAATATCAATAACTTAAATTGAGCGGTTTGCGCGGTGTCCCCCAAAATGCCCCCCGATGTGTCCCCCAAATTAAGCGTTAGTTTTTTTGGCGGGGTCTATGCTTCTGGGTCGTCGGACGAGCAAGCTGTTCCGTTCGGCCAGTCTCCGGCCCTCTGCTACGGTGGGTCGGCGTTAACGCCTCGATCTGCCGCCGAGCCATCCTGATCTGGTCGTAGACCCTGTTCGCGGGGATCGTGAGGCGTCCGGTATCTTGCTTCAGCAAGTACCGCACGAAGGTATGTCGGACATTGTCCAACCCATGCGGGTAATTGTTCTTGCGCATCTCGTCCCGAACAAAGAGTTCATTGACGCCGGTGGTGAGGGCGATCTGCTCGACATAGGGTGTGGACCCCAGTGCAAGATCAAGGTGGGCTAAACCGCTGTCTTTGATGGCTACCCTGTCGCCGACGCCGATAGCCTTCACGTTAGGGTCCAAAGCTTCGATCAGCCGACGCTCGTACAAGCGGTTCAGAGCCTTCATTACAAGCTCGTCTGCGACGCCACAGCCCTCAAAGAAGGTGCACAGTTCTGATACTGGCCAATGCTTGCTCTCAATGCCCTCATCGCGGACGCTGTTCAGGCGTTGCCGCATTATCCAGAGCAAATAGAAGGCTAATAGTGGTGACGCAGGCCGCATGGGGTTGGTGTAGAAGAGGTTAGATACGAACTCGTTCTCGACTTCGCTGAAGCGGTCGTATTCCCCCTTGAGAAGGGCGCGGTGTGTCCTGTGACGGTCGGCCGTTACGCTCTCGCCCCCGAACTTCGACTTGATAATTTCGTCGATCTTGATTTCTGGCGACAAGAAAATGCGTTCGGCGAGTCGCAACATGACACGGATGTTGAAGTTCCCAAGACGCCCCAGCAGCCCTGACACATAGTCGCTCTCGAGGAAGACCTTGCCGACCGCTTCCGCGAGCATAGCAAGGTCATTGATCTGCACTTGGAAGCCAAGCCGGGAGAAGTAGGTCTTCGCCGCGTCGCCGGGCTTGTTCACCTTCGCCTTCAAAAACTCAACGCGCTTCGCAATGATCTCCTTGGCTTCGGGCACGGGCAAATAGAAGCTGCGCGACGAATAGCTCTGCAGCGCACCGTCCTTCGACAGACGCCACACCGTTCGGTCGGTGATGGGTACGAGGTTGAAGACCACTCCCGCACTCTCATACGAATGAGCGAGCTGGTAGACCATATCCTGAATACCGGGTGCGAACTGGTCGGTATTGTCAAAGATGAGGCACGGCAGCTTGTCGAGGCCGTTGCTCGCCCGCTTCAACAGCCAGCGCACATATTCGTCCGGGTTCTTCTCGCGGCGCTCTTCCATATGGTTGCCGAAGAAGATCTTGAATTGCTCCTTGTCCTGCGCGTAGAGGTGGCGCTGCGACCCCTCGGACAGCCTTTTGTATTCCCAGTGAAAGATGCCCATTAGGTCGTCGTAGGACGGCGGGTCGTTGGCGCAAATTTTCTTCTCAAGAACCGTCCGCAGGCGGTCGATGGCCCAGCCCACGATCATGTTGGGGTCGCCGTGGTAGTCCTCAAGATCGACCCGAGCCACCACGCACTTCTCACGCATACTGAGCGGGAGGACCTGCTCAAAGAAGCGATCAATGAAGGTAGACTTGCCCGAGCCCTTGTTGCCCACGATCAGCACAGTTTCGGACCTTTTGACCCGAATAGTGCGTTCCATCTCTTCCTGAAGTGCACCGCCTTCGCCGGTGTTGAGCGCTGTGATGTTATTCATCACGCGCTGGATGAGCTTTTCTAACTCGAAATCTGCCTTGCGGCTCTCTTGGGTTTCGACGAAGCAGTCGCGCAGCATCTCTTTGTCTTTGTCGTCCGACATACGCGAGAAGAACTGGGAGAACAGCAACGCCGCATCGCTTGCCAGCTCGTCGCGCTTACGCATACGTGCGTCAGCCGGGTCCATCACATAGAACTGTTGCTCTGTGTCTGGTATGCGTAGACCTTCAGCTTCGTTGATGTGCGCCAGATGTAGGCGATCAACGATGGCCCCTCGGCTCAGCAATTCTACGAACTTGCCCATGTTCGCCGTCACAGAGGCGAGGTCGGGGAATAGGACGCCCTTGCCGTCCATCGGGCGCTTGCCGTCTGTTCGGGACGCCTTGAAGAACAGCCAAGTGTTGCCATCAGTGACGCAAGCGACTGGGACACCTTGCTCCAGTGCGTAGGCCATTGCCTGCTTGATGCCAGGTATCAGCGGCTTCACAACGGGGCCGGAGAGACTGACATGCATAACTTCGCTGGACTTGGTCGTCGGCTCTAATTTGCCGTGACGCTTGGCCTCAATGACTAAGGCGTTAACGTTCTCGCCAACGCGTAGTAGGTAGTCGATGTAACCGGAGGCCGTGGGCGGTTCGGCGAGGACCGAGCTATCGCGTTGCCAACCAAGAACTTCAAATAGGAACCGATCAAGCACCTTAAGGCGCGTGTCGGCTTCATTGGGTTCTGCATCAAGCGCAGCCCTAATTTCTGGTTCGAGCTTCGCGAGCCTATCAGCTGCGAGTTCGATCAGGTTAGACATTGAACGTCCCCACAGCACAGCTTCTCGTTGCGGGAACAATGCCCTTGTCGGTCCTGAGCCGCAAGATGCTGTGCCGTCTTGTGGTCGCCACCGGGACGGGCTAGGCCGCAAATACACTGATACGGCCACACGGATCATTAAGCCGCTCGGTCAGCCTTCTGCAGCCAGCTCACAAGCGACGCTTCCGCTCCAGCTCGGTCGTCCTTTATCCGGTAGATCGTCTGCCGACTAAGGCCGGTGGATGCTGCGATCTCGCCGATCCCGGTCGATAGGTCCAGCATGTCGCAGACCGTCGTGAGCTGATCCCGAGTGAAGCTGGGCTTGCGACCGCGATACTTCCTCTCGCTCTCGGATGCCTTCGCAAGGGCGATACCGCCCCGCTGAGCTTCCTTGATCGCTTCCGCGTTGGCCTGTGCGGTCGCCGCCATGAAGGCGATCAGCGCATCTCTAACGGCCATCTGCATGGGGTCCTTGGTCGCGCCGTCGAAGGTCATGTTGTTGATGACAGTACGGACGATGACGCCTCGTCGCATGAACTCGCGGATCGCATCGCAGACGTCGCTGTAGTTTCGGCCCAGCCGGTCAACCCAGCGGACCACCAAGGTGTCGCCGCTCCTTAGGATGTCGAATAGCCGCCTGCCCTGAGGGCGCTCGTCTAGTCGGGTGCTGACGCCAGATACGCCATGATCAGCCAGCTCTCGGTCGATCTTGAAGCCTGCGGCCTCGGCTTGAATGCGTTGATGTGCGAGCGTTTGATCCTTGGTCGAGACGCGAGCGTAGAGGACGGTAGCCACCGGGACATCTCCTTGTACGATAGGCTTATGTCCGTTGAGTATGTTGTCCGTTGATTGATGTCAACCCTATCGGACGCGATCGGTAGCTGATTTGCGATGTCCGTAAGGGCAAACCCTAACGGATACTGCGACTCTCGTGGATACGCTCGTTTGGCGTATGGCCGAGGTCGTCTTTCACCCGTACGTTGCGCTGGGCTGAGGAGAGGATGAATGTCAGACGAGGGACTATCGGACGCAACAGCGTCGCTCGCGCGTGTCCAAAACTACGATACGAGCACACTGCCGAGGCGCGAAGATCTTGGTCGTCAGCTGTCTTTTGAGGAAGCTGTGCCCTATGCCGACAAAGCGGTGACGCTCTTCCGCATGGTCCCACAGGAAGTGCTCCCGCAGCTTTCGAGGACCTTCCGCAACCAAGTCCGGTCATCTGCTGACCAGTTCTACAACATCCTCGACCAAATCCAGACCTTCTCCCCTTCGGATCAGGGTGCAACCGAGCTCAGGCAGAGCTACATCAACGCGCTGCAGGCTCATTGGGAGCCTTGGTACAACGCCTTGATGCCCGCCATCTTGTTCGCAACAAGCACTCAGCGGGACTTCTCCCAGCTCCAGCGTGACGCCCGAGCGGCATCGCAGGCTGCGACTGACGAGGCAACGAGGCTCACTGCGAAGCTGACTGAGCATGAGGCAGAGGCGAACCGCGTTCTGGCAGAAGTACGGAAGGTCGCAGCAGAGCAAGGTGTGGGCTTTCATGCCGCGTACTTCAAGACCGAGGCGGACAACCACGACAAGATCGCCCTGCAGTGGCGGAGCTACACGATCGTTGCGGGCGCGGCTGTTGGCATCTTCGCCGTCTCTGCCATGTTCCTCTACAAGTGGAGTGCCTTGCATCCTGCCGACGCCACGGAGGCGGTACAACTGTCGCTGGCGAAGATAGGCCTCTTCGCCGTACTCGGCTTCGCCTTGGTGCTGTGCTCGAAGACGTTCTTGGCGCACACTCACAACGCCATCGTCAACCGTCACCGGCAGAACGCGCTGCTGACGTTTCAGGCACTCGTCAACGCCGCTAAGGACGAAAACAAGAAGGACATTATCCTCACGCACGCATCAGCATGCATGTTCTCGCCGCAGGAAACTGGCTTCACGAAGCATTCTGCAGAGGGCACGTCGAACATCATTCAGTTACTAACCAAGGCACCCGGAGCTGAGAAGGCTGCAAGCTAACCGTCAGACCCATGTGGGACACGGTATGCGTGCTCTACTTCCGTCGAAGCGAGCTCCAGAGTTCCGGGCACCCGCGAGGTTACTCAGCGTGGGATACGAGGTTCTCGCCGAGTGCGTGCAACTTCGTTCGAGCAAGGGCGATGTCGTCTTGGATCGCCGAGTGTAATGCACGGAGGCTTATGAGAGCTGCGTTAATGGTCGTCTCCAAACTGGCTTCTGCTTCGGCAGCCTTGGCCCGCAACTCTGATTGTCCATCTTCGTTTGGAGCGTCTTCATCGTCCAGATAGACATCCCAGTTCAATACCCATAGCGCATCGGACAGTGATTTGAGCTTGGTCATCAGATCGGCTCTTGCCGCCGCAACCCGCTCTCCATCGAGACGCAGCGCTTTCTGCTCGGATACAAACCTCGAAAAGGCATCGACGTGCTGTCCGGTGTCGTGCGCCCAGAAGCTGACTGAGTCGACGTGATCCGGGTATAACTGCAGCTCTTTGCGCAGAGGCTCAGCTCGCTTCACCAATGTATCGCGCATCTTGCCGAGGGTGGAGACGCGCTCACGAAGTGCCTCACTCTTGAGGATGTCAGTCTGCATTCCTTGCAGACGTACTTGCCGCCAGACCGGAAACACGGCGATAGCTGCAATGGCAGCGGCTATCATCGTCTGGTATCGCGAGAGCAGAAACTCCGCGCAGCCGAACGGCGCGTTCTGTGGGTCAAGCGGGCATCCTGTGGAGAATGTCGCGCCCAGCGCAAAGCCTGCGATCCCGGCGAACACGATTGCCGCCAAGTATCCCACAGCCGTATTCCATGTTCGGTCGCTCAGCCGCTGCATCGGTGTATCCCCCCACGCAGTTGCTTACATGCCTGCGACGAGCATGCCAACGCCGAGTGCAACGGTCGAGTTCGGTGACGATGAACTAGTCCGTGGCGGCGACATCAAAGAGAGCGATTGCGTTTGCTCTGATCGAGGGGGCGCGGGGGAAACGCGGAGGCACATCCCCCTCAAACCCCCTTTCAGAGATTTTCCCCAGATATGCGCGGGTCCCCTGATCGTCGTCCATGTCGTCATGCCAGCTAATGTGGCTCGGAGAACGATGCCGCAGTTGTCCCAAATTCCACCGAGGGCTCCCGGTCCACGGCCCAGTTCGACCACGGATCAATCCGCGCGACGTAGCCCTTCCGTGTCATGGCGTTGACGAGCCGGTGGACATCGGGCGGCAGGTATTCGTTCGCAAAGAACCTCAGGTCGCGGTCAGCGGCGTACTTGACCGCTCGCTGTAGAACGGCAGTGCCGTATCCCTTGCCCTGTTGGTCGTGTTGCATGCTGCCGATGTGCAGCAGTATCAACGCGCCGTCCAGGATCTTCGTACCCATGTTGAACCCGCCCGGAAGTTCGAAGGTAACCTCCATCGCAGGGGCGGCATTGGCATGGTCGTGGTAAGGCCGCTCAGCAATCGCGACAGACCGCGCAGTTTCGGAGAGGTCGTCTATCACCTCACGCGGTGTCACGTTGGAGGGTATGACCGGACGCCTAGCGGCATCGGACGATCTTGCGGTCGGAGCTGACGGTTCATCAGGGTTCATGGGCTCTCGCATTGAACGGTTTCTGGAGGGGCTGGGGGCGCTCTGGGCGTGTGCTGCGGTGCGCTAGGCGAGACGGCGAGAGCAGCGCTATCGGGCCTGCAGATCGATCTGAGGCAACATCGGCAGGCTGTGTCGGGTAGCGCGTGGTCTTGCTAGGGTCTCAGTCGGGCATTCGCGACAGCCGGTCGGCCAGCTCGCGTTCGTAGCCCACCATCAGTTCCTTCGTCTCGGCGTCCCCCCCCCCCGACCCACAGCTTGAGCAATCGCCTCACGGTGGACAGCTTCCGAACCACCTCTTGGCGTTCTTCCTCCGGGTCAACGTACATACCCGCACCTCAGGCTCATCCTTCTTGGGGATCATAACGAGGACACTGCTTAGGGGTTCATTCGTATTGGACCTCCCAGTCCACCATCCCATACACCCTCTCATGGTCTTGCTTAGGTCTCATCCTTCACAGGGGACCCCCAAGCTACCATCGGTCTACGATAGCTAACCATCAGCCCCCCTCAGTGTCCCTATAGTGTAACGGAGGGGAGCATAGGAGTAAGAGTGCAACCTATTCCAAGCTAGGGTTGTACCCTATCGCGGCTGCCCACTCATGATAGAGCTGGCGAAGCGGTCATTGGAGCGGCGTCGAACCTTCATCACGGGTTGGCCGGGTAAAATTCTCTCAGCAGCCAGACGGGGAAGGTGGGTTCGGCGCTTGCGCTGTAGCTGACGCCGTGTCGCTCGCACATCGCTATAAGGTCCTTTGCGTCGGCAGCGAAGGTGCCGAGCGGGTTGTCCAGCAACTGGATAGGTTCGTCGAACTCAGCCCAGTAACTAGCGACCGAAAGCATGCGCAAAGGATCGGCAGCGGCCTTCCGCCCCTTGGCAATGGCAGCAGCAGTTATTGCGTGAATGTTATGATTGCGGCGCATAGCGATCCCCTTGATGATCTGCATCAGTTGTCAATCGCAGATATTCTACGATTGGAAGGGGATATATTCCCTTCACAGATACACAACGGCGGGGGTGACCGTCAAGGCGCTCAAGTCGTGGGAAGCGATTGGTCTTGCTTGTCAGGGCCGCGCTTCACGACCTTCAACCCATCATCGGGCCAAGGTCGCTGCAGCGTCAGTGCATCTGCAGGCGGCGCGGTCAGCCAACGATCCCAGTCGTCTTCGTGCAAGATGACCGGCATTGCTTTCGGATGGATCGGTCCCACGACTGCATTCGGCTCGGTGGTCAAGAAGCCGTAGAGCAGATGGTCGCCTTCGATTGGATTGGCCTTCGTCCCTCGTGCTCCGGTCCACGGCGTCCATATGCCAGCGAAGGCAAACAGAGGCCGACTGTCGTCCAGCGCAAACCACACGATTTCCTTCTTGCCGGTGGTTGGGTTCTTCTCTGGTGCGTATTCCGAGAAACTGGTGACGGGCACCAAGCAACGGCTCGACGGTCCCAGCCAGCGCCGCCAGTGCGGTGACTTCGTATTCCTGATGTTGGTGACGGGCGGACCACCGAACTGCGGTGGGCTCGGCATGCCCCAGCGCATCATGGTCAGCTCACGCTCCCCATTGACGGTGCGGACCACCGGGGCGGCATTGTCAGGGAACACGGAGGGGAGGGGCGGGAGGTTGCCGGTGGTGTCGTTGACGATGCTGAAGAGGCGTCGGATCGCGTCTTGGTTGCGTGTGATCGAGTAGAGGTTACACATTGACCAGCCTCTTGTGTGCCGCCGTGGCACTTGCCGCGAATGGTAGTGGATTGATCCTCGTCGCCAAGAGGGCTCATTCTGGGCCATGGGTGGCAAGACAAGACAGCGCATTTTCGGTGACCGCGTCATGGCGGCGAAGGTCTATGCCACGAATGCTGCTGAACGCGCTGTCGAGGCCATACGTGAGCGTGACCGAACGGCATGCCTATTGTGGTCGGAGCAAATGGAGGGCTTCGGTGGCCCTGCACAGCCTTCTCCAAGCATCGCTGAATGCCTCAACGGTGGGTACGGTTGGCTGGAGATAATGTGCAAGCGATGTGAGACGAGAGCGAGTATCCCGCTTGTCCATGTCCGCCGCCCTCGGGACACGCCGGTCTGGAAGTTGGAAGCATCGTTCCGCTGCGAACAGTGTGGCAACTTCCGTTATCGGCCCCCTGTGAGGTTGATACGGTTGACTGAGAAGCGCAGCGTATCGCCACAGCCATGGGTGCATCCCGACGACGACCGTCGATGATCCCTGCCGCTACGCAGCCTTGCGCGGGATGAGGCGGCGCTTCACCCTCCGAAGTCCCTTGCCGCCAACAACATCACTGACCAAGTCTTCGCGATCTATCGGAGCGCCCGGTGGGAGGCTTACCGCATTGACGCAGGCTGTCATCGCTTCCCACGAACCTACGCCGGGGTAGCGGCCCATTGTCATGCCAAGCGGCAACGAGACGCCCTCCAGCTTCCCTCCCTCGACCTTGTGCCCGACAACGTTGGCGATAGTCCAAGGTGTGTATCCCGCAGCGGCCTTGCCTAACTGATCTACGGCCTTTCGGACGAACCATCGACGCCAACTATGGAAGTCTACGTTTGACTGCCGCTGGGCTTCGGATGCCCGCTCATCGACCTTGAGCCGTTGCCGCTCACGAGAGAACGACTGGCTGATCGGTGCCGAACGCCCGCGCTTAGAGTTAGGCTTCTGTTCGGGGAGTTCCTCGAATAGATAGGCGTCTGGCTTCTTGTCAGCGCTGCGACGGGTGATGAGCTGCGCCAACATGGGGTGGGCGGGGATGATGCGCTTGCCGCTAGGGGTCTTTGTCGCAACAACTGCGATCTTCCCGCCTTCGCAGTTCCTAACGCGCAGCATTGCGATCTCGTCTACCCGAAGACCGCTGAGTGCCGCGAACAGTGAGAACTCGAAGTCGCGCCGTATCCTGATCCCGCTCAGCAGCGTCGTGACTTCGTCGTCTGTGAAGGGCCGCTTTTCCCCACCTTCGATAGCATGCCTGTGGTTCGGCGGGTCGATCCGCTGATCATCCCAAGGGTTGACCTTCGAGAAGCCCCGACGCCTGCCGAGCCATTTCCAATACGAGTGCAGGCATGAAATATCCTTGTTCGCAGTCGCGTAGTGCGTCTTGGGGCGGATATACTGAGCGTGGCAAAACAGGCCCGCTTCTCCAGCCGCGATAGCTTCGATAGTTGGCGGCGTGGCGGTCGATGCGCACCATGCTTCCAAGCGTGCTATTGCCCGTTGCACGTCCGACTTGTATCCAGCGGAATGGCTCTTCTCCTCGAACCAGTCCTCGACGTAGGCGCGTAGTGGGGTGGCCTTCCCGGAGGCGACGGCAGCGAAGGCCAGAGCCGCCTGCCTCCCGTGCATCGCCTCGATCTGCTCCACTCGGTCGGAGAGGGCCTCTGCGATGGTGGTTTGGTCGCCGTGATGGTCCGGCTTCAACTTCTCCTCTTGCGCAGCCTCTCGCCACTGCAAAGCCTGTTGCGTCAAAGGCACCTTCACCGTAGCGGCCTTCTCGCCAGCAATCTCTGCTCGCATGGCACGGATGACATCGACCTTCTCGCGTTCAGCTTCGAGGGGGTCGGTTGTCTCAAGCGTATCCTTCAGCTGTGTTCTGCCGATCCTCTCGACCTGACTGGGAGGCACCCGGATCGCAACCCGGATGCGGTTGCCGTGCCATTCAAGATGTTTTCCGAGCTTCCGCTTCCGCATCGCCTAGCCATGGAGGAGTTATTGATGTCCCCCACTCTGTCCCCCATACTGTCCCCCAAATCAAGCTGCTTAACGTATTGACATAGTTATAATTCAACGGCTTAGGTGGGTTTGAGCGGAGTGTCCCACTCTCTCCGCCAGCACCCCCTCCTAACCATCTGATCCATTTGCGAGCCGGCCGTCGTCCTTCCGCGCCCCGCGCGCGGTAACAGGATGACGTCTGCGTCGATGCCTGGGTTTTTAGCGAGCCTGTTTAGGCAGGCTGGACTGGAAAAGGAATCTCTCGCTCTGGGAGGCGGACCTTCCGGAGTGGCGCAAAGTCTGGCAACGCCAAAATGGCCTAATACGTCAGGCTCGTTGGCTTGATTTGAGCCTGAATCATTGGGTAGCCTTTTTGCGTCGTGTCCGGGGCATCAATTGCGTAGATCTCGAATTGTTATCGCTGCTGCGTCTGTCGGAGCTCTCGCTGCGGCCCTGACGTTATGCGCGTATGTTCGAGAGCCTCAAAATGTACTGAGCTTCTTTAAGGCCAAAAATCCAAGTAGTCCCCAGCTCGGCGACATCTCGTTCGTTCAGCGTTTTCCGCAAGCATTTGATTTTGAAGTGTCGGCTTCTAATGTCGAATTGGAAGTTCAGCGGGCTAAGTCGCAGCTCGCGCAAGCAATGCGATCGCAGCCAGTGCTTCCCGCCGACAGCTCGCTCGGAATCTCGGCGGCGAATGGAAAAGTGCCGCTACCGAGAGTCCGGCCGTCGGCGGCCAATTTGATTGCTGTGTCTCTGCCCGATCAAGCGTCAACACCGTCTGATCCTTTGTCCAACGTAAGCGCAGCACTTAAAAAAGTCTTTGCGATGCTACAGCCGTCTGAAACTGTTTTGGCATCTGCGTCACCCGAGGGCGGAATCTCCGGCGACGGAAAGGACAGTGCACCTCCAACGTTGGCGGAAACGCGGACGGCGCTTTACGACATTTCCGCGCGCATCGTTTACATGCCTGACGGAACGCGGCTCGAGGCTCACTCCGGACTTGGCGAACTGATGGACGATCCAACGCAAGTCCACGTCCATGATCGAGGTGCGACGCCACCGCAGATATATGAACTGAGCAAACGAGAGAAGCCGTTTCACGGCGTTGAAGCATTGAGAATGAAGCCGGTGGGTCAAGGTGATCTGTTTGGCCGCGCCGGATTGCTTACGCACAGCTACCTGATGGGACCAAAGGGAGATTCGAACGGTTGCGTATCGTTCAAGGACTACGCAACGTTCTTGCAGGCTTACAAGGCAGGCGCCGTGAAGCGATTGATCGTCGTACCGAGCCTGGCCGATCCGACCGTTATGGTGGCACAAAAAACGTCGATGTAGCCGTGTCTGTGAATACTCAGATATCGCACCGGCTTGAGATTGATCGTCAGAACTAATTTTCGCCCAGATTTAGATTGGTAGTATGCCAACGCCGAATCGGGGGATTCGCATATGACACCCAGTGACTACGCGCGAATGGCGAAAAATTGCGCTGAGCGAGCTGACGCCTTGGAGCCCGGCCCGAAGAGAGACGAGTTGCTTAAGAAAGCACAGCAGTTTCGTTTTTACGCGAAGGTCGAAAATTGGGTGGCGTCACCGGGGCTGCAACCCCCGGATTGAATCTTGCGCAGTCAAAGCGGCAAACTCCGCAGTGCCTGGAAGACGGGACGCAGATAGTCCAGCATTTTTGGCGCGTTCTCCGTCATCGGAAAATGCCCGAGCTCCGGCATCTCTGTCACCACGGCGCCCTCGATCCATTCGGCGAGCGCGTAGGCATCGCTCACGGTGGCGGAGAAGTCGTAGTGACCGATCAGGAGATGTACGGGGATCTTGTGGCCATCGATGAGCTTGGCGGTCTGCTCGCCGTCGAACTCGTCCGAATAGAAAGCCAGATCGCCGTCATAGATGCCCGGCGCACCCTGTGAATAGATCCATGCAGCACGTCGGCGATCCTCAGTGGGGCTGGACGGGCTCATCAATCCGCGCACATAGGCTGCCGAATGCCAGCCGCCATTGACGCCTGCATGCGTGAGATAGTCGTTACGACGGCCGCGTGGGCGCAAGGGCGCTTCGAGCGCGATCACGGCCTTCACGAGATCAGGTCGCTCTGCGGCGAGCGCCATGGCAATGCCGGCGCCCATCGAGCAGCCCATCACCACAACGGGTTCGCCGATCGCCTGTTCGATGAAGCTTACGCACCAGTCCAGATAGGTCGGCTGATCGAGCTGATAGATGCTGCCATCCCAGCCGATGGGCGGCATCGAGCGGCCGTGATGCGGCATGTCGAAGCCGATCAGGCGCCAGTCGCGCCCGAGTTCGGGATCGCACATCACGCCGTGAAACTGCCGCGTATCCGCTCCGGCTGTGTGGAGGCACAGCACTGGCCTGCCGGTACCCGTGGCCTCTGAATAGATTTCGGCAATCTGCCCGCCGGCGCTGTGCACGCGGTGATAGCGGCCCTCAAGGCGCGTGAGATCGACTTCGACCGCATGCGCGGCCGGCACCGTCAGATTCGCAAACACGGCTTCTAGAAATGCGCGGGCCTGCGCAATGACCAGCGCATCGCCGCTCACGGTGAAGCTGGTGTTGCGCAGCTGGATCGATGAAAATGAATGATAGGTCGGCGGCGGGCAGGGCGCCAGCACCTTCAGCCATGCTGTGGCTGGTCCAGATAGCGCGATATCCGGCGCATTGCTGGGTATACTGACAACCGGCTGGTTGTTGCGACAAGCGATCGCGACGGCGGCCTCGTCGACCCCAAACTGAATTTCAAGATCCAGTCCGCGTGCAAAGGACTGCGCCTCCGGCGCGGCAATCGCGACCGCAAGTCGATTGCGAAGCTCGTCGATCAGGCCCATGCCCAACGTTACCTACTTCCTGGCAGTGAGATAGCGGCCGATCTCGACATGGTCGGCCGACGGTCCGAGTTTTTCCAGTGCGGCATCCCACAATGCAGCGACCTCGTCTGCCAGCGGCGCATTGACGCCGATCTGGTGGGCGAGTTCGTCGGCGGTGCGGATATCCTTCGCCATCAGGGCCATCGCAAAGCCCGAGGTGTACTTTTCGGGAATGACGAATTGCTTGAGCTTGTTTTCGGTCGAGTTGTTGCGTCCGGTGGAGGCATTCAGCACGTCGACGAGGACATTCGGATCGATGCCGAACTTTCCACCGATGGCAACGGCTTCGGCGGCAGCGGCGAGGCCTGCTGCCGAGACGTAGTTGTTCAATGCCTTGGCGGCGTGACCGGAGCCGAGCGGACCGGTGCGGAACACCGACTTGCCCATGGCATTCAGCACGGGATCGGCGCGATCGATGGTCTTGCCGTCGCCGCCGGCCATGATCGCCAGCGTGCCGTCGATGGCGCGTTTCACGCCGCCCGACACCGGAGCGTCGATGAGAGCGAGACCCGCTGCAATCAATTCTTCGCCGAGGGCGCGCGTGCCCATCGGAGCGGAGGAGCTCATGTCGATCACCACCGTGCCCGGCGCGAGCTTCGCCTTGAAGCCTTCGACGGCGGCGCGCACGATCTTGCCGTCGGGCAGCAGCGTGATGACGGCGGCTGCATCCTTGACGGCTTCATCGACTGTCGCAGCTGACGTGCCACCGGCTTCGGCATATTTGGCGCGGGCTTCTGCAAACGTATCGAAGCCAACCACCTGATACCCTGCGCGCGCAACACAGGCGGCCATGGGACGTCCCATATTGCCGAGGCCGATGACTGCGATTTTGGCGGGCGGATTGATGGCGGCTGAATTTGACACGGGCGTTCCTCTTTACGTTCTTATTTTATTCGATATCTGGCGCGGCAGGTGATCGCGCCTGTCAGGGATTATCGCGCCGCAACGCTTCCAGCGCTATCGCGGCGGCATTCTTGATGTGCTGGACGCAAGCCTGCTCGGCGCCATCTTCGTCGCCGGCCTCGATCGCCACAAGGATGGTCTCGATTTCGGCAAGACTGCGGCCGATGCGATTGGACTGGGTCATCGATGTCATGCGCAGTACCGTGACGCGGTTCAGCAGCATCTTCAGAAAGCGTTCGACGAAAACATTGCCGCAGCCTTCGAGCAGCGCAGCATAGAATTCGGTCTTGGCGGCCAACAGGTCGCTGCGGTCTTCCTGACCGGCAACGGCGCCCATCTGGACGAACTGTTTGCGCAATCGTCCGATAATCACCGGGTCGCGCAGCCGCGCACATTCGCGGCCGGCATAGCCCTCCAGCAGCGCGCGCAGATCGTAAAGCTGCTCGGCTTCCTCGACGCTGATGGTGCTGACGATCGGGCCGCGATGCGGGATCGTGGTGACGAGGCCCTCTGCCTCAAGCTGCCGCAACGCCTCGCGGATCGAGGTGCGGCCGACGCCGACCTGCTCGCACAGCTCACGCTCGATCAGCCGCTGACCAGGCTTGAACAGCCCGCTACCGATTGCAGAGCGTAGTCGGTTTTCAACCAACAGTCGCAGGCTGGTCGATTCCCGCGAGACATTCAGGTCCGATTCGATCTTTGCCATGCGTCAAGTTGACCGCTTATCAGACAATCTGTCAAGCAGCTTGACCGCTCGTCTGTTTTATGTCGAATTGCCGACGAAGCCGCAAAGGCCGTTCTGCATTTGGAGAAAACGCCCATGTCCAAGACAACCTCCCATCGTGGTGGCCTGAGCCGCCGTACGCTGCTTGCCGGAACGGCGTCGCTGCTGGCGAGCCCGATGGTGCTGTCGCCCGCCCGCGCGCAGGCGAAGCCGGTCAATATCGGCGTGATCATGCCGCTGTCGGGCGCCAATGCGCAGTTCGGCATCAATTCGCGCAACGGCATCGAGCTGGTTGCCGACGAAATCAATGCAGCCGGCGGCATCAAGGCGCTCGGCGGTGCAAAGATCAATCTGATCGTGGCCGATGCGACGTCGACGCCCACCACGGCGGGCACCGTTGCGCAGCGCCTCATCACCCAGAACGAAGTGACGGCGATCCTCGGCGCATTCGCGTCATCGCTGACCATTGCCATTTCGGAAGTCACGGAACGCCGTGACATTCCACTGCTCACCATGTCCTTCGCTGACCAGATCACCGGTCGCGGCTTCAAGAACATCTTCCAGATCGTCGCCAAGGCCTCCGCGCTCGGCAAGGCGCAGCTCGACTATACGCTGGCGATTGCGCAGGCATCCGGCGCCAAGATCGACAAGATCGCGATCATGTATGAGGACACTGCCTATGGCACTGCGCAGGCGGCCGGCCTTCGTGCCGCTGCCAAGGCAGCCTATATCGACATCGCGATGGACGATGCCTATCCGCTGGGGATCACCGACACCACGCCGCTGATCAACAAGCTGCGTGCGTCCGGTGCCCAGGCCGTCTTCCCGGTGTCCTATCTCAATGACAGCCTGCTGCTGATCCGCACCATGCGCCAGCAGCGCATCACGATTCCGGCCATCGGTGGCGCGGCAGGTTATGTCATTCCGGATTTCGAGAAGGGGCTCGGCGAATTCGCCGAGAACGTGCTGTCGATCGCGCCCGCCAATTATGATCTCGCGCCGGATCTCACCGAGCGCTTTCGCAAGCGCTTCGGCTATTTCATGGTGCATGAGGCGCTGGAACATGCCGTCGCGCTCGACGTGCTGGTGCAGGCGATCGAGAAGGCGAAGTCGGCCAAGGCAGAGGACGTCACCATGGCGCTGCGCGGCGCGAAGTTCACCGGCGGCTGGACCAAGGCGATGACCGGCGGCGCCGTCGAATTCGACAGCACTGGCCTCAATACCCTGTCGGTTCCCGTCATGGCGCAATGGCGCAACAAGGAGCTCGTCACTGTCTGGCCGAAGGACGTCGCCAAGGGCACCGCGGTCTGGAAGTCCTGACGAACTGAAGAAAGATCGCAGTGTCATTTCTACAAGCAATAATCGATGGGTTGTTGGTCGGCGGCGTCTACGCCGTCATCTCCATCGGCCTGACGCTGGTCTATGGCGTCATGGGCATCGTGAATTTCGCGCAGGCGGAATTCCTGATGATCGGCATGTTCGTGTCCTGGTTCGCCTGGGCCTATCTCGGCCTTGATCCGGTGCTGGCCGCGCCGCTGTCCTTTGCGGTCGCATTCGGCATTGGCTGGCTGGTGCAGGGGCAGTTGATCGCACGCGTGCTGAAGGCGCCCTCGGTGGCCCAGATCTTCCTCACCGTTGGTCTGTTGATCGTCATCGAAAACGGCTCACTGCTGCTGTTCGGCTCGCAGTTTCGTTCGGTGACCACGTCCTATCAGACCATGTCGCTGTCGCTCGGCGCGCTGTTCATCAGCGTGCCGTATCTGATCGCCTTCGGCATGTCGCTGGCCTGTGGTCTGGCCCTGTGGTGGTTCATGCGCACGAGCTGGTTCGGTCGGGCGATGCGCGCGACTGCGCAGAACCCGATGGCCGCACAGCTGATGGGGATCGACACAGCGCTGATGTACAAGATCGCCTTCGCGCTCGGCGTCGGCCTCACGGCCTTCGGCGGCGCAGTGATCCTGCCTTATGTCACGGTATTCCCCGGGGTCGGTGGCCAGTTCGTCGTGCTGATGTTCACCGTCGTTGTCCTCGGCGGTCTCGGCAGCGTTGCGGGAGCAGTGGTCGGCGGGCTCGCGGTGGGCGTCATTCAGGCATTGTCCTCGCTGTTCTTTCCGATCCAGTTGCAGAACCTCATTCTGTTCATCGTCTTTATCTTCGTGCTCGCGGTGAGGCCGCAAGGCCTCGTGGGAGCATCCCGATGAAACGCTTGATCGCAATTCTGGCTGTGATCGCCATTGCGGCTGTGTTGCCGCTGCTGCTCAGCCCGACCGGATACTGGATCCGCGTGCTCACCTTCACGCTGCTATTCGCCGCGATGGCACAGGTCTGGAACATCATCGGTGGTCTGGCCAACCAGACGTCGCTCGGCCACGCTGCCTTCTTCGGCATCGGCGCCTATACGTCCACCATCCTGGTGCTGAAATTCGGCATCAGCCCGTGGATCGGCATGTTCGCCGGCGGCTTTCTCGGTGGCATCGCCGCGCTGATCATTGCCGTCCCGACCATGCGACTGCAGGGGCATTACTTTGCTCTGGCAACGCTGGCCTTCGGCGAAGTGATGCGCGTCATCGCCAATGTCGGGACGTCACTCACAGGCGGGCCGGTCGGCCTGTCGGTGCCGTTCGTGCCGCCCAGCATTGCCGCCTATTCCTTCAAGCAGCTATTGCCGCATGCCTATATCGCGCTCATCGCCTTGATCATCGTGACGGTCATCTTTGAATGGATTCGGCGTAGTGCCATGGGCTATCGGCTGCGTGCCATCAAGGAGAATCCGGCCGCTGCGGAAGTGATCGGCATCGACACCACAAAGGTGAAGCTGCAGACTGCCGTGATCTCCGGCGTCCTGATGGCCATGCTGGGCACGCTCTATGCGCAGGTCGCCGTGTTCTTCGATCCGGATACAGTATTCAGCGCAGCATCCATCTCCATTCGTGTCGCACTGATCGCCATTCTGGGCGGCGTCGGTACGGCGATCGGTCCGATCCTCGGCGCATTGTTCATCATCCCCGTGGAGGAGCTGATGAACGATCTATTCTCGTCGGGCGCGGCGGGCCTGTCGCAACTGATCTTCGGCGTCATCCTGATCGCCGTCATTCTGTGGCGTCCACGTGGCTTCATCACGGTGTTCGACTCGTTGATGGCACGCTTCTCGAAGAAGGCACGCTCATGACCATTCTCGATGTGCGTGGCATCTCGCGTCGCTTCGGCGGCCTTCAGGCGCTGTCCGACGTGACGTTCTCGATACCGAAAGGCCAGATCGTTGGCCTGATCGGGCCCAACGGTGCCGGCAAGACGACGTTCTTCAGTACGCTGGTTGGCCTCATTCGTCCGGACAGTGGCTCCATTCAACTCGACGGCACCAGTGTCGTCGGCCAGAAGCCGCATAGGGTTGCGGCGCTTGGCATGACCAAGACGTTCCAGAACGTGGCGCTGTTTGCCGAGAGCTCGGTGCTCGACAACGTGCTCACCGCTGGCCTGTTGCGCCACGATGTGGAGACCGCGCGCAAGGAGGCATTGATCTGCCTCGACCGCGTCGGGCTCAAATCCGTTGCTCACAAGCTTGCCGGCAATCTCTCGTTTCCCGAGCGCGCGCGCGTCGAACTGGCACGCGCATTGTGTACCGGCCCCAAGGTGCTGCTGCTCGATGAGGTGATGGCCGCGCTCAATCCGGTGGAGATGCAGGAGATCATGGATCTGATCCGCTCGCTGCGCGACGACGGCATCACGCTGCTGGTCGTCGAGCATCACATGCGCGCGATCATGACGATCTGCGATCGCATCCTGGTGCTGAATTTCGGTCGCCTTCTGGCCGATGGCACGCCGGAGCAGGTGGCGAATGATCCGGTGGTGGTGGAAGCCTATCTCGGCCGTTCGATGGAGGCCCATAAATGAGTGCGTCTCAGCCATTGCTCGAGATCAAGGGCCTCAATGCCGGTTACGGCGAGATCGAAGTCCTGCACGGCATCGATCTGCAGATGTTCGAAGGCGAGTTCGTCTGCATCATCGGCGCCAATACCGCCGGCAAGAGCACGATCCTGCGCGCGATCTCGCGCCTAGTGCCACATGTCACCGGTATGTTGCGTTTTGCAGGCAATGATCTGTCGAGCCGCGCCTCGCATGACATCCCCACGCTGGGCATTGCGCATGTTCCCGAAGGGCGCCATGTGTTTTCGGATATGATGGTGGAAGAAAACCTGATGCTCGGGGCCTTCACCGCACGCCATGCCAAGGATCTGTCGTCGCGCATGGAAGGCATCTTCGAACTATTCCCGCGTCTGCGGGAGCGGCGCGGGCAGTTGGCCGGCACGCTCTCGGGCGGTGAGCAGCAGATGGTCGCTGTCGGGCGCGCGCTGATGCTGCAGCCGAAGCTGTTGCTGCTGGACGAGCCGAGCCACGGTCTGGCGCCAAAGGTCGTCGAAGAGATGCACGATGCCTTCACCAAGATCCACAGGCGTGGAACGTCGATCCTGCTGGTGGAGCAGAATGTCGGACTGGCGCTCGACGTCGCGACACGCGGCTATGTGCTGGAAAGCGGTCGCATCGCACTGCAGGGCACGTCTGCAGAATTGAATGAAAATCCTGCCGTTCGCGCGGCCTATCTCGGCATATGATCGAGGCGGACGGGCGAACGACGTCGAACCCTTAGCAATCGCAAACGGAAGGACTACAATATGAGCTACGATCAGAACATCACACTCGGCGGAATGTTCGACATCGGTCTTGCCGCGCGGCGCGAAGTTCTCGGCGCGGCCTATGTCGACAAGTCGATGCAGTCGACCAATGACTTCATGATGTCGTTCCAGCACATCACCACCGAATGGTGCTGGGGCTATGCGTGGAATCGTCCGGGCCTCGATCGCAAGACCCGCAGCATGCTGAACCTCGCAATGCTGACGGCCCTGAACCGCGCGCCGGAAATCAAGCTGCATACCCGCGGTGCGATCACCAATGGCGTCACTGTCGACGAGATCAAGGAGGTGCTGCTGCACGCCACGGTCTATTGCGGCATCCCGGCCGGCCTCGATGCGTTCAAGGCCGCCAACGAAGTGCTCAAGGAAATGGGTAAGGTGGAGTAAGCCGCCGGCCTAACAACGACACCTCAAACGCAAATTCAACTGTCCGCTTGATCTGCGCAAGATCAGGCGGACTTCGTTATTCGCGGCGATGATACGCACAAGAGCAATTGGCGCAGATATCTACGCCGGAAGCTTCTGTTGTACCCATGCCAGTCCCGCAAACTCAGGCAGCGGGCTTGGATGCCGTGGACGTGGATGCCGCTGGTGCTGCCTGAGCCTGGGGTTCGACCGTGGCCTTGGCGAGCGCGTTCCTGAGCGCCTGCTCCTTGGCATCGTCCAGGGACGTCTTCAGCACAGTGCCGCCGGCGTCCTGGATTTCCTTGAGCACCTTGTCTGCAGTGATGCTCTTGATGAGAACGAACAGCGCCGCATTTCCCGGCTGAAGGCTTGCCGATAGCTCCTTCATGAAGTCGTCATTGATGCCATAGTCCGTCAGTGCCCCGCCCAATGCACCGGATGCGGCGCCCAGTGCTACGCCGAGAAGGGGATTCAGGAACAGCACGCCGATCAATAATCCCCAGAAGCTGCCGGAGGCCGCGCCGGCCATGGTGGTATTCATCAGCTGGTTCAGCTTCACGGGGCCGGCTTCGGTTTTCACCGCGATAACGGCATCGCTGATCGTGATCAGATATTCCTTCTGCAGCTTGAACAGACGCTGCCGCACCTCTTCGGCTTTTGCCTCGGATGGATAGATGATCGCAACGAGATCTGACATTTCTATTCCTCCTGACTGAGAGATTTCTATGGTGCCACGTGGCCTTCGTCGTTGATGGTTCCTTCTGCCGCTATGCTGCCTTGGTTCTCAGCTGCCACGCGTAAGCGAGCCACGCCAGACCGTGGGAGATCATGTCGACGGCCAGCAGAGAGCCGAGGACCCACAGGCCCGTCCTGGGAAAACCTGTCAGAATAACCAGACCTGCCAGAACGCCGAACAGTCCTGAAGCCAGCATGATCCAGCCCCCGTTGCTCCAGCGGCTAAATCCAAGCAGCACGCGAATGACGCCGGAAACCAGCAGCAATATACCGAGGACATAGGTGAGGATGATCGCGCTGGCGACGGGTTGCTGCACCAGTACGATGCCGAATGCGATGTAGAGAATGGCGAGGAGGATCTGCCAGAGAAATCCTCCCCATCCCTTGGTCCAGAACGCATGGATCATTTCGAACGCGCCAGCGGCAATGGCCGTCCAGCCGATGAACAGTGTGCTGATGACGGTAGCAAGAACGACGTCGCCGAGGATCAGCAGCCCGGCCAAAATCAGAACGATGCCAAGCAGTACGCATATCCAGAACGGCGGTGAAGACAAGCCGGTGACGCTTACCGAGGAACTATTGCCATACGTCGTCATCTTGTCCTCCCGCTCCTGCGTTGCTTTTGCGCTATGAATTGAGGCCGCTCGTGTCACCGCGCATGCGCTTCATACCATCAGCGCCAAGCGCAGACGCGGCGACCATGGCGCCACCAACACACACGGCGACGACGTCGCCACGATCGATGCGGATGGTGAAGGACCCTGCGTGGCGGCCGGCCTGCCACAACCACCTGGGCGTTTTCGGTGAGGGGCTCCAGCTTGTTGGCAAGGTCTTTCTGCAGCGGGATTGGCGCGGCCTTGGCAGTCGTCAGAAAGACGCTCGTGCCAAGGCCCGTGGCGACCGCGCTGAACAGAAGGCCCTGCAAGAGGTTTCGCCGATCCATCGCTTCCATAGAACTTCTCCTTTCAAGAATAGAAAAGGAACGTCAGGGATATAAGGAGGAACCGGAACTGCACGGCAGAGCCGATAATCGTAGCGACTCCGAATGGCGACGGCATCGCAAGATCAACGGTGAGGCGCGGACGTGCATGGGCCCGCAAATGGCGGCCGCGAATGATAGTTCACCCATGAAAGCTGTTGTGAAGCGGCGACGGGTTTCAGGCGCCAGCCCTTGAACAGTCTCCGACCAGGTCGATTGCCCAGTCGGGACATCAGGCCGTTCAGCCTGTGTTGCGATCGATTGCGAGTCCATGGGACTCCGTTCCGGCTTTTTATCAGCCTGATTTTTGATATCGCACGGGGCGAATGGATATTACCAAAGGCGTAGTCCGTCAATCAGAACGGGAAGATGCGCTCGATATGGGTATGCCTCGCTGTCTCAATTTTCAGAAGTCTTGAACCGCCTAATTAGATCTGCATGCCGCAACATGTTTGAGAAATTGAGTGATATTTTCAGTGACCTGTCTCTATTTGCCGCGCTCATCTCTCGCCATGCTTCGGTAATTACATCATACGAGCGGTGATGTTGCATCGGGTCAAACCCTGACGCGCGCGGATGTCGTCGAAGATGTGATAGCGTCACTCTGGTGAGAGGAACATGCCTGCTCACAAGAGGCGATGCCATGAAGAGAGGGGATGCGGGAGACGACGAGCCAACGAAGGAGTGGAACAGGGAAACGATCGACCCGCGTAGGGGCGATATCGAG
This sequence comes from Tardiphaga sp. P4_G1, assembly GCF_056401215.1. Taxonomy (NCBI): domain Bacteria; kingdom Pseudomonadati; phylum Pseudomonadota; class Alphaproteobacteria; order Hyphomicrobiales; family Nitrobacteraceae; genus Tardiphaga; species Tardiphaga sp. P4_G1. The sequence continues at coordinate 549,264 of NZ_JBFUJU010000003.1, forward strand.
GACGATGCCGCCAGTCCTGAACAGCGAACCCTGTTCTCCATGGCGGGGAGCCTGCTTGTTGAAGTCAGTCTGCCGAAGCTCCTGTTTGCCTGGACGGTATCGTTGTTATTGCCAGCGGTGTCGTTGGGCCTCGCGGCATTGGTCGCCTCTGCCTGGCTCTCAACTCTGTCGGACAAGGTTCTCGTCCTGACCGAGATCGGCGCGCTGCTGGTGGCAATCGGGATTGTCGCGCTGGGGTGGATCGGCTGGAAGCCTCTGTTTCGGTTCGCCGAGGTCAACTTCTGGTCTCTTAACGCGCTTGCCATCCAGCCCGGATATGTCTTCGGCCGCGAAGGCTTGCAGCATCTGACGGAGAAGGTGCTGGGGAGACATCTGACCGTGCATGGCAGAGCGCGGCTCCGCGCGGTGAATTCGGCCGCGGCGGGAATCGCCATTTCCATCTGCGCCGTGGCGGTCGCGATGTGGGCCTGGCCGGCCTCGCGCTGGACAGGAGGTCTGGAGGATCTTGGTGTTCCTCATCGTTTGATCATTCCGACGCTGGCAAATGCCGCAGTCTTGATATGCGGCTATCTTGCCGGCGCATCGCTTGTCTGGGGCTTGGCCGATGCCCGTATGGCGCAGCCAGTTGATCTTGTCGCGTTCGATGCAGCACCGACACACACCAGGATCTGGCGCGTAGCTCACTTGTCGGACCTCCATGTGGTTGGCGAACGTTATGGTTTTCGCATTGAAAGCGGGCGCGCGGGGGCGCAGGGAAACGAGCGTCTGCAGCAGGTGATGGCGCGGCTGGCCGCCATTCACGCTGTTGATCCGCTCGACCATGTGCTGATCAGCGGCGATATGACCGATGCCGGACGGACGACCGAATGGGCGGAGTTCCTGGACGTCCTGTCGCGCTATCCAGACCTCTTTTCGCGTACGTTCGTGCTGCCCGGAAATCACGATATCAACATCGTGGACCGGGCGAATCCGGCCCGGCTGGATCTCCCGTTCAGCCCGGGCAAACGGCTGCGGCAGGTCCGCACGCTTTCGGCCATCGCTGCCATTCAGGGCGATCGCGCGTTTGTTGTGAAAGACGGAAAAGGTCATACAACGACACTCAACGACGTGCTGGCGCCGTATCGCCGTCAGATGGCCGATTTCGCGGATCTCGGTGGCCTGCAGCGTGCAGCCCGGTTACGTGGGGTCTTCGATGACTTGTATCCGATGGTGGTTCCGCCTCTGGAGGAGAATGGAATCGGCATAGCGCTGCTCAATTCCAATGCTGAAACACATTTCTCCTTCACCAATGCACTTGGCCTGGTCTCGATCGAGCAGACCCGCCGGCTGGAGGCCTTTATCGCTCAGTTCCCGAAAGCGCGTTGGATAATCGGATTGCACCATCACCTGATGGAGTATCCGATGCCAGTGACTGCGTTCGCTGAACGCATCGGCACGGCGGTGATCAACGGCAGCTGGTTTGTACGTCGGCTGAAGGCCTTTGCTGATCGGGCCGTCGTCATGCACGGGCATCGCCATATCGACTGGATCGGCACCTTTGGATCGTTGAAGGTCATTTCGGCTCCGTCACCGATCATGGCCGCTGCTGATGCGGCCAGCACGCACTTCTATATTCACAGGCTTGCGGCCGGGCCGGGTGAGCAGCTTTGCTTGCTTGAGCCGGAGCGGATCGACGTGCTGGCGGGCGCGAGTGACCGAGCGGATGCGGCGGAGGATACGACTGCCAGATCATCGATCGCGTAATGCGATCACTCGCAATCGTCTGCGGAAATGTATCGACCAGAAAATAGCGCCGGGCGCATCGCGTTATAACTATTCGAATCGAAATCGAGTCAGCTTGCGAGTTGTGCCTGACGTGGCGATCTTGCGGCGCTGAATAGCCACTGCCATATTCTCGCGCAGAAAGTGGAGGCTCCCATGATCAAGAAGGCCCTGCTTGGACTTTTCGGTGCATCCCTTTTGCTTTGCGTTTCATCGCTGCCGGCTTCCTCTGCCGCATTCAGGGCAGGAACGCTGACATGTATGAGCAATCCCCGGATTGGCCTGATTATCGGCTCGCGTCAGACGCTGCGATGCGTGTTCAGGGTACGAAATGCGTCACGGCAGTACATCTATGAGGGAACGGTGCGCCGTATCGGCCTGGATCTCGGGGTGACTCCGTCGAGCGCGCTGGTCTGGCGGGTCCTTGCCCGAAACTCACAGGTCGGCCGGGGTACGCTCCGTGGAAATTACGTCGGCGCGAGTGGCAGCGTTGCGTTTGGCCCGGGTCTGGGCGCGAATGTTCTGATCGGGGGATCTCGCAGGACCGTGATGCTCCAGCCACTGTCGCTTGAGCGCCAGATTGGCGTGAGCCTTGCCGCGGGAATAGCGACGATGACGTTACGCTAGCGTCACTGACCTGATTTTTGTTGCCGGCGCAGCCGCAATTGTCGCTCGCTCGGAGGTCGCGGCATGGCGTGCAAGCGTGGTCGCCCCCTGCGGTGCAGTGTCTGTCCTTGAGGTTGCCGCGGTTGTTCTACGTTGAGCGGGGACGCTGGTGTCTTCAGGCGGTTGGTGCGGACATCGTCCCGAATTGCTTCAGAATCCAGCCTTTGACCACGCTCGACGGAGTCGCGAGGGTCTGCAGTCGCGGAGAACGCAGCGCACAAGAAAATCACCCCTGAACCTGCCGCAGCAATAAAGCGCTTCATGATATCTCCTGCTGAGGATCGCCCGAACGAAAACTCTTAAATGAAAAAACTGCGCATCTCCATGCGGCCTAAACGCAGCTTCCTGGTTTGTCAGATCCGCTAATCGTCGCTTAGCCCAAGGCGCCGGCGAGCTGCTTCGATGTCCGATGTATCTTCGTCCGATGTGTCTTCGTGACCGGCAACCGGATCGCCCCGCGAGGCGGGCCGTGAAGACGCCGTTCGCTCAGATCGACGCGTATCCGTCCGGAGCGACCAGAAAGCCATGGCAAGGCCGATTACGAAGACCACAACCAGAATCAGAAAGAGCGCCGATTGCTTGATCCAGGAGATCGCGGGAACTGCCAGTGCCATCGAGAGGCCGAGAAAGCCCATTTGCAGCGACATAAGGTTCAGCCCGGCGAGAAAAGTGCCAAGCGCCAGCAACATCAAAAGCACGAGACTCGTCGCAGGCGCAGGCAGAAGCTGTTGAACGCCCGCCAGCAGCATGATGTTCATCGTAACAAGAACCGCGATCCAGTGAAGCGCTTGCGTCCATACCAGTCGAACCCGAGCCTGCCTGTCGTCGAGCTCGGTCCATTCAGTCACGACGCATACGACACCAATTGCGAGGGCGAGGAACTCCCAATAGCCAATGAGCGGTTTGCCTGAAAAATTCGTATAGGCCACGCCCGCGATTGCGAGCGCGAGGATCGCGAGAAAGGGGAGCTGCCTGAGGACGATACTTCTCGTTCTGAAGCGAATGTCCTCAGTATCCCGGCTCGGCGGCAGGTCCAGTTCACTCATCGGCGATCCAGTCGTAATTCTGTCCGCTGTCGCGAATTCCGAAACGGCGCTGCCTCCTTCAAAAAGCTAGCCTAAGCTTCTGTGAGGCCGATGCGATATCGGATGATCACCTTAGGGGACCTAGGGGATTTCCCGATGAGTTCGCAGGCATCAATTTGTTTCCGGTCTGGCTGGGGCGTCGCCGGACGCAACAAATGCAGGCGCAATCGGCGTTCCCTAATCTGGATCCTGCATCTCGCCCTAGGGGAAACACCTGATTGTACTGGTGGTAGCGTCAATGATCTGCTGGGATTTCTCGGCTCGTCGGACATTCCCTGCGACCGCCGTGCCGGCACGCCTCGTTGCTCGAAGACGATCGAGAAAGGCTATGAGAAACCGTTCGACCGAAGGGGCACAAGTCGGGCGAATAGAAATGAAGCTTCGCAAGGTATCGCAGCTCTTCGATACGCTCGATCCGTCTCCGTTCCGCGAGACTGATCTCGCGCTACAGGCTGAGGATTATATCGTTGATCGAGTGCTGGAGTTTTCCGACCGTGTCCCAATTGAAATCGTCATCTATCTGCCGCCTGACGAACTGCGGAAAACGAACGTATCCGATATCGCTGCCGCCGTCAGATACTACTTTGGCCTTCGAAGTCAGGCCGTCTCGCGTGAACTGAGCGAGTTATTCAAGACCGGCCGGCTGTCACTCGTCGTCGGAATGGTGATCCTTTTCATTTGCCTCTTGCTCGGCTGGGTCTTCGCTCAGCGAATGACGGAGGGACCATTTTCAAGGGTTCTGTCAGAGAGCTTTCTTATTCTAGGCTGGGTTGCGATCTGGAAGCCTTCGGAAATCTTTCTTTACGCCTGGCCACCCGTTGCAGCTCGCAGAAAACTCTTTGACCGGCTTTCCAGGGCGGCTGTTCTGCTCGATGAGGACGACACCGTGTTGTCGACTGCAGAAGGTGAAAACGGATAGCCGGAACGATCTCGGAGGGACCCGGAAACGGTGCCCTCCTATTGCTGCGCCAATACCGGTCCTTCTTCATTCGACCGCTCATCGTCGAGCGTCAGGTTCAATAGAAAAATGGGAACATCATCCAATTCATCCGATCAGAAGCTCTCGCGCGGCGCGTTGATTGCGCTCGTGGTTGGCTCGATGGTCGGCTCCGGGATCTTTGCATTACCATCGGCATTCGGTCGCGCCACGGGCGGTCTCGGCGCCCTGATTGCCTGGTGCATCGCCGGCACCGGAATGCTGATGCTCGCTTTCGTCTTTCAGACGCTGTCCCGGCGTCGGCCCGATCTCGATACGGGCATTTTCGCCTATGCTGAAGCTGGCTTCGGCGACTATGCCGGCTTTGCATCTGCGGCCGGTTACTGGATCGGATGCTGCCTTGCCGATGTTGCGTGTCTTGTGCTGATCAAAGCGACATTGGGACAGTTCTTTCCGGTGTTTGGCGACGGCACCACACCCGTTGCGATCGCGGCCGCATCGTTGCTGCTCTGGAGCGTTCATATCCTCATCCTCCGGGGCATCAAGGAAGCTGCCGCACTCAATACGATTGCGACATTCGCGAAGATGATACCGATACTCCTTTTCATCATCGTTGCCACTTTTGCGTTCAAGGCTGACGTCTTCGCGGATAATTTCTGGGGTGGTGAGGAGCCGAGCTTTTCCAGTGTGTCGAACCAGGTTCGCAACACGATGCTTGTCACCGTATTCGTGTTCGTGGGGATCGAAGGAGCAAGCGTCTATTCGCGCTACGCAAAGGACCGTAACGATGTCGGGATCGCGACGGTTCTCGGCTTTCTTGGTGTGCTCGCTTTGCTTGTCCTGGTCACCATGCTGTCCTACGGAATTCTTCTGCGCCCGGAGCTGGGCGCGCTCGCGACGCCCTCGATGGCAGGCGTACTCGAAGCGATCGTTGGGCCTTGGGGCAAGGTATTCATCAGCATCGGCCTGCTGATCTCCGTGCTTGGAAATTACCTGTCCTGGTCATTGCTCGCCGCCGAGGTTCTCCATTCCGCAGCCGTCAGTGGCACGATGCCGCGCTTCCTCACGCGCGAGAACGTCAACAAGGTACCCGCGGGCGCGCTGTGGCTTACCAACTGCCTGATCCAGCTTTTCCTGCTCGTCACCTATTTTGCTGAATATGCCTTCACGCTGGCATTGAAGATGACGAGTTCAATGACGCTCATTCCCTATCTGTTTGTCGCTGCATATGCACTTAAACTCGCATGGACCGGTGAAACATATCAGGCGGAGCCACGTAGCCGCGCTGTCGACTGGGTGCGCGGTGCGCTTGCCACGATTTACGCGGCTGTGATGATTTACGCAGGCGGTCCCACCTTCCTGCTGCTTTCGGCACTTCTCTATGCACCGGTCACAATCCTGTTCGTGATCGCGCGGCGGGAACAGAAAGCGACGGTCTTTGCGTCTGCCGAGGGAATCCTGTTCGGAGCGATCCTCGTGGCAGCCGCTGCTGGCCTCTACAATCTTGCGATGGGCAATATTTCCATCTAGTCGGAGCTTCCCGCGTCTATCTAAGGTGAGGACCGTCGTTCAGGTCATCTCCCAGGCAGTCCTCTACATAGAGCCGAAGAACGGCGACGCGCCCGATCGCGAATAGCGGCATCGCAAGCGCAATTCCCAAGACGCCGAACAGAGAGCCGAGCAGGACGATGGCGACCAGCGTCCATGCGGGCGGCAGCTCCACCGCGCGCCGCTGAATGAGCGGGCCGATCACATAGCCCTCGATGGATTGAATAACGGTGTAGATTCCGATGGCCCAGATCACCATCGAGGGACCAAGCGGCATTGCCACCAATCCCACGGGGATACTGGCCAATATCGGGCCGAGATAAGGCACGAAGTTCGACAGACCGGCCTGCAGGCCAAGCAGAAAGGCGCTTGGAAGGCCGAGCAAATAGAGCGCCAGCCACACGCAGGCGGTCATCAGGACGATCCGGATCAGTTGTCCCATGAGCCATGAGCGCAGCACGGCGCCCATTTCATCCAGAACAGAACGCATGCGCTCGCGTGAGGCGGGCTTGACCAACAATACGACGCCGTCGCGATAGGCCTGCGGATCGAGCGAAAAGAGAAGGCCGAGAAATATGATGACGAGCGTATTGGCAAGAAAACTCGAGGCGGTCCCGACGGCCGATTGCGCGTGGCCAAAGAGCTTGTCGTGATCGGGAAACCAGCGGGAGAAGTCGCGCCCTCCGTCCGGGCCGAACAGATCCACGCCAAAAGCCAGCAGACGTTGTTGCAGGATATCCAGTTGGGCGTCCATGACGCGCATCAGGATCCGGGCCTGCTGGGGGATTTTTCCAATCCCCCATATTGTCCCCAGCACGACCACTGCAGTCAGGATGACGATCACGATGGCTAGCCGCCACGCGCGCCCGATCGGAATGTATCGACCAAGCGACCGAGCGCAGGCATCGAGAAGCGATGCAAGCAGGATCGCCGCAAATATGATGAGAAGGCTGGACGACGCGCGCCATGCGAGGAAGATGCCGCTGGCAACACCCAGAATAACGAGTGCTCCCCCGAGGGTCAGCCGCCGGCCGGCGTTCGCGCCTGCCGTCGGAAGATCCTGACTTCGAACGTCCTTGGCTAGGATGGCTTGATCCACTCTCGGCTCAGGCATGGTCCCCCACATTTCCTATGGCAGCTAGGGTCCAATCAGTTTCATGCGAATTGCATACCGGACCAGTTCGGCAGTGGAGGAAACTCCAAGTTTGCGCATGGCGGATGCGCGGTGGGCTTCGACAGTTTTCACGCTGAGATTCAGTACCGTGCCGACGGACTTGTTGGTGTGTCCTTCGGCGATCAGCTGAACAACGTTTTGCTCGCGTAACGACAGCAGGACTTTCGATTTGTCCTTCTTGCTGGCCAGGTAGTCGTGAAGCAATTTTTCCACGACCACACCGGTGAAGTAAGGCCGGTGATTGAGTAATGCGTCGATCGCTGCAATGAGATGATGTCGCGCATCTGACTTTAACAAGAAGCCTCGTACCCCTGCCAAGAGGGATTCGGTGAGGATTTCATTGCTTTCATGCATTGTCAGGATGAGCACCTCCGTCCGGGGGTAATGCAACTTGATCTGACGGCTCACCTCCAGACCATTCAGGACGGGCATGGAATAGTCGACAATTGCTATATCGGGCTTCAACTCCCTGATCATGGCGACCGCGGCCCTGCCATCGCTCGCTTCTCCGCTCACAGCCCAGTCCGCACGGCTTTCGACGATCGCGCGCAATCCGGATCGCACGACTTCATGATCGTCTGCAATCAAGATCTGCTTCACAGTGCCGTTCCCATTCGTTGGAACCACTGGCCATGTCCAATTGACGAAAGCAGCTCGCTAGAACGACCGCCTCGAAATGATATGCGTCACGGCTGCCAAATCCGTGAAGGCCGTCGACCATGTTTGCGCAATCACGCTTCTACTAGATTGTTTCGTACGGCGTACCGAACCAGACCTGCAGTCGATTTTACGTTAAGCTTGCGCATCGCTGCAGCTCGGTGGGTCTCGGTCGTCTTGATACTCAAATTCAAGGTCTCGCTTACACGCTTATTGCTGTAACCCTCGGCAACCAGTTTAACGATTGTCTTCTCGCGCGGCGAAAGCGATCGGCTTGTGCCAATATTTCCGTCAGCTGATCCGACCATTGTGCCGCAAGTCTCGCCGGCATGAAACGATCTGTGATGCATCAGTGATTCAACGGCCGCCAGGAGCATTTTGTTGGCATCGGATTTTCGCAGGAATGCGCGAACGCCAACTTGAGATGCCTGTAGCTCGAGCGCGATCGAGTCGTGCATCGTGAAGATAAGCACCTCTGTTGGAAGTTTGTACTCCTTCATCCGCCTCGCAACTTCGAGGCCGGTCATGAATGGCATCGAGTAATCAACGATAGCGACATCCGGCTGCTTCTCGATGGCGCAAGCAACGGCTTCTTTACCATCGCGAGCCTCGCCAACGACCTCCCATCCGGGACGTCGTTCCAGAATTGCACGAATTCCAGCCCGCACCGCGTCATGATCATCGGCTATCATAATCTGCTTCATGGTCCTTAGTACTCCGATGTCATTTCCTTACAGGCGGCAAAATACTTTCATCGAGAAGATCCAGCCCCTGGAGTTCGTTGCCCTCGCTGAGCGTCAGATTGTTGAATCCGTTAGCTGACCTTTAGCCATGCGACGGTCGGATCTTCGTCGATCCTCGGCCGCCCTGGTGGATATCCGCTGGTTTGTTTCCTTTGCGCGAGATGGCTCGTGGAATAGTCGCGTACACCGTTGTCCCGCTACATGCCGCTGTGGATGACGAGTGGATCTCAAATGTGCCTCCCATCTGATCCAGTCTCGTTCTCATGGCCGGAATTCCAACACCAAGCGGCACTGCCTTATGGCGATCTCTCGCCTGAGAAATCGGCATTCCGCAGCCATTATCGCTGATCCGAAGCGTGACGTTGGTATCTGTGGCCTTGACCGAGATATTCACCTGCGTCGCTTTCGCGTGCCTGAAGACGTTCGCGAGCGCTTCCTGGATAACTCTCAGCAATGAGCGCTGCGTTTCGTTAGGCAATGCATCGACCGCAGCATCGATCTTGAGACGCGTTTCCAGCGATGTCCGCGATGAAAGCCCCACCACAAACTCCTCGATCGCCGACTTCAATCCGCCGTCGAGCAAATTCTGGGGATGCAGGAGGTAGGTGAAAGCCCTGATTTCCCTAAGGGCCTCACAGATCGACGCGTCGGTCTCATCGCAAATTTTTATAGCGCTGCCGATGCCAGCAACGGCGCACCTCATTCGCATCATATTCAAACTAGCGGCCAGCAGATGCTGGCAAGTCGAATCGTGAAGGTCTGATGCAATCCGCTGCTGCATATCCTCCTGAAGCGCTAAGAGCTGCTTACCAGGGCCTGATTTGCCAAGTTTCAATTTTGTTCGTGCACTAGCAGCGCCGTTGAAAGTGTCGTGAACCACGATCTTTTCCCGAACGTGAATTCGACACGAGTCGTCTACCTGAGCCTTGTGGGCCATCATGTAGTCCGATGCATCTTGGATCGAGTGGCGAGTAACCACTAAGGTTAAATGCCATCGTTCTCTTGCGCGAAGTTATCCTTACTAAATACCCTTGATTGAATCGGCGTCAAGTAAGATGTCGCCAGATCGTCCGATGTCGCGACTGACTGTACTCAGTCTCAAAATATACGAAGTAACAATAGAAGTAATTTCAGTTAATTGCCGCGTTTGCTCTGCACAAGGAACCTCATCGTCTTCAACTGAGCGCTTGAATCTTGCTGCGGTTTGAGAGTGTCAGCACGGCGCCAGAGAATCGTTGGTGCGATCAGTAGTTTCCCCGATACCGGGTAGATATCCGCACCCCCAGAATAGTTTGAGTCATAGAAGAATTGGCGGGCAGGCGATCACGCAGGCAAAAGCCAGCTATCTGCTTTTGCGAGGTGGTCAGCGAATCTGGTGTGCAATTTTGCTCAGCGAGGGTTTCTTCATGCCTGCGTATGCGCGTCATGCCTTCCTATGTCGAGTTACACGATATAGGACGATTATAATTATTCTAACCATTGTGCCGGCGTTTCTGCTGACCGCGTGCGGCAGAGAGTCTGATGAAGCCGCTCCTGTCGTGCGGCCCGTGCGTACAGTCACTGTTGCGAAGAGCATTGCGGGCGCGCCGCTTTCATTCACCGGCCGTATCGAAGCGGAAGACGAGGTGGCGCTGGCATTTCGCATCTCGGGCCGACTGATCGAAAACAACGGGAAAACCGGAGATCGGGTTCAGCCCGGTCAGGTCATCGCGCGGCTTGAATCCCAGAATGAGTTGAACACGTTGCGCCAGGCCCAGGCGGCAGTCGCGGCCGCGCAGGGGCAGCTGACCCAGGCACGCAATCACTTCGATCGTCAGCAGACGCTGCTTGCACAGGGCTGGACCACCCGCGTCAACTACGACCAGGCAACGCAGGCGCAACAAACCGCTCAATCGCAGGTCGATGCCGCCGAGGCCCAGCTCAAGACGGCACATGATCTGGTGAGCTTTACCGAGCTGAAGGTGGACGCACCTGGCGTCATAACCGCTGTCGGACCTGGCGCCGGAGAGGTTGTCCAGGCCGGGCAAATGATTCTCAGGCTGGCGCGGCAAGATGGCCGCGATGCAGTCTTTGACGTACCGGCTCAATTTTTTCGATCGGCACCGAGCGATCCGCAAATAACCGTCAGCCTGACCGACGATCCCGCGGTGACAGCTCACGGTCGTGTCCGTGAGGTCGGCGCCCAGGCCGATCCCGTCACGCGCACCTTTGAAATCAAGGTTGGCCTGACGGATCCGCCGGCCGCCATGCGGCTTGGCGCGACCGTCGTGGGGCGCATGGAAATGGATGCCGTCCCCATGATCGAGATCCCGGCATCGGCATTGACGAGGGCCAATCAACAGCCCGCAGTCTGGATTGTCGATTCCGCGAGTCGCACGGTTTCGATCCGAAACGTGGACGTCTTGCGCTTCGAGCAAGCGCAGGTCGTGGTGTCTCAGGGACTCGACACGGGAGAGGTCATCGTGACCGCGGGTGTGCAGGCGCTGCACCCCGGCCAGAAAATACGTCTTCTTGGGTCAGAGCAATGACCGGCTTCAACCTCTCGGAATGGGCACTTAAGCACCGCTCCCTGGTGGTTTATGTCATGATTGTTGCCGTTATCTTCGGTGTCCTGTCCTACTTCCGCCTCGGTCGCAGCGAGGACCCGTCATTCATCATCAAGACGATGATCGTTCAGGCGGCATGGCCCGGAGCAACGGTTGAGGAGACCGTCAAACAGGTCACCGAGCGGCTTGAGCGCAAGCTGCAGGAAACACCGCATCTGGACTTCCTGCGCAGTTTCACGCGGGCAGGCGTCACCACAATCTTCGTCAACCTGCAGGGGAACGCGAACGCCGCGCAAGTGGCCGACACCTGGTATCAGGTCCGCAAGAACATTGGCGACATCCGCCATACGCTGCCGGCAGGGGTGGTCGGACCCGGGTTTAACGATGATTTCGGCGATACGTTCGGAATTATCTATGGCTTTACGAGCGACGGTTTCACGCACCGCGCGCTTCGCGACTATGTGGAAGGCGTCCGCTCGAAGCTTCTTCTAGTCCCCGACGTATCGAAGATCGAGTTGCTGGGAGCTCAGGACGAGCGGATCTTTGTTGAATTTTCGATGAAGGAACTGGCAAGCCTTGGCATCGACCGCACCGCACTGCTGTCCGCTCTCCAGACGCAAAATATCATAAGGCCAGCTGGCACGATTCAAACGGGCGACGAGACACTATCGCTTCGGGTATCGGGTGCATTTCAGTCCGAGCAGGATGTCGCTGACATCAATTTCGTTGCTGGCGGGCGCATGATCCGCCTGAGCGACATCGCCCGGATTACGCGCGGCTATTCCGATCCGCCGCAGCCCCTTTTTCGCGTCAACGGCGAGCCAGCCATTGGCCTGGCCATCTCGATGCGTGACGGCGGAGACATTCTCGCGCTCGGCAAGAGTCTCAAGCGGGCGATGGCCGCGATCACGGCGGATCTGCCAATTGGCATCGAACCGAAGCTCATCGCCGACCAAGCTGTCACGGTCGAGAGCGCCATCTCCGAATTCATGATGTCATTGCTGCAGGCAATTGCCATCATTCTCGTGGTGAGTTTTATCAGCCTTGGCGTGCGCCCGGGCCTGATCATTGCGCTGTCCATACCGCTGACACTCGCCATCGTGTTCCCGATCATGAAGCTTGCCGGAATCGACATGCAGCGCATATCGCTCGGCGCGCTCATTATCGCGCTCGCGCTCCTCGTCGATGATGCGATGACCACCACGGATGCCACCCTGAACCGGCTGGCTGAAGGCGACGACAAGGTTCAGGCTGCCAGCTTTGCCTTTCGCACCTACGCGTTCGCCATGCTGGCGGGAACACTGGTGACCATCGCGGGCTTCGTGCCTGTCGGCTTTGCCGCGAGTTCTGCGGGAGAATACACGTTCTCCCTCTTTGCCGTTGTCAGTATTGCGCTGATCGTCTCCTGGTTCGTTGCCGTGATCTTCGCTCCGCTGATGGGCGTTGTCATCCTCAAGCCGCCGAAGGAGCGCAAGACGGATGCCCCCGGCAGAGTTTTCAGGTGGTATCGCGGCTTTCTGATATTCGCCATGCGGGCGAAATGGCTGACCATCGCGCTCTCGCTGGTGCTTTTCGTCGGCTCGTTTCTTCTTCTCCCGTTCATCCCCCGGCAATTCTTCCCGTCGTCCGATCGTCCGGAATTGCTCGTCGATATCAGCCTGCCGCAAAACGCATCCATTTATGCCAGCCAGACAGCGGCACAGAAATTCGATGCTGCCCTGCAGGGTGATCCGGATGTTGCGCGCTGGAGCACCTATGTGGGCCGCGGTGCTATCCGGTTCTATCTTCCGCTCAATGTTCAGCTGCCAAGTGATTTCTTTACCCAGTCAGTGGTCGTCGCAAAGGATGTCGCGGCGCGTGAACGCATCCGCGCAAAGCTGGAGACGCTGCTGGCGAATGATTTTCCCGGTGCGATTACACGGGTCTCGCCTCTCGAGCTTGGGCCGCCGGTCGGCTGGCCCGTCCAATATCGCGTCAGTGGTCCTGACGCAGGCACGGTGCGCGAAATTGCGTTCAAGCTTGCCCAGGTCATCGCCGCCAATCCGAAGGCCAATGGTGTCAATTTTGACTGGATCGAGCCGGCAAGGCAGGTGCGTATTCGGGTCAATCAGGACAAGGCGCGTTTGCTGGGGTTGAGTTCTCAAGCCCTGGCAGGCGTGCTGAATACGGTCATCTCAGGCACCACGGTCACCCAGGTTCGCGATGATATCTATTTGATCGATATCGTTGCTCGCGCGGTCGATGAACAGCGCGTCTCATTGCCCAACTTGCGTAGTTTGCAAGTTCCGCTGCCAGGCGGGCAGACGGTTTCGCTCAGCCAGTTTGCAACTTTCGAATACGAGCAGGAATATCCCCTGATCTGGCGGCGCGATCGTGTCCCGACCCTGACGGTGCAGACGGATATCACCGCCGGTGCAATTCCGGAATCCGTCGTCAATTCGCTGACGCCGGCCATTGCGGCTCTGACGAAGACCATTCCACCATCCTACAGGATCGTTGTTGGCGGAACGGTCGAAGAAAGTCAGAAATCGCAGGCATCGGTCATTGCCGTTGTGCCGGTGATGCTGCTGATCATGTTTACGGTCCTCATGATCCAGCTCCAGAGCTTTCAGCGGCTGTTTCTGGTCCTCAGCGTCGCGCCCCTCGGGCTCATCGGTGTGGTCGCTGCCCTTCTGCTGTCAGGCCGACCGCTCGGCTTCGTTGCGATTCTGGGCATTCTCGCGCTGCTCGGTATGATCACAAAAAATGCGGTGATCCTGATCGGCCAGATCGACGCCGAACGCGATGAAGGGAAAAGCGTGTGGGACGCCGCGCTGGATGCCTCAAGCTCTCGTTTTCGCCCGATCATGCTGACGGCCGTGTCGACCGTGCTCGGCATGATACCGATCGCCCCAACGGTGTTCTGGGGCCCGATGGCCTTTGCGATCATGGGCGGGCTGTTGGTTGCGACGGTTCTCACTCTGATCTTTCTGCCCACATTGTATGTGGCATGGTTCAGGGGAAAAGAGGGGACGTCGGACCCACTCCGATCGACGCAGGCATAGTCAGGTCGTACCTGTGTCGCGCCGTCGCCCGTTTCGGCACTTAGGGTAACTCCCGGTCTTCAACCTAGGGCATCACCCGATATCGTGGTGCGTCCCGAATGTGCTCTTCTTTCCAGTAGTTGATGTTGGAAGGGGACGCCGGTGCAGGACCTGATGTTATTTGCATCTGCCCGCGCCTTGTGCGCACCGGCGTGGCTCCTGCGCCAGCCCTATGAGGCTGCGCAACACAATCGATGCGCGCGTCCTTCGCGGCCGAACCTTTCTCAAACCCGTCACTTTCCTCAATCCTGTCGATGCGTCTTGCAGGCCCCGGTCGCAGGTGGTCGCCTGCATGTCCCATTTGCTGCAGGCCGACCGCTTCTGCACATGGGAGTGCTTTGGCCATGAGCAGTGCAGGTGACCAGAAATTGCCGCTTTGGACGCTCACGGCCATGGTGGTTGGCGGCATGGTCGGCGCTGGCGTGTTTTCGATACCGCGTAACTTTGCGCAGGCCACCGGCATCTATGGAGCGCTGATAGCGTGGGCCGTCGCCGGTGCCGGCATGCTGATGCTGGGATTTGTGTTTCAGACGCTGGCCAATCGCAAGCCGGATCTCGATGCGGGCGTCTACGCCTATGCGCGCGAGGGGTTCGGGCCCTATGTCGGCTTCTTCTCCGCCTTTGGCTACTGGGCCAGTGCCTGCGTCGGCAACGTATCCTATTGGATTCTGATCAAGTCGACGCTCGGCGCGTTGTTCCCCGCGCTCGGTCAGGGCAATACGGTCACTGCCATCGCACTATCGTCGGTAGGTGTCTGGGCGTTCCATTTCCTTGTGCTACGCGGCGTCAAGGAAGCGGCAGCGATCAACAAGATCGTGACGATTGCCAAACTCATTCCGCTGCTGTTGTTCGTCGTCCTGTCGATCTTCTTCTTCAAACCGGATGTGTTCGTCGGAAACCTCTGGGGCGGCGCAAGCGGGGACTACGGAAATCTCTTCGCGCAGATCAAGGCGACGATGCTGGTAACGGTCTTCGTGTTTCTCGGCATCGAAGGCGCCAGCAACTACTCCCGCTTCGCGCAACGGCGCGAGGACGTCGGTATTGCGACTGTGACGGGATTTCTGGCCGTGTTGGCCTTGTTCGCGTCGGTGTCCATTCTTGCATACGGCATCCTCCCCCGCGAAGAACTGGTGCAATTGCGTCAGCCCTCGGTTGGCGGCGTGCTCGAAGCGGCCGTTGGTCATTGGGGTGCCATCTTCATTGGCATCGGCGTGATTATCTCGGTGCTCGGGGCCTATCTTGCCTGGACCCTGATGGCCGCCGAAGTGCTGTCGGTTGCGGCGAAGCGGCGGGACATGCCGGCCTTCCTGGCTCGCGAAAACGCAAACCAGGTCCCGTCAATGGCGCTCTTGATGAGCACGTTGCTGGTTCAGGCTGTGCTCATCGCGACGTTGTTTTCCGACGATGCCTTCACCTTCGCTCTGTCGCTGTGCAGCCACCTGTCGCTGATTCCGTATTTCCTCTCGGCGGCGTTCGCGTTGATGCTGGTCTACCGCAAGGAAACTTACGAGACCGATCCGAGCGATCTTCGTAAGGACACGATCATTGCAGTCCTGGCGACGGCCTACACGATCTTCCTTCTGTTCGCCGGCGGTATGAAATTTCTACTGCTTGGTTTCATCATCTACGCGCCCGGCACAATCCTGTATTTCATCACACGGAGGGAGCTCAACAAGCAGCTCTTCACTCCGGCAGAATGGGTCCTGTTCGGCGTCGCTGTCGTCGGATGCGTAGTCGGCATCCACGGTCTCGCCACCGGCTATATCAGCATCTAGGAAATCGATGGGAGTTCATGATGGCCAGCGCAAAAAAAGTCCCGTTTGGTGTGCACTCTGAAGTTGGCCAGCTGCGCAAGGTCCTGGTCTGTGCCCCGGGTCTTGCCCATACACGCTTGACCCCGTCCAACTGCGATCAGTTGCTGTTTGACGACGTGCTCTGGGTCGATAATGCGAAGCGCGACCACTTCGATTTCGTCACCAAAATGCGGGACCGCGGCGTCGATGTCGTTGAGATGCATAACCTGCTCGCCGAGACGCTGGCAGTCCCGGAGGGCAAGGCCTGGATCCTCGACAATCAGGTCGTGCCGAACCAGGTTGGCCTTGGCTTCATCGACGAGCTCAAAAGCTACCTGTCCGGGCTGGAAAACCGAAAACTCGCGGAAACGCTGATCG
Source organism: Tardiphaga sp. P4_G1 (assembly GCF_056401215.1). Classification (NCBI taxonomy): domain Bacteria; kingdom Pseudomonadati; phylum Pseudomonadota; class Alphaproteobacteria; order Hyphomicrobiales; family Nitrobacteraceae; genus Tardiphaga; species Tardiphaga sp. P4_G1. The sequence continues at coordinate 565,635 of NZ_JBFUJU010000003.1, forward strand.
GTGGCCTCTCGACCCATGACTTTCCCGAAGCACATGGCGGCGCGGCACTCAGGATGGTGAAGGAGGCCGCGGGGGCGACTGAATATCTTCTGCCGCCGCTGCCGAACACGCTCTATACGCGCGATACGACCTGCTGGATCTATGGCGGTGTCACCCTCAACGCGCTGTATTGGCCTGCGCGACATGAGGAAACGATCCTCACCACAGCGATCTACAAGTTTCATCCCGATTTCGCCGGCAACGTTAATGTCTGGTGGGGCGACCCGACAGAGGACCATGGACTGGCCACGCTGGAAGGCGGCGATGTGATGCCCATCGGCAAGGGGGTCGTGCTGATCGGCATGAGCGAACGCACCTCACGCCAAGCGATCAGCCAACTTGCCGCGACCCTCTTTAAAAAGAAGGCCGCGGAGCGCGTCATCGTTGCGGCAATGCCCAAGATCCGCGCGGCGATGCATCTCGATACTGTCTTCACATTCGCCGACCGCGACTGCGTGCTGCTCGCGCCTGACTTCATGAACCAGACACGTACCTATTCCTATCGTCCGAGCGATCATCCGAGCGGTGTCGAGTTGCATGCCGAGAAGAAGTCGTTTGTCGGCGTTGTAGAGGAAGCGCTGGGCCTCAAGAAGCTCCGCGTGGTCGAAGCCGGTGGCAGTGACTACCAGCGGGAACGGACCCAATGGGACAGCGGCGCCAATCTCGTCTGTGCATCGCCGGGTGTCGTCTATGCCTATGACCGCAACACTTACACCAACACATTGCTGCGCAAGGAAGGCATCGAGGTGATTACGATCGTCGGCGCCGAACTCGGTCGTGGCCGTGGTGGTGGTCACTGTATGACCTGCCCGATCATCCGCGATGCCGTGGATTACTAACGCAATCGACCATTCTCTGCTCGGGGGAGCGAGATCGTGGGACTGTTAATACCGAAGCCAGCACCATCGACCGACGGAGAGTAATTGTCTGGGGAGTGTGCAATGCGTGGATCCAGAATTGTCCTGGCAGCAACAAGCTTCCTTTATGCCAGCGGGGCAGTAGCTGCCGACATAGATCTGACCGAGCTCAGAAAGGTCGAGTACACGTCGATGAGCCCGACATGGAGCGTTGTTGGATCCCTATCGCCCACCTACACGGCCAATGCCCTGTTTTCGCGCGACGACCGGCGGGGGGATTTTTACTATGAGCCCGATGTGAGCTTGCGGCTGGACGGTAAACTTGCGCCGGACCTGTCCTACCGTATTTTTGCACGTGCTCAGTTTGAGGCATTTTCCAGAGAACACGACGGCAATGCCGCCATTGCGCGTCTGGGCGCGCGGCTGACGAAGAATCTGTATGGCTGGAGAATAAGCGCCACCTACGAAAACAGATATGACTACGACGGCGTGTTTCGCGATCTCGCCTTCACCTCCCACGACGTCACCGGCGCTATCGCGCGTGATTTCAGCTTCGACAATGTCACGCTCTCGCCGCTCCTCCAGCTCACTTATCGTTTCTCCGATCTCGCCGAGGCCAGGCGCTGGCGTGCCGATGCGCTGCTTGGCATCGAGGTCGAGCTGAATTCGAAATGGTCGATCGTCAGCACGCCTTTCATCGAAGCGTTCTGGTTTACAGACGGCTTGAACCGCGACCGGCAGGACCAGATCTATTCGGCGTCTCTCGGCCTGAAATACAACATCGCCAGCAACGTATCGCTCACCACGAACGTCATCTACGAGGCGCGAAACTCAAACGTGGCGCTGCGTCACTATAGAGACTGGCTGATCGGCCCACGGCTCGACTTCGCGTTTTAGCGATCAGGACACAAGAGGGGATCATGCGGAATTCGATTGTGGCGGCAGGTACCGCTATTCTCTTCATCTGTACGGCATTCGCCGCCAGCGCGGAGCCACGCGATTCCGTCGAGCGCGGCGACCGGATGGACCGGGATGCCTTGCGGGACGACGTGCGCATCGATCGTCTGAAGGTTCCGCAGCACCCGATCGTCGTCGAGGAGCCCCAGCAGCCGGTTTACAATACGAAGAACAAGCAGAAATCAAAGCGGAGCACGGACAGCAGTCGTTAGGGTGGCTTCAATGAATTTGATCAAGGCCGGCAATATTGGCGAGGCGAGTCCGGCGAGGTGGTCGGATGCCATCGGCAGTGCTGTGATCCGCGCTATCGGCTTTTTCTGCTTCTGGCTGATACTGACGCGCGGCGATCCCGGCGATGTGGGGCCCGGTCTGATTGCAGTTGCCGCAGCGACTTGGGCAAGCCTCAAGCTGCTGCCTGCCGAACAATGGGGCTTCCGCCCGATCAAGTTTGCCGGATTCGTCCTGCACTTCCTCCGTCAGTCGATTGTCGCGGGAGCAGACGTTGCGCTGCGGGCGCTTCACCCACGACTGCCGCTGCAGTCAGGCTTGGTCACCTACCGGGCGCAGCAGCCGCCGGGCAGGAAGCGAAATACGTTTTGCGCGATCATGAGCCTGATGCCGGGCACGCTTCCGTGCGGGACCTCGATTGACGGCAGCCTGGCCATTCATTGCCTCGATGTGACGCAGCCCGTCGTCGAACAATTGTCGATGGAGGAAACCCTGTGCATGGGGGCGCTCGGAGGCGCAAGATCCGATGCCTAGCCTGCTCTTGGTTGCTTCGGTCTTTGTGCTGCTGACGGTGGCGCTGGGCCTGTTTGCCATTCTTCGGCGATCGGCCGATGTGGACCGCCTGATGGCCGTCCAACTGCTGGGCACGGGAGGAGTCGCCATCCTCCTTCTGCTCGCGGTCGCAACCGAGACGCCGCCTGTCATGGATGTTGCCGTGATGCTCGCGCTGTTCGCAGCATTTGCGGCCGTCGCATTCGTCAGAGACGCGTCCGGCGCGTCATCAGAAGCCAAAGGGGAGTGAGGCGCGCATGAGCCTCGTCATGGATATCCTGACCATTTGCGCGGTCTTCGCAGGAGCGCTGTTCTTCCTTGCGGGCACGGTGGGTCTGTTGCGTTTCCCGGATACGCTGACGCGTCTGCACGCCCTGACCAAGGTTGACAATCTCGGTCTTGGCCTGATCGTTCTGGGCTTGCTGCCGCAGACGAGCAGCCTGCTGTTCGCGGTCAAATTGATGATCGTCTGGCTGCTCGTCCAGCTGTCCGGGGCGGTCGTCACCCAATTGATCGCCGGTGCGGTACGCCACCACGGAGCGGACGGATGAGCATCGCCTCCGTCTTCGATATTGCTCTCGTTGCGCTGATCCTGACGATCGGTGCTTCAGCCATCCTTGTGCGCACGGCATTAGCCGCAGTTGTCATGTTCGTCGTCTATGGGCTGCTTCTGTCCATGGCATGGGTCCGGCTCCACGCGGTCGATGTGGCGCTGACAGAGGCAGCGATCGGCGGCGGCATGACCGGCCTGTTGCTGCTCGGCGCCGTCGCGCGTTCCCGCTCCGTGAATGTCGACAGTGTAAGGGTTGGTTATCCGCTGCGCCTTGCCGCAGGTGCATTGTGTGCGCCGGTCGCGGCGGGTCTTGCCGTTGCCATCTTCAATCCGCCGGCGCCCGTTCCGACGCTCGCGCCGATGGTGATGGAAAACCTGCCGCCGAGTGGTCTCGGCAACCCCGTTGCCGGCGTGCTGTTCGTGTTCCGGGCACTCGACACGCTGCTCGAAAAGGTAGTCCTGCTGCTCGCTTTGCTCGGGGTCTGGTCGCTGGCGCCAGATCATGCCTGGGGTGGAATGCCCGGCTTGCAGGTTTACGCAAAGCCCGATCCCACGCTGATCTTTCTGGCTCAGCTTTTGCCGCCGGTGGGAATCGTGTTCGGAATCTACATGTGCTGGGTCGGCGCGAAGGATCCTGGCGGCGCCTTTCAGGGCGGCACGGTGCTGGCTGCGATGTGGCTCCTTGTCATTGTCGCGGGATTACAGAGCGCTCCTGCGATCGGTCGGCTCTGGCTGCGTGTTCTGCTCGTCACCGGACCGGTGCTGTTCCTTGTCATTGGTTTGGCTGGATGGGTATTTGCCGACGCTTTTCTGGCTTACCCGGCAGGTTACGCCAAGCCGCTGATTGTCGCCGTGGAAGCCGCTCTCACGCTGTCGATCGCTGTGGCGCTTGGCATGCTAGCCGCAGGACCCCCGGTGCGGGCACCACAGCAATGAACGCGGCAACGCTGTTCGGCTTGTGTGGCGCAGCGCTGGTGGGCATCGGACTGTACGGGTTCATCACGAATCCCGAGCCGCTACGCAAGATCCTTGCATTCAATTTGCTCGGGAGCGGTGTGTTTCTGCTGTTCGGCATTATCGCCAGGCGGGCGGCAGCGGCCGGGCTCGGTGGTGACCCTGTTCCTCAGGCGATGGTGATCACCGCGATTGTCGTCGCGTTCGCGGCGACGGCCATGGCCATCGCGCTGGTGCAGCGTCTTTGGGATGAGATCGGCCAGGCCTCGATCAGTTCCGACAGTTCTGAAACCGGCGAGGAAAAATCCTGATGCCGGCTGCAACGGCGCTTGGGGCGACAACTGCCGACGGGGCGCTTCTTGTTCTGGCCATCGTATTGCCGGTTGTCGGCATCCTGCTGTCGTTTGTCCTTGGCGGGCGGCACGCCGAAAGAATTGCCGCGTTTCTGTTGCCCGCCGGTCTCGGCGTGGCATGCATTGTCTTCCTGAAAGTATGGCAAAGCGAAACGTCGCTGAGCTACATTGTGGGTAATTGGCAGCCACCGCTCGGCATCACGCTGCGCGCCGACGGACTTTCAGTCGCGATGATGGTGGCAATGGCCATCGTGATCTGCCTCATCGGCGTGTTCGCGCATGCGAATTTCGGCAGTCGTGCAGCATCCGTCGAAACCCGCGCACCTCTGGTGTTCTGGGTCATGCTCATGGCGATCTCGGGCGCGATGAACATGATCTTTCTCGGCGGCGATCTGTTCACGCTATACGTTGCGCTTGAGCTGCTGACCTTCGCTGCGGTGCCGCTGGTCTGTCTCGATGGCCGCGCGGAGACCTTGCAGGCCGCATTGCGCTATCTGCTCTTCGCACTGCTGGGCTCGATCCTCTATCTGATCGGAACGGCCTTGCTGTATGGCAGCTATGGGACCCTCGACATCGTCCTGATGTCGCAACGCGTGCAGATCGAGCCGGCGACGCTCACTGCTGCCACGCTGATGACGGTGGGGCTGTTCGCCAAGACCGCGCTCTTTCCACTGCATCTCTGGCTTCCCCCGGCGCATGCCGGCGCACCGGCGGCGGCCAGCGCGGTTCTGTCGGCAGTCGTGGTGAAGGGATCATTCTTTCTCGTCGTGCGGCTCTGGTTCGATGCCATGCCGGGACTCTTGAGTGTGGCCGGCGGCCAACTCATTGGGGCACTGGGGGCGTCGGCGATCATATGCGGCAACATTGTCGCGCTCCGACAGAAGCGGCTCAAGCTGCTGATCGCCTATTCGACGGTCGCGCAGATCGGCTATCTGTTTCTGATGTTTCCGCTCGCTGCCGACCCGTTGTATCTCCAGTATGGCGATGCCCTGACGGGCGGCATGCTTCAGGCCATCTCGCACGCGACCGCCAAGGCAGCCATGTTCATGGCTGCCGGACTTGTCTATGCCGCGCTTGGACATGACCAGATTTCGGAGCTTGGCGGGATCGCGCGGGCGCTTCCCATGACGATGTTCGCCTTTGGCCTCGGTGGCCTATGCCTGATCGGGTTGCCGCCAACGGGCGGTTTTCTGGCAAAGTGGCTGTTGCTGGAGGCGACGATTGCAACGGCGCAGTGGTGGTGGGCAATCGTGATCATCGCAGGCGGGCTGCTCACGAGCGCATATACCTTCATCGTGCTGTCGCGGGCGATGGGCCCACCAAGCGCGCCGCTGATACTGCGCGCCGCGGTGCCGAAGTATCAGGAAGTGGCGGCGCTGGGGCTGGCGCTTCTTTCGGTATTGCTGGGGCTCGTGGCGCTCGGCCCGATCGATGTATTGCAAGTTGGTCGTCCGGAGGCGCCGATGGCTTGGCTGCGATGATAGAGGCCTATCCCTTGCTGGCTTTCGCCTTGCTCTTTCCGCTCGGGATGCTGCTGGCTTGCCTCTGGCCAATGGCATTACTGCGAATGCCTTCATATCTGGCGTTTGCTCCGATTCCTGCATTTGTGGCCGTGCTCCTTGTCTCCGACGATTCCCCGCTTGTCGTCGGCCCCGCCCGTCTGCATTTGACTTTCGCCCTTGATCTCCCCGGGGCACTGCTGCTCGGCGTTGCCGCGCTGCTATGGATCATGGCCGGGGCCTATGCGTCACCGTATCTGCAGGGCAGGCCGAATCGCGGGCGGTTCGCCGTGTGCTGGCTCACCGCATTGACGGGTTGCATCGGCGTCTTTCTCGCTGCCGACATGGTGGGTTTCTATTTGTTTTTGGCGATGCTGACGCTTGGCGCCTGTGGCCTCATCATCCAGCATGAAACGGCCGATGCGTGGCGGGCCGGCGCGCTCTATATCGGCCTTGGATTGCTGGCGGAGACATTGCTGCTCATCGCCTTCGTGCTGCTCGCGGCGGATATTCCCGGCAACGGGCTGTTAATCGGCGATGCCGCCGCCGCACTCCCGACGTCGCCGCACCGCGACCTGATCATCAGCCTGTTGATCGCAGGTTTTGGCATGAAGGCTGGCCTTGTTCCATTTCACGTCTGGATGCCACGGGCCTATGCGGCCGCGCCGGCGCCGGCTGCCGCTGTTCTGAGTGGTGCAGCCGTCAAGGCAAGCATCCTCGGAATGATCCGCTTTCTCCCCCTCGATACGGCACTGCCCCACGCAGGAACGTTACTCGCAGCTGCAGGCCTGTTCGCGGCGCTCTACGGGGTGGTGATTGGAATGACGCAACGCAGGCCCAAGGTTGTGCTGGCTTATTCGAGCGTTAGCCAGATGGGATTCATCGTGGCCGTCATTGGCATGGGCATGATCGCCGGAGATGGCCGCGCTGCACTGGCGGCGATCTTCTATTCTGCGAACCATGTGCTGGTCAAAGGCGCGCTGTTTCTCTCCGTCGGTGTGATCGCGGCGACCGGTCGCCGATATCTGTTGCCCATCCTTCTCCCTGTGGCGATCATCGCCGTCGGCCTTGGCGGGCTGCCGCTGACCGGCGGTGCCCTGGCAAAAATCGTGGTCGACGGACCGCTCGGAGACGGGGCCGCCAATACGGTTGCAACGCTGTCTGCCGTCGGCACGACGCTGCTCATGCTGCAGTTCGTACGAGGCTTGGTGACGACGGCATCAACGGATTACGAGGCGACAGCGGCGCCGGGCCTGTTCTGGCCATGGCTGTCGACTGCCGTAGCGTCGCTCATCGTGCCATGGGCGCTATTCCTCGCAGTTCCCGAAGGGATGCTGCCCAATCCTCTGGCGCCCGAACTGTTATGGAAAGCCCTGTTTCCAGTTTTGTTGGGCGCCATATTGGCGGCCGTGCTGTGGCGCTGGGTGCGGCGGCTGCCCCATATTCCCGAGGGAGATATCGTCGTGGTTCTGGACAGGTGCGTGAAGATCGCTCCAGCCTGGGGCAGGACCATCGAGCAAGCGGAAGGCATGCTTCGCCAATGGCATGTTGCGGGAATTTCACTGCTCGCACTGACGCTGGCTCTCGGAGCGGCACTCTTGGCCCAGTGAGCATGCCGAACAATCGACATCGCTATGGATGCGATGTTCGTGTCGTCAGGCTGACATCGCGGCCAAATTCTTTATGCCAGCGACGACGCGCTGTCGAAGCTCGACGCGCTGCCGGGACGATACGCCCAGAAGATCTGCCGCACGCCAGATCAGATTCTCTTCAAATTCGTTGACCCGCTGATCCGCGTAGACGGTCTCCCACATCAGTTGAACGATCCGTCGACGTCCATCGTCATCGAGGAACTCGTTGAGTTGCCGGGTAAAGCGGTAAAGATCGACCGCGCTACGGGCGACTGCATCTGCATCAACGAGAAGCTGAACCGTAGCCGCGTCATCCAGCCCATAATGCGATCTGAAAATGGCATGCAATCTGACGCGCCTGATATCCGATAGCTCGCTATCGACGGTGGCAACGCGGATGAGCAATGCCGCGGTCACGATGAGAAGCTCTCTCTGCTCGACGTTTTTCCGTTGATTGGCGTCTTCCATCGCACGCGAGATGAACGCCTTGATTGATCCAAACATCACCCGACCATTCTCTTCAGAGACAACGACGACTGCGCTCTTGCGGCCGGCCATCCGGGCCCGCGATATCTGGGAAGTTTCAGGAGCGGTCGCCTGAGCTGAAGATGGCGTTTGTCCATCGGCGCCGCCACTTTCTTACCGAATTTTAAAGTTTCCGGATTCGACCAAAAGCGAGGCAAAGCAGCCGTAGTTGTGGCGCTCCGGCCTCTGCGCATGGCCTGGAATTTTCCGCGGGGACACGCGTTGCTGCGCGTACCTGAATCCAGATCAATGTTCCCCGGCAATCCGGGTACTCATCACGACCTCTTCAGGGTTTTTCCCGATTACCTATTGCGTGCTGACGGCTAGCCTCGTGCAGCAGACGTCACGTCGTTCGTGTCGCGGCTCCGAGAGGGAAGCAGATGTTCAGTATTCGCATATTGACGGTGGCATGTGCTTTCCTGATCCCGCAGATGCTATCCGCACCGGCTCACGCGCAACAGCTTTTCCGCGTCGGCGGACTGACATGCAGCACCGGTCCGAGAGTCGGGCTGGTTCTAGGCTCACGCCAGGAGATGCAATGTGTCTTCCTGTCCACTGTGGCTGCGCGGCAATATAGTTACAGGGGCACGATCAGGCGGGTTGGCCTCGATGTCGGCGTCACGCGCGGGGGAACGCTGTTCTGGGGTGTCTTTGCGCGCAACAGTAATATCGGCCGCGGTACGTTGAGAGGCAGCTATGTCGGGGCAAGCGGAAATGTTGCCATCGGCCTGGGTCTTGGCGCCAATGTCCTCGTCGGCGGATCACGCCGTACGATCACGCTGCAGCCGCTCTCTGTCGAGGGCCAGATCGGATTGAATCTGGCACTGGGCATATCCAATCTCGTTCTTCGATAGTCGGTATTTATCGTTGGTTATTGCTTTACCGGGCGGGTTGAGCGGTCCTTGCGGGGGCGAGAATGTTCTCACCGATCCGGCCGACCATATAGGGGAAGAACGGGTTTGATGACGCCCGCATCAACGAGTCGAGGCTGGCGATCAGCACATTGCGTTCGCCGCGCGGCGCCAGGGTACCGAGGTTCTCGCCAAAATCCTCGGACTTGTCCGGCTCCGCCCCATAGAGAGAATCGCTGACCGGAAATGGCAGCGCCACGTGCGACAGCGAATAGAAGCCCCGTGGATAGTTCAGGCCGAGCGGGCGGGAATGCTCGTCGACGGTGCCGGCCTCGGTCACACGCTCGATCACGTCGTCATTATTGTCACCGGAATTGGTAATGACGGCGAGGCGGTAGCGCCGCGGGCCGGCGGGTACAATGCGTGCCAGCGCGGTGTCGGTGCTGGTGCGGAGCAGGGGGCCAAATCGGGCGGTGCGATTGACGTCGAACAGAACGAGTTCGCTCCCATTGGCAGGCAGATGGGCATAAAGGTCGGAGACGATGGCCCGCGTGCTGACGGTGAAATCCATCAGCGACTGGAATGTCAGGATGGGTGGAAACCGGCTCAGTCTGCCTTCGCTCGCATAGCGGGCGAGCCTCCGTTGCAGAGCCCTGGTCAGAAGATGCGATTGACGCGCGCCGTTCACCGGGAATGAATTGTACTTGAAGGGATTGAACTCCGGAACGACATCGAGCCATGCGGCCTTGGCGAAGGCGGGCAGAATTGCCGGAAATCCCGCCAGGCCGGCAAACCGTGCAAAACTGGTGATACCCACCATCGGCGAGATCAATATCAGGCGGTCGGGCCGCGACAGTTTTTCGTCGTCGATGGCATCCAGCGCATACATGATGGCCAGTGCACCGCCATTGGAAAATCCAACCAGATGAAGCGGCACGGGCGAATCCACACGCTTCTTGACTTCCCGCACTGCGAGCCGCGTGGCCGCCATCCAGTCTTCCCACGCGATATCGGTCAGCGCGGCCGGAACAGTGCCATGCGCCGGCAGCCTTGGTACGATCGCCAGGAAGCCTTGATCGCGGTAGAAACGCGCAATATGGCGTTGGCTATAGGGTGAATCCGTCAGGCCATGAAGGAGCACGACCGCTCCGACCGGCTTCCCCTTCGGCTCCAGCACAAAGGAGCGGTTGAAATCCTGCACGAAATGCGGGGGATAGACCGGGCTGCCTTCAAAATATCGATTGGGTGGCACGCGTTCTGTCGCATCGAGCTTCTGCGATACCTCGCGCTGGACTTCGTCGAAAAGCACCGCCTCAGCCGCCATGTATTGCGCCCAGTCGGCAGTATCCAGCTTGCTCGCATGGAGCTCATGCGGAACGTAGGTATGCCATGTCTCGAGTGGCAGGCCTCGCTGCGAATCGTAGATGCGGACAGCGAAGATCGTCATCAGCGCGATGCCGAAAAACGCCATCAGGATCTTTGCAAATCTGAAGATTCTGGCCCGCACGACCGAACCCCGTAAATGACGACGTGGTGCAGGATAGCCCGGAAAATTTGAAGCGCGACGGGAGATATAGGGGAAAGCACCTGAGCGGGTATCGGGCTTTACCCTGATACTCGGCAACTTCTTCGGCGACGTCCCGATCCGCATATGCAACGGCAGCCAGATGCGAAGCCGTCAGTTGGCCCGGCATCTGAAGATCCGGTTGCCGTTCTCGTCGAGAACGAACACCAGATGGGACCTGCAAAGCGCGCCGGCCTTGCTCAATTCCGTAGCAAGGGCGCGCGCTTGCGTGATCGCAAGCTTCGGATTTGAAAGGCGGCTTCCGACCTCATCTGGAAAAACTTTCGGCCCGTCCAGAATATGGAAAAAGTATCGCATCGCGCTCCAATAATTCGGAAGAGCCGCGTGTCCCAGTGAATAATTAGTAAGGCGCTGACACATGCGATGGCGCGTCATGTGCACCGACCAAGGGTTTTCCCCGATAGCCATGGTTCTGGATGTGCATTTCAAATCGGAACGCGTGCGGGGGCCACAGCATCAATTGTCAGGGAGTTACGCATGCGAAGGATCTCAGCCTTGCTCGTTCTACTCGCGCTGTCTGCAGTGGTTCCGCTGGCGGATGCGCTTGCCCAAAGCGCAGCAGGACGCGGCGCTGTGTCCGGTGCCATCATTGGCGGCGCCGTCGGCGGCCGACGCGGTGCGGCTATTGGTGCTGCCACCGGAGCGGCCGTGGGGAGTCACAGGCGGCATTGGCATAACCGGTATTACTGGCGCCATGGTCGTTGCTGGGTCCGCACATCGAGCGGAAGATCCCACCCGGTATCGCATCGCTATTGCAGGTGAGCGATACGATTGCACCGTTGCGGCTGCGATAGCCATTCCAGCGCGTCACGATCTTTCGCTGTGATCGCAGGGGTGATTCCGCGGCTCGGATCAGGTCAACACCCGATATCGTGATGCAATCGCGTCATCCATTATTCCGACGATTGAAAAGGAGGATGCGATGCAGAACCTGAAAAAGCGTTTCTTATTGTCCCTGCTTGTTTCCACGATCGTGGCGAGCGCGAGCATGGTATTCGTCACCACGCAGAGCGAAGCCAAGGGGAGGGCGTGGTGCGCCAAATCACAGTCGCGGGGCACCGATTGTAGTTATGACACGATCGACCAATGCCGTGCCGCGGTCAGCGGAACAGGTGCCTCCTGCCGCAAGCGTGTCCGCTGAGGCGTAGTGTCGTTTTTGAATCGGCAGCCGTCGCCATGTCATCTGGCGACGGTACCTTTATGCACAGACGAAGCGGCGCCCTTACGGCAAGGGCCTCCGTCAAACAGATCTTTGCTGCGATACGACTGAACAGCGGGCATTGACCGCATATCGCAGCGTCTTGCGCTCTCTTTATTCCGCCGCGACTGCGACCTGACCCAGCCTGTCGAAGACGACGTCGCCACCGAGAATGGTGAGGTCGCAGCGGGTGTCTTTCTCGACTTCCTCGGGCGCACAGGTGAAGACATCGTGGCTGAGCACGGCGATATCTGCGAGCTGGCCCGGCACCAGACGGCCCATGCGATCTTCGGCGAATTGCGTATAGGCGCCGAAATAGGTGTAGGCGTGGATCGCTTCCGCCATCGACAGCTTCTGTCCTTCGCCCAGCAATGTATGGCGGTTGGACATGCGCGTCGTCATCGTGAACAGGTTCTTGAACGGATCGGTGGTGGAGACCGGTGCGTCCGAACTCGCTGCCGGATGCAGGCCGGCGTCGAACCACTTGCGCATGGGATAGGCGACATCGGTGCGCGCCTGGCCGAGATTGGTGATGTAGAGATCGCCGAATTCATACATGAAGACCGGCTGCGGGACCGGATCGATGCCCGAGGCGGCCATGCGTGCGATCTGGCTGTCGCTCAGGAAGCCGCAATGCTCGATGCGGTGGCGCCGGCCGAGGATCGGGTTCTCCGCCGTACCTGCCTTCTCGATCCCTGACAGCACTTGCTCGATGGCGGCGTCGCCGATGGCGTGGATCGCGAGCTGGTAGCCGAGGTCGTGATAATGCGCGAGATAGTCGTGCATTTCCTTGTCGGTGTAGCAGAAGATGCCGCGGTTATCGGGATCGCCAACCAGATAGGGCTCGGACATCGCAGCGGTGAGGCCGCCGGCGCTGCCGTCACCGAACACTTTCATTGCACCATAGCGGAGCATGCCGACTTCGCGGCCGAAGCGATAACCTGCAGCATGGGCCTGATCGCCGATGCCGTCGGTGTTGCCGTAGATACAGACCCAGGTGCGGATCGGCAGCGTGTTCGATTTCGCAAGATGCTCGTAGGCATCGATCTCATCCATGCCCGCGGCCATGCCGACCGCGGCATCCATCACGCTGGTGAAGCCTTGCTCGAGCATGAACCGGCTGGCGCGGTCGATCGCATCGCGCAGGCGTTCGGCGCTGGGCTTCGGCGCGGCGTCGACGATCAGGCGCAGCGCGCGTTCGGCGAGCAGGCCGGTCAGCTTGTTGTCGCGGCGTTCGATCATGCCGCCATCTGGCTGCGGCGTGTTGTGGCCGATGCCGGCCGCGCGCATCGCCTGTGTGTTGATCACGGCGACATGGCCGCAGGTGCGCTTGAGATAGACCGGATTGTTCGGCGCGACCTGATCGAGCTCTTCCGCGGTGGGATGACGCTTTTCCGCGAGCTCGTAATGGTCATAGCCGCGGCCATTGATCCATTCGCCGGGCTTGGCGGTCTTCGCCTTCTCGGCGACGCGGCGCAGGATTTCGCCGATCGAGTTAGCGCCGGTCTCCGGCCGCAGATTGATCTCGGTCATGGTCAGGCCGAGCGGCAACAAATGCATATGGGCGTCGTTCAGGCCCGGGATGGCGGTGCGGCCGGCGAGTTCGATGATGCGCGTATCCGGTCCGGCAAGCTCGGCGATTGTCTGGGCCGAACCTGTCGCCAGCACGCGTCCCGATGCGATCGCGATGGCTTCGACAAAGCCCTCGTTGAGACCACAGAACACGCGTCCTCCGGTCAGGATGAGGCTTGGCTTTTCCATCTTAAGTCTACCTTTTATTCACGGGATCGAGTGCAGCGACGGGTACGCCAAAATTATTCAGCGGAGCAAGATCGCAGATTGTGCAGTGTGAGCCTGCAGACGGGGCAACGCGCCGCATATCGCGCTTTATGTTGGAGTTTTTCTCGCAGGTCAGGAATTAGACACCTGCCATGCGCGTCACGCAGCGACATTTGCGTGAGGCGCGCGTCGGTGTAGGATTCGCCTGATGTCTGGAGCCGGTGTGATGACGACCAATACTCAAGCTGCAACCCGTGCGACGGCCGAAATCCCGAGCATCCCCTGTGACGCCGAGGGTCCGGTGTTTCGCGAGCCGTGGGAGGCCCAGGCCTTTGCCATGGCCGTGACGCTGCATGAGCGCGGCGTGTTCACCTGGACGGAATGGGCTGCGGCGCTGGCTGCCGAGATCAAGCGCGCCCAGGCGGGCGGCGATGCCGACACCGGCGAGACCTATTACCGGCACTGGCTGGCGACGCTGGAAAACCTGATCGCCGAAAAGGGTGTGACGACGGCGGATGCGCTGCATCGCTACCGCGATGCCTGGGACCACGCCGCCGATCGCACGCCGCATGGCCAGCCGATCGAACTGACCCCGGCGGATTTTCACTAGTCACATGTGAGCGTGGCTTCGCACCGTCTCCACGTCATGGCCGGGACAAGCCCGGGCATGACGGAGATTTACTTCAGCGCCTTCACCACCGCATTGAAGAACGCATTGTCCGCCACCGCCGGATTCACCATCGTCGGTGGCTTCGACCGCGCGCTCAGCACCGCGCAGATCACGCGATGCTTGGGATTGATATACATCAGTTGCCCGAATATCCCGCGTGCGGTGAAAGCGCCGTCATCGAGCGAGCCGTCCGCGCCCGGTACGATCCACCACATATAGCCGTAATCGACGCGCTGGCCGTTGATCTCACACGCGGCGCCGGCCGCACGCATCCAGCCTTCCGGCAGCACGCGCTCTCCATCAATCACGCCGTCATCGAGAATGAAACGGCCGAAGCGTGCATAGTCGCGCAGGGTGGCAAACATCCCGCTGCCGGCGACTTCCAGTCCGCCCGGTGCTTCCAGCCACCAGCATCCATCGGCCTCCATGCCGAGTCTGGACCAGATCTTCTCCGAGAGATAATCGCTCAGCCATTTGCCGGTGGCCGCCTTCACCAGCGCGCCGACAACATGGGTATCGCCGGTCGAATAGGTCCATTGCGTGCCGGGCGTCGCGGCGCGCGGACGCTCCGCCATGTAGCGCATGATGGCGCCGGGCTGCTGGGCCACCTGCAATTCGAGCAGCTTGCGGCGTTCGGACTGTGCGTCGGTCTGATCGTCGCTCCAGCGCACACCTGACGTCATCTGCATCAGCGTCTTCACGCTGACACCCTCGAAGGCGGTGCCGGAAAATTCGGGAAGATAATTCACCAGCGGATCGTCGACGCTCTGGATGTACCCGTCCTGGATGGCAGCGCCGATCAGTGTGGTGCTGAAGGATTTCGCCATCGACATCGACAGCCAGCGTGTCGATGCCTCGATACCGAGATCGTAATGTTCGAGCAGAACCTCGTCGTCCTTCATCACCAGAATTCCAGCGACGCGGTTGCGCGAAACGTAGTCGTAGATGTCGTAACTCGCGCCATTGGAGACGATCGGAAAGTCAGGTAGCGTGTGCTTGCTATAGATCAGTGGCCGCACCGGTGCGCCCGCCTTGATGGTGCGCGTCGCGAAATTCATCTCGGGCGTGACGAAGGTCCGTAGATGATCGATGGGCATCGATCGGCCGGCATAGGAATTGATGATCGCGTCGGTTGCAGTTTGGGGGCTCGTCGCGGAAGCTTGACGAATGGTGCTGTTGGCTTCGCCTGCACCCGGCGCCACATCTGTCACAGTCAAAGGTCTGTCCTGCGTCTTCGGCGCGTCGATGCGCTCAAGGATTTACTATGGCAGGGCAGAGGGACTGTCGAGGGTGCCAAGGTTGAAACGCGCGGTGCGCCGGCATCACCGGCGCATCACGCCCAAACCGGTCCGGTGTCCTGATGCGACAATCAGCGAACCGCCGTCGTGTTCGAACTGGTGAGGGCGGTCGGCTGGCCGGCCTTGATGACGCGGGCCGTCTGGGTGCCGTCGCTGGTGCCCGTGCGGGCGGCAATGCCGAAACCTGCAACCGCGATGCCGGCAACCAGGGCGACAACGACGATCTTCAGATGCGTGCTGCGGTCTGCGCTGTGGATCGAGTGGTTCATGGCGGCCTCCTGCCGTCTACGCGGCTACTTGTTGCATGGAGGTGTAGTCCCGGCCGGTTTCCAGCCGATGGCGTCTGTGTAGAAAATTGTTTCGTGGAAGCAGAGATTTGTTTCGTCGCGTAGCCGGATACTTACGAATGCAGCGGTTTTGGCGCCTTTGGCGGTATTTGCGTCACACATATTGTTCGATGCCGGGGAATCCCGACCCCCGCTCGTCATTCCGGGGCCGGACTGAGCCCGGAATCTCGGAGTGTTCAGCGCAAAACATGTCGGGAACCTCAGCCACTCCAAGTGGAGTGGCTGAGGTTCGGTCCCGTCGCCTGCGGCGTCGGTCCCGCCCTCAGGCAAACCAATTGGTTTGCCGGGGAATGACGAGTTGGAGGCGGCAGACAGCCCCCCAACATTTTTTCCTATTCTTCGTTGACAGCATCCCTGTATGGATTATATTCTCCATCGTCCGGCCCCGATGAGAGGGGCGAGCGCGATCGTCACGTTCGCGGGGCTGGATGCGGTGGACGCCGGAGATGCGGCGTTACGCGGTTTGGGGGTGACGTCTGTCTTCGGGCAGGACGGATCTGCGCCAGCACTGCCACTGGCAAGGAGACGGCCGACCTTGGGATGGAAAGACCTCTGGACAGTGTGACGGACGACCAAGTCGAAACGTGTCCGGCCTATTCGCTTGAGGCTCCCTTCCCAT